>JALOON010000017.1 GCA_025454405.1 Oscillatoriaceae cyanobacterium Prado104 | reverse complement strand
CATGGGTACGTGTTTTCTGGTTCATAAGCTGAAACACCAAGCAGCACAAGGGTTTCAACCCACGTCTCAGTATTTCTACGGGGGGAACTTCAGTTTAACCATTGAAAACTCATGCACTTTCCTATTGCCTATTCCCTATTCCCTATTGCCTATTCCCTGTTCCCTATTCCCTCCCCTCATGAAAAGACTGATTCAGCAAGCCCTAACTAATTTCAAGCAACTTCTGAATCGCAAGGTTGATGTTCCATCCGAAATACATTAGCGTACAAACTCGCCACAATCTGTTTCCCTTCCTGCGTTAACTGCAAGTAGCCGAGAGATTCGCTAATGTGCGGGTAAATACCAGTCCAGTAAAATTTGGAATAACTTTGCAACAAATCGCCCGGATGCCGGTATCCTAATACCTTAGCAGCACCGCTTTCTTCCAATTCATAAAATAGCGCGCCAATTCTCTGTAAATACTGCGGGTTGCTGAGTTGACCTATCAATCCGGCACCGCGCACTAAACTCGAATAATTAACTGCATTTTCTCCCCCAGTGCTCTCAAGTACCGAAAAACGGGTTTGTTCGATATTTTGCTCGATCGCCCCAGCATTAATTAGCTTGTGATTGCCAAATCGCTCGTTAATAAATAGTTTAGCTCTGTCAACCCGATAAGGAGCTAAACTGGCCGCTGTGGCACCGGGAGCCAGGGCAATTCTCATGCCATCTTTTCCCGTAGCATACAAGCCTTCTGCTACTCTGTCTTGCTGGCAAACCCCTTTAACATACCCGATATCTTGGCACAGCAGAGAAATGATGTAATGCAGCCAGTTTTCGCAGGACACGCCTCCCTCGCGAATCTGTTTTCCCCGCAAAATTTCTTGACCGACTAAGGTAATGCAAATGGCGTGTTCTACGTTGTGGTAAAGAGCGTCGCTGTTGGCAATATTTTCTAATGCCATTGCCCCTACCCAGGAAAGAATGTCGGCATAATCTGATTTATACCCACCGTAAGTGCGGGTGTAGCCGTGCTGAAGTTGTTTGATGAAAGCTTCGATCAGCAGTTCGGTAGAGTTGAACATACCCTGTCCCCTGGCGTTAATAGCGCTGTTAAAAGTTGCGATTCGATTTTCAATTTTTCTCAACTTACGTAAGAAAAACTTAAGAGAGACTTAAGAGAAACTTAACTCAAAATTCTCTGGAGTTGCGGGGTCAATCCATCACGGACAGCCATCCCCGGCGCACTGCATAAAGCAATCTGCTAACTATCCTGCGCTCGTCTGAGTTTTTAAAATTTGGAGAGTTAATTGCGTATTGAATTTGGTGAAATTGAGTCCGATCGATCGTGCCGGATTTCCAAATATTAAAGTACAGTTCGGAGATTGCGTACTCAGGCATCAAAACTTCAGTTCTCATTTTTCCAGTCAACTCAATGTATATTTTTATAGTCTGCCAATTTCCCCAGATCTGATGTGATGCCGATCGACCGCTGAGTGTGACTTAACCCCCTGACACTATCGCTCTGCCTCGTCTAGATACAGTGATGCGATCGCACAACCTGCCACCATTCAAGCCTGTTTGCGCCACTTCATTTCCGATCGAACCGAATTTCTTGCCAAATCTCGTGTCGTTGTGTACAATATAGAGTCTGGTATCCTCACGCCTTCATAAATTTTCTCCAATCCCGTCCCCCCACAGGGGAAGGGACTTTCAGTGCGGATGCCGCCAAACTATCATACATTCAGCAAAAAGCTAGAAATGCCGTAACTCATGCCCACCATTCAGCAACTCATTCGTTCAGCACGGGAACAAACGCAGAAAAAAACCAAATCGCCAGCTCTCAAGAGTTGCCCCCAGCGTCGCGGGGTTTGTACCAGAGTGTACACGACAACCCCGAAAAAACCGAACTCAGCGCTGCGGAAGGTGGCGCGGGTGCGACTCACCTCTGGTTTTGAAGTAACAGCCTACATCCCCGGCATCGGCCACAATCTGCAAGAACACTCAGTAGTCATGATCCGGGGCGGCCGGGTAAAAGATTTGCCGGGAGTCAGATATCACATCATTCGCGGTACATTAGACACGGCCGGAGTGAAAGACCGCAAACAGGGTCGTTCCAAGTACGGAGCCAAACGCCCGAAAGAGAAAAAATAAAGCTGCGTCTGGTAACGCGATGAGGCAAAATTCACCCGATCGCTAGCAGTCTCTTAACTTGCAGTCTCTTAACGGGCAAAATATTTGTTTGAGGTGTCCGCAAAACTCCTCTATATCCGATCGTGCCGGACAAGGTTGGATGTCGAAAAGCAGTTAACTACCAAGCGAGCCTCGGCAGTTCTCCAACAACCTAAATTTCATTGATGCAAAATCTAAAATCCCGATAAAACTATGTCTCGCCGCACAGTTATTCAAAAACGCCCAGTTCCTCCAGATTCAGTCTACAACAGCCGTTTGGTAAGCATGATGGTCAGGCGGATCATGCAGCACGGCAAAAAATCCGTTGCTACCAGCATCGTTTACGATGCCCTCAAAACCATCCAAGAAAGAACGGGCGCAGAACCGCTCGACTTGTTTGAAAAAGCAGTCAAAAACGCCACGCCCCTCGTCGAAGTCAAAGCCCGCCGGGTGGGAGGCGCTACCTACCAAGTGCCGATGGAAGTACGTTCCGATCGCGGTACAACCCTCGCCCTCCGCTGGCTGATCCGCTTTGCTAGAGCCAGATCCGGCAAATCGATGGCAGCAAAATTAGCCAACGAATTAATGGATGCAGCTAACGAAACCGGCAGCGCCATTCGCAAGCGCGAAGAAACCCACCGCATGGCCGAAGCTAACAAAGCCTTCGCCCACTATCGGTACTAATTGACTGTTGAGTTGGGAGCGCTCGGGCAAGCTTGCGGTATCAAAAACACAAGCCAATCCTAATTGCCAACTCGAACGGAGAAAATTGCGGGAAGCTTGCGATTGAAAAATGCAGGTGAAAAATAGAAATGTTTGTAAGTTTTGAGTGTTGAGTGCGGTTGCGACGCAAAAAAAAACGTCCAGACTCAACAATCTCGCACTCAAAGCTATCTCATCAAATCAATCTGTAACATCTCCCTTTTTAGATTAGGTCGCTAATTTCTCCCCCTCTCCCACTCCCCCCCTCTCCCCCTCTCCCCCTCTCTCACTCTTCCCTTATCGATACCATAGGTTTTTTCACCTCGGTTTGCGATCGATTCTCCACCTGACATTTTTAAATATTTTTGTGAACAAATCTTGCAAAAAATATTAAAATGTAACAGCAGACTCCATATACTTATGTTGTCAGTCGCGCTCGACTGCAAAACAGGGTTTTTATGTAGTATACTCGTATTATAACAGCAACACAATTACAAGGAGGTAGCTGTGGCACGTACCGTCCCCCTGGAAAGAACTCGCAACATAGGCATCGCCGCCCACATCGACGCGGGCAAAACAACAACAACTGAAAGAATTCTGTTCTATTCCGGCATGGTGCACAAAATTGGCGAAGTGCACGAAGGAACAGCAGTAACCGACTGGATGGCGCAAGAGCGGGAGCGGGGAATCACAATTACGGCCGCTGCTATCACCGCCAGTTGGAAAGATTACAAAATCAACATCATCGACACTCCCGGACACGTAGACTTCACGATCGAAGTAGAACGCTCGATGCGAGTGCTCGACGGAGTGATCGCAGTCTTCTGCTCGGTTGGTGGAGTGCAGCCGCAATCAGAAACAGTATGGCGTCAAGCCGATAGATACAAAGTTCCCCGGATCGTGTTCGTTAACAAAATGGACCGGATGGGCGCAAACTTCTACAAAGTCTACGGCCAAATCCGCGATCGGATGAGAGCCAACGCCGTACCCATCCAAATTCCGATCGGCAGTGAAGAAAACTTCAAGGGAATTGTAGATATAGTGCAAATGAAAGCCTACATCTACACCAACGACATCGGTACGGACATCGAGGAAGTGGACATTCCCGAGGAAGTAAAAGATCTAGCAGACGAATACCGTACCAAGCTAATCGAATCCGTAGCCGAAACCGACGACGCCCTCACCGAAAAATACCTTGAAGGCGAAGAACTCACGGAAGACGAAATTCGCGCGGCTTTGCGCAAAGGCACGATCGATGGCACGATCGTCCCCATGCTCTGCGGCTCGGCATTCAAAAACAAAGGCGTTCAGCTCTTGTTAGATGCAGTCATCGACTACCTGCCCTCGCCCTTGGAAGTTCCCCCAATTCAAGGAATCTTGTCTAGTGGCGACACAGCAGAGCGATTTGCTGACGACACCGCGCCCCTGTCAGCCCTAGCGTTCAAAATCATGGCAGACCCCTACGGTCGCCTGACTTTCGTTCGCGTCTACTCCGGCATCCTCAAAAAAGGAACCTACGTCCTCAACTCCACCAAAGACAAAAAAGAGCGGATTTCCCGCCTGATTGTCTTGAAAGCGGACGATCGCATCGAAGTAGACGAACTGCGCGCCGGCGACTTGGGAGCAGCTTTGGGTCTCAAAGACACCTTCACCGGCGACACCCTCTGCGACGAAGGATCGCCGATCGTGCTGGAATCCCTGTTCATTCCAGAACCGGTCATCTCCGTAGCCGTAGAGCCCAAGACCAAACAAGACATGGAGAAGCTCTCCAAAGCCCTCCAGTCCCTGTCTGAAGAAGACCCCACCTTCCGCGTCAACGTTGACCCGGAAACCAACCAGACAGTCATCGCCGGCATGGGCGAACTGCACCTGGAAATCCTGGTAGACCGGATGCTGCGGGAATTCAAAGTAGAAGCCAACGTCGGTCAGCCGCAGGTAGCCTACCGTGAAACCATTCGCAAATCCGTCCGCGCTGAAGGCAAATTTATCCGTCAAAGCGGCGGTAAAGGTCAGTACGGTCACGTCGTGATCGAACTCGAACCCGGAGAAGCCGGCACCGGCTTTGAATTCGTCTCCAAAATTGTCGGCGGTGCTGTACCCAAAGAGTACATCGGCCCTGCCGAACAGGGGATGAAAGAAGCCTGCGAATCGGGTATTGTGGCAGGATATCCCGTGATCGACCTCAAAGCTACTATGGTGGACGGGTCTTTTCACGACGTAGACTCTTCAGAAATGGCATTTAAAATCGCCGGATCGATGGCTATCAAAGAAGCCGTGATGAAGGCGTCGCCAGTGCTGCTAGAGCCTATGATGAAGGTAGAGGTGGAAGTCCCCGAAGATTTCATCGGGAACGTCATCGGCGACCTCAACTCCCGTCGGGGACAGATTGAGGGTCAAGAGACGGAACAGGGAATTGCCAAGGTTTCTGTGAAGGTTCCACTCGCAGAAATGTTCGGCTACGCTACCGACATCCGCTCGAAAACCCAAGGTCGGGGCATCTTCACAATGGAGTTCAGCCATTACGAAGAAGTGCCGCGCAATGTGGCTGAAGCCATCATCGCGAAGAACAAAGGAAACGCTTAAGGATTTTAGATTTTAGATTTTGGATTTTAGATTGAATCCAAGATCTAGAATCTCAGCCGAAGCATCGTCGCGAAGAACAAAGAGAACGCCTAAGGATTTTAGGTTTTAGATTTTGGATTTTGGATTAAATCCAAAATCTAAAGTCTACGGTCTACAATCTAAAATCGCTAAAAGAAACTAAGGAACAGATCGAGAATGGCACGCGCAAAATTTGAACGGACTAAACCACACGTAAACATCGGTACGATCGGTCACGTTGACCACGGCAAAACAACCTTGACCGCGGCAATTACGATGACTCTGGCAGCGCTGGGTCAAGCCAAGGCGAAGAAGTACGATGAAATTGACGCCGCACCAGAAGAAAAAGCACGGGGTATTACCATCAATACCGCTCACGTAGAGTATCAAACCGAAGACCGGCACTACGCTCACGTTGACTGCCCCGGACACGCTGACTACGTGAAAAACATGATCACCGGTGCCGCTCAAATGGACGGCGCAATCCTGGTGGTTTCGGCAGCAGATGGCCCGATGCCCCAAACCCGCGAACACATCCTGTTAGCCAAGCAGGTTGGCGTTCCCAGCTTGGTGGTCTTCTTGAACAAGGAAGACATGGTAGATGACGCAGAATTGCTGGAATTGGTAGAACTCGAAGTCCGCGAACTCTTGAGCTCTTACGATTTCCCTGGCGACGATATCCCCATCGTGACCGGTTCGGGCTTGCAAGCTCTAGAAGCAATGATTGCTACTCCCGGCACCAAGAAGGGCGACAATCCCTGGGTTGACAAGATTTACAAGCTGATGGAAGAAGTGGATGCTTACATCCCTACCCCCGAACGCGAAATTGACAAGCCTTTCTTGATGGCTGTGGAAGACGTATTCTCGATTACAGGTCGGGGTACTGTGGCTACGGGCCGGATCGAACGCGGTAAGGTCAAAGTGGGCGAAAGCGTCGAATTGGTGGGAATTAAGGACACCCGCACCCTCACCGTGACTGGTGTGGAAATGTTCCAAAAAGTTCTGGAAGAAGGACTCGCTGGCGATAACGTCGGTTTGCTGCTGCGGGGGATTGAAAAGAAAGATATCGAACGCGGCATGGTGCTGGCTAAGCCAAAGTCGATCAACCCTCACACTTTGTTTGAATCTGAGGTGTACATCCTGAAAAAGGAAGAAGGCGGCCGTCACACTCCGTTTTTCTCTGGCTACCGCCCTCAATTCTACGTGCGCACCACCGACGTGACCGGTACGATCGCTCAGTTCACTTCTGATGACGGCAAAGAAGTGGAAATGGTGATGCCTGGAGACCGGATCAAGATGACTGTGGAATTGATCCACCCGATTGCGATCGAACAAGGTATGCGCTTCGCAATCCGCGAAGGTGGCCGCACCGTGGGTGCCGGCGTTGTGTCCAAAATCCTCAAGTAGGACTCCGCTAACAGCAGAAAAAGCAGAAAAGCCGCCAAATGTCAATAGGCTTTTCTGCTTTTTAATGAGTGCGAGCGTTCCCGCTCGCGATCGTTATTATTCCCCGCGATCGAACGTCATTAGTCTTTAGTCATTAGTTGTTAGCTATCAAAAATCGACTATAATATTCCAGCCGGGGTGGGTTTACAGAAACCCAGATTTATCTGGGTGATTGTTGCGAACCCTTTTGACCTCAAACTCGAATGTATTGCCGTCACCAGCGCGCTCGCTATGCGAGGCTAACACCAACCCGCTAGCTCGGGCTGCGAGGCAAGAGGTTAAGCCCTAAAGTAATTGCGGTCAATACCGAAGACGATAGTAGTTATTGGTGAGCAGTAATTTGTGAGTAGTTAGCGATCGAACGTTCAATAACAAATAACAAGTGGCTGGATTCGCGAGCGCAGACGCTCGCACTAACAACCGATGACTGATGACTAAAAATAAACTGAACCTGGAAAATTAAACAAAATCCAATGGCAACTCTTCAACAGCAAAAAATTCGCATCCGTCTCAAAGCCTTCGATCGGCGGATTCTCGACGCATCTTGCGAAAAGATTGTAGATACAGCAAATCGCACCGCTGCAACTGCGATCGGTCCGATTCCCTTACCTACAAAACGCCGCATTTATTGCTTGCTGCGATCGCCCCACGTAGACAAAGATTCTCGCGAACACTTTGAAACCCGCACGCACCGCCGCATTATCGACATTCACCAGCCTTCTTCTAAGACGATCGACGCTTTGATGAAACTGGATTTGCCGGCAGGTGTAGATATCGAAGTCAAGCTGTAAATTGACAGTTTGGAAAATAATCAAAGAAGGAACAAGGGAAAAACTTTGTTCCTTTTTTGATTAAATTGTTGTTCATCAAACCGAGCGAGTAGTTTAAGAAAACCAATTTTCAATCTGCAAATCTTGAAAGTTTGCATAATCAGCAACATTTCGTGTCACCAGAATCAGATTGTGGATTTTGCCTCAATTAGTCGAGTCATCACATTACTACAAACCCGATCGATCGCAGTCAATCCATCAGACACGATCTAAAAAGAGCAAACAGCAGCAGTGCGATCGCCCCCGATCGGTATCAGCTAAAAATCAGTACGGCAGTCCATCTCGCGCGCAGCTTGGAGAACAAAAAGTTAGTTTTTTCTGGCGAACGGGAATCTCAATAACAAATTCTGCGCCCTGCCCCGGTTCCGAAACACACTGCAATTTGCCGCTGTGTTTTTCAACTACAATCTGATAGCCGATCGACAGTCCCAATCCCGTACCTTTCCCCACAGGTTTGGTAGTAAAAAATGGGTCAAATAATCTTTTAATTACTTCTTGCTTAATTCCCATGCCGTTGTCAGCAATGCTGATTTTTACGGTTTCCGAATCCACCAAGCTAGTCGCGATCGTAATTTTATTGGGTTTGGCATAGATTTCTCGGGAATAGCGCTTGCAGTTGTATTCTTCGAGGGCATCGATCGCGTTGGCTAAAATATTCATAAATACCTGATTGAGCTGACCTGCATAGCACTCGACTTTTGGCAAGTCGCCGTATTCTTTAACCAGCTCGATCGCCGGTCGATCGGACTTGGCTTTGAGTTTGTGTTGCAAAATCAGCAAGGTACTTTCAATACCTTCGTGAATGTCCACTTGCTTCATCTGCGATTCGTCGAGTCGCGAAAAGTTCCGCAAGGATACAACTAAATCGCGGATGCGATCGGCACCAACACTCATCGATTCCAAAATTTTGGGAAAATCATCTACTAAATAATCGATCTCGATCTCTTCGGCAGTTTCGGCAATTTCAGGGGCGGGATCTGGATAGTGTTCGCGGTAAAGTTTGAGTAAATTCAGCAATTCTCTGGCGTACTGACTGGCGTGAGAGATATTGCCGTAGATAAAATTAATTGGGTTGTTAATTTCGTGGGCGACGCCTGCTACTAACTGTCCTAAAGAAGAGATCTTTTCGGTTTGGATCAATTGAGATTGAGTTTCGTGCAAGTCTCGCATCGCCTTTTCTAATTGGGCTGCTTGCAATCGGTACTGTTCGGCTGAGTGTCGCAATGCTTCCACAACTTGCACTCGATCGCTGATGTCGGTGTGAGTTCCCACCCACTCGCGAACCCTGCCGTCGCCTGCCAAAATGGGGACTGCCCGCACCCAAAAGTGGCGGTAGCTACCGTCTGCAGCCCGCAAGCGGTGTTCGACTTCGTAGAGACTTTTGGTTTCTACCGCGCGCAGCCAAGCTTGCTGAGTGCGATCGCGGTCTTCTGGGTGCACTGCTGCGATCCAGTTGTCTTGAAAATCTTCAACACTCGTGCCGGTATAAGCCATCCAATCCGGCTGGGGTTCCGTCGGGACGCCGCTAGCATCGGTCGTCCACACCATTTGTGCGGTAGCAATTGCTAGCGATCGATACCTTTCTTCGCTCAAACGCAGGGCGTTTTCCGCTTGTTTGAAAGCGCTGATATCGCGGGCAATGGTGGAAAAATATTCGGGTTTGTCGCCGGCGACGCTGTGGGAAATAATGACTTGGCTGACCGGAATTTGCAGTCCCGATACCGATCGCAAAGCAGTTTGTCCCCGCCAAACGCCCCCCGCAACAGCCGTGTCGATCGCTTCTGCTAAAGTCTCGGGGACTGCCGCAAATTCTGCTATTTGTCGGTAAGATATATCTTCTTTCTCGTCCAAGCCGAGCATTTTTCGACCTGCTTTGTTGATGTAAACAGCGCACCCTTGCAAATCCCAGATACCCACAAAATCCGGCGTTGCTTCGAGGATTGCTGCCAAACTTCTGTTAGCCACTTCTGCTTGTTTGCGATCGGTAATATCTCGCGATATGCTGACTATACCGCTGATATTTCCTTTCCAGTCTCGGTAAGCGCTTTTTGTAGATAGAAAAGTCCGCCAAGTTCCTTGAATGGGCAGTTCTTCTTCGAGAATTTTTGTTTTGCCATCTGTCATGACTTCGCGATCGGTTTCTACTATTTTGCTGGCAATTTCTGGCGGAAACAATTCGCTGTCATGTCGCCCGATAATCTCTTCAAAAGGTTTGCCAATAATGCTGGCTCCGGCAGCGTTGAGCATCGCGTAGCGCCCCTCAATGTCTTTGACAAATAAAGCTGCTGCTACGCTGTTAATTAATGTTAGCAACAGGTTGTAGTTTTTGTGGAGTGCCTGTTCTGTTGCTTTGGATTCGAGAATTTGTTTTTGCAATCGATCGTTCTCTGTTTGCAGTTGAGCAGTTCGTTGCTCGACTTTATTTTCTAATTCAGATTTAGCCTTTTTTAGGGCCAACTCTGCTCGATAGCGCTTCCGATCGACGGCGCAGAGAGTTTTTGCATTCTGCCAAATCAGCGCAGCAAAAATAATGACGTTCAATACTACTGCAAACAGAGATATTCCTAAGTCCGATCTGTAGAATTGCAGTCGATCGCCCCACAGTATTAAATAGCCAACTAAAGGCGGGAGAATCAAAGTTGGGGGAAACAACTTGCGAGCCATGACTCCCCCCGCTCGATCGCTGGCAATTACTGCCATCAATCCCTTGTCTGGATTGGCGAATAAAATGCCGAGACTCAACAGCATAAATACTGCTGCTGTTTGCAATGCCATTCCTGCTGGCGCGTTAAACTCGTAAAAAGCTTGGCTGTAGATGCAGCCTAAAAAATTCGTAAATCCAATTAAAAATGCTCCGATACTTAATATCTGAACCTCGATGTATTTGGGGCTGCGCACCGACAGCATCAGCATGGCAGTACCGAGCAATAAAAAAGCAGCAGCAGTGTTTGATGCCATCTCTACCGGTGCTACTAATGTCAAGTTAGGGCTGCCTGCAAACAGCAGTCCATCGCTGCCTAAAATCAAGTTTAAGCTCCATTTAATTAAGCTGGCGATGCTTATTGCGATCGTTAAAAACAAGCAACTTAAAATTAAATTCCGGTCTACTTTGGGATTTTTAATGGTTGTTAATCCCGCCCGTTTCCGCTGTTGCAGCAATAAAGAACATCCCCCCAATATGAAGCAAGTTGCAGTATTGACTTTCATGCTGGGCATTCCGGGCAATATGCTCTGCAAAAGTTGCAGACCAAAAATCCAACCCAAGATGACTGTCACGCCGATCGCGCTGACTGCGATACTCGCTTGTTTGGAAAAAGATTGGAGTGCCGTAATTGGGTTTGAGGGGCGCTGCACCCGCTGTGCCCTTTGCAAAATTTCCAATTTTTTGCTCCCTTAAATTAAGTTAATTGGTTCGAGTCGATAAAAGGTTTTCACCTTTACATTTTCTTCATAATCCTGTGCGATAGTTTCCGATCGCGCGGCACCCCGATCTTTTTACCATTGTCAAGAGTTTGATTCCCAACGGTCGATCGTCAGAACTCTTGCGGAGGCAGCGATCTTTAACCGTTTTTACGTCCTGACAATGTTTGTGTAGAGATTATTAAGTTATCGCAGGTATTGTTAGTACCTACCGATATTAGCTAAATGCGGTCAACTTTGGCAATGTTTGTAGGTATAAAGTACAGAACACGGCTCGATCGACACAATTGATAATTGTAACATTCTCCGAGCCTAGCACTGTATAAAGTCTTACGCTGAAAATCCCTTCGATCCGAAAAATTGTTGGCTGATTAGCAGAAGGAAGAAGGAAGCAGAAAGCAAGAATCAGGGAAATGCTGTCACAGCAATATTTTCGGTAGGTGGGTCAGGCGATTGTAGATTGTCAATTGTCTTCTACGAACGCCGACAATCGGAAATCGAAAGTTAACAGGACGCACCCTACTGCGAAACAAGTTTTGATGTTATTTGTGCGATCGAATCTGAGATTATGGATTGTCTGGGTCAATTCCCGCCGCTCGCAGCAGATCTAGCAATTGCTGTTTTTCCCGCCGTTCGCGTTCTAACTCAGACTCCACTTGTTCCAGTCGAGACTCAGCTTGTTCTAACTGAGACTCAGCTTGTTCTGCCCGCTGTTTTTCTAATTCAGCTCGCTCCGCACCAATTAACAGCAAATTCCCCTCCAAATCCCACCACCGCAACCAGATTTGCGTTTGATTTTGATAGCTACCTTCCCACAATCCCAACTCTACTCCTAAGAGAGGAATGGGATAATGTCCGCGATCGTTTGGTGTTGTGATTTGATAGTAACCGTCGGTAAAGTGATAAACCTCTAATTTATTAGCCCTCACCTCAAAGATGGCGTAGAAAGGTATGCGCATAATGCGCTCGTAAACCCAGAACTTCCCAGGTTTTTGGATTTCTCCGGCTTTATTGTATAGGGGAGTTTTGTCTCTTTCTTCAGAACCGTCGCCGGAGGCAAATTCGATCGCGATTAACGGAGCCAAATGTTCTCTCCACAAAACGTAGGAGCGGCGAATTTGACCGTCTAGTTTCGGCGGTACGTCGGGAACGTAGAACCAGTCCGGGGCTTCTGCTCCCTTTTCTGCAGGCTCGGTTTCTCGCCAGTAAATGCCGCAATCTTGACCGATCGCGTACTGTCCGTCAGGATGTATTTGCTGCAAAATAGGTCCGATCGAATCTGTGAGAATTAGGCTCTGAGGGTGTTCTTGAAAGTTTTTCACAAAGGTTCCGTCTGACTCTGGCAATTGGGTGTGGTCTGGAAATGCTTTTGGTAAAATTGAAATATTCATGGGATTTTAGATTTTAGATTTTAGATTGGTGCAATTATATCAAATTTCCCTAGCATTTTTAGTATCCTCGATCGCCATCTTGCGTGCTTGTTGGTGTCAATTTCTCCGAGCGACGCGCTCCGCATCGCGATCGCAATCTCGGTCATTGCAGCGCGAAGTTTTCGTTGGCAATTCCGCGTTGTTTTTTGGGGATCGCTCGCTCCGATTGAAGCGTTTCATTGCCAGGATATTCTAGCGTTGCATTGCGAGAATGCTCGCTCGCAATCTGGCAAGTTTTTCGATATAAAAAACTCACATTGACAGAGCGATGCTAACAATAATTAAACCTAACACAACCAACCAAACAAGATTTTGCCTGCACCAATTTTTCACTAATTGCGGCCAGCCACCGCTGATATATTTGACAGTTTCGGGAACTAAGGGCTCGGCTTTATCGTGATAAAGCGTGCATTCTTTGGCAAACGGACGCTGCGGGTAGTTGCAAGTGTCATCTTCGTGGTAAATACAGGTAGTGCAGAGAAATTCTTTTTTTCGAGCTCGGTACAGCGGAATCCCCGGATGACCGAAGGCTTTGAGAGGAGTTTTACAGTGGGGACAGACGATCGATCGAGCCTCCACAGGTTGGTGACAGCGAGGGCAATCAGGCATGGACGGCAACCTAGTAACTACTGGAGAATTCGAGAGAAAAAGAAACCTACCCCTAGATTAGCGGGTTTTCCGAACGCCGATCGCCCATTTGAGACTCGCCAGCAGGCAGGGGGATGCTTCAAAATATATTGGTAGGGGACTTGAGTCGATCGAGTCTTTTGGGGCAAACAGCAGGAAAAATTTATGGATAACAATAACGACTTACTCAAACAACTGTTCATGCTGGGCATCGGCACCACTTCCCTGGTAGCCGAAAAATTGCAGGAAGCTAGCGATCGGTGGGTCAAAGATGGCAAAATCAATTCCGAACAAGCCAAAACCTTTGTTGATGACATGACGGAACACCTCAAGTCGGAACAGGGCAATTGGGAAACGCAGTTGCAGCGACAACTGCGGAATATCCTGCAAGATATGGGAGTTCCCCGACAGTCGGAAATGGATGAGTTGCGCGGCAGGCTCGATCGTTTGGAACGTCAAGTGCGGGATCTGGAAAACCGTCACTGGCGTTGAGGCAAAGTGGGCTGGTATTTTGTGATAAAATCATCACCTGATTTGTAACTACTCACAATTCACAACTCATAAAAGGTAAGAAGGAGAGTTAACTTTGCGAGGAATTCTAATTAGCTTGGGGGTAATGCTGGTTTGCTTTGTGTTTTTGCTCGTCGCTCAATTTAGCGATGCTCAACAGAAAGCAATTGCTGCCGAATTGAATAATTCTTTACCCGAGAATCCTGTGGCAATGACGGCTGTCAAACAAATTTCAGCGCCGTCTTCCGAGCCAGATAGCCTGCTAGTGGCTAATGCTACTTTACCGCAAGTACCAGCTACGATCGCTGGCAATAACATGACTGAAAATACTGAGAAAACCTCTACAAATACTGAGGAAATCGTCACCACAGATTCCGGTCTGAAGTACGTAGAATTAAAAGAAGCTGACGGGGCAACTCCCACAACCGGCCAGACGGTGGTAGTTCACTACACCGGTACTCTGGAAGACGGTACGAAGTTTGACAGTTCGCGCGATCGCAATTCTCCTTTCCAGTTCCGAATTGGTGTCGGCCAAGTAATTAAGGGTTGGGATGAAGGCGTCGGTACGATGAAGGTTGGCAGCCGCCGCAAATTGATTATTCCTCCAGATCTCGGTTATGGAGCTCGCGGTGCGGGTGGGGTGATTCCTCCGAATGCGACGCTAATTTTTGATGTGGAATTGTTAAAAATCGCCGGTTAGCAACTCGACGCAAATAATTGCAGTAAATAAGGTTTGTAGTGAGGACTTTAGTCCGCCATCGCGCGGGTTAGAGTTCTCACTACACGCTTTTTGGCTCGAAGAATTGATATGAGGCGATTGACCGCGATAAGTAAGGTTCGTAGTGTGGACTTCAGTCTGGTCCCTGAATGCGGACTGAAGTCCACACTACAAGCATTTTTTATTACGGGTAATCGATCTGGCTTGATATAAGTTGTGTGGTGCGTCGTTTTAAAATCTTTGTAAATAGCCAAAATTGTTCGTGGCGGCGCACCCTACAAACTGCCGCGCCAGATGCTACTAAAAAGAAATTATCAAGTAACTGTTTTGAAACTTAGCACCTGTAACGGATTTACCCGTTAAAGCCGGAGGCAGCAAAATATTGCGGCGCTGGTCGCCAGCTTCGATCGTCACTTCCGGTCCAGATTGAATCAGTTTAATTTGTTTCTTATCAAAACCCGGCAAAAATAAACTAACCTGACGCTGCGCGATATTGATATCGATCGGCTTGGGAGCTTTTGCTGCTTGCGAAAAATCCGGTAAAGCATCAATTAACGGCTGCCAATTATCGCCACTGCGCGTCGGAATGCTTGCTGCTGTAAGCGGTTCAAAATCCGCGCTAATAGTTTCCGTCACCGGATTTTGATTGCAAATCAGACCGCCAACGGTCAAACCAACTTGTTGGGAACTTCCCCAAAGATAGCGGGCAGTCGCGATCGCGCACTCATCGCCAGTCGTCACCAAATAAGCCGCCGTGCGGTTCGGATCGGACAGTGTTTCTTTGCCCTTATCTAAAAGATTATCGACTTGCTTGGTAGATTGAAAAGCATTATCTCCCGACAAATCCACAGTCAAAACGGCACTTACCACCGGTTGAATAAAAGGCGAAAGTGCTTTCCCCAAATCCGAATCTTGCAAAGCTTGGCGGAAGCGGCGGATGTACCAACTCAAAATTTCCGGCATTCCCAACATCCGCAGCGTTTCCATGCCACCGGCACCATCGTAAACGATCGCGTCGTATTCCTTGCTGTTGTCGTATTCCCGAAGTTCGTTTAGCGCCAGCGCGCTGTCCATTCCCGGCAAAACCCCCAATTCTTGACCGTAAATCTGCTTGAAAAAGGGAGTGCGGACATATTGAGCTTCTAATTGTTTGATTTCATCCCATCTTTTTTCCAGCAGCGACGCACTGTGCACCTGAACTGCTTTGAAGTTGGGGGCGATTTCCTGCGGTTGGGAAGTCAGGGGCGTACCCAACAGAATGCCCAATCCCGGACCCGGATCGTGGCTCAGCAGCAGAACTCGCTTGCCGGCGGCTGCATGCTTTTTCGCAGTTGCGATCGCGATCGTGCTGCGGCCCGTGCCGCCTTTGCCCAAAAATGTCAAAATCACAGCCATTTTCTGTTCTCAGTGTCCAAGCTTGCTAATCAACCGCAACTTATCTTAACCAGGATTTAGAATCAGCGCCATCGTTCTTTTTGAAGAGGGGATGGGAAGAGGGGAAGTTCTGAGTTTTAAGTTTTGAGTTTTGAACTTCAGAACTGCCTTTAACTCAAAACTCAAAATTCAAAACTCAAAACTCCTTACCAACTGTCAACTCTTCCTTAAATCGGTTCTAATTCGTCTTCAAAGAACCAAGTGGCAAAACCGTCAAACTTGACAACTACGCCTACTCCACTGCCGTCAACCATTCTAAATCCGTCCACCGTGCCTACCGGATTCTGTTTCAACTTGCCTACCATATCTGCGGGTATCCGATCTCTGAGACGGCGTACCTTGACTTTCTGACCAACTTCTATTGCCACGCTAAACTGTTCTCCTGCTCTTGATAAGCTCTTTACAACTCTTCATTTTACCGTTTGGCGTCTTTTCCGGATCGCCTGCCCGATCGCCCGCTTTTAACTCGATCGAGACTGACGCGCCATTTTCCAAAGGTTGGGTCTGCCTCGGGGAGGTTCCCCATGCTGCGCTATGCTGGGAAAAACCAAAAATATCGTCGAGGTCGCCGGTTAAGCGAGCTAGTTAATTAAAGTCCGATCGCCCCTAAATTTGACAAATCTGGTGATTTCTGGTTAATTAGCTATCTCTGGTTTGCTACAAGATCTAGATAGCTGAAACTCAAAAATATTAGTGATTCTCATCTTGCCGATCGAAATGTTTTATCTAATTGCTGTTACTCGGGACTCGCTCGATAATTAGTCACAGTTTCGGCACGGATCAAATAGATTCAATAGCTGTATAAAATTTTCCATTTTTGATATATAAATTTTCGCTTGACCACCTCCGGGATTTGGCGAAACTTTTACCTTGCAAGGGTTGCGCGACTTGAAACCAAGCTGGAGCACGCTGCCAAACCGCTCGGAAGAATAGTTGTAACAGTTTAATAAGTTAACTGCAAAAATCAAGAACTTAATGCTAAGCTTGTCTGCCGATCTCGGCTGCGGTTTCTGTTGTTTGGTGGCAAAAAAAAATGGAACGATTTCCTGATGTGATGCGTCTGATAGAGAAAGAGAAGTGCGACAACTTCGACATGAGATAATACACAAGATGAATAAAATTTTTACCTGCCCGAAAGCGGTTAAAATTGCCCTCCTGAGCTTGTCACTGGCTGCCGTTAGCTGTTTGTCGGTCGGTCGTGCTGCGGCGATCGCGAATCCGGTGTCTGCTGCCCCCAAACAGCAGTCAAACAGCAGTAAAATGTTCGATCGCCCCGAAACAAGCGCGATCGCCTCAAACTTGCAAAAAACGGCACTCAAGACAGCGGCGAATTTCCCAGAGACTGAGAGACTAAAAGCTCAAGGACCAGCAGCAGGGCGATCGCTCGAAGTTCAAGAAATTCGGGGTACGGTAATATTTAAAGGGCGTCAGGCGCAAACGGGCGATCGGTTGGTTGCTCCCGGAGACGAAATCGTCACGGGTCCGGGTTCAACAGTCCGTTTGGCCATAGACAACAACATCGGTTTTGTGGAAGTTGCCGAAAACACAGCAGTCAGAATCTCCAGCTTGTCGGGTACGGGAGAAGAATCAGACACATCTATTTTTGTCAGCCGGGGACGAGTCAGATTGTCAGTCGGCAAAACAGGGGAAGCAACTCAATCCGCCCAAATCTCAACAACTATCCTGCCGCAACAAATTGCCTCGCTAAATACTTTCGCCGGCATCGGTCAATCCCCTCAAATCGCGCAACAAAGACAAAGAAGAAATTCCAAACCAGCGCCCGTCAGAGTTGAAACACCAGAAGGCGTGGCCGGAGTCCGCGGCACATCCTTTGGCGTTAGCGTCGGACCCGACGGCAAAACCGGGGTCGATACTATTGAAGGTGCAGTCGGAGTATCCAGCCGCACGGGTTCGGAGGAAGTAGTTGTCAATCGCGGCAACTGGACGGCTGTGTTTCCTCAAACCGGGGCGGTCGCGCCTGCTGCAACTCCCCGACTGGCCGAACTCAAAGTTCGCAGTTTGTTCAGACTCAGCGGCAATACTTACCGTTTCAGGGGTCAAATTCACCCGATGGATATAGTTTACGTGAACGATCGAGAGATTAAAGTCGATCGTGCGGGCAGATTTAACATCCAAGGAGTTTTACCTCCCAGCCGCCGCTTGAAAATTGCGGTGCGCGGCCCGTCAGTTAGAGAAAGGCATTACGAACTCGCCGTTCCTTAAACAGTTGACAGTTGACCTGGGACAGCGATTGTTTGCTGTTAAGGCGGGAATTTAAATCGGTTAATTGAAATCGGCTAATTAACCATGATTCTTGTAGGGGCGGGTTCGCCAACCATCTTAAGTTATTACCAACAATCTTAAAAACCCGCCCTCACCCCGCCAAAGAAATACGATCGCCCGCATCTTTAAAAATACAAGAGGTGAGTTCGCTAATAACTGCGATCGAGACGAGAGTTTTTATCAACCGACCCCTACCGATATCTGGCGATCGACCGGACGCATTATGAGTCGCGATCGAGAAGTTTTTTGACAATACTTCTCTCTTTTTGATATCATACAAATTCACTGAAATAATTCGTTTTTGATGGAACCGCGAAGACGCGAAGGGCGCGAAGAGTAGAGAAAGGATTGAAGGGATAGGACAAAAATCAGGAAGCGAGTATTTTATCAAATATTGTTTCAAAATGATTGTATGAAATTTAAAAAATGGCTCCAGCATCTACAGCAAAATCAACTGCCAATCCTCCGGCATTATATCAATACAAATCCTCATTGGATGACAGGGATTGCAGCAAGTATTGTGTCTGTAGCGATGCTGCAAGTTGGAATGTGGCAGCCGCTAGAGTATTTGGGATACAGAACGCTATTTCAAATTCGAGAATCGGGTGTTTTGCCAGATCCGGGATGGGATTCGAGAATCGCAGTAATCGCGATCGAACCTCAAAGTTTGCAGGCTTACGGTCAATTTCCCTGGCCTCGCAGCCGCTACGCCGAACTTTTGGCAGCGCTGAAAAAATCTCCGCCGACAGCTATCGGTTTCGATATTTTGTTCCTCGATCCGAGTCCTCAAGATGATATCTTAGCTCGGGCGATCGCAACTAATGGTAGAGTCGTACTTCCTAGAACTAGCAAAGAAGCACCCGTACCATCTTTGCAAGCAGCGGCTGCCGGTGTCGGCCATATCGTTCACAAACCCGATAGCGACGGCATCAGTCGCGATTCCAAAATCTTTTTGCATTCGATGCCTAACTTCGGTTTAGTCATGACTCAGAGGTACAATGCGGCTAACCCGCAAAACCCCGTCCCGCTACCGCAGCCGCAAAATTGGCCTTCACAAAATGCCTGGATTAATTGGCCGGGAAAAACCGAACTGTTACCGACTTATGCTTTTGTTGATGTTGTAGAAGGTAGAGTTCCGCCGGAGGATTTGAAAGATAAATTAGTGTTAGTCGGTTTAGTAGCTACTGGTTTCGATCGAATTGCTTCGCCGCTCGATCGAACTACGGCGGGGGTTTATTTGTATGCAGCTTTGGTTGACAATTTGCTCAACCAGCGCTTGCTAAAACGGCTGCCCAGACTGTTAGAAATTATTCTATTGCTGGGCATCGGACCGCTAACGAGTTTGGTGCTGTGCGATCGAGATGTGAAAAGCAGAATTGCGATCTCTTTGGGTTTACCTTTAGTTTGGATTGCCAGCGCAGCCGTGTTGTTTGGCTTTCACTTCTGGTGGCTGCCAATTGCTGCGCCGATAGGTACTTTGATTCTTTCGGGAACTGCTTTGCAATTGCGGGAACAATACGAAAAACAGCAGTTGATGAGGTTATTTGAAAAGCACGTTGCCCCGGAAACGGCGCAACTTATTTGGGAACGGAAAGCCGAGATATTTGAACAGGGAGAACTCGAACCGCAAGAGCTCACAGCGACTGTTTTATTTATGGATATTCGCAGTTTCACATCGATTTCGGAAAAAATGCGACCGCGGGATTTGCTCGATTGGTTGAACACTTATTTGGAAGCGATGACCGAGTGCATTATGGATCGCGGCGGTGTTGTGGATAAATATATTGGCGATGCAATTATGGCTGTTTTTGGCGTGCCTTTTTGCCACACAGAATATCGAGAAGTTCAACAAGATGCTTTGAATGCTGTGGAAGCTTGCATCGCCATGCACGAACGGCTGCACAAACTCAACGAACAACTTAGAATCGAACGCAAACCTTTAATTAAATTTGGCATTGGTTTGCATACGGGGCAGTTAGTTGCTGGCAGCGTTGGCGGTTCGCGGCGTTTGAATTATTCTGTAATTGGCGATGCGGTTAATGTGGCTGCTAGGTTAGAGGCAATGAATAAGGAAATTGTTTCTGACAGTCCGTTTAATTTGTTGGTAACTGGTCGGACTTTTGCTTACGTGCGCGATCGCTATGAAGGTCAAAAAGTGGGAGCTATTCAATTGCGAGGAAAAAAAGAAGAAACTGTGGTTTATGCTATTTTGGGGGAAAAGTAAGAGTTATCAATTATTAGTGCGAGCGTCCCCGCTCGCAAATCGCAATATCAATTATTAGTGCGAGCGTCCCCGCTCGCAAATCGCAATATCAATTATTAGTGCGAGCGTCCCCGCTCGCAAATCTTATCAGTCCCCGCTCGCAAATCTTATCAGTCCCCGCTCGCAAATCTTATCATTAATTATTAGCGCGATCGCCCCCGATCCCGCACTTCATCATTATATTAGCAGCAGTGTCCTCGCCCGCCAAACTTATCATTGGGGTGCGCAGTGCGCACCTACCTTACGATTGCAGGTAATTTGTCGAGCTGCCGATCGGTCAATTTCCTGTATGATATAATTCACGACAGGAAAGCTCTATGAATGCGCGACTTAAATTAAGTAAAAACCTAAAAATGGCGATCGCCCGAGGAGCAGACAGATTATGTCAAACTTAATTCAACGATTATCGATCGCGGCTCACCCGCAATTGGAAAAATCCCTGGGCTATCGCGGCGACAAGCGCTGGGTAGCTTGGCGGTGGGAACCGCAAATCGACCAACTGATTTGCAGCGACGGCAAAATAGTGGGAACGGGCAATAATATGCCTTGGCTGGTGTTTTTGCAGCACGATTTAATCAATCCTGCACTACAAAAATACAACCTCAGCGAGAGCGATCGCCACTGGTTGCTGTTAGATAGAGAAACTCGCAACCTCTATGTCGGCGAAGGAAAAGCCGTACAAAATTTGTTGGAACAACCGGAAAGTTTGATGTTACTAGCCTGCCTTGACGGTAGTAGCAAGGGCGATCGATCTGCCAATGAAAATTTGCACCAAAAGTTATCTCAAAAGCTATCTAAAGCAACAGAAACCGACGCTTTTCGCCGGCTGGCTGTCTTCATTCCCCTCGGTATTGCAGCAACTTTAATAGGCGCTTTGGGAGTAGTAACTGGATTGTGGATCGGACCTGCAGTGCAGCAGAAACTGAGCGAGAAAGAAACAGCTAATATTTCTCCGATTATTCCTGGTGCTAGTTGCGGTATCGGCGGTTCCGACGATTTTTCTGCCTACGTCGGCACGACTAAGGGAGATAAAGAACTGCATTTAATCGGCGTTTACGAAGCTACTTCAGCGCACGGAAATGGAGTGAGGGCGACAGGGGCAGTTGAAGTCAAAGTCGAACGCCAAAATAAGCCGATAATTCTCGCACTTTCAGCCTACGAACCGATTAACTGGAACGTGACTGTAGAACCGGGTGCGGTTATTGAAAAAATCGTGGTTAACGGCTACCACAACCAAACTGTTTCCGGTGTTTCGGGAATTCCCATTGAAACGCGCACCTACGAAGGAAATGGCGAGTATTTCGGCAACTTTATCTACAAGTGGGGTTCGACTACTGAAAGTACGAATACTCCCTCTCTCGTGACTAAATTGGAACAGATCAATCACACCAATTTGACTTCTTTTCAAGGATGCTATCGGGGAACGAGTTTTACTATTAAGTAAGAGTTTTTGTACCTCTTGAATCTATCAATATTAAGTAGGTTGGATTGAGGAACGAAACCCAACAAAAGTTGATGTTGTGTTTCGTCCCTTAACCCAACCTACTGCTCGAAAATCTAAAATCATCGACTACTTACCGAGCAATAAATAAGTTATCATTTGTCCCTTCCCTTTCACCTCTATAGAACCGCGCTTTTGAAACGAAAATTTATCTTTCAAACGCTCGTAAACCGCCTCTGTCACCTGAATTTCTCCCGGAATACCGTTCGATTCCATCCTGTGAGCAACATTCACTGTATCTCCCCACAAATCGTAACTGAATTTAGTCAAACCGATGACTCCCGCGACTACCGAACCGATATTTATCCCGATGCGCAACTTAAAGTCTCGATCGTTTTTAACATTAAATCTAGCTACAGAAGCTTGCATATCTAACGCCATCAGGGCAATATCCTCAGCGTGATTTGCTGATGGTTCGGGCAAACCCCCAACTACCATGTAAGCATCGCCGATAGTTTTGATTTTCTCCAAACCGTGCTGGATTGAGAGTTGGTCGAATTGACTGAAAATTTGATTGAGAATTTTTACTGTTTCCGATGCAGTTTGTTCGGAAGCAAAGCTGGTAAATCCTACCAAGTCGGCAAATAAAACGCTGACATCGGTAAAACTGTCGGCAATGATATTTTGTCTGTCTTGCAAGCGATCGGCGATCGGTTTTGGTAATATATTTAATAGCAATTCTTCTATTTGTTCTTTTTGAAATTTTGTTGTTTCCAGCAGCAAGCGAGTTTCAACTTCTGCTTGTTCCCGATAGGCAATTTCGCGCCGCAGCATCAGATTTTTTTCTCTGAGTTGCAACTCCAATTCGCGCATCCGCAACTGATTTTCTACTCTCGCTACCACCTCTGTAGGTTCAAAAGGTTTGGTAATGTAGTCTACTCCTCCCAGACTGAAACCTCTCACTTTATCGGCTACTTCCACCAAGGCACTCAGAAAAATAATCGGAATGCCGCGCGTGCTTTCGCTTGCTTTGAGATGCTGGCAAACTTCGTAGCCGTCCATATCGGGCATCATAATGTCGAGCAAAATTAAATCTGGCTGAGTTAAGGCAATAGCTTCCAGTGCTAATTTACCGCTAGCTGCCAGTCGAACTTTATAACCTTTCCTCGATAAAATTCGATCGAGCAAGCTTAAATTATTCAGACTGTCGTCAACAATTAAGATACTGCCCCTGAATGTTGGAAAATTAGATTGATTCATAGGCTTTTTATAAATAACGGTTTATTCAGCCTCTGACAGCTCTCGATGTCGCTGAGAATCGAATTTACTAAAAAATTACGCCGATCGCAAACATAACTCATTCCTAGATTTTTTGCCAGTCTATTAATATATAGTAGGTCGCTATCTATTTTAAAATGTAATTTATGCGATCGGCATTAAAAAATATCTCAGATGCTCCTTCTGTTTTTTTGCTAAATGAGCTTAATAAAATTTAGAATAAATTTACAATTTGAAGTAACATAGTTTGATATCCTTTAAAGTTTACAATAAAAATTATAAGTCTAGCGGAGCAAACATAATGAGCGCTCGTCCAATTATTCTGGGTATTGTCGGAGACAGCGCGGCGGGGAAAACCACCCTCACGCGAGGAATTTCACAAGTATTGGGTCCTGAAAACGTTACGATCGTGTGTACCGACGACTACCACCGCTACGACAGAAAGCAGCGGGCCGAAATTGGGATCACAGCCCTGCATCCCGACTGCAATTATCTCGACATCATGCAGCAGCAGCTCACCCTCTTGCGTACCGGGCAACCTATTCTCAAACCAATTTACAATCACGACACGGGTACCTTTGACCCACCAGTATACATCAAGCCCAACAAATTTGTCATAGTAGAAGGTTTGCTGGGTTATGCAACTAGAACAATTCGCGATTCTTACGACGTAAAAGTTTACCTTGCTCCCCCGGAAAATCTGCGCGCTCAGTGGAAAATCAAGCGGGATACGATGAAGCGAGGATATACAGAAGAACAGGTAATTGCTGAGCTGCACAAGCGGGAGCCGGATTCTGAAGAATTTATCCGCCCCCAGCGCAAGTTTGCTGATGTTGTAGTTAGTTTTTACCCCGCACAAGGCGAAGATAATTCGAGTTTAAACGTGCGTTTAGTGCTGAGACCAACCATTCCCCACCCTGATTTTACTAAGATTTTAAACCTGGGCAGCGAGACTCTGAAACCGGCAATTCGCTTGGGGCTCGATCGAGATATGGGAAAACCAGTTGATGTGTTAGAAGTAGATTCCCACGCTACCAGCGCACAGGTACAGGAACTGGAAATGATTTTGTGCGGCGAGATGCCTCACCTGCGCGGTTTTTGCAGCACTGAAGGCAATCAGGAAATTGGCAAACTTATCGGTACAACGGGAGAAGTTTTGCAGAGTTACCCGCTAGCTTTAACCCAGTTGTTAGTAGCTTATCACATGATTAAGGCAACTGAATTTTATTAATTATATTGGTTTTGAGACAGTGCGATCGAGACGATCGCACATTCAGAGAGGAAAGCGCCAGTTGACAAATGTATTTCCGCCAAAGTAGAAAGAGTATGTCAAAATAAAATAGCGCTAACTTTTGCATTACCTACCGCAACATTCCCGTGACTCAGAAATATCTTGCCCAAATTTATGTGACCCTCCGCCCTTCGGTTTTAGATCCCGCAGGTACTGCCGTACAGTCAGGTTTGCAACACATGGGATACGACAATGTTGAAAGTGTGCGCATCGGCAAATACGTCGAAGTAACGCTGACTGCTGCTGCTGAATCGGAGGCCCGCGAACAACTCGATCGAATTTGCGACCAACTTTTGGCAAATCCAGTTATCGAAAATTATCGCTTCGATTTGACTGAAATTCTCGTTCCCGTGGAGACAGCAACATAAATTAGATCCCCCCTAGCCCCCCTTAAGAAGGGGGGGACAAGAGCGTTCAAAGTCTTTCTGAAAAAGCAAGAAACTTCGAGCCCCCTAGGGCGTGTTTTCAAAGTCTGAGATCCTCCCCGGCCCCCCTTAAAAAGGGGGGAGAAAGAGTCTCAAAGTCCCCCTTTTTTAGGGGGATTTAGGGGGATCTGGATCTGAAAAAGTAGTTTGAAAACACGCCCTAACCCCCCTTAAGAAGGGGGGAACAAGAGCTTTCAAAGTCTTTCTGAAAAAGGAAGAAACTCGGAACACTAAAAGTCCCCCTTCTTAAGGGGGATTTAGGGGGATCGAGACTTCGATACAAAGGATAAAAAACAGAATATCTAAGTTTTTGAAGCTGAACCTTCTTCCTTCTTCCTTCCTTCTTGCTTCTTCTTCCTTCTTCCTTCTTCCTTCTTCCTTCTTCCTTCTTCCTTCGACTTATGAAATTTGGAGTTATTGTTTTTCCCGGTTCAAATTGCGATCGCGATGTGGTGTGGGTAACTCAAGGTTTGCTGCACCAACCGACGCGCAAAATATGGCACGAAGATACCGATATTTCGGACATTGATATTATTGTAATCCCCGGCGGTTTCAGTTACGGAGATTATTTGCGGTGCGGCGCGATCGCCCGTTTTTCTCCGGCGATGAGAGCTACTGCGGAACACGCGAAACAAGGCAAACTTGTCTTGGGAATTTGCAACGGTTTTCAAGTATTAACTGAAGCTGGTTTGTTGCCCGGTGCTTTGGTGCGCAATGCGGGATTGAATTTTATTTGCGATCGAGTTTCTTTAAAAGTAGAACGCGGCAATACTCCCTGGACTTCAGCTTACACTTCCGGTGAAATTATTGACCTGCCCATCGCTCACGGCGAAGGGAATTATTATGCCGATGCCGATACTTTAGCAGAGTTAGAAGATGGCGATCGAGTTCTGTTTCGCTACTGTACGAGTGAGGGCGAAATTAGCGCTGCTAGCAATCCGAACGGCTCGTTAAATAATATTGCAGGCATTTGCAATCGCGAGGGAAATGTGTTAGGAATGATGCCGCATCCTGAGAGAGCATCCGATCCGATGTTGGGAGAAACTGACGGGATTAAATTGTTTCAAAGCTTGCTGATGGCTACTGTGGTGGCTGTTTTGTAGTTGCAAGTTAATTTCGCTTTTTTAACAGTATCGAGACGCGGCCATGCTCTTTACTCACGACAAGTTAGGTTTGTAGTAAGGACTTCAGTCCTTGAAAAATGCGGACTGAAGTCCGCACTACGAGCCGTTTTGATTGCGGTAATCGATCGAACGCAATATTAACTATTAGGTTCGAGGCGATCGATTGTGGGAAACACTGTAGATTTGGCAAAACAACCACTCAATTTTTATCCTGCTTTTCATCCGATCGTGGGGACTGTTTTTGCAGTTGTTTTTGACGTTCTCTCACGGCTTGTTCTAAAAGAAATGCCGACAAACCACTGATGGAACGGTGCTCCTCATTTGCCCACTCCTGAAGTAATTCATAAATTCCTTCGTTTAAAGATGTCGAGATACGTTTAGCCATTATTACTCCCTTCCCACTAAAAGACTATGTACTTCTTTCTTCTTATCTTCGCGTTCTTCGCGTCTTCGCGGTTCGTTCAATACAAATTCTTCTAGTGGGAAGGGAGTAAGAGTAATTTTTTTATTTAAGCTGAGCATCAGCGTACAGTATTTTAGACAATTTTATTGTTATGCAGCATAATATTAAGAAATGTTGCAGTAAATTAATCATGCCGATCGATCGCACCCCTCACAGCCAACCCGCAGCAGCTCCTAGAAAAGCCCGCATCGTCGCAATCGGCGCAGGAATCGGGGGGCTGACAGCAGCAGCATTGTTAGCTCGCAGGGGATACCGAGTGTTAGTTTTAGAACAGGCACTTATCCCAGGAGGATGCGCCTCCACCTTCAAGCGCAAAGGCTTTACCTTCGATGTCGGCGCTACCCAAGTTGCGGGATTGGAGCCCGGAGGCATTCACCACCGGATTTTCTCAGAATTAAACATCGAAATTCCCGCCGCGATGCCCTGCGATCCGGCTTGTGCGGTATTTTTGCCGGGAGAAACAACACCGATTAATGTTTGGCGAGATCCGCAAAAATGGCAGCAAGAAAGACAGCAGCAATTTCCCGGCAGCGAACCTTTTTGGCAGTTATTATCTACTTTATTTAAAGTGAGTTGGAAATTTCAAGAGCGAGATCCGGTGCTGCCGCCGAGAAATCTCTGGGATTTCTGGCAGCTAACAAAAGCAGTCCGCCCCGATACTTTAATTACATTGCCCTTCACTTTCATGACAGTCGGCGATGCGTTGCGACTGTACGGATTGGGCGACAATTTGCGGTTGCGAACTTTTTTGGATTTGCAGTTAAAACTGTATTCTCAAGTTGATGCTGAAGCAACAGCATTGCTTTACGCGGCGACAGCTTTAGGAGTTTCGCAAGAACCGCAGGGATTGTATCATTTACAAGGAAGCATGCAGGTATTGAGCGATCGACTGGTAGAGTCGATCGAGCGCGATGGCGGTAAAATATTGCTGCGGCATACAGTAGAAAGAATTGTCACCAAAAATGGCAAAGCAACTGGTGTTGTAATTCGCAGTCAAAAAACCGGGGAAGTTTGGACAGAAACCGCCGAACATATTATTGCTAATGTCACAGCGCAAAATTTAGTACAATTGCTGTCAGCTCGGGCATTCGATCGAGTCCAGTCAATTGACAAGGAACTTGTAGGAGTCCCTTCGCCGAAATCTAGATCGCAAATCGGGGAACTATTAAACCAGCCCGTGTCCGAGATTAATAGCGGGCGATCGAACGCAATATTAGCAGACAATTCAACAGCAAATTATAGCACAATAAACGAAGATTTAGCAAAAACAGACCGACTTCCAGAGCGAATGGCAGGCTACAAATATCGAGTAGATAAACTGCCGCCCGCATCCGGTGCATTTGTAATCTATTTGGGAGTGAAAGCAACAGCAATTCCGGCAAATTGTCCGCCACACTTGCAATTTCTTTACGATTACGACGGCGAGATTGGTGAAAACAATTCGTTATTTGTTTCCGTCAGCCATCCGGGAGATGGCAGAGCACCGGAGGGAATGGCAACAATTATTGCTTCATCATTTACCGATACTCGCAAGTGGTGGAATTGCGATGATTATGAAGGATTGAAACACAAATACAGTGTAGGTGCGATCGATCGTTTGAGCGAATATTTCGATTTAGCGCCAGAGAACATCGTACACAAAGAAGCTGCTACACCGCGCACATTTGCCCGCTTTACAGCGAGAGATAAAGGAATTGTGGGCGGGATCGGACAGCGAATACCGACATTCGGACCTTTTGGCTTTGCCAATCGCACACCGATTAAAAACCTGTGGTTAGTTGGAGATTCTACCCATCCGGGAGAAGGAACTGCTGGTGTTTCTTATTCCGCATTAACAGTAGTGCGGCAAATTGATTTGCGAAAATCTTCGTAGGGTCTCTCGCATTCGGGCGACAATTTCTGCAACAAATGTAAGGATTAATATCCGTTGTCACAGCCTGCAGCAGGTCTATGCTTCGCCCTGCCCGCCAAATGCGATCGACTATCAACGATCGAATATCAACTATTTAAAAACTGGAGATCGGCACAAATTCGTAACTGTAACTGGTGCGATTTCCCGGTTGAATTGTTACTAGCTGAACGGCGCGATTTCGATCGCCCGAAGGTAAAAATTGAATCGCGCCAGAAGCCCCTGTTGCTGAAAAAGCAGATGCCGATAAAGTTTTTTGAATCCCGGTACGAGTCGGATTGCGCTCTAAACCGGCAATTAATGCTTGAGTTGCATCGTAAGCTAAAGCCGTCCGCCAACTTACTTCACCACTCCACAACTGTTTGGATGTTTGGGGAAAATTTGACTGCGGATCTGCAAGAATGTGCCAAGGAACTGCTAGCACCATATCTGTTGCTTGCGCGCCGCCAAGTTGCAATGTTTTTGCAGTATAAGCGCTGTCTCCTGCTAGTAATGGCAGGCGTTTGTTGTTGGCTTGCACTACTTGCAAAGCTTGGTCTATGGTGGAGGCATTAGATGCTAGCATAATAGCTTCTGCTCCTTTGTCGATCGCTTGTTGCACGCTATCGGCAGCATTAAAATTGCTGTTTCCCAGGTCAAATTCCGATACTATCTGTCCGCCGTCGGCGTAAACTGCTGTCGTGAATTCATTTTTTAAAGATTTGCTGTAACTGCTGCTAGAATTGAAAAATACTGCTGCGCTTCGTTTTTGCAACTTGGCGAGCATATAGCGACACAGGGCATTAGCAGCAAATCGATCGCTCGGTACGGTTCTAAATATATTGTTGCCAACTCCCGATAGTTGGACGGAGGTGCTGGTTGGAGAAATTGCTACTAATTGATTTTGTTGGTAAATCTTGCTAGCTGCTAAAGTTGTATCCGAGCTAAAATGTCCGACGACTCCTAAAATATCGGGATTTTGTGCTAAAGCACCGGCAACTTGCGAGGCTATTTCCGGGCTGTCATCATCGCTCGCGATCGTCACTTGAAGAAAAGTACCGTTAATGCCGCCTTTTTGGTTAATTTCATTTTGAGCTTGAGCGACACCGCGCAAAATTTCTAAAGCAATGCCGGTATTGGTACTAACAGGAACGGCAACGGCAATACCGTAGGCTTTGCGATCGCCGATGCGGGCATTATTGAGATAAATTAGTGCTTCTGGATCGTTGCGATTGGTGCGCAGTGACGATTCAAAATCGGCAATAGCAGCACTGTAATCGCCGGAGGCGAAAACTTTTATTGCTGATTGTTTGGCAGTTGTTGACGAGCCCGGAACTAATTGTTTTTTGCCGCTACTCAAACGCTGACCGATTGCATCTGACGATCGCACTGAGTTGCCGATCTCGGGTTTGGCATCAGTTGCATTTTCGGGCAAAGGATTGCTAAAATTGCTCCGTCTTCCTGTCAGCCACCACAGTCCTGCACCGACTAAACCGAGTGTAATTAGGAGCGATAATATCAGAACAGTGGTTTCATTTTTTTTGGACATAACTGTACAACTTTATAGCTTTAGGTGTCAAACTGTATCAAAAAATTTGAGCTCGGTCAATTCATAAATTTATTTCTCGAACTCATATAAAGTCATAGCAACAAATTCATAAAAATCATATTGATGAATTGATTGGGTTGTTGGGGTCAAACAGCAGAATACCCCCATTCTAGCGGTACGATCGAGCGCTGCGGGATGCAGCAGCAAGGTAATTAGTCTCGGGCGCAGCAACCGGATTTTTTACGAAAATACAGGAACCTAGCTTTTAATCTCGGCAAAAAACCCGGTTTCCTCAATCTTGTCCGCTTTTTCTTAATTTATTTTAGACTAAGTGCGAGGCGGTCTGCTGTATAATAGAACCTCATCCGTTGTTAGATGCCGGTTATCCAGCCTATTATGTATAAGTTAACACTGGAATGGATGGAAGGGGGGCGAGAGCGATCGCAAACCTTTACTTCCGTGCAAACTACTAAATGTCCGGGCGCAATTCGCATCGGACGATCGAAAGAACATTGCGACTTGGTACCAAGCGAGACCGAAAGCAGTTTGTCTCGCTTGCATGCGGAAATCTTTCTGAATACTAACACGAATAATTTCTGGGTGCGGAACTTGACGCGCGATCGACCGGCCGCCAAACGCAACCCGATAATTGTTGACGGTCAAAAAGTTTTGGAAGGAGCAGCAAGCATCAACACGGGAAGTCAAATTCAAATGGGAAAAATAGCTTTAAAAATTGGGGCGATCGAGCCAATAGAAGCAGAGCAAATCAACCAAGTTTCCGATCGGCCAGTTTACGGAGTCAAATGCCCTAGCGGTCACATTTTGCCCTACAATTATTTGGGACTGTTTTGCCCCCACTGCGGCAAAGCAATGCAGTCTGGAGAATCGGAAGTATTGAAACAGGCGAAAAGTTGATACTTGATAGTTAATAGCGCGGTTTTGAAAGTTCTGAGTTTTAAGTTTTGAGTGCGTGAATAAAGAACAGTCTTTAACTCACAACTCAAAATTCACAACTCAAAACTCCTAACCAGGGGAAGTTCTGAGTTTTAAGTTTTGAGTGCGTGAATAAAGAACAGTCTTTAACTCACAACTCAAAATTCACAACTCAAAACTCCTTACCAACTGTCAACTGTTAAGAGGAGGAGTTGTGAGGGAATCCATGCAAATTCAACTGAGTTGGGAAGATCCAGTTACCGGAGAAATGAGGCAGCCAGTTTTTACTGTTCCTGTAGCATTGGGTCGGGAAATCGGTCAAATGCCGACAAATTTTGAGGGCCAGCAAGTTTCTCGGGCTGTATTTAGAAGCGAAGAAATTTCGCGATTTCACGCATTAATCGGATTGGTTAGCGGGAAAATAACAATTACCGATCGCAGCGCCAACGGCACGTTTGTCAATGGCGAAAAAATTCAAAACTCCACCAAGCCATTAACAAGCGGCGATACCTTACAAATCGGTCCCTACAGCGTGACAGTTGGGGTGTTAGTAACGGCAGAATCCGATCCGACAAAAATTTTAAATCAAGAATCTACAATTATCTTCAATCCCAATACTAACATTCTCAATTCTCAAGCTGCTGAAGCGCAAGGGCGATCGGTTTCATCTCCGCCGATATCTTTCAATCCAGATACCGACGACCTGCAAACTCAACTGCCTCAAATTCCGCCCGTTCCCAATACTTTAACACCGTTTCCGCCTCCAGGATTGTTTGCGGCCGATCGAATATCCGTCGAAGCACTGCACGCTACAGGCAAGCAAATTGAAGAAACAACCTACGCTGCAGTCGGCGGCGGGATGGGGACATTTATGTGGGTAGATACGATCGTAATTTGCGGAGTGAAACGCGAACAAATCGCGATCGTTAGTTTAGAAAGCAAGCCCTACGGACGGTATCAAAAACTTTGCCGCAATTCGCAAATTCCCGGTCACGAAAGAATTCGATCGGGTTCCGATTCCTGTCCCGATAATATTTGGGGATGGCCCGGCTACGCATGGCGGGAAGCAGCAAAAGAAATCGTTTCCGGTCAAATTGTTTCGGGATTCAAACATTTCTGGCAAGTCTTTGCCGAACCCGTATTTGCTGACACTTACACTCCCCAAGCTCAAAATGTTTTTGCTTCAATGGATAGAGAAGCAAAACGCATCGGCTGGAATGAAATGCTGCGTTACGGCCGAGTGCGAGGCATCCGCAAAACCGACGACGGCAGATATGCGATCGCTTATTCCGTACCCCAACCAAATTCTAGCAGCGAACACCGATTTTTACTATCTAGATACATCCACATAGCTACCGGCTATCCAGCAATCAGATTCCTGCCGGACTTGCAAGAATACCGCGCCAAAACCGGCGATTTCAGATCGGTAGTAAACGCCTACGAAGAACACGAACACGTTTACGAACAATTATCTCGCCAAGGTGGTACAGTCGTCGTCCGCGGTCGAGGAATTGTTGCTTCGAGAATCTTGCAAAGGCTTTACGAAATTCGCCAGCCCAGCAACCAAATTAGCGTCATCCATTTAATGCAGTCGCCCAAAATCCAAGGTAACAAATTTGGTTTGTCCCAGCGATATGTAGAAAATCAGTGGGAATTTCAACCTTACAACTGGCCGAAAGGCACTTGGGGCGGCGATATGCGGGCAATGTTAGAAGCAGCCAGCCCTCTAAAAAGGTACGAATTACTAACAGCTTGGGGCGGTACAACTACCGCCAGCCGTGAAGATTGGCGGCGCATAGTTAAGACGGGAATGCAAGCAGGTTGGTATACCATAAAATTCGGTCAAGTAGAGCGAGTAGAAAAGCAAAATGGCAAGCTAGTTACTTACATCAAAAGCGGCAATTATGAAGGCATCGAAAAAATCAAAGCCGACTTTATTATCGACTCGACCGGTTTGGAAGCTAAACCTAAAGACAATCCTTTGTTAGACGATTTAATTAGTCATTATAACTTGCTGCTGAATCCCTTTGGCAGGCTGCACGTAGCCAACGATTTTGAAATAGTAGAAATGCGGAACGATCGAGCTAAAATGTATGCTGCCGGCATCATGACCTTGGGAGGACCCTACGCACCAGTCGATACTTTTTTAGGATTGCAATATGCCGCCCACCGTTCCGCCGAAGGCTTGGCAAGATCCAAAGCCCTCGGAATTCGCCATCTCGAAGGTATCGGTTCCCTTTGGCAGTGGCTGAAATGGGCAACAAATCAATCGCCTTAGTCATTAGTCATTAGTCATTAGTTATTAGTCATCTGCCATTAGTCAAAAAGAATAAAGAGCAATAAATTGTTCATTACCCATGCGCGATGCCCGATGCCCGCTGCCCAATTCCCCATTCCTCATTCTCAATCTAAAATCTAAAATCCCATGACTCCTACACTATTTGGTCGCTGGCAAACTCGAATATTTCTCTTATCTACAGTTGGAGTTTTAGCCTCCTTACCTTTTTACTTGGGTTACTTAGGAACTCGATACAACCCAATTTACTTTTGGGTATTGTTTTATGTCGGACTTTTAGGATTGGGCTGGGATGTTCTCTACGATTTTTTGCAAAAATTCATGTGGGATAGAGACTGGCCTGGTGTTTTTCAACTTTTTGCTGCGATTGCCGAAGGAGTAGTTCTCGGAGCGACGATCGAAATATTTGGCTTGCCGTACATTCAGGTAGAATATTTTAAGATTCCTACCTTTATCAAACATTACTCTTTAGTTTGGGTATCCGTCTACCTTTCTTCTTGGGTAATTATGAGGCTGCTGTTTCCTCGCTGGCGGTTTCGCGGTGGCGAATGGATTGGCAAGTGGCCGAGAAAAAGTTGACAGTTGAATCGAAGGAAGAAGGAAGATAGCGGCGGTCAATCGACCGGACACGATATTACAATCTACCTCTTTCAATATCAAAATCTGAGGACTGAAGTCCTCACTACTAACCTATTTTATGACAATTAATTCACTGTTCGTCTTTTGATTTTTTTTCTCGCACAATTCCGGCTGCAATTGCTACCTGCGAAAGCACGAACAATGCTGCAATTAATAGCATTTTAATTCCCGATGTTTGGGAAAACGGATAAGTTAACAAATTCAGATAAAATAATGGATGCTGCATTTTTTTTGCATTGACCACCCGTTTAGCAGTAGTTTGCTGAAACAAAAACGCACCCCGCCCGTAATTGAACTGCTGCCACCAAAATTTGCGCAGCGTCAGTTCGTGAAAGTGATAAACTGTAACTTCGGGAGCGTATACCGCACAACGCCCCGAATTCAACCACCGCTCGCAAAATTCCCTGTCTTCTCCAGCAGCTAGCGAAAAACTCGTGTCAAAACCGCCGATATTGCGGAACTCAGCAGCAGGAAGGGCAAAATTATTAGAAGTGAAAAATTGCGCGCGATCGGGGATAGCATTGTAATAACTGTAAAGATAGTCGATTAGTTGCTGGCTGGCAGCAGAATATATATTATCATGCAGCGCGTTGACAGTTCGACCTCCAAGCAAGCTGTCGGGGGTTTCTAAAAACCTATTTTCTAAAGCTTGCAGCCAATCTTCAGCCACAGTACAGTCATCGTCTGTAAATACGAAAAATTTGCCTTTAGCAGCAAAAGCCCCGGTGTTTCTAGCTGTTGCCGGTCCGGAATTCGGTTGTGAAAGCAATTTTAAGTTTAATCGATTTTGAAAGGGAGAAACTGTTGTTTCTATTGAGATTTCGGTGCTATCGTTAACGACAACTACTTCAAAAAGATCGCGCGGATATTTTAGTTTAACAAATGAATCGAGACACCCAGCAAGTTGTTGCGGGCGATCGTAGGTTGGGACAATAATTGAAAATACCAATTGGTTGTTAGTCATCAGTCATTAGTTGTTAGATAGTTTTTGATTCAATCAATATAATTCCTGTAGGTTTCAAGGTGGAACTCGCAGGACTTGCCAGCGCGCAGCGCTGAGAATGAGTTTGACCTCTAACTCTGATAACGAGCGTAGCATATTCGAGTTGGAGGTCAAATAGTAGCATATTCGAGTTTTACCTTGAAAGGGTTCACCAACAATATTGGTCAATAATCGACAATCTCAAAAACCGCCCCCACCCAACCATTAATTGCTATATACATTTCGATCGCCTGCGATTAGACAATACAATTTCGATATCTCCTAAACCAGTCCCAACCAACTTCATTAGCTTTCGGTTGAGTCGCTATTAACACCCTGCAAATCAACTTAAAAGTCTCGCGGCGACGCAACTTACAAATCACGTGTTTTCCTTCTTATTTCTTCCTTCTTATTTCTTCCTTCTTCCTTCTTTTCTTCTTCCTTCTTCCTTCTTCCTTCTTTTCTTCCTTTATTTTAACCGATAAAGTACCGGCTCACTCAAAAAATCTTGACCGAAAACAGGTTCTAAGGGACCTTGAGAACTTGTCAGCCAAAACAGATTTTTTACCGTTGGTTCGTCAGTCTTAGTCAGAGGTCCGATCGCCACCATCCCTACTTTATTTTGTCGCAAATCTGCCAGCCAATCAGCAAGCACGTCTGACTTAAAAGGAACGTATAAAACTTCCCTGTTCAAATTCTTGCCGTAAAACAGATAGCTGCGGGAACTGAAAAAGAATCCTATTCTCTCATCCGGCGCGGCATTTTTGTCAATATACTCGTAGATATCGCGATATAATTCAGTTCTAGCCACATCTCGCCTTTCCCGCGCTACCAAACTCGCACTTGCTACCAACAATATCAAAGTAACAAGTGCGATCGCCAAACTCAAATTTTTTAGATTGTTTCTGGAACGCTCGATCGACCAACTCAATTCGGGAATTGCCAGAGACAATATCCCAACTAACAGCAGAGTTAACCCCAAACCAACTACTGGATAAACTGCCAATTCTAACCCGCTGTCGGCCAAAGATTTATGTAAAATATTGACTGCTTCGCCTGGATTTGATTTAAAAGTGTCAATCAGCAAACTTCCCCAAACAATCGATTTTCCGGTAAAAGAACTATCTCTAATAATGTCAAAGATTGTGTTGCTGACAATTCCCAAAAAACTGCTCGCCATTACCGCAGCAACAACTATTTGACTTCTAGTTTTGAGTTGGGTAGCTGCAACTGCTGCTGCGATGCCCAGCAAGCTTAAAAATGGAAATCCGTATCGCAAGTTAAAACCGAGTAAAGGACTGATGACACCCGACCAATTGCCTTCAGTACCGGAACTGTAAGGCGTAATTAAATACAGAATGCCCGTGCCTGCGAGAGTAGCTATTAAAATGATGTTATGTTCGCCGAACGCTCTTTTTCTACTGTTAATCGAAGCCAGGATTGCTGCTAATATTTGCAGGGCGATCGCGATAAATGGTAACTGCAATCTCGCGATTATTTGCACCCCTAAAGTTTGCCAGTGAGCTAGACTCAACGGATTGAATTGACCTGCTAAGGTGCTGTGCCAAATCTTTAAATACGGAGATGAAATCGGCACAGATTTTCCTACAGGCGGTGCTGGTTGCGGTGTTGCTTCTGCTGGAGGGGATGGCGGAGGCTGGACTGGCTGTAACGGCACTTGTACTCCAGCAGGCGCGCTGACAGGATAGTTAATTTGCATCACGGTTCTCGCATACCAAAAACCTCCAAAAAATAGCAGACAAACTATTCCTGCTAGCAAGACAAGTTTGCTAAAATTCAAGACAAACTTATTAGCTCCATTTTGTGTTTGAAATTTGCCAAAATTTACTGTTCTTAAATTATCTAATACATTTTTAGTTTTGACTGCTGTTTGTGAATTTACTAATTTTTTATTTGCTGCAAATCTTGCTATTTCTAATATTGCCAATCCTCCTAAAAGCGCTACTGTGTAGGCAATACCTGTAACTTTTATTCCTGCTAGAATACCTGCGGTAGCTAAGAACAGCGCTAGTTCGGATGCGACGCGACTGCGGTAATAGGAAATACCGAAGTAAAAACTTACTGTAAAAATTGCAGCTAGCGGTAAGTCTGGGTGAATGCTATTAACTTGATTGAGCAGCATCGGTACAGTCAGCACTAAACATGATGCTGCCATGCTGTAAAGTCTATTGGCTCCAAATTTAACGCTGACAAGATAGATGGAAAGTCCTTGCAGAACCCAGGCAATTAACAGGGGGAAAGTTGCGAGGAAATCTTCTCTAAATGGCATGACACACAAGACCGATAAGACGTGCCAATTATAAGGATAGATTCTGGCTTGTTCGTGTTCAAACATCCAGTTGCCTGAAGGATCTAGCAAGGTAAAGGAACCTGTTTGATACCAACGCGCGATCGCGGGCAGGTGAAACCACAAAGAATCGTAATTTGTTGTGGGTTTAGTGGCTAAAGTTCCTAACAGCACGCATCCGGCAAAGGTGGCAGCAGCTATAATTAGCAGTTCCCATTTATTTAGAAATTGTTTGAGTTGGGGGATTTGCAGGCTGGCACGATCGCCCGTATTTTTTTTGATATACTCGATCGCCAGTATACCGAGAGCAAAAATTATTAATTGTGCTATAATAACTGCGGAAAGGTTGAGCCGATCGAGACTGCCTAAAATCAATCCCGTTAAGAGTTGTATGCTACTCCATCCCGTCATAATTACGAGCAGAAAATGAGCAAACGAACTGTTGCTATTTTCTTTGAAATTCCATCCTGCTAGTGACAAGCACAGCGGGATCGGTCCGACTAAAACAATCAGAAATAAAATTAATTCCCACAAATGTTGTGCAATTAATAGCATGGCCGGCAAATTACCTGAAAAAGGTTTGTAGTGAGGACTGAGCGTCCTCATCATCTTGCGGACTTTAGTCCTCACTACAAACTAATCTTATTGCGCTCGATCGTCCAGAGTCCACCATCTAAGCTCCGAACTTACTTGTTAATGCAGGGCGTGCAGTCATTTGTGGGGCTTGCAGCGCGCACCTTACGGTATTCGAGGCAGAGCCTCGCTTATCTGCGTTACCAGGCAGAGCCTGGTAACGAGGGAAAACGAGGGAAAGCCTGGTAACGAGGGACTAGGCAGAGGGGAAGTTCTGAGTTTGAAGTTTTGAGTTTTGAATTTAGAACTGTCTTTAACTCAAAACTCAAAATTCAAAACTCAAAACTCCTTACTAACTGTCAACTATTACCTGCTGGCTTGTTTTTGAGTTTTCGGTTTCGCGACTTCGTTACTTTTAGGCTTGGAAGTGTCAGTTTTTAAAAGTTCCGGGAATGGCGGCTGGAGGTTGACAACTTCGATGTCCATTCCCACCGGCAAGGGAGGAAGTTGGGGCAAGTCATTTTCCAAATCTTTGAGACTGTTGCCACTTGGCGCTGGCAAAATTTTCGGCATTTCCGGTATTTTTGCAGTTTGCAAAGTGCCGAGCATTTTAGCTAAACCGAATTCTAACTGAGAACCAGGGTCGATCGCTACCCAACCCCGATCGGTCATTTGCCGGATCTCGAAGTGCAGGTGAGGTCCGGTGGACATTCCACTGCTGCCGACGCGCCCGATAGTTTCGCCCTGTTTCACGAACTCTCCCGGTTTGACAAACAGTTCCGAAAGGTGGGCGTAAAGAGTTTCCTGAGATTTTTGGCTGTGATTGAGCACTACTGTTAAACCATAACCGCCCAACCAATCCGCGATCGCGACTTGACCCGCATAAGCTGCCAGCACCGGCGTCCCCATCGGCGCGCCCAAGTCCGTACCGGTGTGAAATCTGCCGTAGCCCAGCACCGGATGCACCCGCCAACCGAAGGGCGAAGTAATTGCCGCTGCAATCGAGAGGGGGAACAGCAAGCTAGTGTTGCCGTTTCCTGGCAAACCAACAGGGCGCACCGGATTGTAATAATCAGAAGCCGCACTGCTGCCGCTCGTCACGGAAATCGGCGCGACTGGAATCGGTCCGAATCCCATGCTGGGCGCAAATGCTCCGCCGCCTCCCCCGCCGTAGTATGCAGCGGAAGCGAAATAACCCCTGTCACCCGAGTCTGCAGCAGGGGAGTCGGGGAAGTCAGCCGAGTAGGCTGGTTGTCCGTAACCGGGCGGGGGCGGGGCTGCTTGCCCCCAAAGCTGGCCTCCTATTTGCTGGACGGCTTGACCCACTGCCCCTGCAATGTTTTCGGCTGGGTTGCCTTTGACGTTGCTGTTCGTGCCGTTAATATTGCCAGGAAGATCGGGAATATTCGGAGCATTCCTAGCACCAGTATTGCCGTTGGCAATGCTACCACTATTGCCACCGCCAACATTGTTATTAGCGTTATTAGCTCCAGAAGGAGGGGAGGCGATATAGCCACCTTCTGCGATCGGATTTTGAGAGCTATATCCGTCCTCGCCTCCTCCTGAGGCTACGGCGGAATCGCCACCACCGCACCAAGAGCCAACGCCTTGTCCCGATTCTAAGACTGTGTGACAGCCGGTCGATCGTTCTGCAAATTCTACTGCTGTGGGGGAATCGTAGCCGTTGGTAGCGCCGAGACTGTAATCCGTGCTGTCGATGTAAGCGTTGGCGGGGTTGATTGGCGCTTCAAAAGGAGGTTCGGGTTCCTGAGCCGTCGGTTCCGGCACCGGAATCAGTTCGGGTTCTGGCAGGTAATACTCAGGGGCAGTGGGTGCTGCGGCTGTAGGGGGTTCGGGAATGTACTCGGGTTCGGGAGCTGGTGCGATATATTCAGGTTCTGGCGCAATTTCAGCAGGCGGTGCTGCGTAGGTTTCGGGTTCGGGTTCTGGGGGCGCTGCTGCTTCGGCTGGGGCAGGTTCCGGGTTGGCAGGGGGTACAGCTTCAAATACTGGCTCGGGTTCGGCGGGTATCGTCAGTTCTGCTGCTGGGGTTTCGGCTTGGGCCCAAACTATGCCTTTACTCAACATTCCCAAACTGACCAGACAGCTCAATCCTACCAGCAGGGAGCGATCGGACAACAGGCGCTTGCGATTCCGGGTGGCTATCTGGCTATTTTCGGGTTGTTTGGCGTTTAACTCAGAGGTGTTTTGCTGGTCTGAAACTGGTTTCACGATGTTTGTCTGAACTCAACAGGGGATGCAAGGGGAGCGAATTTAACAGATAAGAAAGCAGGACGGAAGCACGAAAGATTTAGTGATTTAGAAATTTAGTTATTTAGAACTTTAGTTATCTGGAACTTGACTAGCTCCCCGGCATAAATGCGCGGGGATTCTTTGAATGAGAATTTGTTCTAGTTGCGAGCGAGTCTAATCCGAATCGCGGTGGATAATTAACACATTGGCTGTTATCTATGGTGTTTGTGAGGGCAAGTAGGCGGGCAAGTCGCTAATGGCGACCAAACTGATAATAGCGCTTTGACGCTCCTTTGTGTTAATTAGTTGCTTGCGAACTTATGTCGATTCTTCAGAATTACTGTGAGTTGGCAAAATAATTAAATATTTTAGAGTACAAAGCAAATCACTCGGTTGGGTAAGGATATTTTTTATGACTGTAGCTGGCGATCGCTCTTTAAATTCTCTCAACTTAGAAAACACGCCAGAACCACACGGTGCTGCGTGGCAGTGGCAGAGCTGGGAAGGCTTGTCTTACTTGACTTGCAGCTTGCTGGCGCGCTGGGATCACGGCTTTTTTACTCAACAGTTTTCCCCCAGAGGACCGATCGAGTTGGTGGGAGCGCTGCGTCCGGAGGCGCAAGTTTACCGAGTCAAACAAGTACACGGTAATGCGGTACTCAATACGGGAACTGTCCGAGCGCTCGCTGCCTCCGAAACACCCGAAACTGCTACTGTGAGCTATCCTGAAGCTGATGGCTTGGTGACGGATCGCCCTCAAGAAGCGGTCTGGGTTTGTACGGCGGATTGCGTGCCGGTGCTGGTTGCCGACGATCGAACAGGACTTGCTGCAGCAGTCCACGCTGGTTGGCGCGGGACTGCTGCTAAGATATTACCAGAGGCGATCGCTCAACTTATGGCACGAGGCAGTCAACTGGAAAATCTCAGAATTGCTATGGGGCCTGCGATCTCTGGAGAGGTTTATCAGGTATCTGTGGAAGTGGCAGCTCAACTGGGAGCTACTGTTGCTCCTGAGGGTGCGGTCGATCGTGCGGCCGACATTCTCCAGTTTTTGCACCAACTACCAGAAATGCCTGTATGGCAAGATCCGGAACCGGGAAAGGTACGCTTGGACGTGCGCGGCTTTAATGCCCTGCAATTGCAGCATTTGGGAATTAATCCTTCTCAAGTGGCGATCGCTCCTTACTGTACTTATTCTGACGCGGATCGCTTTTTTTCCTACCGGCGCGATCGGCTCAAAAAAGTTCAGTGGTCGGGAATTGTCAGCGGCTGCAAGAGTTTTGAGCGGGCCTACTGACTGCACCTGCAACTGGCTGCGTCTGCTCCTTCAAAATTGAGTGCGATTTGAACGCAGCGATTAATCTGTCAAAAACCGTCAGTTAGACGGGGTTAGCCTGCTCCCGTGGTGAGTGCCTCCATGAGCCAGGACGAAGCAGGAAGTAAGCATCGCATCTACACAGGAGTAGATTTGTCTAGTTATGAGTAGTTGTGAATCAGTCTTATGTAACGGTTTGCTAGTTCCTCGCTTGCTCTAAAAACTAGCAGCAACAGTTTTGGGAAAGCGGTCAAAACCCCGCCCCGCTTTCCTCTCTTGTTAAGATTGCGCTGTAACGAGAGTCTCTAGCGGGTTATTCATATGAGCGAGCCTACTCCTTACGAACTGCTTGAGGTCGATGAAGATGCTTCCTATGAAGAAGTACAAGAGGCCCGGACGCGCCTGACCCAGCAGTACAGCAGCGATAAGCAACGCTTGCAAGCGATCGAAGCTGCTTTCGACGCGATCCTCATGCACCGCTTGTCGCTGCGCCTGCAAGGGAAAATTCCCGTCCCCGACCGCATCCGCCACCCCGAACGGGCAACTCCTCCCGTTCCCTCTTTTGTTAAGTCTCCTGCTAAAAGTGGACCCGCTTGGCTGCAACGACTGGTGGATACTCCGAGCCGCGCTGACATTTTGTGGCCGGCCGGTGTGTACGCGAGTTTGGGAGGCATGAGCGTTTATCCCGCGGCTAATGATTCTTTGCTGCAGTTGGCTCTCGCTGTGGGCGTTGGCTCTTGCTTGTATTTTGTTAATCGCAAAGAACAAAAATTTGGTCGGGCCGTACTGCTGACTGTCACTGGCTTGACGATTGGTTTGGTGGTCGGCGGTCTGTTGGGATCTTTGGTTGGTACTGCATTTATAACAACAGAGAAATTTATCGCTTTGTTTACGTTTTTTATTCTGTGGATGGTTAGCAGTTTTCTGAGGTGAACTACCCACCACCAACCTTTCAGGTATGGTGGGGGCTTCTTCCTTCAGTGGGGATCGCCTCAACAATCGTGGATGTTTTACATCCTGACCGTTTTGCTCTGACATCCCCTCCAGAAGCAGTAGCGCTAGTTCCTAACGCCAAAATTCGCAAACCTTCATTTCCGATCTCAATCGCTGCGTTGATGTCACGATCGTGTTGTTTACCGCAATTGGGACAGTCTACAAATCTAATTCCTAAGCTATCAAAACCTTTCTGAAGCATCGGGAGCGTTAGCAAAGTTTCGGAACAAAGTTGAGACGAAGGAAAAAACCGATTAATCTCAACGTACTGATGACCGAATTTCTCAGCTTTGTATTTGAGCATGGTTTGAAAAGTTCCCCATCCCCGGTCAGATATTGCTTTCGCCAGGTTAGGATTCTTCACCATGTTCTTGACTAGCTAGATCTTCCACCACGATCGTTTGGTTTTCGCGAGCTATTTTGCGGGATAGCTTGTGGAGAAAATCTTCACGGATTCTCGAAATCTTACTCGAAACCTTAGCAACAAGATGTTTGGCTTTGCGACGGTTCGTTTCACCTTTTTTCCTGGCAAATTTCTGTAACTAATGACCGATTTTTTGCAGCGATCGCTCTAAAATAAATTCCGCTGCTGCATCTAAATTCGTCACAATATAATCGGGTTGGTATTTTTCCAGTTGGGTGCGATCGCGTATCCCGCACAAAACTCCAATTACCTTGACACCATGCGTTTTTGCTGCTATAATATCCGCCTCCGTATCGCCTACCATCCAAACCTCGGAAACCGGGGGCAACTGGGCAAGAGCTTTTGCCATCAACAGGGGTTTATCTTTGACATCTCCGGTTTTGACATAATCATTGGGGAGGCAATAGCGGCGGTTTTCGGGGAAAAACTGCCCCAAATCGCAGCGGTTAAAAGCTTCGTCGAGTTCCCGAACGCGGCGCATGGTCATGACGGCTAGGTCTACTCCTGCTCGCTGTACCTTTTTGAGAACTTCTAAAACTCCCGGCACAGGCCGATCGTACACCAAATAAGGCATCCCGTGTACGGTCTCGCGACGTTTTTGGGCAAATTCCCAAGCTTGACGCTCGTCTAACCCCGACAAGATGGCAATTTCTGTTTCGGGAATGCGAGCGCGCTTCATGTCCCAAAACTCGGCTTTAGTAAGTTCGCGTACTTGCTGTTGAGGATGCCGAACCCCCGCCAGACATTCCTGGTAAACTCGGTAGTAGCGATCGGACACGTCCATTATCGGTCCGTCAAAGTCTGTAATCAGTCTCAGCATTTAGCAGCACATTGTTAAGTTTGAATACAAATTATTTTAAATAATATCATTCGCTGGACCCTTAATTGTAAATTACTCGCCGCCAATTGCTTGGCGCTACGCGCTGGATATCAAAAAGACACAGCATTGCTGTGTCCCTGCCCGCGAAGTAGTGAAAAAACCGGGTTTTTGAACATTATTCATTGCAGCCTGCAGATTCGGCAAACAACCCGGTTTCTCAACCTCATGCGTAAGTCCTAAATTATTGACTGGCAGGGCCGTCAATTGCATCCCTAGTCGGTGCCACCCCTCCAGGTCCAAAAGAACTGGGCGGGACTCTCGGAAGATTGATATTAGTATCTGGCACCAAACCGTCGCCAGCAGTTCCCGGATTGGCATTGTTGGGATTGGTGTTGGGCGCAGTTCCCGGATTGAGATTGTTGGGATTGGTGTTGGGCGCAGTTCCCGGATTGAGATTGTTGGGACTGGCGGGATTGGCGGGATTGGCTGGATTGGCAGTACCCGCAGGAGTTGTTATCGGAGTGCCCGCCGCATCCCTCGTGACGGCATTGGGATTCGGATTTGCCGGATTGGCTGCGTTAGGGGCATTTGCAGGAGCGCTTGCAGGGTTGCGCGCAGCCGGAGCGGCGTTATTGGGAGCCGGGGGGTTTGCGTTGGTGCCGCACAAGCTGACTAAATCAAAAGTCGTACCGCCTGGAGTTTCGATGAAGCAAACGGGTACATTTACTTGGGGATTGTACGCTCTGGGAAAATCAGAAGCTCGGGGCATGGGGCGGCTCAAAGCAGCTTCCGCCACCAGTGGAGTCAGGGCAGCCGATAGAGCGACTGTTATTCGCAATAATCTCATCAGCATTTCCTCTATTTCTATCTTTGCTCCAGTATTGCCTATAAACGAGTAAGTGTCGTCAACCCGAAAGCCGATATGAGAATGGGGCAAGAAATATTGCCGCTTTGGGGGGTTCTCGCAAACAACCCCGGAGGTTCCGAAATCATGTCCTGCTCGTTGCAAGATGTGGTTGTAACGCAAGCGCGGTCAGCGTCGCGTAGTTCACGGTCGCAACATCTGGCGCACGGCGAAACTACAGTTAGACAAAGCCAAGATAGCAACTGTTGAGTCCTCTGATAAAATCAATTGGCTGTGGTAGCCGTCGTCAGAAGGTTCTCGAAATACATAAAGTTGCCGCCCGTTAATATCTAGTACCCAATATTCCTCTATTTTCGATCGCGCGTATTTTTTTCCTTGAATTTCGCAGTCCTCAACCAGCGTATTATCTGCTATTTCAATTAACAGGTATATTTCCGAGGCGATGGGGTGGCTGTCGGCGTACCGCAGCACATCTGGCATCACCACAGCGATTGCTGGTTTTGGCAGAGCATCTTCTAACTGAATTGGTAGCTGCGACCGCACTAAAACTCTCTCTCCTAAAAGTTTTTCCAGCAATTTCCGAGCAAGTGTAATAGCTGTCGCATACCCCGTTCCCAGTGTTTTCATATTTTTGATAATTTGTCCTGTCAGTAATTCTACTTGTGGCTTAAAATATTTCATATATCGTGAAATATTTTAGTCGATCGCACCCAATATACCATTACAAGTTAAAGAAGAGTATCGGAACATAATAGTTTTTCTTCTTCTCTCTTCCTTCTTTCTTTTTGGCAAATGATACTTGATAGCCTTCGCGAACTCTGAGCCTGTTGGCGAGCGTCAGATCTCGCACTATTATCAACTATCAACTATCAACTCTCAACTCTCAACTTGATTGATATTTTTAGTACCTAATTCGCGGGTCAATATAGGCATTCAAAATATCGATTGCAATGCTGGCGATCGTCACTATTGCAGCAAAAAATACTACAATGCCTTGGACTGTTGGATAATCCCGCAAGCTAATTGCTTCATAAAGGCGATTTGCCAAGCCCGGCCAAGAAAAAGTTACTTCTGTTAAAATAGCACCGCCCAACATTGCTGCAAAAGTCAATCCCAAGACCGTAATCACTGGAATTAGCGCGTTTTTCAGAGAATGAGCCAGCAAAATTCGCAATTCTGGAATTCCTCTAGCCCTAGCCGCTTCTACATAATCGGCTTGCATCGTTTGCTTGAGATTCACTCTCACGATTCGCTCGAAAATGCCGCTCAAGAGAATTCCTAGAGTCAAACTTGGCAGTGCCAAATAATGCAAAGCCGTGAAAAACTGACCCAAGTTGGCGCTCAGAAGGCTATCTACAGTGTACAGCCCGGTGTAACTTTGAGGCGCGGGAAATGTTACCGGAAAGCGAGTTCCCAAAGGAAACCAGCCCAACTGGACTGCAAAAATCAACTGCAAAACCATGCCAGCCCAAAAAGCCGGCAGCGAGTAAGTGATAATGCCAAACAAACGGCCCGCAACATCAAAAGCCGTGTTGGGGCGGGATGCTGACAGCGCGCCGATAGTGATACCGAGAATTAAAGCTACGGTCATGCTACCAACAGCTAATTCCACCGTCGCCGGGAAGTAGTCTCCGATAATTTGCCATACGGTTTGTCCCCGAGTGGTAATGGAGGTCCCCAAATCCAGGCTTAACAAATCTTTCATGTAATTGAGATATTGTTGCCACAGGGGGGCGTCGAGGCCGAGTTGGGTTCGCATTGCTTCTTTAGCAGCAGCGGGAGCTCGCGAACCGAGAATGGCATCGATGGGGTCTCCAGGGGTGGCGCGCAGCAGCAAAAATACTGCTGTGGTAATCGTCCACAGCATTAGCGGTGCGAGGAGCACGCGAACGAAAATATAAGATTGCAGGGCTTTGGAGCGAGACATAATATTGGGGAATTGGCAATTGAATTGATTGTAGTATTGTCGATCGCCAATTACCAATTCCAGGATGTTCCTATTGTCCCAGCAGCGATTCAAAGGCGGCTTGCAGTGATTTGATGTCACCGACTCTAGCAACTAACAAGTTTTCGCTGCCAGCATCCTGCAAGCGCCGCTTCCAATACTGAATGCTCTCGGAGTTGTGCATCCAGAAACTAATCACGGTGTCTACTACTGCTTCGACTTCCCAACCGCGGGCGGGCGAAACTGTTTCCACGGATGCGACGAACGAATCGAGAGTGCATTTGCGGTTTCCCAAGTATTCTACACCGATCGGCTGCTGTTTGCGCAATTCCTGCTGTTGGTTGAAAAAAGATAATATCGGAGATACGCCTAAAATTTCAAATGTATATTTCATGCCATCCTCCCAAGGTTTTATTTTGCTAAAATTTCGCTCCTGCTGCCACCAGCAAACGTACAGCATTGCTGTTGTTCGTTTGCTGCAGGCGCTGCTATTCCCCGCTATCGTCGGGATTTTTCCAGCTTATTTTATTAATAGCAAACTTGTTGGAAAATAATTGTTAAAAAATTTACATTTGTTCCGAACAATTAATTTTTTTAAAATTTGAGAAGGAAGCAGGAAGAAGGAAGAGTTAGTAATGACTAATGACTCAGTTCGCAAGTGCTGAGGCTGGCACTGCTGACTAATGACTAATGACTAATGATTGTTGTATTACTTGCGGGCTGGTTCCGAGATTGGGTTGAACTGGTGGCACAACTGCATAGCTGCATTTGGCGAGGGGAGCGATCGGCGCATTCACTCAAGTAATGGCATGATTGATATTGCAAGCAATTGAGGCACCATCGGAATTGGCAGTCCTCAGCCGCGCCACCTCTAGATCGAAGAGGGAATTTGTAACTTACTATTTAGGCATCAGCTAAGCCACAAAGAATATGCAAACCTGTAACTGTTATACAAATCATCAAAATCCACTCAAATTCACATTAAAGTAATTTTAGGCAAGCTACAAACACCGTAGGCTAAAGCCTGCAGCATCGCTTTTCCTCTCAGTTCTAAAAGCACACTCGTTTCTAAGCTCCCGTGAGATTTTTATGAAAGCTTCACCCAGAATGTCGCTGCGCTTGATTTTGTTAGTACCGCTGCTGGTGCAAATCTCCGTAGCCGTCGGCGTGACAGGATGGCTGTCGTTTCGCAACGGGCAGAAAGCTGTCAACGACCTCGCCACCAGGCTGAGTTTGGAAGTTGCCGCCAGAACAAAAGAGCATTTCCAAAGTTTTGCAGACTTGTCTCACCTGTTCCTGCAAATGAACACCGCCACGATCGCATCTGGTAACTTAGACCCTGAAGACTTTCCCAATTTGGAACGCTATTTGTGGGAGCAGACCAAATTGAGCGATCGCACTACTACAATTTACTACGGCGACGAAGCAGGCAGATTTCTCTTGCTCAAAAGAGAAGCAGAAGACTTGGTATATATTAGAGACGAGTCAACTGCTCCCAACCGCGATATTTATCGCTTGGACGAGCGGGGAAATCGCACTGAGCTTGTCAAAACCGCCCCCTATGACCCCCGTACTCGACCCTGGTACGCAGCCGCCAAAAAGTCGAAAGTACCCACTTGGTCGCCCATCTATGTATTTACCGCCTCGCCGGTGTTGGGAATTACACCTGTAGCGCCAATCTACAACGACAACGGCAGCCTAAAAGGGGTACTGGCAATTGACCTGACTCTTTCCCAAATCAGCGATTTTCTCAAAAGTATCAGAATCAGCGAATCGGGACAAGTTTTCGCGATCGAACGCAGCGGTGAAATAGTTGGCAGTTCGACGGATGAATTGCCATTTGCCACCACCAAAGACGGGCAAAAACGGCTGATGGCAACTGACAGCAAAAACTTGTTAATTCGATCGGCCGCTGCATATTTACAAAACAGATTTGGCAGTTTAGCAAACATTGAGAACAAAGGACAGTTTAGCTTCGACATTGACGGCAAGCGTCAATTTATTACAGTTGCTCCCCTGCAAGACGGTCGCGGCCTCGATTGGTTGATTGTAGTGGCAATTCCCGAAGCTGACTTCATGCAGCAAATTAATGCCAACACTCGCACAACTATTTTATTGTGCTTTTTTGCCTTTGTACTGGCGATCTTCCTGGGACTGCTCACCTCTCGCTGGGTTGCCGAACCGATTGCCAGATTGCTAGAAGCTTCTCGCGCCTTAACCAAAATGTCCGAAGATTCGGACTTTACTTCGCCGGTGTTGGATTCCGAAATTGAAGTTCGAGGCGTTAACGAACTGGGGATTCTCGCTCAATCCTTCAACCACATGGCAAAACAGTTGCGTTCCTCGTTTGCGGCCTTAGAAAAAACTAATTCTACTTTAGAAAGCCGAGTCGCACAGCGGACTGCCGAACTCAAAGCCACCGAAGCAGAACTGCGGGCTTTGTTTGCAGCTATGACAGAATTAATTATAGTTGTGGATGCTAGCGGTCGCTACTTAAAAATTGCGCCGACCAATCAATTATTGTTGTACAAACCAGCAGAAGAATTAGTTGGAAAAACTGTGACAGAGGTGTTTCCGCCAGCTACAGCAGAGCGATTTATTAACTGCATTAGAGAAGCTTTAACCACTAAAACAACTGTGAGCATAGAGTACCCTTTAATCGTTAAAGAACGCGAAATTTATTTTGCCGCTAGCGTTTCGCCACTTTCTGAAGGCTCGGTAATTTGGGTTGCCCGCGACATTACCGAACAAAAACGCTCCGAATCGGCGCGGCGCGTCAGGCAAAAACAATTGCTCAAACAAAATACGATGTTGGTAGAATTGGCAAGGAATAAATCTTTGTATCGGGGCAATTTACAAGTTGCTTTGAGGGAAATTACCAAAGCTGCGGCCAATACTCTAGAAGCAGAAGCAGTCGGCGCTTGGCTGTACGATGAAGGGCGAACGAAACTGCAATGCCTCGACTTATTTCACCGCAGCACCTCCGAACATTCCGCCGGTTGCGAACTGGCTGCTGCCGACTTTCCCACTTATTTTAAAGCTTTAGAAGAAGACCGGACGATCGCGGCTGACGATGCACTTTTAGATGTTAGAACTAGAGAACTTGCCGAACCTTATTTTAACGACAGCGGTACTGCTTCTACTTTAGATGCTCCGATTCGTTTGGGCGGGCAAACCATAGGAGTCATCTGTGTCGAACAAAGAGGAATCGCTCGCCACTGGACGGTAGAAGAACAAAATTTTGCTGCTTCCCTCGCAGATTTGGTATCATTAGCGATCGAAGCTAGCGAGCGCGATCGAGCAGAAATCGCCCTGCGCCAAGCAGAACAAAAATACCGCAGCATCTTTGAAAACGCCGTCGAAGGAATTTTTCAAACAACTCCCGATGGTAATTTTTTAAGTGTAAATCCGGCTTTAGCCCGCATCTACGGCTACGCTACGCCCGAAGAATTGACATCGAATTTGACAGATATCAGACAGCAAGCTTACATCGATCCCCAGCGTCGCGCAGAATTTACGCGCATCATGAATGAAACTGGTGAAATTTCGGGATTTGAGTCTCAGGTATACCGCGCTGATGGCAGCATAATTTGGGTTTCCGAAAGCGCGCGCGCGGTGCGAGATGCTAGCGGTGAGGTACTCTATTACGAAGGCAGCGTCGAGGATATCAGCACTCGTAAAGCCTTTGAATCCGCGCTGCAATTGGCCCTAGAAGCAGCCCAAGCCGCTTCGACGGCAAAAAGTGCATTTTTAGCCAACATGAGCCACGAATTGCGAACTCCATTAAATGCGATCGTGGGTTACAGCGAAATTCTTTTAGAAGAAGCTGAAGATTGCGGCAATACGGAAATTATTCCCGATTTAGAAAGAGTCTTAGCTGCTAGCAAACATTTGCTGTCATTAATTAACGACATCCTCGACATTTCCAAAATCGAAGCTGGCAAAATGGATATGTATTTAGAAAATTTCGATATTGGAAATTTAATTGAAGAAGCTGCTACCACTGCGCGGCCGTTAATCGAAAAAAATGGCAACATTTTAGATGTCAGCCAAATTAGCGTTGCGGGAACTATGCACTCCGATATTACTAAAGTGCGGCAGATTTTATTAAATTTGTTGAGCAATGCTGCTAAGTTTACTCATAACGGCACCATTACTCTGGTTGCGAGTCGGGAATTTGGGGCAGACGATAGGAGTGGAGGCAGTCAAGAAAACAGCGGTAATTCTCAACAATCTATTGCTCATAAAGAATTTTTAGTTGTTAGTTGTATTGATACTGGAATTGGGATGAATCCAGATGAGTTGGAACGCATTTTCCAACCTTTTACTCAAGCTGATGCTTCGACAACGCGGAAGTACGGAGGTACTGGTTTGGGGCTGGCTATCAGCCAGCGTTTCTGTCAGATGATGGGCGGCAGTATTGACGTAACAAGTGAAGTGGGTGTTGGTTCTACTTTTACGATTCGTTTACCTGTTAATTGAGAGTTGACAGTTTGCGCGTACCGGGATTCGATCGAGATTTTCAAGAGTCCGACAGGGGTTTAAACCCCTGCCGGACTGACGGACTGCGAGATTAATCTCAATTGCCAGCGATCGACTCTCAACTATCTTTGAATGCTGCGCGGATCGAGGGCATCTCGCAAGCCATCTCCCAATAAGTTAAACGCCAATACAGTTAAAATAATTAGGATTGCAGGCGGCCAAACTAACCACGGTTGCAAGACTAGAATTGAAGCATTTGTAGACAGGGATAGCAAGTTTCCCCAAGATGGATCTGGTTGCTGAATTCCCAAGCCGATCAAGCTCAAGACTGATTCGGCTACAATGAAACTGGGAACTGATAGTGTAGCGGAAATAATTACGTATGTTGCTGTTTGCGGCAGGACATGGCGGACGATAATATAAATTGGATTTGCACCCATTGCCCGCGCCGCTTGCACGAATTCTAGTTCTTTAATTGAAAGAACTTGACCGCGAATCACCCGCGCTAAACCAGTCCAGCTAATAAATGAAGTAATCAGCACGATTAGCATAAATCTTTGGGTACTTGACAATCCTGGTGGCAGTACGGCTGCTAGCGCTACTAATAAATACAAACCGGGAATGGTCATCAAAACTTCGACAAGTCTCATTAAAATACTGTCGATCCAACTGCCGAAATAACCGGAAATTCCGCCGATTAAGAGTCCTAAGGGAAAAGAAATTGCTATGCCAACTAAGCCAATGCTGAGGCTGATACGGCTGCCATGTACTAAACGGCTGAATTGGTCGCGAGCTTGTTCGTCGGTGCCTAAAATGTTAATTCTGCCTTCTCCTGAAGAGCCGAATAAATGTCGATCGAATGGCAAAATTCCAAATAATTTATAAGGAGAAGCCTTGACAAATAAACCCAAAGGTGATGGTTTGCGCGAGTCTACAATTACCTCGCGATTTCCAGTATTTGCATCCACAGGCCCCTGAGTTGTCGGGTAAACGTGCGGCCCGATAAATCGCCCGTCGGCAGTTTTTAAATAAATCTGCGTCGGCGGCAGCAAGGAACCGTCTAATTGAGAGTCGTAGGGGTCGTAAGGCGCTACAAAATCGGCGAATAATGCTACTGTATAAAACATTAACAGCAGCACTGCACCGAATCGAGCTAGAGGATTGTTTTTAAGATTTTGCCACCAGTTCATAATAATAAAGGAAGAAGGAAGAAGGGAGAGTGGGAGTTTTGAGTTTTAAGTTTTGAGTTTTGAATTAAGAACTGTCTTTAACTCAAAACTCAAAATTCTAAACTCCCGAGAACTGTCTTTAACTCAAAACTCAAAATTCTAAACTCTTGAGAACTGTCTTTAACTCAAAACTCAAAATTCTAAACTCTTGAGAACTGTCTTTAACTCAAAACTCAAAACTCAAAATTCAAAACTCCCGCAAACTGTCTTTAACTCAAAACTCAAAACTCAAAACTCAAAACTCCTTTAACTAATCTTTCCCCAATGCTTCCCCGCTAAAAGGATTGTAAAAAAACGAACCTGTTTGTGGGGGCAATTTGGGATTGAGGACAATTTCTACGATACTTTTGACAACTCCAGTTAGCGGAATTGCCAGGATCACTCCTAACAGTCCCCCAACTCTACCTCCTAACAGCAAAGCCGTGAAAATAACTACCGGGCTGAGTCCCGTAAGATTGCCCATAATCCGGGGCGCTACTAAATTATCCTTAACTTGCTGGAGGGCGATCGCCACTGCCAAAACTTGCAATGCCAACCACCAATCAATGAATGCTACAATTATACTAACTGTTCCAATGCCCAGCGTCGCTCCAATAAACGGAATTACTTCCATCAACCCGATAAATACGGCAAACAGCAGGAAAAACGGCACTTGCAACCACCAAAAAGCTAGAGTCAGCGTTGTTGCCATAAATAACCCTAGCAGCAACTGTCCCGATACAAATCTCTGGAGATTTCGCTCTAAAGTTTCGGTTAAAACATAGCGAATTTCTGGGGAAAAAATGCTCGTCAGTCCCTCCCACACTCTCTGCCCGTCTAGGAGCATATAAAATGAAATTACCAGAATCAGAATTAAATCGAGAAACCAGTTAACCGTACCGACAACTAAACCTAAACTGGTACTTGCGATCGACTGTACTTGTTCCTGTACTTTAGCTGATAGTTGCTGTTCCAAGATTTGCACGTCAAATGGTAAATTGCGATCGGCACTCCAAGTTTGAAATTGACTTAGCTGCTGCCTTGCCGACTCCAATAAATCCGGCAATCTCAACCCCAACTGCCGCGCTTGATTGAACACTGGCGGGACGATGGTTAAACCAATTACTGCTACTAGCAAACCCGCGGTTGCGTAAACCAGCCCCGCAGCGATTCCCCGAGGCAATATTACTTGCAACTTCGCTACTGCATAGTTTAACAAAAACGCAATCAATCCGGCAGTTACTAAAATGCTGACCAATTCTCCCACATAATTGACAGCCGCGATCGTAAACCATCCCGTCACGAGTACCAGCAACCAAGTAATCAGAAACTGTTGGACGGGAGAAAAAACACTATTCATTTTAATTTCGGTCAATTAAACAGGCACAACTTCCTCTAGGGATTTGTCGTGTTCGACGACAAACACGTTAGAGTATAGATTAGCAGTAATCTGTTTGCCCTGCTGGGTCAGGGACAAGTAGAGCAGGGCATCTTTTACATAAGGGTGAACGATATCCCAGTAAAACTGAGAATAGTGATTGCGCAGGTCGGTAGGATTTTTGTATCCCACTTTTTGGTTAAACCCAATTTCTTCAAATTCATAATACAGCGAAGTAATTTTTTTGAGGTAGCGGGGGTCGCTGAGTTGCCCGATCAAATCCGCAGCCCGCACCAATCCCGGAAAGTTGTTTGTATCTGCATTATCCGTCTTTTTCGGCACGGGAAATCGGGTCAGTTCGATGTTAGACTTAATAATTTCGGCATCGATCAGTTTGTGACCGCCAAACCGTTCTTCAACAAACAATTTAGCCCGATCGACGTGATAGGGAGTTAAACTGGCGTCAGTACATCCCGCAGGCAAAGGTATCAATTCATCTCCTCGACCGGTTGCGTACCAGCCTTGTCGATCTTGGCGGCAAACTCCTTTAACGTAACCGATATCGTGGCAAACCAGAGAAATGATGAAGTGCAGCCAGTCTTCGCAGGAAATCCCGCCCTCGCGAATTTGTTTGCCGCGCAAGATTTCTTGACCTACTAATGCCACCAAAATCGTATGTTCTACATTGTGGTACAGGGCGTCGCTGTTTGCGATATTTTCCAGGGCCATGTTTCCTGCCCAAGCGATAATGTCTTCGCAGTCTGGCTTGTAACCTCCGTAAGTGCGGTGGTAGCCTTCCCGAATTTTTTGCACGAAGGCATCGATCAAAAGTTCTGTTGCATTAAAAACCATAACTTTGGAATTGCTGGTCCTGAGTCCAATATCTTTTTACTTGACGGTTTGCTTGACGGTGGGATGTTGTTGTTAAAGTTTTTAACACACTTCAGGAATTTTGCAATTTTCGCATTTGAATATAAAAATACGTAAGTATAATATTTGACGACTATTGTAGTCGCAATTACGCAGTTGGTAGTGATGTCGATCGCCCCCTGCCTCCTGTGTTCGTATCGAACTCTCGAATCCGACCAAAAGTTCTCAACTTCACTCGCAAGCCCAATGGGGAATCCATTCTGTGTATCCAACCCAAAGTCGGTTTTTCAGCCACTACCTTAGGGCATATTTTTAGATGGTGGTGAATTAATTATCGATTCGATCGCCCCATCCCCCGCCGACAAAAATCTGCCACTATTCACCCAGAAGGAGGACGTGCCAGAGTTGAGAGACTCCGCTAAAATTGGAGAGATATTCAGACTGCAATCTTTCTTTACAATTAAGATCGCAAATCAGAGGCAAAGACCGGCGGGAGGAACTACCGTGATCGATCGAGTGTTTTCAGAAACGGAAGAAAAGCAACGCCTGGTGGAGGTTCAGAGCGAGCGCGACGGGCATTCAGCAGCGGATGCGCCTGAAAGTGTTGCCCCAAAATCTTCTCGCCGCCATTTACCATCTGATGAAGATGAACGCGGAATACCCCTAGAAGTTCCAGAGGAAGCGGAAGACTCTGAATCTTGGGAAGCAGAAGCAGCAGAAGTTCCCCCCAACAAAGGCACCCGGTGGCCGCTCCTGTTGGCGGGCGCGGGCATTGGCGTGGCTGCAACTCTGCTAACAGTACACTTGGTTTCGGGAAAAAGCGCCCGTCCCCCAGTCGCAGCCCCGGCGGTGGCCCAGCAGCCAACCACTCAGACTGTAACTGTAGCGCCTGTGGAATCTACCCAGGTGTCTCAAACTTTGGAAGCTACAGGAACAGTTGTCGCCTACGATTTGCTGCCGGTATTGCCGCAAGCTAACGGCTTGCAAATCAAGCAGGTTTTGGTGCAGGAAGGAGACAGGGTAGAAAAGGGTCAAACGATGGCGGTGTTGGATGATTCCGTGCTGCGATCGCAAATTGCCGAAGCGACAGCCAGAGTACAATCTGCTAACTCTACTGTAGAACAAGCAGAAGCTCAGGTACAGCAAGCTCAGTCCGCTCAAAGAGAAGCCGAAGCAGGCGTCGCCCAAGCCGTAGCTAATGTGGAAAAAGCCATCGCCGACGCAGAGCAAGCCAAAACAGGCGTCAGCCAAGCTCAAGCAGGCGTCCAGCAAGCTAAAGCAGGCGTCCAGCAAGCTCAAGCAGGCATTGCTTCAGCTCAAGCTAAATTAGAGCAAGCTCAAAGAGAAGTGAATCGCACCCAAGATTTGGCAAATCAAGGAGTAATCAGCCAGCAAGAATTGGAAAGGCGCAAGACGGAACGGCAAACGGCTCTTCAAGATGTTAACAAAGCCAAGGCAGATTTAAATAGAGCCTTGCAAGAGCAGAACAAAGCTCAGGAAGAAGTGCAAGCTGCCCGAGCTAAAGTAGTTAATGCTGAAGCTAATATCAGTACGTCAAGAGCAGCCGTTAGCAGCGCCCGAGCTAAAGTAAATACAGCAGCTTCTGCTGTCAGCAGCGCTAGGGCAAATGTGGGAAATAATGCAGCAGGAGTCCGCAGCAATGAAGCTCAAGTCAGACAGTTGCAAACTCAATTGGAACAAACTATTGTCCGCGCGCCGGATAGCGGTTTGGTAGCTGAAAGAATCGGGCGAGTTGGCGATGTTTCATCTGGCAATCAAAAACTATTTTCGATCGTCCGGGGCAACAAGTTAGAACTGCAATTAAAAGTACCGGAAACTCAGTTAGCGCAAGTGCAGCCGGGAACGCTCGTGCAGATTACTTCTGATTCTGACAAGCGGATTAAACTGTCAGGAACTGTGCGGGATATTTTGCCCTTAGTTGACCCCCAAACCCGACAAGCTACGGTAAGAGTCGATTTGCCTCAAAGCGAGTTTCTGAAATCGGGAATGTTTTTGCGCGGCTCGATCGCCACTGCAACATCGCAAGGTTTGACTGTTCCCGCTAAAGCTATTTTACCGCAATCTGACGGCAGTTCGATCGTTTACAAACTTGCAGGAGACGATACCGTGCAGGCTCAAAAAGTGGAAGTCGGAGAGATTTCTGGGGGCGCTGTTGGCGATTTGACTGATGCTAAAGTACAAATTAAACAGGGGTTAAAAGCGGGCGATCGCGTAGTTGTTGCCGGGGCAGGTTATCTTAAAGATGGCGATCGGGTTAAGGTTGTTAGTCGGTAGTTAGTTGATAGTTGATAGTTGATAGTTGATAGTTATTAGTGCGAGCATCGGAACTCGCGAACGTCATTACTCATCAGTTATCAGTCATTAGCAAGTGGTCGTGCCGGTGGTTTTTACCTACAGGGATTGGAATTATGGGAGAGGTTTAATGGCAGATGCGCGCTCTATTGGCTCCGATGCTATTTGATGAAGAGGATTTATTTTTCAACCCTTCATATTCCTTGTCCGATCATCGGGAAATCTGTCGCTAGTGAAGCTTTTCTTACTAAAATTATGGGGTTTTAGCCATCCCCTACACTATCGCCTAAGCTGCGATCGTTTTCTGATAAACGGGACAGACGGGGCTCGAACCCGCAACTTCCGCCGTGACAGGGCGGTGCTCTAACCAATTGAACTACTGTCCCTTATTTTTTGGTTTTTGCCGTTTTTCAGGCACAATCTCTATTATGCGGATTACCCAACTATTTGTCAAGAGGTTTGTTGAATTTTTACGCGAAATCCCAAAATCTGGGTTTCTTGCAGGCGGCTGAAGTTGTTGTCGCTCACCAAAATCAGTGCCTTGCTACCGTCTCCCAATTCGGGACCAAATGTCAAGCCCTCAATGTTGTCCAGGGGGATTTTTAAGGTTTCCAAGTCCAGCAGCAGCCGTTTTTGGGCGGGGGAAATGTCGGTGAGGCGGTTTTTGAGGCTGGCGAGTGTTTCAATTCGATCGGCCTTAACCAAGGAAATCTCGAATAGTTTAACAGTAGTTCCGGTTTCCAGGGAAAAACCGCGTTCTAAGCTCAGCAAGCGGTTATCCTCGATCGCCAATAAGTCAACTAAACCGCTACCTGTTAATCTTCCCGCAGGATCGGCACCGGCGGGTAGCGGTTCGGTGATGTAGAGAAACGATGCTTCTGGATTGCCGCTGGCAGCATCGTACCGCAAAATCCGGCAGGGGCTGCCTGTTGTCAAAGTGGGTACTGTACCGTCTTGAATTAAAGCAGTTTCCGTGGCAGTAAATAGATATTTGCGATCGGGCGTTAAAGTCAAATTTTCAAAAGCCAGATTGTTGCGAACGCCTTTATTGTTTTTACCATCCGGCAAAAATATCTCGGGAATTGACAAAGTTTTAAGTTGTTTTCCGGCAAGCGTAAATTCTTTGATGAAAGGTGGAATTTGGCGATCGACATCTCCCTCGGAAGCAACAAATAAGCTGTTGCCAGTAAAAGCTATGCCTTCTGGATCTAAACTCAATTCAGGAAAACTCTTGCCATTTTCATCTAGTAAAGTAGTAACTCCTGTAAAAGCAATTTTTTCTTTGGCTAGTTGGTCGGAATTCAAGTCAATTTTGAGAGTGTAAAAGCGAGCCGGAGATTTGCTGCTGCGATCGTCCGAAATAGCATAATAAACTTGTCTTTCAGCATCGTAAGTAATTCCTGAAATTCCGCCGATTTCCGTCTCCTGAAACTGCGTGCCTGTAGGAAATACAGCCCTGCCGGTGAAGTCTATTTTAGTAACAGCAAAAGATCGAACGGATAAGTTCAGCAAAATAGCAGCGACTGCCGCGAGTGAAACACAGAGAATAAATATAGTTGCTTTGACAATTTTTCGCATTTTACTAAATATTAATGCTTGATGGGCAATGGGCAATGCGCAAGAAGTTTTGAGTTTTAAGTTTTAAGTTTTGAATTAAGAACTGTCTTTCAACTCAAAACTTACAACTCACAACTCCCGAACAACTCAAAACTATTCTTTAACTCAAAACTCAAAACTCAAAACTCAAAACTCCCTCTTAAACTCAAAACTCCGAACAACTATCAACTATTTGCGATCGAGCAAAAAATCAGCCAACCAATCTTTAACAACATAGGTAGCGCGACAATCATCCTCATTGTAGCGGACGATCGCCTCCAAGATCGATCGGTCGCCCGTCTTCAACCATTCATCGTACCAGCAGACACATTGAGCGCCGTTAGCATTAGCATCCCGCCACTCAAAACCCAGCCAGCGGGCAATAGGTTTTAGCGCGTAACTTTCCACAGGCATTACCGCTTTTTGAGTAACATATTTGTGAATATCAACAAACCGTTTCAGCACCGGCTTCCACAAATAAACAGGAGTTTCGTAAAGTTTAGCCAGCCGCTTAAAAGTCTTGACTTCGTAATCGCAAAAGTGGAAAATCGGAGCGATGGGATAAGCCCACATTAATTCTAAAAACTCCTGCCAAGTAGCACCTTCCTCTGCTGCGGATTCTGCCAAAAAAGCGTAAAATTTTTCAGTTTTGTTGGACCTGTCAACAACTAAAACTCCATGCAGGTAGTCTAAGTTTAAATCCGGTTCTGCCTCGATGTCAAAATAGAGTTCGATCGGGGCAATCGGCAAAAATACAGATTGAGAATAAGGAATTGGTTTCTTTCGGAGAATCGGAGCAGGTTTGGTAGGTACAGCAGGTTGATTTTCTCGAATTTTTACTGCTTCAAAGTTAGCTATAGATAAACTATTATTGACGAGTTCCGAGCTGATTATTGACTGCTGAAATACCGATGCTTCCCCAATACATTCTTCCCCTTCATTTATTGCTGCCTCGTGGTTGCCGAAATCCGTTGAATTCGTTACATCTTGTACGTCTATTGTTGCCGAAATTCCTGCTATTTGGTTCCCGAGATCCGCTAAATTCATGACATCGTGTACCTCGATGATTGCCGAAATTTCTGGTTCCAGCTTCCCTCTTGCTTCGTCTTTCGTTCTTCCTTCTTCCTTCTTCCTTCTTCCTTCGTCTTCCTCTCGCAACAATGGCTGATTTAATAAAGTCGATCGGGCTTGTTGCACCACATCCCGCGCAACTCCGTCAGCGAATTCTGGGTAACTAGCTAATAATTCAGAACTGACATTAGCGAGAGCTTCTAAATTTGTTAATTCCAATTCCTTTAATCTAGAATATCTATTTGCCGTAACTCCGGGCAACAGCGAAAGATGTTTAATCGATTCAGCTTCCGCGTGACAAGTGCTGTACCAACCGCAAAGATTGCACTTTTGGCGCGAAATAAATACTTCCGGTTTGTAGCGATTTTCCAACATCTCGATGCACTCATCTAAAATCTCAAACATCTGAGGAGTGCGCTGTTCGAGATTCACCGCCCACAACCCTTTTTTTCGCAGGATCAACCACGCATTTTCCGGCATCGTTTCCTGCACGAAAGTTAATACTTGGGCGTGAAAAGCTGCAATAATTTGATAATCTAATTTCGGGCGCTTGCTGAGCCAAATATCCGCAGTCGCATAACTCCAATCGCCAAATTTCGATCGTCCCGGTTGTTTGATTAATAAATGCGGGCGGCTGACTAAAGTAATGTTTGCCAAATCGCGGGCAGAGGGTGAAATGCGAACGGGAATTTCAGAAATTTTGCCACTTTCCGGAAAATATTGACTTTCAATTACTGGCAAAGAATCTGTTGCGCCGTTAGTTTTGCCGAATTCCTCCCAAATCAGAACACCTCGATAAATGCGCTCGACCCCTTGCTGCATTAAACTTAATGTAGCGATCGCGCCAGCTTGCCAATCTCCTTTAGGATAAGATGGTTGTTGGTAAGTCTCGCTTGCTAAAACTTGCTGCTGGTAAGTCGCGCTGTCGCGCATCAGTTTCAGCAGAAAATCGCTGGGAGGATCTAATTGTTTCCAGTCTCCGCAAGTGTCTAAAAATGCTCGGAGAGTGCATCGCTGGTAGGAAAGTAGCAGTTTGTCTGTGATTAACATTTAGCGTTGGCAACCCATAAGGTAACAAGAAGGAAGAAGGAAGAAGGAAGAAGGAAGAAGGAAGAAGGAAGAAGGAAGAAGGAAGAAGGAAGAAGGCAGGAGGTAGAAGGCAAAAGTAGGATCGGGCAGAAAGGAATCGGGCAAAAATTATCAGATTCACAGCATTAATCATTCTCTTGGAAAAATGACAAAGGACAATCACCGACAACAATTCCCAGCTTTGACCAATAAAGCTTATTTTAACTACGGCGGACAAGGACCGCTGCCTGAGGCTGCTTTAGAAGCGATTTACGGCGCTTACAAACGGGTACAGCTTGGGGGGCCATTTTCGGGGGATGTGGGGGCGTGGGTGATTCAGGAGGCGATGCTGACGCGGCGGGCGATGGCTTCTGAGTTGGCTGTCCCTCCTGAAACTATTGCTTTGACTGAAGATGTTACCGTAGGCTGCAATATTGCGCTGTGGGGTATTGAGTGGCAAGCGGGCGATCGATTGCTGATTTCGGACTGCGAACATCCTGGCATTATCGCTAGTGTAATGGAACTTCAGCGCCGCTTCAACCTGGAGGTTGCGGTTTGTCCGTTGGCGGCGACTTTGAATCAGGGCGATCCGGTGCAGGTAATTGCTGATAGTTTGCAGCCAAATACTCGTTTGTTGGTTATCAGTCACATTTTGTGGAATACGGGTCAAGTTTTGCCCCTGACTGAAATTGTAAAAGTATGCCACCAACAGGAGGTTAAAGTATTAGTTGATGCTGCTCAATCTGTCGGAGTTTTGCCGTTAAATTTGATTGAGTCTGGAGTTGATTTTTATGCTTTTACGGGTCATAAATGGTGGTGCGGTCCGGAGGGTGTGGGAGGGCTTTATGTCAGCGCTGCCGCTTTGGCGGATTTGCATCCGGCGTTTATCGGTTGGCGCGGAATTGTGACGGATACCAAGGCTAAAGTTATGGGATGGAAGCCGGGTGCTCAACGTTACGAAATTGCGACTTCTGCTTATCCTTTGTATGCGGGTTTGCGAAGTGCGATCGCCCTTCAACACGAATGGGGAACAGTTGAAGAAAGGTATGCAGAAATTTGCCGTTTGAGCAAGTATTTGTGGGAGAGTTTGTCGGAAATCAGTCACGTAAAATGTTTGCGAACTTCGCCGCCGGAAGCGGGTTTAGTTTCGTTTCAATTAACTAACGGGACGCCACACAACAAGCTTGTCGATTGGTTGGAAAAACAGGGAATTATGGTGCGGACAATTCTGAATCCCGATTGCGTGCGGGCTTGCGTTCATTATTTTACCACTGAGGCGGAGATCGATAAGTTGGTAGGGGCGATCGCCATACTTTAGGATGCGCCGCCGTTTTTAATACCATTTCTCCAAAAGAATGCAACAGTAGTCTGTACTGATAAATCTAATTACAAAAGGCGAGCGATCGGCAGCATCAGCAGCATTTTAGAGAAATGGTATAATTTAAGCTTGCAAGCGGTGACCACAGCTAGTACAAAAGCGATCGCTCTCTCCTGTTTTCGCACCGCATTGCGGACAAAAATGCTTCGCTGCGGGTGCAGAATTCCCCATTTGCATCGACATATTTCCCATCCGCATTTCCATGTTATTCATGGTCATCGGCTTCATAGGTTCCATCGGTTTCATGGGTTCCATAGGCTTCATTGGTGCCATCGGTTGCATCGGTTGCATCGGAGGTACGCCCGCCTCTGTCAGTGGCAATTCTTCAGCATTGGCAAGAGAAGGAGGGGAATTAAGGGCGATCGTACTGTTACCTTGTACCTGCACGAAATATTGACCTTGCGCCGACTCAAATCGCAAAATAACTCCAGATGCAGTGCGAAAAGCAGTCGGCAGTTGCAACCATTTTCCTGTTGTAAAACTGCTGCTTGCTTGTTGCTGCTGCCCCGGAGAACTGCTCGCTGAGGTAATAGTAGTTTGCATTCCCGAATTTTCTACGTAAACTTGCACTCCGGCACCCAAATCGCAAATATAAGCCATGATTTTATAACAGTTGACAGTTGACAATTGATAGTTGACAATTGGATAGTTGACAGTTGGTAAGGAGTTTTGAGTTTTGAATTTTGAGTTGTGAGTTAAAGACAGTTCTTTTGAGTTGTGAGTTGTGAGTTAAACACAGTTCTTTTGAGTTGTGAGTTGTGAGTTGTGAGTTAAACACAGTTCAAAATTCACGCACTCAAAACTTAAAACTCAAAACTCAGAACTTCCCCTCTCCCCCTCTCCTCCTCTTACTTCTTCCTTCTTCCCTCTTCCTTCTTCCTTCATATTGTACTGAGCTTTGCCTGCAAAATGCGGCGATCGCTCAATTCGTAAAATAATCTTAACTTCTGCCCAATTAGGGATGGCGTCCCCGATAGTTTATGCTAAGCAACCGCTTGCAAGCATCAAAAAGTATCAACAGTTACAGTCTTTAAGAAATTGGGATAAACTGCCGTGAGATTCGATACCTACGATCCGGGTGACTTCTGGGATGAACTGTTCGTCGAGAAAGGACAACCCCGTCCTGAAGCTACCCTCTTGATACAAAGAATTCATTCTTTATGCGACGGCGAACTCAAACAGCGACACCAAGCCGCACAAGCTGCTTTAATGAAATTAGGAGCGACTTTCAACGTTTATGGGGACGATCGGGGGACTGAACAAATATTTCCTTTTGATGTAATTCCCAGAATAATTTCTGCCTCAGAATGGAGTTGGATCGAAGGCGGACTCAAGCAGCGAATTCACGCTCTCAATTTGTTTCTCACAGATATTTACGGCGAGCAGAAAATTCTCAAAGATGGCATAATTCCCGCCGAAATAATTGCCTCGGCGAAAGGTTATATGCAACCCTGCATCGGTTTGCAGCCGCCCGCAGGAATTTGGTGTCACATTACCGGCACGGATTTAGTGCGCGACAAAGACGGGAAATGGTACGTTTTGGAAGATAATTTGCGCTGTCCTTCAGGCATTTCCTACGTTTTGGAAAACCGCCGGGTGATGAAAAGTACCTTTCCTCAAGTTTTTGCGAAATTGGCAATTCAGCCGGTAGACGATTATTCCAGTCATTTGTTAGAAACTCTGCTGAATTTAGCACCTTCCCACATTCCCAATCCCAACGTAGTCGTGCTGACGCCAGGCATCTACAATTCAGCGTATTTTGAACATTCTTTTTTAGCGCAGCAAATGGGAGTGGAGTTAGTAGAAGGGCGCGATTTAGTAGTAGCTGACGGTTATGTCAAAATGCGAACTACTAAAGGTTTGCAGCGAGTTGACGTAATTTACCGCCGGATTGATGACGATTTTATCGATCCTTTAGTATTTCGATCGGACTCTTTGTTAGGAGTACCCGGATTGATGGCAGTTTACCGCAGTGGCCGCGTAGCTTTAGCTAATGCTTTGGGTACGGGAGTTGCTGACGATAAAGTCATTTACGCTTACGTTCCCCAGATAATTAAATATTATTTGGGCGAGGAACAAATTTTATCAAATGTTCCGACCTACGTATGTTGGGAGGAAAAGCAGTTAGAATATGTTTTGGCAAATTTGGACAAACTGGTAGTCAAAGCAGCCAACGAATCGGGCGGTTACGGAATGTTAGTCGGGCCGCACGCATCGCAAGAAGAACGGCAAAGTTTCGCACAAAAAGTTAGTGCGAATCCGAGGAATTATATCGCGCAGCCGACTTTATGTTTGTCGCGAGTGCCGACAATTTTTGGCGACAGTTTTGAAGGCTGTCATGTAGATTTGCGTCCTTACATTCTATACGGTAAGGACATTTACGTGCATCCGGGAGGCTTAACTCGCGTAGCTTTGAAACTTGGCTCTTTGGTAGTCAATTCGTCTCAGGGAGGAGGTAGCAAAGATACTTGGGTTTTGTGCGATTAAGGATAGGGTATCGTGCTTGGGGCTGGTGCCAACAATCGACTAAAACTATTGAGAAACCTCGTTTTTACCTGAGCTTCGATCCCCCTAAATCCCCCTTAAAAAGGGGGAATTTGAGTACATCTAGTCTCTCGTTTTTACCACTGGTCTAGATCCCCCTAAATCCCTCTTAACAAGGGGGACTTTGAACTTCCCATATGCCCCTCCCAGGACTTTAAGTACATCCAGTCCTCCCTTCTTAAGGGGGGCTAGGGGGGATCTAGATCTAATTGTAATTTTTTAACTGCAAACCACCTATGCTAAGCCGCGTTGCCGATTCAATTTACTGGCTCAATCGCTATGTCGAACGAGCAGAAAATATTGCCCGCTTTGCCGATGTAAATTTCAATTTAATTCTGGATTCTCCTACTGGCGTCACGCAACAATGGGAACCTTTAGTGCGGACAACAGGTGACTTGCCACTATTTCGACAACGCTACGGAGAAGCCACAGCAGAAAATGTGATTAAGTTTCTCAGTTTCGATCGCGAGTATCCCAATTCAATTATATCGTGCCTGCGGGCTGCGAGGGAAAATGCTCGATCGATCCGCGAAATTATTTCTTCGGAAATGTGGGAACAAGTTAACGGGTTTTACATGATGGTAGAAGATGCAGCCCGCCAACAAACTATGCTGCAATTACCCGAGTTTTTTGCGGAAGTAAAAATGGCAGGACACCTGTTTGCTGGCGTGACTGATGCGACGATGACGCACAATGAAGGCTGGCATTTCGGTCAAATTGGTAGGTTTATCGAACGGGCTGATAAAACTACTCGAATTCTGGATGTAAAGTATTTTATTCTGCTACCTTCGGTGCAATATGTAGGTACTGCACTCGATGAAATTCAGTGGATGGCATTGTTAAAATCTACTAGCGCTTACGAGATGTACCGCAAGCGCAAGCAGCACCGCATCAATCCAACTCATGTAGCGGAGTTTTTAATTCTCGATCGCGAATTTCCGCGAGCTATCCAGTTTTGTTTGTTGCAAGCTGAACGCTCTTTGCACGAAATTACCGGCACCCCTGCAGATCGCTGGCAAAATCCAGCAGAAAGAGCTTTAGGCCGCTTGCGGGCTGAGTTGGATTACGTGACAATTGAGGAAGTTATCAAGCAGGGTTTGCACGAGTTTTTGGACAATTTGCAGCAGCAATTGAATGATGTGGGCAAACAAATGTTTGAGGTTTTTTTTGCTTTAAAATCTGTTAGTTAGAAGGAAGAAGGTAGAGGTAAAGTTCTGAGTTTTAAGTTTTGAGTTTTAAGTTTTGAATTAAGAACTGTCTTTAACTCAAAACTCAAAACTCAAAACTCCCAATAACTGTCTTTAACTCACAACTCAAAATTCAAAACTCAAAATTCCTTACCAACTGTCAACTGTCAACTAAATGCTCTACCAAATCGTTCATACAACTACTTATAATTACAGCCAAAAAGTCGATTTGGAACCTCATACAGTTAGGTTGCGATCGCGCTCTGACGGCAGTCAAATTTTGCGGAATTTTTCCATACAAGTTACTCCCGAACCCGCAGGGATTTCCGAAGTGCTGGATGCGGAAGGCAACACTATTTTCAAAGTTTGGTTTCAACAGCAAACTGACAGTCTCAAAATTGAGGTGAATTCACAAGTTGAAACTCGCTGCACTAATCCTTTTAATTATATTTTAGAACCTTGGGCGATTCAACTTCCCATTACTGATTACCCAGTAGCTGTTATCTCTCACCTTCAACCATATTTGCAGCGCGATTTTGACCAGTCGATCGTGCAGTTGGCACAGGAAAGCTGGCAGGCTGCTGGAGGGAATACTGCCATTTTTTTAAACGAGCTAAATCAACAGATTTATCAAAATTGCAAATACATTACTCGGGAAACAGGCGAGCCTTTTCCGGCCGGTATTACTTGGAATAAAAAATTAGGTTCCTGTCGGGATATGGCGGTAGTTTTTATTGAAGCTTGCCGCGTTTTTGGGCTGGCTGCTAGGTTTGTTAGCGGGTATCAAGAGGGCGATCGAGATCAAACAGAAAGGCACCTTCATGCTTGGGCGGAAGTGTATTTGCCCGGTGCGGGCTGGCGCGGTTACGATCCGACGCAAGGACTCGCTGTGGCCGATCGACATATCGTTTTAGCTGCTAGTGCTATTCCCCGCAATGCTGCTCCGATTTCGGGAAGTTTTCGAGGTTTTGGCGCGCGATCGGAGATTAGTTATCAGTTAATTATTAATTATTAACAACTGGGTGTTTCAGTTAGCTTTGATAAGTTGACGATGCCGACTACTTTACAGCAGAAAGCTTTCGATTTACGCTCGTGTTGTACTGAATTTGTAGTCATGTATTAGGTGAGGGTTCTCACCCCGATTGCCCGTGAGTTCTAGGTTTGAAACCAGGGAGCGATCGAGCCTGAGGGTAAGTGCCGCTTAAGCAGGGTGGATTAATTGTCACGCTGATTGCCAGTGAGAAGAGAAACATCCACTGCGGCTACCCAACCGATGAAAAGCCATCTTTTAGCGGGAATTGGGTAATATTAGCTGGGGCTACTTGGTTAGCAACATAGTCCCTCATCACCGGCTGCATGAAGAAAAGTGTCGCCTTTTTTTCAATTAAAGAGCGCTCTTGGAGAGATTCCAACACCCCTAGCAGTTTTTGCGGCGATAGCGAGCGGAGGAGGTGCGATCGCATTTCTGCAAATGAAGCCGGTTTGCCATTAATCGCTAGCCATTCGATCGCTGCTTTTTCTGACTCTGATAAATCTTGAAACTGCTGTTCAAAAACCTGGCTAATTTTGCCAAAAATTGCGATTTTTTGGTTGATAAATTCCGGAATGCGTCCATCAAATAAATTGCCAATGCTTGCAGAGACGAGCTTTAATAAGAATGGATTGCCACCGTAGTAATTAGTTAATCTGCTACATAGCGATAGCGATTCACAGCGACTGCACTCGACGGCTGATTCGCAGCAGCATCCTTTCGATTGAAAGATTGCCTTGACATCTGTTGGTTGCAAACCTGTCAATTTGAGCGAGCGGAGGGGTAGAGTTTGCCCTTCTTTATAGCTTAACCATTTCGGTTTTTGAGTGGCGGTGAGGATTAAACAGCTTTGATGGAGGCTGTCGCCCACACATCGAAATAGCTGTCCGTAGCCCTCATATCCCGATCGATAAGTAGTGCCATTACCGTTGCTGAGGATTGATTCGACATTATCGAGAATTAGCAAACAGCGGTGCTTTTTTAGATAATCCATCAACCGCAAGATACTGCGGTCGATCGTATCTGGTAGGGGCGATACTTCCGTGTTTTCTTGCTGGTTAGAAAAGAATAGGATTAACTCTGCTAACAAGTCTTGGATGGGTGGGGTATTGCGGAGACTGCGCCAAATCGCAAACTCGAACTCATTTTGAATTTGTTGTGCCAGCTTCACGGACAAGCTGGTTTTACCCATCCCTACCATGCCGAAAATCGTCACCAGCCGACAGCCTTCTGCTAAAATCCAATGCTTGAGGGTGGCGAGTTCTTCTGTGCGTCCGTAGAAAACAGAAACATCCGGTGCTGTACCCCAATCAATTCTATTTTGGATAGCGCTACCCGCCGCTGCGCTAGAGGATTTTGGATTTTCGATTAGATGCTGAGTGCTAATTGCTGCATCGGGTTGAAGTAACTGATAATCACTGGTTTCAAGCTGTAGGTTAAAAGCCTTGTAGCAGTGACGGAGGGTACTTTTATCAACCCCAATTTCACAAGCAAAGACCTTCCTCAGGGTATCAGAGTCTAAGCCAGTGCGAAAGCTTAAGGCTTCAAAGGTGTAACGTTTGTCAAAATTGTCGCGACTTTCGGCTTCAGATTTTGCATCTTGAAGTTTCTTCAATCCTGGAAGCGTCAGGATTACACCGCGTCTGCGGCTGCCTTTTTGCGGATTCATAGGAAGTTTCTCCGTTTTTTAAATAAGCTGATAAAACACGTAAAACAATCTGCCTGTGTTCTACAGGTCAGATACACCCTTATGTGAATAGACTTCTTGCCAAAGTTAGTTGTTAAAATCTTTAAAGGCGAAGTATAGGGGGTTATGTACCGATCGACAAAGTTTTTATTTGAGTGCTTCACCCATCCAAGGTCTTTTTTAAGAAGTCTAATCTTAATAGATAGTTACAAAGGAGAGATGATATTTGTCCAGATTGTTAAGGGAAGTTAAGGTGGGAAGACTGACTGGAGTAGAGGCACCGTCTTTATTTTTATCTTATCATAATTTTGGGATAGAGAAGTTAAGAATTTTTGCCGAATTTAAGCAAGTTAGTCGCTGCTAGTCAGCGAAGGGGTATTGGCTTGATGCGGTAACGAAATATATGAATATCAGATGCGATCGCACTATCCCTGCACTCGGAAATTGCAATTTGGTGTTCTCTCCACTCATTCAGCATAAGCGACACAATTAACTGTCTTTATGATTCAGTTTGACATTGTGAAGGACTTAGTTTTTTGGCAACGCTAAATGGCCAAGTAAGTCCAGGGTTTGAAGAACTAGAAATAGCTACAAGCGCTCAGAGTCTTAACTTGAACTGTGCTGAAGTTAGAGCCTGGAACCCGAAGTTTTTAAGTTCGCTAATTTCGGTAGCGGCAGCGAAATTTAACTGACAAACTTAATTTAGGAGATCCCTGCAAGTACGAGCGCGCCCGTTGAGAAATGAAAGCAACACAACTAAGTGCAATGCTTCAACCGTAAAGGTTGAGAGTGAGTGTTGTCTTGTGAGTCACTCTACATACGGAAAAAAGGAGATTCAACGTTAATGTTCAATTCCCCAAGCTTTACCTTTACCTGCGATCGCATCCCCTTGGATACGACACTGCTGAGAAACCCGCTAGGTGAGGGCACAGAGCTAGCGTTAACACCGCTACCCCTGATGGGGCAAAGCTCTAAGATTACACAACTGGCATTTATCGATGCGGGATTGCCCGATTACCAAACCTTGGTGGATGGATTGCAAGCAGACATGACTGTCTATGTGCTCGATCCCGCAGGGGATGAACTCATTCAAATCAGCCAGGTGTTGGCAGGGTACAGTAACCTTACCTCGGTGCAGATCTTCTCCCACGGTAGCGATGGCGCATTGCAATTGGGCAACACCAGCTTGAATACGGACAACCTGCTGGGCTATGCCGGAGTGTTGCAGTCTTGGGCAGGGGCATTGACAGAGGATGCTGATATTTTGCTTTATGGCTGTGATGTCGCCGAAGATACGGTGGGACAGAACTTTGTGCATCAGCTAGCGACTGTGACTGGGGCAGATGTGGCGGCATCGAGTGACTTAACGGGCAGCCAAGCCCTGGGTGGTAACTGGAATCTGGAATTCAGCACAGGCAGTATTGAAGCGTCGGGGGCTTTGTCAGACTCGGCGCAGGCGACGTATCAGAACGTGCTGGCAACTTTCAACGTCAACACGACTGATGATGTGGTGAATGGGAACGATCGGTTCCTCTCGTTGCGGGAAGCGATCGTTGCCGCGAACACCAATCAGGATAGTTCAGACACTATCCTGTTAAAGGCCGGCACCTACAATTTAAGCCTTACTGGCACACCGGACAATACTGCTGCCGCAGGCGATCTGGATATTACTAGCGGTACAATCAGCATTCAGGGAGCTGGAGCTGCCACCACCACAATCGATGCCAAGCAAATTGACCGGGTATTTCAGGTATTAGATGGAGCCACGCTCAATCTTAATGGGCTAACTATCACGGGCGGGCAGAGGCTAGACAACAGTGGCGGTGGCATCGCCAACTCTGGCACGTTGAATGTGAGCAATAGCACCCTCAGCGGCAACTCAGCCGATTGTGGCGGGGGTATTTCCAATGCTACGGGTGGCACGCTGAGTGTGAGCCATAGCACCCTCAACGGCAACTCAGCATCCAAAAGCGGCGGCGGCATCTGCACAACTGGGAGGGTGAGAGTGAGCAATAGCACTCTCAATGGTAACTCGGCAGAATTTGGTGGTGGCATCTCAATCGGCGAGGGTGGAGTTGTAACTGCGAGCAATAGTACTCTCCGTGACAACTGGGCCAATCGGGGCGGCGGCATCGGTAACAACGGCACGCTGACTCTGAGCAATAGCACCCTCAGTGGCAACTCGGCCAAACTCAGCGCAACCAATCCGGACTCTGGCATCGGCGGTGGCATTCTGAACGGGAAGGGCCCGAGTGGAGCAGGTACGGTAAGGGTAAGCAACAGCATCCTGAGCGGCAACAACGCAGAAAATTACGGTGGCGGAATCTTCAACCACTATGGTACGCTAGCTCTGAACAATAGCACCCTCAGTGGTAACTCGGCAGGTGCTGGTGGCGGTGGCATCGGCAATTATAATGGCACGCTAACTCTGAACAACAGCACCCTCAGGGGTAACTCGGTATTGATTCCATATTATGGGCAGAACAATGGACGCCCGTATGGGGTAGGCGGTGGGCTTTTGATATTGAGAGACGATCCTTCAGCCGCGACAACAGCGATCGTAAATAATAGCCCGATCTATAGCAATACAGCCACTCAAGGCGCTGGCATCGGCAATTATAATGGCACACTGACTCTGAACCATAGCACCCTCAGCGGCAACAAGGCAACCGCAAGCGGTGGCGGCATCTATAACGATGGCACGTTGACTCTGAGCCATAGCACCGTCAGTAGAAACTCGGCAGTCCTTTATGGTGGTGGCATCTATAACGATGGCACACTGAATCTCAGCCATAGCCCGATTGCTGGCAACACAGCCAGTCAAGGCGGCGCTGATATCTATTACGCTTCGTGATGCGTAAAGCCCCCTTTTTCTAAAGCTAGTGGCGCGGTACAGCTAAAATAGTGCATCAGGACATTGGGAAAAAATCAGTCATTTGGAGTTTCTGAGTCAATTTGCTCTGGAGTCAGGGAAAGTTACTGACTATCTCTCTTCAAGTGCGATCGCTTTTTTCATCAGTTATCGAGAGCGATCGCTTTTTTTGTTGCTTGGAATTCTGTTTTTTTAGGTCGATCGCTGCTCTGGAGATAACTGCTCAATGAGTGCGATCTCGCAGCGTGCCGCAGGCAATCGCTCCTTCATCAACCATCTTTTGCGGGAGTGCGATCGCTGTTGCTAGTAAGGCGATAATGAATCAAATCTCGGTATGTGAATAGACTTCTTGCCAAAGTCAGTTGTTAAAATCTTTAAAGGCGAAGTATCTGGGGTTATAGACCGATCGACAAAGTTTTTATTTGAGTGCTTCACCCATCCAAGGTTTTTTTTAAGAAGTCTAATCTTAATAGATAGTTACAAAGGAGAGATGATATTTGTCCGGATTGTTAAGGGAAGTTAAGGTGGGAAGACTGACTGGAGTAGAGGCACCATGTTTATTTTTATCTTATCATAATTTTGGGATAGAGAAGTTAAGAATTTTTGCCGAATTTAAGCAAGTTAGTCCCCGCTAGTCAGCGAAGGGGTATTGGCTTGATGCGGTAACGAACTATATCAATATCAGATGCGATCGCTCAGTTAAACGATGGCAGTTAACCGATCTGGAGGCGATCGCCGATGAGGAATTAGTGCGTGACTAGAAACTGGGTTGTCAATGCTTCACCCCTGATTGCTCTCGCGTAGAACGATCGCTCTTTCTTCAGATCTAGTGGAAGGCGATCGCTCGCTTCGAGTTCACATACAATCGATCCCAATTGGAATGAGGAGCGATCGCTTTAGCATAACGTCTTTTCTCCTCTTGTCTATGTCTGCTGATGAGATTGAAGACAGAAGGGTGATTGCTTAGATATAGCGGTTCTCAATTGAGTGGAACACATACAATCTGTAGGGGCTTTGGTATCGTGTCCCTACCCGTAGTCTACACCTCTGAGAAGCGCAATAGATTCGAGGATTTTCTGCTTCAGAATTTAGCGCAGATACCGAAGTTAAGGTTATTGACCACTTTTAAGGGAAAAACTGAGAAATTAGGATTGGTTTAACAATGTTTAGAATGGTTGTTGAATCAGGTTTATAACCTTGATAAGGGGAAGTTTAACTTTTTTTATTAAGTTCGTTAATTTCGGTTGATCGGAATAGGGATTGAATGGAAACTTGGATTTGTAACTGCTTTTAGATTAATAGTCAGTAAACTTGAAAATGAAACCTACAGAATACACTTTATAGATAACTGCAAATAATGGGATTGTACAATTTATTGACTAATTGCACCGAAAGCTCACCAGAGAGATACTTTGATATAATTAGAGGGAAACTTGATGCAAACAAAGATTAGCGACTTATTAGGTACTCTAGGAAATCAACTCGATAATCAACTCAATAATGCACTCAAAGCTCCGAAGCTAGAACTTTTCTACCAAGGAATCTTAGCAGCCCTGAAATCTTCTTGGACAGAAAAAATATGGCAACACGGTACTCCTCTCTACACAAAATCCATTGTAAAGGTATACGAGAGATTTGGGCTGCCTGACTTTCAAGCTCCTGTTTCTCTAGGGAATAATGGCTTCGTTTTGCGTCAGTTTGGCGAAGGAACAGGGACTTACATCCCTATTCCCAATTGTCTTCAAATTCGCTCCAATCAAGATGGTCAGGTTGACTTTAAACTCCAACTTATCCGTAGTAGTCAAACAGGTTTTCCACCTGAATCTCATGGGTGTTTGGATTTTCGGGTAGAGCCACGTTTTCATATGGAAGAGGCTCTAGAAAAAATCAGAGCCATTCAACCTGGAGCCCGATTAGTTACACCCAACTTTGTCTGGGGCTATTTACATATTCAACTTCAGGGCGCAGAAGGGTTACCAGAGAAAATCGAACCTATGTTCTTGTGTTGGAACGGGCTCAGCACAGGACGTATCACAACGCAACTTTCGCAGCAGACAGCGACATTCCTTAAGTCCGCCTTGGTTCAAGGCGGTACGTTGATGTTGAAAACTGTTGCTGAAGTTCTTGCCATTGGCGTGTCTCCCCGTGTTCCCGCTAACGTTCGCTTAAACCCAATAAATCTTTTAAAGAAGTTAAGAACTGAGCTAACCAGCCGAAATGGATTAATAGCTAGACAGAGCATTGTAAATTTTTTCTCCAGAACAAAAACAGAAGAAATGGGATTGGAGAAAGTTGAGTGTAATGGAACCTATTCTCAGCAAGACTTTGCTGAGGCTATGGCTGACAGAGTTCTAATTTATTTCGGTAATCTTGCTCCTTCACCCTCTTGGGATTCTGGTTTCTATGTCAAGTTAGAAGACCCAGAACACCTTGAGAAGGCGCAAAGCACTTTAGACAACATCAGGGTAGAGTGGTCAAAATTTTGGATGCTAGGTGTGCCTGTAACTACTGGTCGCATGTACTGGCTCCCCTTGGATATGGTTGAAGCCAGCCAACAACTTGAGCGGGCAATGAAGCTGGGTCAGCAAATCGTTCAGGAAGATACGGTTCCAGCATTATTAGATGGTAAGGTGCGAGTGCAGGTCGCTGTTAATATCCCTTCACCCCGGCAAGGGGTTGATGCTTTAGGGGTAAAAATATTGAATAGTCCGGATCTCGATCGGTATGTACTATTACCGGAGACGGGTGACCCAGAACATATCGATCTAAAATTTCCACCTAAAACAGGTAATTCATACGAATATAACTATACTACTCACGTTCGGCTGAATGGTCAGAACCAAGATCTCCAGAGCAAATCAAAGCCACACATAGTAACTAATTTCGATAACGATTTTCTTTATTTAGATCCCAACGACTTCCCTGTAGGATTTATTCCAGTGGAAGCCTCAAAAGAACTGCTTAATCAAGGGGTAGTACAAGGTACTCTCAAATGGTCAGGTGGCGAAGTTCCATTTAATTTAAGTAGTAAACAGCAGACTATATCTTTAGCAATGCCTAAAGACGCAGAGAATGCGACATTGAATTTTGAAGTACATTCCGTGGTTGACGTTGGTTATAGCGCTCTCAAAATTTTATTGCCAGCTAAAGGTACCATGCTCACACCCTACAACTTTCGAGAGTTTGGACTACAAAATGTCGAGATAAATTGCACTCCCAGCCAAAATAATCCTGTAATTTATGAGTTTCAGCGAGAGGGTGATGACAATGATTCTAATAACCAAACTTTATGGTTTACGTCAGACACTACTAAAAGAACATTAATTTACAACTCATATTCTCTTTTTCAATATCGATTTCGGTATCGGCGGCAAGGACAAAGCCAATGGTCTGATTATATTGCTCCCTTTCAGTCCCTGCAACTCAATCCATAAAGATGCTAGGAGAAAACAATGACTATTAAAGTTCCAGATGGTTTAGAAGGTTTTACAGTCAGGGGTATCTTTATCTATCAGGATGCCGACTCTAAAGAGAAGAGCTACTTCTACATTCCGGGTTCTCCACAACCCCAACGAAACCTTAATGATGAACCTGATGTTGAAATAGAAGTTAGCCGTGATGGGGCGAATATACGACTGAAAACGCGCTGGGCTGCTAATGAAACAGAACGAAACCAGCTAATCTCTAGAATCGCCGCTGAGAAAAATATTTCAGCCGATCGCATCACTTTATCAGTCGGTATGCTGAACCAACCTCAAGTGCATCTAACCATTGGAGATGGATCTCAAATCGTTCAGGCTCTCAAACCTATTCTTGCCTCAGCCACCGAACCCTTCCAAGCCAGCCTACAAGAGACCATCACAGCGAAAGAAAAAGGTAACGCACTTCCGGCATTTAACGGTGATACTGGTCATCTGATGGTGACCTACACTGGTTTGCTAATGGTAAAAGCCTATATCAAAGCACGCATTTATGGTGACCTAGCCGAAGATATTAAAGTCTTGGTACCGGAAAAAGAGAAGAAAAAAAGATTTGGATGGTTTGGAGGTTCCGATCGAGAGAACCCAGCAAAACAAGAAGTTAAGCGAGAAGATTGTCAGGCTCAGATTGAGAAATCTTTAAATTCTGGTCGCTTGCTTTTTTCCCATGAAAATAGCTCGAATGTGCCAGAAGCGTTACGCCAAGAAGTCGATCAAATAGTTAAAGAAAAAGTTACCGATCTGCTCTATCAGAAAGTCAGGGAGGTGATCGCTCAAGATGTCGTCCCAGACAAGTCTCAGATTGACCAGTCCTATGAAAAAACTGAACCCAGAACCTATGCCATCGAAAGTACTGCCGATGTGGGAACCTGGCTCCAAAATATTAACGGTACGACGCACATTAAAGATGCCCTTGTTCCCATTCCCTCACCAGACCGGAAAGTACTTGATACGACAGTACCTGATACGCCGGATTCTGGCTTTGGTACAGGACAACCGTCCACTGGAACTGTAGTACGACTTAGTTTTCAACCTGAAGATTTTCATGATTTTAACGACAACTCTATTGCCCGATCAATTGATATTACGGGTGGTGGACAAACGCAAACTTTGCAAGGTCCAGACTTTGCCCCAATTACTTTGCCGTTCTCCGCCACTGGTGCATTAATCATAGAAACCCTTTTCAACTTTGGTTCAAGTTTTGTCCGACAAGTTCCTATATCTGGCTCTGAGTTGGCTTTGACACCAGATATGCTTGGTGTCGTCCAGATTGTAGTAGATGGTTCGGCCTTTAAAGCAAAAGCTGCCAAAAATGCAAATATTCAGGTCAGCTACCTGCCTACGTCCGATGGTGTCCGCGAGCAACGAACTATTCGGTTTAGTGCCAGTGACGAGAAATGGATCAAACGTTGGTTCGCGGTTACCCGTAGTCCTGATCTGGGTGGCTCCATTCAGTGGTCCTGGAGTGTCATGCTTGCTTCTGGAAAATCAGTCAATCAAAGTCAGATCGGGACAACAAACCCTAATTTAGTCCTCCAACAGACTAGCTAGGAATTGAGGTTTTGATTCACGTAATTTTCAATACATAAACAGGAGAAATTCACCACCATGCTGTCACTTTATGCTTCTCAACTATTTTCAGTAACAGACGGTAAAATCACGCGGCAATACACCTTCTACAAGGATGATAAAGACCCGAATTTGTTCTATGTCTTGCCCAATAATCCATCCTTTGTTATGGACAACGGTAAACCCCGCTTCCGTTTCATTAAGTATCGGGGCGACGTATCTGATGCTAAAGGCGGATTCTGCGTTTTTTCCGTTTCCCTTGACTATTCCGAACTCGAGAATCCCGCATTGAAGACCCAAGCAGTGAAAAAGCTGCTCAGTCCAGACAGTCCTATTGTCATAGCCATGAAACAACGGGCTGAAAATACACTAGCAATGTGCGTAGCAGCAAATAACAATGACCAGGTAAACTATGAGGCCCTGCGGAAGAAACTGGGGTATTCCCCCAAAGAAGCCGATGCCCTAGTCCAGGACTACAAAAATGGCACCAAAACCACTGCCAAGGACTTTGAGCTACTCCCGGACGAGAACAGTGTCAAATTTAGCCCAGTGACCTTCGCCTCATCTCAAGCTGAACTGAATCTTCAGCAGATGAACAACACTCTAGTAGAAAAGGTCATCAATCCAGCCTCTCCCAATTTGCAAGGTGACCACTCGACTGTATTTACAGTCGAGCTAAGCACACAGGGTGCAACTCTGTTTGAACAGGTCATGAAAGAAGGACAAGCTGGTACTGTGGTAGTGACCTACTCCCCTAATTTTGAAGCCCGCTTACCGCCCGCTACCGTAACGGTTACATACAAGAGTACAAATACTGCAAAATTTACACGGGATGTTACTCGGGATACCTGGGGCAGCCAGGATAAAATCGACAAGACGCAAGAGGATTTCTTTAAGGAGAATTCAGCAGTAACCGTGGAAATGGGGTCTATCATCGATAAGACGACCAAAGATGAGATCGCTAAGTTGCGTACAGGTTTGGAAGAGTGGGGAAACAAGCAGTTGCAGGATATCCTGAACTCCAAACTGACCCTGGATACCACCACTCTGACGGAAGGGCAGGACAAGGTAGACCATTTCAGTAATCAATTGTCGGCTATTAACGATTTCACTAGAGTCTGGAGTGAAAGTAGCTCGATCGTCTTCGCCATGACGCTTCCCATGCAACTGCCCACGATCAAATCCATTCTTGCTCCTGGTGATTCTTTGGATAACTATTTCCAGGAAATCAACACGCAAGATCCCTTCTTCCAAAATCAAGAGGTTCAGGTTTCAGCGAACACTGATTATGACAGCTTGGGCATCTTTTCCTGTGAAGTGAAGCTCTACTATGGCCCTGGCATGGCACGCATCAAACAGGAAATTGCAGATAACAAAATCAAAAAAGATGAGTCTGGTGCGTTACAAGCTTTTGACCCCACTCAGTATGACCTTGTGGTTAAAGAAATAGCGTTTAACAAAGACAGCAAGGTCATCTCTGACAAGATTGCCTGGCCGAAGGCAAAAGATAGCGCTGGAAAGGGGATCAATACCTACCTCTACAGCTATCAAGTCAACTACAAAGGTAGCACCATCCACTATCAAAGCCCCTGTTACTACACCGACGATCCAGTGCTGACCCTGGCTGTGGTTGATGAAGTGCTGCAAGTCGAAGCCGACGGACGGAACTTGGTCAACTGGGATATTGTTCAAAGCGTTCGGTTTGATATTGAGTACGAAGACGAGGCTCAGAAGGTGAGTCCGCAACGGTACTTCTACCAATTAAATGCAAATGATGCAGTTGCCTTCGAGCCTAAACCGATTGGGGCGAAGCGGCTCCAACACGTTAAATACAAGTCAACCTTTTACCTGAAGACCGGACAGACGATTATTTTGCCGCAAACAGGTTTGACATCGGTCAATCAAACCGGCAAAATCCTGATCCCCGTTGACGATCCATTTTCAGGCATGAATACATATACGTTCATGCCGAAGATAAGCGGCATTGTCGATTTTATTGGGATTACGGCCAATTATGCGATCGCGACGACGGCGCTCAATTTCCAGATGACGAAGGATTTTACCTTCTCTAAGGAGGAGGACCAAAGTTGGAATGTGCCAGTTGTTTTAGATGCTAGCGGAGCTAATGTAGGACACCTGACTTATAGCGGTAAAATGCGGGATCAGGGTCAGATGAAGGATATTTCAGGGGATGATGGGAAGTCAAATTTTGTTCCTGTTGGTCCGGCTAGTATTAGAGTTGTTCAGTTTAATCCGACAGACATTGACTTCACTAAGTGTAATGCCGTTTCGTTGAATGTGAAGTATAAAGACCAAACAGGCTCGTATGACTTTACCTCTGCAACCAACCCTGTTTACAAGTTTAGTGCTGTTCTAGACAAACCAAGCGATAAATTCCAATATCGCCTGAGATTGAGAAAGAAGGATGGAACCACCATCTACATCCCCGGTCAAACTACCAACGATTGGACTGAAACTGAAGCAACAGAGGTCAAGTTGTTTTTGGAGGTTAATGATAACTTGAAACCTCCAGTTGAGCGAATCATTCAGTTTAATCCAACAAAGATTGACTTCACTAAGTGTGATGCCGTTTCGTTGTACGTGAAGTATAAAGACCAAACAGGCTCGTATGACTTTACCTCTGCAACCGACCCTGTCTACAAGTTTAGTGCTGTTCTAGACAAACCAAGCGATAAATTCCAATATCGCCTGGAATTGATAAAGAAGGATGGAACCACCACCTACATCCCCGGTCAAACTACCAACGATTGGACTGAAACTGAAAAACCAACTGTCCTGTTGTTTCCTGATGTTAATAGGAAGCTCAGTTAAGAAGACTGATCTTTAAGGAACTAAGGAGCGGGACAGGCCTGTTTCTTAACACAGCAGTCCGCGTTGAAATTGAAGCATCTAGTTGAGCGAAACGCCCAGCTACTGAGGACTCTTCGATCCCGTTTCCAGCCTAATCCAAAATCTGGGGATATGGCTTACTAGCTATCTGCTCTATCCCCTTTCTATCTCTGGAAGGAACCATGCTTAGTTTTGAAACTCTTAGTATTCAGATTGGTTCAGATCATTACACGCTTTATCCTGACTCTCTGAACCCGTTGCATTGGTACTATCTACCGCTTGTGCCCAGGGTTACTCAAATCAATAGCAAACTTCAGTTTCAACTGATTAAATACCGTGCTGGAGCCAGCGAAGAAGGACCAAGGGGAGGGCTGTTTATCTTCACCGTTGATTTAAGCCTGTCCAATGAAACCAAGCAACAGATTCAAACTAACCTAAAAACGCAAAAACAACTCTCTGATCTTCCTACTCTGTCTCCACCTCTCTGGATGGGTGGCAAGGTTAAGCTAATGATTCTCAACCGTACTCAATCTGTTCAACCCGCTCTGCTGGGCAACAGTCAGGCTACGTTTACGGTCGAATTGACTCCTGAGGAAGTCTCCCTGCTGGAAAAGACCCTCAAAAATGGGAAACCGCCCCTTGGTATTGCCTATAGCCTAGATTACGAGGCCATCCGACCGGCTTATAAGTTCCAAATTGAGGCTGAATGGGATCGGGTGCAGACTTACCTGGAACAGCGCTTTCAGGCAGGCTTTGTTCTCTTCAGCGTAGATATCGAAAATGTGATTGAAACCCTGGAAGAGAACAAGTACATCAGGGTGACACTAGAAAATTATGAAACCGATCAAAGTAAGGAAGCTGCCAGGAACGTAGCTTTGCAAGAAATCCAGCAGATGCTACTGAGTCAATTTTTTGAGCCAGCGATCGAACCGATTAATCCCGGAGTGGAGGCTCCTCTACGGTTTGGATTCCGCTACGTCACGGTTAATGTGCAGCAAGTTCAAAAGCGATCGCTCAACTTAACGATGACGACCCGTCTAGCAGTACAGCGTCGCACCTTTCCACAAGGGATCGGCTTGGGATGGCCAGTAACGCCTCAAGCCCTCGCACCTTATGTTCAAGAAATATCCCTTGATGATACCTACTTCAAGAACCGCAAGATTGAAGTGCTGTGCTATGAAAATTTTGAGACTGACAGGATCGCGCAGATTAATGTGACTTTAAAGTACGGAGATCAATTACAAACATTATTATTTACGGCGATCGGCTCACAAACCGCATCCTGGCCAAGCATTAAAAAGTGGGATGGGTCAATGCAAAGGGATGTAACCATCAACTATCAAGTCATCTTCAAAATAGTGGATGGGAACCAATGGTCAGCGATCGAATCGCTGCCTGAAGTAACAACAAACGATCGCTGGGTACTCAACCCGTGCCAACTCTACAGGATTCAGACTGTTCACATAGGCAGTCTCAATAGTTTCCCTTGGTCAGCATACCGTTCTGTTATAGTTCAAGTGGAATATCGAGATGACTCCAGAAATTTGGTTTTACAGGGTATCTTTAGCCTGACGAAGGATAAACCTGAAGAAGATTGGAAATTTCTAATACGTTCTTCACAACAATACCAGCTTCAGTACCAAATTACTTATGTCTCTCTTGACAGGAAGGAGTGGGTGACATCCTGGAAAACGGCTCAAGGTTTCCTGATTGCTTACGATGAGTTTTTGCCGCGTGAGAAGACCTTGCAAGTTCACATTTCATCCTTAACTTGGTCAAGCCCTAACCCTGATTCAGAGTTAGAAGCTTCTGATTCTAAATCAGAAGCTACGCCCGAAACGCCTGTTGCTATAAAAGCCTATGTAAGCTTGGAAGGCACTTCGGAATTATTAACTTTTACAGCAGACAAACAGCTTCCCCAATCATTGACGATAAAAACGACAGAAGAATACCCTATTTTCAAGTATTTTGTATATGTTCAATTTCAAAGAACACCAGATCTCAAGCTTGGACCATCCTATACCAAAAAAAGCGTGCTTCTGTTATCTCCTAATATGAAAGCTCGTCAGGTTGTTGTTCTCAGTACTGGGAGCTTAGATTTTCAGAAAAATAAGATTAAAGAGTTAGAGGTAGCTCTCCGTACCGCAGCGGACTTGGAAATGGAGAAGCGATACAAGTTTTTTTCCAAAAATGAGTCCGACTATTTTGAGTTTGAATACGAAGATGAATTTACCTACCAATGGCAAATCATTACGACTATCAGGGATGATGTTTTAAGTCCTCGACGCATCTATTCTCCGGGTCCAACGGAAAAGGATTGGGGTATGCAAATGAGCCAGCAATTTAACTTAGCTGGATACATCCGATTGTAAACAAATACTTACTTTGGAGGAAATTATCATGATTTTACTAGGGTTTGAGTCTCTTGAAGTTGATAGTGTTGTAGTTTATCCCGATCATGCTAATCCATACCAGTATTGGTATCTACCCTCTAATATTGATTTAGCGCAACGAGCTGGTACGATGATTTTTACATTAATAAAATATCGACCTGACGCTAAGAAAGCAGGAGTAAAAGGTGGGGGGTTCTTAACCTGTGAAGTCAATCTATCTTTGCCTCAACTTATTGAGGAGCATCTAAAAAATGAAATATTGGCTAAGTTCAAGAGCAAGGGAGTAACCAGTGAAAGCTTAATCTTATCACCTGTGCTTTATGACACGGGAAAAGTTGCAGTGACTGCTCTTAATGTAGATCTGACAAATATCTGGACAGCAACTTCTCCATCATTGTCAGGTGATAATACAGCGATCCTTAGCTTAACGCTAGATCAAAATCAAGCCACCTTGCTGGATGAGGCTTATAAAGATGAGGGAAAACCAGTGGGTATTGCTTATGAGTTAGAATTTACAGCAATGCGCCCTGCCCTGGATGTGGAAGTTTTCGCTGACTATCAAGCAATTTATCGGCGGTTTCAAGCAAAGTTCGACTATAATATTCCACTTACCGAAGATGGATTGCAGAAGTTTAAGCTTGTTCTTGAAACTCAACTGCAATGGCTGCAGGAAAATAAGTCCCTCGAGATTAAGCTCTTAAATCTTAGTCCTAACGACCCAGAGATTGAAAAGCGCAAAGCGTGGGCACTTGAATATGTGACTGCTCAACTGCTTCGAGATTTTTTTGTGAGAAAGTTAGACGATATGCCTATTTTTCCAGATCCTAAAACTTCAGACGCTCAAAAGCTAATAGATCAACTTGCGAGATTATATTTCTTGGGTGCAAAAAGTTTAATTAAACCACGGGGTTCTCTTCAATTAGGATATTACCGACAAGAAGAACAGAAAACCTTTAATTTTCGCTATACGGAATCGAAGGTTATCAAGCAATTTCATACTCCGCAGAGCTTCTTTGGTACTCTCCTCAAGGATGTTCCAAAAGAAAAGCCCTACTATCAGCAGATTGACCTAGACGATCCCTTCTTCAAAGAAATTGAAATTCTAGTTCAAGCCCCATTAGGGAGTTATGGAGACATTGGACTCATTTCAGCACAACTTATCCTCAGGTACAGTAATGACCAACGTGACTTATCCTTTGATACTCAAAAGCCAGGCGAACAAAGGGTAAAATTCAATATGAGCAAGGCTTTGGACACCGCTTACCAGTACCAGGTGCAATACTACTTCGCATCAAAGTCCGCATCAGGTTGGAACGGTTCTGTCTCTTATCAAGATTCTGATTGGCATACAACAGAGGATCGGACCCTGCTCCTGATGCCGCACGAGCAAATGACCTTTCTGAATGTGGCAGTAAGCCTTAAAGATGGATTTGACTGGAATGGAATCAAGGCAACCAAGGTCTACCTTACCCCCGCAGATACAAAAGACACAGAAACGCTGATGTTCACACAGAGTAATTCTGCAATGCAACGCTGGAAAGTGCGGCTGCCCAAGCCCAACGTAAATAACTATACTTATAAGGTTGAGTATGTTATGGATGATAACCAGCCTATGCTCGGTGAAACCGGGACGATAAATGCATCAACTCTTCTTATTTCAGCTCCTCCCACACTGAAGGTCAGCCTAAGGACTAACGGAATTGATTGGACGGTGGTAGATGCGGTGGAGGTTGATCTCAAGTACGAAGATCGGGAACATGAGATCGATAAGTCCGAGGCATTCGTTTTTGATTCACAGGAAAATCTGCCTTCATCTTGGAGCGTGCGACTGCCTAATCCCGATGCTAGGACATACAAATGGAAGGCTACATACTACATGAGTAACGGGTCTGAAAAAGAATACCCAGATGGAGGAAGCTGGAAGGAGGAGAGTACGAGGTCTATAGTGATGCTTAAAAATTATGTACCCAAAAGCTAGTGCTTAGAATTATGGCACCTGTAGGAGAACCAGTAATGGATCAAACTGCCTTAGCCCTGGCAGTCCAGGCTATCACCTCTAAAACACCTGTTCTGGCTATACGTATGCCAGCTACACTGAATTTTTTGCTGTCTGGTGTTCGGGCTTCTCCAGAACAAGCAACTGCCTGGACGTTCAGTACGCTAAGTGGGAATGGCTATCCGGTCGAGTTTACCTTCTCCTCAATGGAAGAAAGCATTCGATACACCGTTGAGGTAGCCGGACCCGAGGTCGATCCCAGGGAACGGTTATCTCGAATTGAACACCTACTGAACAAACTAGATGGAACCCATTCCTACACCGAAACCATTGCTCATTTCAGGCACATTCAAGCGGATCGCGATCTCAAATGGGGAGCCTGGCTAGGGGTTCGTCACTTGGGTGAAAAGACCCATTACAAAATTTATGCCGAGGTGCCACAGGCTGGATTAGCGGTTATCGATCAAGTTATCGATCAAATTTTCGGATATCCTCCCCTGCTTGAGGAGACCGTAGTTTGCCCTACAGCGATAGGGCATCAGCTAGGCTCACTTTGGACTGAATATTATTTTATTATTGAGCAATTTGGATTACTGTTTAAGCAAATCCAATCATTGCTTTGGCGTGCCGGATTGTATGAACGGTCAAGGGAGTTATTAGAACTGATTCAAGAAGTACGAGGTTATTCAGATCCAGCCAGTGCGCCGGGATTCCCACCCGCAAAATATGGATTCAGTTACGCTATCTCCACAGCAGGCGCTCCAGTTATCTTTACCTTTTTTGCATTCGCCCGCCGTCTGATTGGTAGCGATGCAGAAATCCGGCGCAATCTGTTAGCTTTAGCCGAACGAAGGGGCTGGAATTTTGAAGCTTATGCGGAATTGACAGCACCATTAGCTACTTGGGACGATCGTTGTGATTGCCATAATGTCATTGCATTTGTTGTTGCACCCAAGGGGCCACTGGGACTGCACGTTTCATTGAGTCCACCTAACCCGGTAATGTAGATGGATATATCTGTAGCTATTGAACGGGCATTTGCTTTTCTGGTGGAAGCTCGCGATCGCGCGGGTTTTTGGAATGATTTCGATCTGGCTCCAGGCTCCAGTGATGAATGGGTCACCGCTTATGTTGGCTTAGCGATTGCATCACTCGAAACTGAGTCAGCAATTCATGTCGCTTTTGAGGCATGGCAATGGTTGTTGAGCCGAAGAAAGGTTGATGAAGGTTGGGGTTATAATCGCTTGACTCCCCGCGATGCCGATAGTACGCTTTGGGCATTGAAACTGGCAGAGGTTTTGGGTTATGGTCATTGGGCTTCTGCTCAACAAGCTTACGCCTTTCTGGAACAACATATGTGTGAATGCGGTGGAATGACGACTTATGCCTCAGATGTGCAGATTCGCCAGTTTATCGGTGCCTCTGCTAGTGCGTCATTTGTGGGATGGTGCGGACCTCATACTTGTGTTACTGCAGCTGTAGCAACCTTAGAGCAATTTCGTATGGCTGCCTGTGATTTTCTGAAAACACGACAGGAATCTGACGGCTGTTGGCGTAGTTACTGGTGGACAGAGGATGAATATGCTACCGCTTTAGCTGCTGAAGCTTTACTACCTCATTCTCCTCAACAGGTGCAAAGTGCTCTCAATTGGGCTATAAATCGTATTCGGTCCGATGGCTCTGTACCATCTACTGTATTTCCTTTAGGTTCTTGCTTTGCTACAGCTTGGATCATTCGACTTCTGTTATTAAGCGATGATCTCAACCAAGTTATGGCTCCGCTACAACAAGCAGTTCATTGGCTTTTAGAACAACAAAATTCTGATGGATCTTGGGCGGCATCAGCAGGCTTACGTGTAGCATTCCCTCATATGTGCCAACCCCGTAATTTTAACGAGTGGAAACTGGGAGGGAAGAAAGAGGGAGCTATCTGTTTAGATCAAAAAGGTCTGTTTACCACAGCAACAGTATTCCAAACATTGGTAGTTCTCTTCAGAGTAATCAATCGTTATCCTGACCTTAGAGCGAGCGGCGAAAATGAAAACGGCGATCGCTCCTTGGGCGATCGTGAGTTTTGGAAGAAATCGGCGATCGCTCTGACAATCTGAATATTAGATTATATTGTGCGTCGGAATGCAGATTTTGCAGGTCTGAGGATGTTCTGGAAAGTTTTTCACAAACTGGCCCTCAGATTCGGAAAGTTGCGCGCGATCGGGAAAGGCTGGAGGCAACACTGTGGGGTTGAAACTTTCGATCGTACCGTAAAACCGAAAGAGAGCACGATCGAAACTGATGCTTTTTTAGAGGATAGCGTTCGATCGGCACAGCTATCCAATGTCAATTAAAATATATCTGCAGGATCGGCAGCCTGCAATTTCCTAACCGCGATCGCCCCCGATGCACCACACATAATTAGCGTCATTACAAACACAGTTGTAGCTTTTGCCAGAGTCATGTACATCGGCAAACTTGTAGCATTTCTCCCTAAATTGTACAGCAGCAAAGACACTCCAAACCCCGGCAAATATCCCAGAACAGCCAGAATCAAAGCTTCTTGAAACACCACGCTCAAAAAGTAAAAATCCTGATATCCCATCGCCTTCAATGTCGCGTATTCCGGCAAGTGGTCGGTAACATCAGTATAGAGAATTTGGTAAACAATCACTATCCCGACAATAAATCCCATTGCCGCGCCGAGAGTGAACACAAAGCCGATCGCCGTACTTTCTTCCCAATACTTTCTTTCAATTTCTACAAACTCTGCTTTAGTAGAAATTCGCACGTCATTCGGCAAAGTTGCCCGCATTTTTTCGACAACAGCCTGAACGTCTGTTCCCGGTTGCAGGTGGACAATTCCGACATCTATTAAACCCTTAACTCTGCGATCGGCAAAAATTCGCAGAAAGTTCAAATCGCTAGTAACAAGATTGCCATCGGCACCGAAAGACGCACCTAAAGTAAATAACCCCTTTACCGTAACGCGGCGGTTGTCAATTTCAGTTTCAACAATTTTGCCTTCATTGAAATACTTAGCTACCGGACCGAATTCCGGGCGAGAAGCTTGGTCAAATAACACCACATCGGAAAGTTGAATTTTGTCCAAATTATTTTGGACTTCCGGCATCTCAAAAATTGGATGAGTCGGGTCAAAACCAATTACCATCAATTGCCTGGTATTGCGCTGTTTGGGATCGGGATTTTTCCACAAGCCAAAGCCCAAATATACCGGGCTGATTGCGTTAACGCCGTTAAAACTCAAAGCTTGATACAAGCGCCGCTGGGGAAAGCTTTTCATGGCTATTAAAGCCGTAGATTGAGTGCTGGTGATAAAAATATCCCCTTTTAATTTCGCGTGAAAGGTGATGGAACTTTCAAATAGCGCGTCTCTAAACCCGAACTGCATAAACATTAGCAAGTCTGCAAAGCCGATGCCTGCTAGCGCGACGAATAAGCGCATTTTTTCGCGAGTTAACTGTGCCCAAGCCAGAGGTATTTTTCCCATAAATAAGGAAGAGGGGGAGAGGGGGAGAGTGGGAGAGTGGGAGAGTGGGAGAGGGGGAGAGTGACTAATGACAACTATCAACTATCAACTATCAACTATCAACTATCAACTCTCTATCTTAAATATCTATTTTAACTTCAACCTGTAAGTTTGTAAACGAAGCAACTTTTTTGCTCGACTCCGGATCGAGGCGAATTCTTACTTCGATTACTCTAGCATCGGTGTCGGCTGCGGGGTCAGTGTTCAGGACATCTTTTTTGCCGATTTGCCTGCCGATGCGTGCAACTTTTCCTGTTAAATTACCTGCAAAAACCGGGCTAGTAATTGTAGCATTCTGGCCGTTGCGCACTTTGGCAATGTCAGTTTCGTAGACTTCTGCTACGGCATACATTTGGTCGGTGCGGCCGAGTTCTACGATGCCGTCTTGAGTGTTGATACGCTCTCCTTGTCTGGTATGAACTTTGAGGATGTAGGCGGAAACGGGTGCTTTTACATAACTTAAGTTTAAGTCTACTTGAGCTTTTTGTCTCGTGGCGATCGCGCTTTCAACTGCGGCTTGGGCGGCTTGCACGTCTTCGGGACGGACTTCGGCGATTTGGTCTAAAGTTGCTCTAGCTTGATTGACTTGTTCTTGGCCGGTTTCTGATTTTTGTTTGAGCGTTGCTTCAGCTTGATTGACTTCTTCTCTACCTGTTTCTATCTTTTGGTTGAGGGCGGCTTTAGCTTGATTAATTTCTTGCCTGCCTGTTTCTATTTTGCGTTTGAGATTGGCGCGGGATTGATTGATTTCTTGTTTGCCTGTTTCTACTGCTTGTTTGAGGGCCGCTTGAGTTTCGGCTATTTCCTGTTGCAAGGTTTGCACGGTTTTTTCTAAGATAGCTTGCGCTTCTTTAACTTTTTGGCGAGCAGTTTCTACAGCCAAACGTTTGGTGTCGTAAGCGGAAGCAGAAATTGCACCTGTTTCTGACAGTTCTTGGTTGCGTTTTTCCTCGGCTTCGGCGTTGGCTAATTCGGCTTTTAAGCGATCGATCGTAGCATTTTGCGAGGCAACTTCACCGCGCACTTGAGCTTCTAACCTTGCCAGTTTGGCTTGCTGAACTTCAGTTTCCCTTTGCAGTTGTGCCTGCCATTTAGCAAGATTGGCTTGTTCGGCTTCCGTTTCTCTTTGCAGTTGCGCTTCTAGTTTGGCGACATTTGCTTGTTCGGCTTCGATTTCTCTCCGCATTTGAGCTTCGAGGCGGGCGACATTAGCTGCTTCGCCTTCAGTTTCCCTCTGTACTTGCACTTGGGATTTGGCAACTTCTGCTTGTTGGGCACCGATTTCTCCGGCTTTTGCACCTGCTTGAATTTTGGCTAATTCTGCTTGTTTGACTTTGACTTCTTTTTCTGCTTGCAAAAGGGCTGCTTGGAGCCGATCGCGCGTGTCGAGAATTGCTACAATTTGTCCTTGAGTAACTCGATCGCCCTCTTCTACTTTTAATTGTTCTATCCTCGCCCCTTCCGACGCCGATGGGGCCGACAATTTAATGACTTCCCCTTGCGGGGTCAACCTTCCCAAAGCGGTAACGCTGTTGCGAGTGGCTGCGGGGGTTGCATTAGCGGTGGCGGCAGCTTTTAACTCTTGGGCTTTTCTAACTTGAGATACTTGCCAAAAACCCACTCCTGTGGTAAGCAGAGTGACCAATACTAACAAACCTACGAGTCCCCGACCTGGTGGTTTCAAGAACGATTTATCTTTAACTTTTGATTCCTTTCCCATGACCCATGAGGTAGCTGATTTGCAGGTTGAGTTTTGTTGCTGCCACCCTCAAGTATTGTAAACAAATCTCAACTATTTAGGGAAATCAAAAAGCACTTGGGTCATGTAATGTTCTGCCCAATTATGACCGAAAGCTTTTTCTAGTACGCGGCGGGTTTTGTCGTTTTGCTGCTGCTGGGTGCAGTAGTAAATTTGAGCCTCAAGAACTTTCTCTTCTTCAGCGGCAGAGACTGGTCCAGAAGCGATCGCGCGTTGGCAGTGAATTTCTACGTAAGATTCCACTATATCCAAAAATCGGCTTTCTTCTTCGATCGAATCCGGGCGCACGAACAGGCAAAATTCTGAAAAAATATCTCCCCATTCGGGAATTTGGCGGGGGTGAGAAAATTGATTGATTGGCAGGTGTTTTAGTTGGGTGCGGTAGGTTTCCGACAAAGTGCGGCCTTGGTTGAGGGGGGAAAGGTCGGCGATCGCGGCGCTAACTTGGCCTTTCCCTGCTACGATATCCGTACCGAACATCGGCAAATCGTAATTCGGTCGGGGAAACATCACGCAGTGCAGGATATCCAGCAGCGGGCCGACTTTGGCGAGTTCGAGGTGTATTTTGCGGAATTGGGGCGTTTGATAGCAGCGGTTTTCAATAATCAGTTTTTCTCCTTCCAAGCGCCCTTCCACGTATCCCAACTCAGCGGGCAGGTGGTAGGGTTCGAGGTCGAGATAGCGGTGCCACACTGCTTCCATCCGTTGGGCTAAGTTGCGGATGAGGTGGTGCTGTTGTTCGCGCAGGGAAGGCTGGGATATTTCTAACATTTCTATTTATCGGGCGTTAGTCGCTTAATAAAACTCGATCGTCCGGTTGCAGGATGCGGGAAAAAACGAGATACTTTTAAGGATATCAGCAAGATCGACGCGCGATCGATCGAGTTTTAGAGGAGTTTTTCTATGTTTGGTCTGGGATTGCCTGAAATGGGCATTATTGCGGTAGTCGCTATTCTAATTTTCGGTCCCAAGAAAATTCCGGAGTTGGGAAGTGCTTTGGGCAAAACTTTGCGAAATTTTAAGCAAGGGGTCGGTCAAGCTGAGGGTGACGCTGTTGAGCAGGATCGAGAGCTTGAAGAAGATGGCAAGCCTAAGATTTAATTGGGATTTGCCTGTTTGATTAACTTTGCTGCGGTGACGGTCGATAGTTTTGAGCGAAAGCGGTTGTAGGGACTCTCGGTTATCAGCAGTTAGCAAACCTTTTTCTGTGAGAACAGCAAGCAAAGCTTAACGGAGCGTGAATTGTTAATAGGTGAGTAGAGATGTTATGCCATCTCTACTCGCTTTTGGCTCTACAATTCAATGACTGCGACTTTCTTTTTACTCTTTGCGTCGCGAAGGACTACGGTATTGTAGGGAGAGGTATCCGTCCCTAAGGGGATGGACATTGTGAAGGTCTCCCTATGTTCTTTGAGTTCGCCTAGTTCTAAGGATTTATTTAAATTTCCATCTGTCGCTAGGTAGGCACTCAATTTCACTTGGGAATTTGTGAGTTCAAAATCTTTAAAGAGTACGGCTGACCCTCCGTCAGGATCGATCCCGAGAATGGCAGTGCCGTGCACGACAACAGAACTTTCTTCTTCATCTATGTTACCCATCAAGATGTCAGCGGGGTCTTGACCGTCCATTGCCAAATATCCTCAAATGTCTGTTGGTTTTCAATGCTTTTCAGCTTATCTTAACGATCGAGCCATTACTAAACTATTAAGATAGAGATTCCGCATTTCGATCGCTCTACCGTTAGTAAGAGAAACTTCACCCATTAGGAAATTTTCGTTCTCTCACTTCCAGTGAATAATCTTGCACCGCTTTGGTAATTGTTTCCCGCAAATTAGCGTAAGCCTTGGCAAAAGGCGGGTGTTTTTCAGAAAGTCCCAGCAAATCGGAAGTAACTAAAACTTGTCCGTCGCAGTGCGGGCCTGCCCCGATGCCAATTGTGGGAATAGTTAATTTTTCAGTAATTTGAGCGGCCAATTCTGCCGGAATGTGTTCTAAGACGATCGCAAATGCACCGGCTTCTTCAAGGGCGATCGATTCTGCTACGATGCGATCGGCTGTTTCGGCTGTTTTGCCTTGTTTTTTGTAGCCGATTTGATGTACCGACTGCGGCGTTAAACCGACGTGTCCCATTACCGGAATGCCAGCGGATGTTAGCTGCAAAACTGTGGCAGCCATTGCCGGATATCCGCCTTCTAATTTTACAGCTTGCGCGCCGGTTTCTTTCAAAACTCTCCCCGCCGAGTGCATGGCTTGCTGGGGACTTTCCTGATATGTCAAAAACGGTAAATCGACAACGATTAATGCTTGTTTAACAGCGCGGCGTACTGCTTTAGCGTGGTGCATGATTTCATCGAGAGTTAGCGGCAGTGTAGTTTCGTAACCCAATACTGGCATTGCCAGAGAATCGCCCACTAGGATGATATCAACTCCAGCTTGGTCTGTGAGTTGGGCGATCGCGTAATCGAAACCTGTCAGCGCTACAATCGGACGCCCTTGCTGTTTCCACTGAATAAGTTGGTGTGTAGTTACTGCCATTTTACTGTAAATATATAATTGTGTTAGTTTTCTGCTGCAAAATTTAATGCGGTAAGGTGCGCGCTGCGCACCCTACATCTACCCGTGAATAACAGTCTTTATTTTACTGTCAAACCTCGATCTAATTAATGCGATCGAGTGCAGGTTGTCAGTAAGGTGGGCGGCGCGCACTCTCATCTACCCATAAATAACAGTATTTATTTTACTGTCAAACTCTGATATAACTCTGTCTCGCTTTAAATTCGATCGCCACCAAGTTTCTTGAGTATGAATGCCGCAGACTCGATCTATTTCTGCCTAAAAAAACTACAGATTAGTTGGCCGGCATCGTTTTTGCTAAATGGTAAAACTGTTCCATCTTTTTTTATTTTACTGCGATGGCGGCAGTTGTAAGCCTCCACAGGCTGTTTCACGCCGTCAATACTAATAATTGCCCTGTATTCCCAATAGTTTTTAGCACTGCGTTGGATATCGACAATGCAAATCTGTTTGCCGTCATAATTGCGACAGACAGAAGCTGCTGCGGGGAGGGCGATCGAACAACAAAATATTAATATTAGAAAGGAAACAACATATTTCACGCCCGCTACCTCAATATTTAAAATTAAGTCATGAAATGACCGATCGCCTTGACTGCGATCGCTCTTTGAATCTGTAGCAACCAGCCTGGTTAGGACGGGTTATTATATTATCATAATACTCCGAGTTTTTGGTTGGCTGACGAGAAATATAGAGGGCAACCCGGTTTCTGAGGTTGGTGCGTGAAGGCGAGACTTGTTTGGCAGTAAGACTTTTGATAACTGGTATAACGCCAAGCATTCTCTAGTACGATCGCTTTACATTTGATTTAAGCTGCTAACTATATGTTTTAAATATACTTGCCTCATCTCTAAAATATTGGACATCCAGCCAAACTTTAGGTAATCTAAATAGTAAGTAGGACTTACGCACAGAAACCGGGTTTCTTTGAAAAATCTCAGATTCTCAACGAAAAATTTACGAAGAAACCCGGTTTCTCACCTCTCGTGCGTAAGTCCTAAGTAAGCGGCAATCGATGTCAATCTGCTGTTTTTTACCAAAATTTGAAAGGGCGCAATTTATCCATGAATCAAATTAAACGTGTTGTCATATTTGGCGGAGTCCACGGCAACGAACTTACAGGAATTTACTTGGTGAAGAAGTTCGATCGCGCGCCGCATTTAATAGCCCGATCGACCTTTGAAACAATTGCTTTGTTGGGCAATCCCCAAGCTTGCGCGATCGGCAGAAGATACGTCGATACCGACCTCAATCGCTGTTTTCTGCGCCAAGATTTAGCAAATCCCAACCTCTCCAGTTATGAAGCGAATCGAGCTCAAGAAATTTCCCAGATTTTCAGTCAGAAAAACAGCCAACAGTCAGATTTAATTATCGATATACACAGTACCACATCCAACATGGGATTAACAATTATTGCTGCTAGCAATCATCCAGATAACCTGCAATTAGCTGCTCGTTTAAACTTGCTGTATCCCAACCTCAAAATTTTGACGCCAGCGACCGAAAATCGAGATAGTTCGGTGCTGCGATCGCTCTCTAAATTAGGCTTTACCGTCGAAGTCGGCCCCGTTGCTCAAGGAGTGGTAGATGCCTCTTTATTCTGTCAAACTGAGGAACTTGTCAGCACCATTTTAGATGTAACAGAAGCCTACAATTTGGGAACAATTCTTCCCGTGAAAAATCCCCTGACAATTTATCAAAGTATCGGGGCGATCGACTATCCGAGAAACGAGAAAGGAGACATCGAAGCAGCCATTCATCCCCAGCTACAATTTAGAGATTACGAACCGTTAAATCCCGGCGATCCGATGTTTTTGACTTGGGATGGCGAGTCGGTCTTATATGAAGGAAAATCGACCGTATATCCAATCTTTATTAACGAGGCAGCTTACTATGAAAAAGGAATTGCCATGTGTTTTACTCAGAAATCGATCGTCAGTCAGTAGTCATCAGTTATTGGCATTTTCAGATTAATTGTAAATGTCGTTTTTCCCATAATCTAGATCCCCCTAAATCCCCTTTACCAAGGGGGACTTTGACTTCTGCCTCTGTGCCCTGAAAAACCTGGGCATTTTCAGATAATTGTAAATGTCGTTTTTTCCATAATCTATCCCCCTAAATCTCCCTTACCAAAGGCGACTTTAAGAGCGCTTCCGGTCCCCCCCTTCTTAAGGTAGGGGGGATCTGAATTTAACAGTCAAACACCCATCCTATAAAAATTATTCTTGAGGATTTTCAGGTGATAAAAACTCCTCTTCAGTAAGAGCACGATCGGCAGAAAACTGCTTCCATACTTCTAAACTTAAAATACAGGCAATCAGCCACACCAAACCCGCTGTATAACCTGCAATAATATCCGTCGGCCAGTGAACTCCTAAATAAAGTCGGCTCAAACCAATAGCAGTAATTAACAAAACAGTCAAGCAACAAATCAACCATTTTTGTTTGGGAAAGCGCGCTACCAAAAAATAGCCCAGCAAACCGTAAATCACCATCGAAATCATGGCGTGTCCGCTGGGAAAACTGTAAAAACGCACGTCAACAACGCGCTCCCAAAGTTGCGGTCGATCGCGCGCAAACAGTTGTTTTAACAGCAAATTTAAACCGACAGCCCCACCACCAGCTATCGCAATCGTTAAAGCTTCCGATCGGTGTTTGCGTACCAGCAGCAAAATCCCCAAAGTCACACACATTGCTAGCAGAAGATTTGGTTCGCCCAAACAAGTAAAGCCGAACATTATTCGATCGAGCAGTGGTGTGTGTATGTTCCTCAGAGCCAGTAAAATAGATGAATCAAAATCATAAGTTTCTTTTTCCAAAACTTCCTCGGCAAGGGTGGCAAATCCCCACAGCGCTAAAGCAGCAACTGCAAGTCCAGTTAGCCTGATTGTGGAAACGAGCGATCGAATTTTAGAACGCATTTATCAGTTGATAGTTGGTAAGGAGTTTTGAGTTTTGAATTTTGAGTTTTGAGTTAAAGAAAGTTCTTTATTCAACCCCATCGAAAATCGAAAATCGAAAATCGAAATTTCGCCCATCGAAAATCTAAAATTGAGAGCTCTACAGCAAATCTCGGAAACGAAAACCCATTTCCCAGCGTCTGGATTCCGGATCGATCGTTTTTTAAACCGTTAAATTATCCTCTGTCGATCGCGTTAACTTTTACATCCCACTGACGAATGATTTTACTATCAAAAAAACCCATTTCCTCAATTCTCTTGGCTGTCGGGCTAACAAGCGTTTCTAACTGCGCTGCAAATACTCCAGTCAATGCCCCGGTCGTTCAAGCCAACGCCATCGCCCAACGTCTAGTCCAGCAAGCAGCCCCAAAACCCAACAATCCTCAATTCGGTCAGCCGATAGACTGTACCCTGGGAAAAGACTGCTTTGTGATGCTGTATTTCGATCGAGATCCCGGTCCTGCTGCCGTTGACTTCGGGTGCGGGCGGCAAACCTACAACGGCCACGACGGTACGGATTTTGCCATTCCCGACGAAAAAATTATGGCGCAAGGAGTTCCAGTAATTGCTTCTGCTGCGGGCAAAGTTTTGCGGGCGCGAGATGGTGTGGCCGATCGGCGCTTGCAAACCAGCACTGATAAAGCCAATATTGAAGGTATAGAATGCGGCAACGGTATGGTAATCGACCACGGTAACGGTTGGGAGGCGCAATACTGCCACCTCCGCAAAGGTAGCCTGGTTGTCAAGCCGGGAATGCAGGTAGCAAAAGGCACGAAGTTAGGTTTAGTGGGAACTTCCGGGATGACTTCTTTTCCCCACGTTCACGTCACTTTTCGCTATCAAGGAAAAGCTGTAGATCCGTTTGTTGGAACTGATGCTAAATCGGGCTGCAATACCGCGCGCAATCCAATTTGGGACAAGCCGATCGACTATATTTCCACAGGTTTAATCCGGGCAGGTTTTGCTCCGAAACCGCCAGATATTGAAGCTGTTTGGCAAGGTCAATTTTCCGAAACTAAATTGCCTGCAAACAGTCCGGCTTTGTTGTTTTGGGTGCAAAGTTACGGCGTGCTGGCGGGCGATCGCGAACATTACAAATTATTCGATCCTAACGGTCAAATTGTTGCCGATCGCGCCAATGAAATTAAAGCCCCCAGCCGCACTTGGTTGGGTTATCTTGGCAAAAGAAACAATCCAAATTCTCCTCTTACTTCCGGAGTTTGGCGCGCTGAATATCGCTTGACTAGGGGCGATCGGGTTCTGACAAATATTACGCGAGAAGTCGAATTGCGCTAACCGATCGATCGATTTGAGATTTGAGATTTGAGATTCTAGATTGAGTAAGACTTCTCGATCGCAAACGCTCTAATATTTAGGTCAATCTTTTAGCAACAGCCAAGTTTAACGCAAAGATTTGTAGGTTGAGTTCACTTCATTCAACCCAACCTACGTATATGAGAAGCGCTCTCTTCGGGCGCGATCCAACTGGGTCGATCTTTGAGCAACAGCTAAGCTGAAGGCAAATTTTCCCAGACTTGAGTCACGATATCGCTCAGCCAGCGTCTTTGAGCCAAATCCAGCAGGTTGTCGTCCGCCAGTACCTCAGCCTTCAACTCATCCAGAGACTGAGAACGCGATCGAGCAATCTGAACTACACCCGCGATCGCCGATGCCACCAATTCTTCATTTAGCGGCTGCTGTCGCAAAGCTATCATTTCTTGAGGATTCGTAGGGATGGGATAATTCATAAGTGCATACCAAAAGGGGTAGAGCATCCGGCATTTGAGAGCAGCCAGAGCAATAGCGTGAGAAAGTTGTAAACTTATTTAAAAGTAAATAAGTATTTGCGGAGTATAGCGCACTTTTCTCCCGTGTCAACTCCCCCACCTTGATTAATTTATTCACAGCAGAGAGAGAGCCCGATCGTGCAAGAGATTCTTTATCTAGAAGTCCCCACAGCGGATACGGCAGCAGTACGCCATTGGTTGCAGCGCGAATTCGAGTCCGGAATCGGAGAAAAAATTATTACTCCTGACGGCTTTCGCTTGCTTTCACCCGCAACGCCAACTAACTCGATCGAGTCTGGCACCCAAATGTTTCATTCTCAATCCGCCTTGGGCGATATCAATTCAGGAAACTACAATCTCAAATCGACAGAACTTTCTATTTTTGTCTGGTCGGTTCAGCGCACGACTTATCTCAAAGTTTTTCGCCTGGAAGATGCGCCCCCCGGCGAAAGAAAGTTCCTGGAATCTCTGCGCCTCGGACTCAAAAATCAGTTTCCCGATCGATATCCCCAACCCCCGGTCATAGATACTTCCAAACAGTCAATTTTTGAAGCTCTTGCCCCTTATTACCCCCTCACCGTCAAATATTTCCAAAAAATGCCTAAAGGCGAATACGACCTGAATCGCGCCTACTGGTGGGAACAGCGCTGGCGCGAAAGCACTCGCAATCCCCAACAGCCGAAACAAGTAGTTTTTTTGAAGGAAGAAGGTGCGGCAACGGATTTTGTAGCGGATGTAGCGGATGTAATAAAGGTTGGGCATCAAGAATCAGGAAGCAAGAAGGGGGAAGAAGGTGCGGCAACGGATTTTGTAGCGGATGTAATAAAGGTTGGGCATCAAGAATCAGGAAGCAAGTCGGTGTCGGATGGGGGGGATGTTTTTTACGATTTAATTTATATTGGCGGGGCCTTGGGGGTGATTCATGCAGCGGTGATGGCGAGATTGGGATATCGAGTTTTGCTGCTGGAGAGAATGCCTTTCGGGCGGATGAATCGGGAATGGAATATCTCGCGGGATGAAATTCAAAGTTTAATCGATTTGGGTTTGTTTGCGGCTGCGGAAGTAGAAACTTTGATTTGCCGAGAATACAAAGACGGCTACAACAAGTTTTTTGATGCTAACAATCCGCCCGTTGCCCAAGCACCGATTTTGCACACGCCGAAGGTACTAAATGTTGCTTTGGACGGCGAGAAACTTCTGTATTTGGCGGGGGAAAAACTCACAGCAGCGGGCGGTAAAATTTGGGATGAAACAGAGTTTGTTCGCGCCGATGTAGCAGCAGAAAAAGTGACTGTGCGGTGCTGCCACTTGCCAACAAAGGACGATCGAACTGTTTCGGGACGGCTGTTAGTGGATGCGATGGGTTCTGCTTCTCCCATTGCTTGGCAGTTGAACGGAGGTAGGGCTTTTGACAGCGTTTGTCCGACGGTGGGATGCGTAATTGATGGGGGATTTGAGCCGGGAGTTTGGGATTCCGAGTACGGGGATGTTCTATACAGTCACGGCGATATTTCGCGGGGCAGGCAGCTTATTTGGGAACTGTTTCCTGCTGCTGGAGAAGAATTGACTGTTTATTTATTTCACTACCATCAAGTCCACCCGGAAAATCCCGGTTCTTTGCTGGAATTGTACGAGGATTTTTTTACTATTTTACCCGAGTACCGCCGCTGCGATCTGGATCGATTGGTGTGGAAAAAACCGACTTTTGGCTACATTCCGGGGCATTTTAGCACGGACAGTCGCGATCGCACTGTAGCATTCGATCGGCTAATTGCGATCGGCGATGCTGCTTCATTGCAATCTCCTTTAGTATTTACCGGTTTTGGTTCTCTAATTCGCAATCTTTTCCGCTTGACAGACCTGTTAGACACAGCTTTAAAGCACGATTTGTTGAAGGCACATCACCTCGATCGAATTCGCGCTTACCAAAGCAATGTTTCTGTAACTTGGCTGTTTTCTAAAGGGATGATGGTTCCCACGGGTCGCAGTTTGCCACCGCAAAGAATCAATTCAATTCTCAATACCTTTTTTGGGATTTTGGCAGCACAAGAACTTGCCGTCGCGGAAACTTTTATTAAAGACAGAATCGACTGGTTGACTTTCAATCGACTTGCCCTGCAAGCAGCGGTACAAAACCCTTCTCTGCTGCTGTGGATTTTGGATTTTGTGAGTTTGAGGGATATCGGGCGCTGGCTGCGCAGTTATTTGACTTTTACGCTGCTGGCTTTAGCTAGTTGGCTGTTTGGTTGGCTGCCGAGTTTCGCGCGCAGGATACAGCCTTGGTTGGAACCTCGGTATCCGGCTGTTTGGTTGCAGTTGTTGAGTACCTGTTACGCCCTCACCTACGGAATGGGACGGCGTTTAAAAACGTAGCGATTTTCGATTTGCGATTGGTGATTTTTTGGGTTAGTTTAATGTTGCTTTCCCCGAAGCATCAGGACAAGGCACTGTCTTGTCCCTAGGATAATTGGATGGTGGTTGCGATTGGGACGATCGTTAATTAATAATTGGGCGGTGGTGGGATTCGATCGCGCGATCGATTTTTCAAAAATGGGGTTTTTTGCGATCGCCCTTCGCTGCCGCCCCCAGTCAAGGTAACAACCCAGTTTCTGTAGTTTTCAGGCGTCCAGCTATCACAATAAGACTTGCGCGCTCGATCGAAAAAACGCGCAAGTCTTATCAAAATTTCACCGCTGTAAAAAACTGGGTTTTATTTATTCTGGGAATCGGAAGTTTCAGCGATTAAATCGTCTTTATCAATTTTTGGAACAAAATCTGGGCGTTCTTTGGCTTCCCAACCGGGGGGACGCTTGGAATTGTACCACGCGATCGAGCCGATCGTCACTGCTGCAAGAAAGCCCACAACCAAAACTGCTATGGGGGCGCTCAAGGTGATATCTGTCATTAGATTAAATCCTTTTTTACTTTGCTCCTAAATTATTATAAACGCGATCGGGGAGTGGCGGGATATATCTCAAGACTGAAACAGTGAGTAATACTAACGACATAGGGAATCATCATTAAATTGGATTTAATGTCTCGTTCTTCTGGGACTTTGAAGTTAGAATTTACACGCCTTTAGGCTGGGAAGTGTCCATTCTTCGATCTTGCAAGTTTGTCAAATTGCATTATGATACAGATTAATCAGATAATAGGTAGGTGCGATCGTGAGGCGGTGGCAAACCGCTGGCTTGAATCTAAATTGCGATCGTAATATTGAGAACAGGACTTACGCAAAAAATGTTTTAAAACAGTAAATATAGCAGTAAGGTGCGCAGTGCGTACCCTACAGTATAGAGTACGTGCGTAAGTCCTACCAGTAAGGTGCGCAGCGCGCACCCTACAGTAGGGAGTATGTACGTAATTCCTAAAAAAGTTGAAAATACCAGAACCAAATTTATGCCTTTGGGAATAGTAGCATTGCTGTTGGCTGGCAGTTTCGGCTTGGGTTGTTTGCCGCTGACTGGGTGGATGGTACGCGCGATCGTCGGTAAGGATTTGCGCGCTGCGGGTACGGGAAATGTCGGCGTTTCGGCGGCGTTCGTTCATGGAGGTAAAATAGCGGGAATTGCTGCTGTTTTGGCGGAAATTGCTAGGGGAATTTTGCCCGTGTTGGCGGCGCGAATTTGCCTGCCGGATGCACCTGCAATCGCGATCGCGCTGTTGGTTCCTCTGGTTGCTGCCAGGTACGCGATCGCGCGCGGTGGAGGCGTCACGAATGCTGTTTGGGGTGTTTTGGTGTTTTCGCCACCGGTGGCGGTTGCATCGGGCATTTCGGGGCTGCTGGCGTGGCGTTTGGTCGCGGGTGGGTGGGGTGCGGGGCGATCGAGGTTGTTTGCTTCTCGCTGCGGCTGTCTTTCTACTCCGCTTTGGGTGTGGGTATTTCGCCAGTCTTTTAGTGAGTTTTTAGCTGCTGCGGGATTGGCTGGTTTGTTAGTAGCAATTAATCTGATTCAGGGGGACGATATGGCTTTATCTAAATCTGAATTGTTGTTTTCTTTAGATGATTCGCTGGATGCTAAAGTTTGCGGCGATAAAGCTGCGAGGTTGTCTCAATTGAAACGGGCGGGTTTTAATGTACTTTCTGGTTTGATAGTTGTGCAGGAAGAGGGAAGAGGGAAGAAGGAAGAAGGAAGAGGGAAGAAGGGAGAGGCAAGAAGGAAGAAGGAAGAAATCAACAGGAATTTGGCATCTGGGTGTGAGTGGTTGATTTCTGAGGATTTAATACACAAAATTAAATCTCAGATTTCAAGTCGCGCGATCGTGCGATCGTCCGCTGCGGGAGAAGATGGCGAGATTAGTTCTGCTGCGGGACAGTATTTAACTATCGGTCCTGTGTTTGCTGAAGCAGAATTAGTGGAGGCAATTCATCGCTGCTACCAATCTTATTGGACTGCGGAAGCTGTTGCTTACCGCCAACAGCGACAATTAGTCGATGCGCAAATGGCTGTTTTGATTCAGCCTTATATTGACAGCGAAATTGCGGGTGTTGCTTTTACTCGCAATCCTTTAGATGGTGGTTCTCAGGTAATTGTTGAAGCTGTGGCGGGAGGGGCCCAAGCTGTTGTTGGCGGGCAAGTTACTCCGGTGCATTTGGAAATAGATTTTAGCACGCCGGAGGTTTTAGAAAACAATTTAGAGCGATCGGGCAATGATTCAATTATCGGCAAGAAAATTTTAGCAGAATTAGTGAAAGTTGCGCGGGCGATCGAGGATTTTTTTCACGGCATCCCGCAAGATATTGAGTGGAGTTGGGACGGCGAACAACTGTGGATTTTGCAAAGCCGCCCGATTACCAATTTGCAGCCCATTTGGACGAGAACAATTGCGGCGGAAGTGATTCCCGGTGCAATTCACCCGCTAACTTGGTCGATTAATCAGCCGCTGACTTGCGGTGTTTGGGGAGAAATTTTTCGGGTAGTTTTGGGCGACGATCGGGCAAATAATTTAAACTTTAATGAAACGGCAACTTTGCTCGGTTCTCACGCTTATTTTAACGCGACTTTGTTGGGCGAAATTTTTCGGATGATGGGATTGCCGGAACAGGGTTTGGAGTTTTTGGTGAGGGGGCAAAAAATGGGCAAACCGCCTTTGGGTAAAGTTTTGCCTTCTTTGCCCGGTTTGTGGCGTTTGGTGCAGCGAGAAAGAGCGCTCAATGCAGAATTTAAGGTCGATCGAGCAGTGATTTTTTTGCCTGCTTTGCAAAGTTTGGAAGAGAGAGGGGGAGAGGGGGAGAGTGGCAGAGGGGGAGAGGGGGAGAGTGGGAGAGTGGGAGAGTGGGAGAGTGGGAGAGTGGGAGAGGGGGAGAGTGGGAGAGGGGGAGAGGGGGAGAGTGGGAGAGTGGGAGAGGGGGAGAGTGGGAGAGGGGGAGAGTGGGAGAATTTCTCAATTTCCAATTTCCAATGTCCAATTCCCAATTATCAATATTTATCGGAATTGTTGGATAGGGCAGAACAAATTCAGGAGTGGCTGAAACCGATTACTTACTACAATATATTAGGACCGATCGGGCTGGCAATTCGCAAGGCAATTTTTCGGGTTCCCAATGAATGGCTCGACAATAACAGCGCTCCTGAAATTGCTTCGGTGCGTGCTTTGCAACTGCTATCTCGCAAGTTGCGGAAAGCTGCTGTTTTGCAGTTTCCGGAAACTGTTTCCGCAGCAGAATTAACGCGGGTATTTGCTGAAACTCCGGCTTTGGAAGTGGAGTTTTTGCAGTGGCTTGAATGTTACGGATATTTGAGTGAAGTGGGAACTGATATCGCTGTTCCTACTTGGCGGGAACAGCCGGAAATTTATCAAAGATTGCTGGTAAATATGGCTTTAGAAGAAGGAAGAAGGAAGAAGGAAGAAGGAAGAGGGAAGGAGGAAGAAGAAAGAAACCAGGAGGAAGAAGGAAGAGAGAAGGATAATTTAGCAGGTAAGGGGAATTTAGGGTTGAGTTTTTGGCAGAGATGGAGGTTGGATAAGTGTCAGGAACGGGTGAGGGTTAAAAGTGAAATTAGCGAAATTTACGCGCGGTTGTTGGCTCATTTGCGCTGGACTTTTTTAGCAATAGAAGCTTGCGGGTTGTCGATGCAGGTGTTTGCGGAAAAAGGAGATATTTTTTATTTGGAGTTTGGGGAAATTCAGGAATGGATTCGCAGCGGTGTGAATGTTTCGTTTCGGGATATAATTAAGGAAAGGCGCGAAAGATTGGCGGTCGATCGCACTCGCCCCATCCCTTCTGTAGCCTACGGCAATTTGCTGCCAAACACTCAAAAAAAATCGGGACAAATTGCAACAAAAACATCTGTCATGCAGGGAATTCCGGCAAGTATCGGGATTGTTGAAGGTGTTGTGAAAATTTGTCGCAGCGCGACTGTAGAATTGGGAGAAAATGCGATCGCTGTTGTACCTTATACGGACGCGGGATGGGCACCGCTGCTGTTAGGAGCAAGGGCAATTGTAGCAGAAGTTGGCGGACAATTATCTCACGGAGCAATTATCGCTCGCGAGTACAAAATTCCGGCAGTAATGAATGTTGCCCAAGCAACAACTCGCTTGCAAGACGGGCAAAAAGTGCGGGTTGATGGATATCTCGGCACAGTCGAATTGCTAGAAGAAAAAGGTTCGTAGTGAGGACTTAAGTCCAATGGCAAAGCCTTCTGTTGTATTTTAGGTCGATTCTGAGCGATCGATCCGCAACTCGATCGCTGTTTTGAGTCGCCACAGCCCGTTCGATAAACAAATGCTATCTAAAAAACTATTTGATTTTAAATTTTCGATCTAACTTGAGGAGCCAAATTTTCACCATTGTTGCGATCGAGTCCAAATTATTGACACCATTCTCAATTATCCGACGTATTTGCGTTGTTTGAGGCTTGTTGTCTAATTTTCGCAACTAAGCTACAATAAGTTAGAGTCGATCTGTACTATAACTAAATTTTGCTGTTGTAGTTGCAAACCCTTTAAATTCGCAGAATAACCGAAGTCGAGCAATTCAAAAAGCAAAATCTACAATGCAAAAAACGGATTTTGACTTGTGCTAATAAGATAAAAATTGTCAAGCAAAATTTGCTAAATTTGACAAATTGCAAGTTTTATAGTAAAGGGGCGAAAAGGACTCTCGCGCCACAACGTGCTTGCTGCAACAAAACGAGTCAATATAGGTGCCAGCTTCAACCAAAAACCGCAGGATTCCCTTCCTCGCGGAACGAAGCGACGAGCTTGCAGCAAGGCGCGTAGTGTAGCAGGTGGCGGAGGAATGCGGGTGAGAGCGGGTGAGGAGGAACCGGAAGCACTCAAAGTGGATCTTTTTAAGGGGGATTTAGGGGTATCTAGACTGGCGAATCGATATCTTGGTTTTGCAAGCTAGACTTTGAGTAATGATTTTGGAGTGCAAAAAAACTGCAATTTCGACGCGATCGACATTAAATTTATAGAATAGTTTTTAAAGCTTTGAGATTGAAAATACTCTGCCTCAGCAACGGTCACGGAGAAGATATCATCGCCCTGCGCATTTTGCAAGCACTGCAAAAACACCCGCATTCCCCAGAAATAGCCGTGTTTCCCCTAGTCGGCGAAGGGCAAGCTTTTTCTCAACTCGCAACAGCCCCCACCATCGGCCCGGTGCAGCGAATGCCTTCAGGTGGCTTTATCTACATGGATGGCAGGGAATTTTTGCGCGATATCAAAGGCGGCTTGATTCAGTTGACTCTAGCTCAATTTAAAGCCATCCGCAGTTGGGCGCGCGCCCAAAAAGAGTCAGGGGAAGACTGCGCTATTTTAGCTGTCGGCGATATTGTACCCTTGCTGTTTGCTTGGTTGAGTGGCTTGCCCTATGTTTTTGTAGGAACGGCAAAATCCGAATATCATTTGCGCGACGAAAACGGGCTGTTGCGACGCAAATTCGGCACTTGGGAAAGTTGGTCGGGATCGGTTTATTTGCCTTGGGAACGCTGGTTGATGAGTCGCCCGCGCTGTCGGGCCGTGTTCCCTCGGGATGCACTGACGGCCGAGTTTTTGGAAAAATTTGGCATTCCGGCTTGCAATTTGGGAAATCCGATGATGGACGGGCTGTCACCAACACCTTCAGCCCCCGTTTTTTACGGCCCTGACGCGGAGTTGCGGGAACAGGAACGCCCGATCGCGATCGCCCTTTTACCCGGTTCTCGAGCACCGGAAGCCTACGCTAATTGGCAGGTAATTGTAGGGGCTGTCGGTGGAATTTTGTCTGTTATGGGCGATCGTAAATTGTTATTTTTAGGGGCAATTTATTCAGAATTAAATTTAGAAGCTTTGCGTCCTGTTTTAGAATCTAGCAGTTGGCGTCAAGTAGGGGAAATTAGAGAACAGCGTCGGGAGGGAAGTATTTTGCGCCCTCCTGTTTCTAGTCCTGCAGAAATCGGGCAGAAATCTCCCAATCTGCTGTTGCCTTTGACTTTTGTTCGGGGAAAAGCCATGATGATTTTGAGTCACAACAGTTTTAAAGATTGTGCGTCTGAGGCAGATTTAGCGATCGCAATGGCGGGGACAGCAACAGAACAATTTGTAGGTTTGGGAAAACCCGCGATCGCAATTCCGGGAAAGGGCCCGCAATTCACAGAGGCGTTTGCCGAAACTCAAAGCCGGCTGTTAGGGCCGTCGTTAATTTTAGTGAAAAATCCGGCGGAAGTTGCCGGAGCAATTCAGTCTTTGTTGCGCGAACCCGACAGGTTGCAGCTAATAGCTGAAAATGGATTTCGCCGCATGGGAAAACCGGGGGCTGCTGCTAGAATTGCTGATTGTTTGATGCAGCGATTAATAAAAGTTAATTTTTGACTTCGATAGTGTGGGTTTAAAAGCTTGTTGAGATTAGTGGAAAATTTTGGTTCCAACAGAAAGAGCACCGACGACTGGCCGTGTTTCGTCTCGGTGCTCTTACTGGTTCGCTCCTCACACGTCCATTAATATAGCCAACTCAACGAAACCTGTCAATACATTTCACAATTTTTTTTTATTTGAGTCGATCGACCCCCCCCAAATGCCACCAATTCAAGGGTTTCGCTCGATCGACCCCGATCGCTACAACCTCGTGAGCCAATCTAAAATCAGATTGTTGACAGCTTCGGGTCGTTCGTCGTGGGGACAGTGACCCGTATTGGGAATCGAAACAAATTTCACCTCTGGACCTTTGGCAGCCAATTCTTGATAAATCTTACTCCCCGCAATCGGCGTCCACGGATCGTCAGCGCCCCAAAGTACCAACAGGGGGCGATCGACTTTTGGCAGCAATTCTGAAGGTTGAGGGCCCGGAGGGGCTGTCAGAATCGAAGCAAACACTTGCTGTGCTCCCGGATCGCAAGAGGGGGCGTGCAGTAGTTCTACCAGTTCGTCGGTGATGGCTTCCGGGTTGCGGTAGACTTGGCGCAAGGTGTTGCGGATGCGGTGTTTTTGGCGGATATTATTGAATAACAAAGGACCGATCGCGGGCGATCTAACTAATTTAGTAAAGGTTCCCATCACCAAGCGCAGCGGCAAATTCAATTCTTCCGGGCGGTGATTGAGTCCGCCGGCGCAGTTAATCAAGACGCCTCCCGCCGCGATTTCGGGATGGTTGGCGACAACCATCAAACTCAACAAAGCCCCGATCGAATTCCCGACAAAAATAGCAGGTTCCCGTACCAATTCCTTCCAGAAATCCGCCAGCAATTCTTCCCACAATTCCAGAGTGTAATCGATCGGCGGTTTTGCCGAAGCCCCAAATCCCAGCAAATCGAGGGCAAACACGCGGTAGCCTCCGGCAGCGAGGGCGGGGATATTTTGCCGCCAATGTCCTATAGAAGCCCCAAATCCGTGAATCAATATCAGAGGACGCCCGCTGCCTTGCACGGTATATTGAATGCTGTAATCTTTCCAAGTCCAAATCAGCTTGTCAAAGCTCTTTGCCGGTACTAACTCTTGTGCGGTCACGGTTTTATTGTAAAGTTTCGTTAACTACTTGTTTAATCATAATACAAAATAGGATTGTTGGGCGGAGCGTAGTAAAACTTACAACTCCCGAAACTTAAAACTCTCTGTCAACTCAAAACTCAAAACTCAAAACTCAAAACTCACGCACTCCCGAAAAACTCAAAACTCACGCACTCCCGAAAAACTCAAAACTCAAAACTCAAAACTCAAAACTCCCGAAAAACTCTACCTGCTTTCCACCAGCCAATAAGTAACCATATCCCCCTTACCTTTTACCGGAATCGTGCCCCGCTTCTCCAGCAAATATTTATCTTTCAAAAGCTTGTAAGTCGCGTCGGTTACTTGAATGTTGCCTGCAAATCCCGTAGCTTCCATCCTGGCCGCCACATTCACAGTATCTCCCCACAAATCGTAAGTAAACTTGCTAACTCCAATTACTCCCGCAACTACAGGGCCGGAATTGATACCGATACGAATTGCCAATCTTTCACCAGTTTCAGCAGATAATTTGGCGATTTTTTCTTGCATTCCCAGGGCCATTTTAGCGATCGCCTCGGCGTGATCGTTTCTCGGTGTCGGCAATCCTCCGACTACCATGTAAGCGTCACCAATAGTTTTAATTTTTTCCACGCCGTGTTTTTCAGCTAATTGGTCGAAGTGAGAAAAAATCACGTTTAATTGCTTGACCAATTCCCGAGGAGACTTTCTCGCCGACAGTTCGGTAAAGCCTACAATATCGGCAAATAAAACGCTGACTTGTGCGAAACTGTCAGCGATCGTGCTTTGTTCTTGTTTCAAACGTTCGGCGATCGGTTTCGGCAAAATATTTAACAGCAGCGCCTCGGTTTGTTCCTGTTGAAATTTTAGCGCTTCTTGGGCATTTTTGCGTTCTGTAATGTCAGAAACAGTGCCTTCATAGTACAGCAGCACACCTTTAGCATCGCGAACTGCCCGGACATTTTCCGATACCCAAATCTTGCGATCGTCCTTGCGGCGCACCATAGATTCAAAGCCAGAAACCGCATTGTCTGCCTCCATCGCAGCCACGAATTCTTTGCGGCGATCGGGGTGAACGTAAAGTTGATCGGAAATATTTTTAATGCAGGACATCAATTCTTCCGGCGAGTCGTAACCGTACAATTTTGCTAAAGCTGGATTAGCGCTGAGGTAGCGTCCTGAAGGGGTACTTTGAAAAATTCCTTCCATCGCATTTTCGACAATGCTGTGATACCTTTCTTCAGCGATTCGCAGCGCTTCTTCTGCTTGTTTGCGCTGAATTAAAGAACCTAATTGACTGCCTATAACATTAAAAATATCTAGAAAACGTGGGTCTTTAGGAGCGGGCAAAATTTTAAAAAATACCAGCACTGCTAATACTTCTTCTCCGACCAAAATCGGTACGCCAAAACCTGCTTTAAATCCTATATCTTGCGCTATTTGAGTGCGAATAAAATCCGGGTATCCCTGGGACATATCTTCTACCCATTCAGGTTTTTTGGATGCCCAAACTCGCCCCGGCAGCCCGATATCCATAGGAAATCTCAGCTTTTCGCTGTGGTGGCGGAACTCATTCATGTTGGTATTGCTAGCATACCAACCGCGGCTGGATTCCAGCATCATCCTTTCTGCATCGGGAATCCAAGCTTCACCTAAATCCCATCCAATTGTTGCGCCAACTTGGTGCAGGATTACTTCTAAAGCTGAGTGAAAATCTGCTGCTTCGCCGATCGCCCGCGTAGTTTCCAGCAAAAACCGAATTTCTTCTTCAGCCCGCTGCCTTTCAGCTATTTCTTGCTGCAATCTAGCATTGCGATCGTGCAGTTCCCGAGCTTGCTGTTGCAGCTTGCATTGGAGCGATCGCAGGGCCAGTTGGTTTTCTAGCCTGGCTAAAACTTCTTCGATTTGAAACGGCTTGGTAATGTAATCTACTCCCCCTACTTGAAAAGCTTTTACTTTTTCTACAACATCATCTAAAGCGCTAATAAAAATTACTGGAATATCTTGAGTCTTTGCGTTGGCTTTTAACTTTTCGCAAACTTCATAACCGTTCATGTCCGGCATATTAATATCTAATAAAATTAAATCGGGCGGTGCTATTTCTGCCCCTTGCAATGCCAGTTTCCCGTTAATAGCTTTTCTGACTTGATAACCGTGAGCTGCGAGCATAGTTGATAACAATCGCAAGTTGTCTGGCGTATCGTCAACTATGAGAATATCTTTAAGATTCACTAGTGATGGGCGGTCGTTCGTCATAGGATGCCTGAGTTAAATCAATGATGATGTCAATCCGAAAATTATCGACCAAATCAGTTAAGGCACTGGCAAGATTTTCCTCAGCTTCGGGAATTTGCTTGATGAGTTCGAGTATGCGACTGTCGTCAACGCAAAGTGCTGCTTGGTACAGATCGACCACCCAGTCTCGGGACATTACACTCAAATCCTCGGCAGTTAAATTTTTATGCGGGAGCGGCGCCGGAAGTGAAGCAGATAGATTTTCTTCTTCATAAATATAACGCACTTTAAGGTGATGCGCTATCTTTTCAAAAAGTACATCTTCCTGTAAGGGCTTGCAGATAAAATCATCGCAACCTGCGGACAGAATAACTGCTCGCTGCTCTTCAAAAGCACTGGCTGTCAGAGCGATAATTATTGTTTTTTCGCCTTCAGGAGTTTGTTTGATCTGCCTGGTAGCCTCGTAGCCGTCCATCACGGGCATCAACATATCCATCAATATCAGGTGGGGCTGCCAAACGGAATGTACAGCAATACCTTCTTCGCCGTTAACAGCTTCGCACAGTTCAAACCCGATCGGACTCAGTAATTCTGTCAGTAATTGGCGATTTTCCGCTACATCTTCAACTATTAATATTCGATAGCTGGGCTGTCCCAATTCTAAACCGATGACTTTTCTGGCAATAGATTTTTCTCGTTCGTCACTTTCTGTTGCTAGATCGGCTAGGATGTCAAAGGTAAAAGTTGTACCCCGATCGACTGCACTTTCCACTACAATGTCTCCTCCCATAATCCGGACAAATTGCTGGCTGATGGGCAATCCCAGCCCGGTTCCTTGCATCGATTTGCGACCTGTTTCAGTTTGGACGAAGGGTTTAAATAATGTGTGGATTTCGGTGGGCGAAATGCCCGGTCCGGTGTCAGCTACTTCAAATAATAGCTGCACTTTATTTGAGGCGATCGCCTTCTTTTCACCTTGGCTTCTGGCTCGCAGAATCACGCTGCCTTGATGAGTAAATTTAATCGCATTGCCGAGTAAATTAATTAGCACTTGCCGCAACTTAGCTTCGTCAGTTTGAACGTATCTTGGTAAATCTGCTGACTTTTCAAAGAGCAGATGCAATCCTTTGGAGTCGGTTTTTAATTGCAGCATTTCTTTGAGAGCGTCGAGGAGTTTGTAGAGGTCGAAACGATTTTCGTTAAGGATAATTTGACCCGCTTCTATTTTGGACATTGACAAAATATCGTTAATCAATTCGAGCAAATGTTCGCCGCTGCGGTTGATAATTTCTATGTATTCTTTTTGCTCTTTAGTGATAGAACTGTTGCGTGCCATAACTTGAGAAAAACCGAGGATCGCATTCAGGGGAGTGCGGAGTTCGTGGCTCATCGATGCGAGAAATTGGCTTTTAGCACGGTTGGCTACTTCGGCATTTTCTTTAGATTTAATCAGTTCCATTGACTGTCTTTGAGTGTGAGCGAGCAATTCGGCTTGCTGCAAGGCTACTCCTAGCTGAGTGCCGATATGAACGGCGACGTTGACTTCAGCTTCGCTCCACTGTCGGGGGGCTGAATTTTGATAGGATGCTAGCAATCCCCAAAGTTTTTCCCCGCAGAAAATAGGGACAGTAATGTAAGCTTTAGCTTGAAATCTTTCTAAGAGTTCGATATAACAACTGTCGAAGCCTTGCTGGTAAATGTCTGCGATGCAAAGGTAATTTACACCTTTTGTGTAGCTGCCGCCGCCGGTTTCTTGCAAGTAGGTATCGCAGACTTCATTTGAGGTGCTATTTAATGTTTGAACTACACAATTTTCGCTATCTAAGGAACCTGCTGTGAGGTTGGGGGAGTCTTGTTGGATGTAGATGAAAGAAACCCAGTTACCGTCAACAGATTCGGCGACAAATTCGCCGCTCCAGTCGGGATTGAAGCGGTAAATAGCAACCCGATCGCACTTCATGGTTTCGCGCAATTCTTTAGTAGTGGCGCGAAAAATTTCGCCGATATCTAATGTCTGGCGCATTCTTTCAATGATGCGGGCGATCGCCCTTTGGCGCATAGCGCTTTCTTGCAAAGCGATTTCTGCTTGCCTGCGTTCGGTAATATCTAGAGCCATGCAAGCGATGCCGATCGCCGTGCCTCTTTCGTCAATTAAAGGAGTATTGTACCACTCGCAGACAATAATTTTCCCCGATTTGGTAACATTTTCATTAGTATTAGAAATGCCGATAGATGTAGGATTCATGCGGTCATTTAAAAGTTGGCGAACTTGCTGGCGGCAGTGTTCTGGTACGAGCAAATCCGGGGCATTGCAACCGATCGCTTCTTGTTGGGTATGGCCAAAAATAGCTTCGGCTGCCGGATTCCAAGTGACAATTTCTAAATTGAGATTTAATTCAATAATCGCGATCGGCGTTTGTTGCAATAAAAATGAGATTCTTTGCTGCGACTCCAGCAATTTCTCCGCTGCTAATTTGCGATCGGTGATGTCATTAGCCGTGCCGAGAACTTGTTTTGCTTTACCGTTATTATCTCTCACAAATACTGTATCCCAACTGTGAAGCCACCGCCATTCACCGTTTTTGTGTCTGATGCGGTACTGGCATTCAACGACTTCGCCGTCTGGAGCTCGATTCAATTTTGCGACAGTTCTTAAGAAGGGAAACCAATCGTCCGGATGCATCATCTCGCGCATCGCTTCTGTACCTAAATCTTGGATTTCCCGAACTGTGTAGCCCAAAATCGCGGTAATTTGACGGTTGCAGTAAACGTGGCGCTGTTCGATTAAATCGTAAACGTAGAGCAAATTGGGATTGGAATCGGCGATTGCTTGAATGAAATGCTGGCTTTCCTGGAGTGCCGATTCTGCTAGTTTGCGATCGCTGATATCTCGGGCCACAGTAATCACGGAGTCATCAGAAAGCGGAGAAATTTTAGCATCTAGCCAAACTTCGCCTGTTTCGGTGGTATAGCTGTATTCAACATTCAGGCTTTCTTTGGTTTTTAAAACTTGTTTGATGCTGTGCAATATCAAATCTGCCACGGGTTTTGGGAACACTTCGCGAGCAGTTTTATTAATCATTTCGCTGGCGGGTCTAATCAAACTTGACGAACTTGTTGGAGCAATTTTAATGCAGCGGCCTTCTGCATCTCTAACTAAAACTAAGTCTGTCATTGCAGCAAAAATAGCCCGCAATTCTGCTTCGGATTCTTGCAAGGCTTGTTCCGCCCGCAAGCGAGTGCGAATTTCTGCTTGCAGGACTTGATTTTGCCTGTCAAGTTGCACGAGTCGCTGTTTGTCTCGATCGATCAGTTTAACTTGAGCGATCGCAATTCCCACTTGAGCGGCGACGGATTCTAAAAGTTCGATTTCGTCTTCCGTCCATTGCCGGTAACTGTCGCATTGGTGCAAGCAAATGGCTCCGTTTGCTTCGCCTTGGTAGGAAGTGCGAATTGCCAGCATCGATTTGACTTTTAGCTGGTGGCAAATCGGTCTCATAGCATCCAAAAGAGGCTCCAAATCGACATTATTTGAGGCAATCGCCCGATCTTGCAGCATCATTTGCACGACATGAGGATTGCCCCAAATTGGAATTGATAGATCGCCAATTGATTCGCATCCCGGTTCCAGATATTCAGCCGCCAAAGGGATATCGACTTTAGGGTTAGTAATGTAGGTATGAATCAAACAACGGTTGACGCCAAATGCCTGACCGATTTGAGTTGCCGCTGTTTGAAATATTTGCTTCGGCTGCAAGCTCGATCGGATCTGCTGGGTAATTTTTCCGAGCAGCAATTCTCGCCTAATTTGGTGTTCTAAAGCTGCTTTAGCGACAGCACTTTCTATTTCTGCTTGTTTGCGATCGCTGATATCAAAAAGTACGCCGTACCATACAATATCCCCCTCACCGCGCCTTTCCGGTCGGGCATTTGATTGCAGCCACTTCACCTTTCCTGACGGCAGCACGATCCGCCATTCGCAGGCAAAAGGTTCTAAAGTGCGAGCGCTAGCTGCAATTTTCTCTTTGAGATATTGTCGGTCGTCTGGATGATTTCGATCGAAGCAAACTTCGGGATGTTCTAATATTGTTTTGAGATCCAATTCGTAAATTTTAGTACAAACAGAACTGATATATTCAATGTCAAACCCGCCTGATGAAGGTTGCAAAATTTGATAAATAACTCCCGGTATGTTCGTCGCCAACTTCTGCAACCGCGCTTTACTGTCCCGCAGAGCTTGCTCTGTTCGCTTGCGAACTTCTATCTCCCGCTGCAACTGTAAATTTTGTTCCTTTAACTGTTTTGATAGCTGTTGGATCGTCAGTTGACTTTCGATGCGAACTAAAACTTCTTCAATTTGAAATGGCTTGGTAATGTAGTCAACTCCGCCGACTTCAAAAGCTTTAACTTTGTGAAAAGTTTCGTTGAGTACGCTCAAAAAAATCACCGGAATTTCTCGGGTTTTCTCGCTCGCTTTCAGCATTTCGCACACTTCGTAGCCGTTCATTCCGGGCATAACGACATCGAGTAAAATTAAATCTGGAGGAGAGGAGAAGTCGGCATTTACTGCCATTTCTCCGGAAATAGCTCGCTGAACTTTATAGCCTTCTCTTGTTAAGATTTTTGATAAAAATCGGAGGTTGCCCGGTTGGTCGTCCACAATTAAAATGTGGATGTTTTCTTTATTTACTACCATCTTCTATTTGGCGATTTTTTATCAATGTTTGACGGGGAACGATTGGGTAATTTTCACAATTATATCCAGCCGAAAATCTCTCAGCAAATCTTTTAAAGCTTCAGCAAACAGATGGTTGCTTTCCGGTATTTGCTCGATCGACTCCTGCACTCCCTCTTCATTCAAATTTTTAGCTGCCTGTTCTAATTCAGCGACCCAACTCAGCGGCATCTCAGCCATATTTTTTTGCAAAAATGCTTCCGATTCTTCATTAAAAATATTAACTTTTCGGCAACCTTTTGTCGTTACTGGCAAATTTTGATAAATATAACGCACTCCTAAATACTTACCCATTGTTTCAAAGATAACCTCTGGAACAAAGGGCTTGCTAATAAAGTCGTCAAAGCCGGCTGCTAAAGCTGCCGCCCGTTTCTCCTCAAACACGCTAGCTGTCAAAGCAATAATTACCGTGCGGGAATTAGATTCACACAATTCACTGTCTAGCTCTTTTTCCTGAGATCTAATTTCTCTAGCTGCCTCAAATCCGCCCATCAAAGGCATCCGCGTATCCATCCAAATTAAGTGAGGTCGAAATGCAGACCACTGGGTTACAGCATCTCGACCATTGTCTGCCTCGCGCACATCAAAACCTATCGGTTCTAGCAGTTTAACTAACAGCAAGCGGTTGTCTTTATTATCGTCAACTATCAAAATTCGATACGCCTCTCGATCGGGCTGCAAACCAATTACTTTCAGAGGCGTTTCTACCGGAAAATCCAACCCCGGCACCGAGATAATTTTGATGTCAAACTTAAAAGTGGTTCCCAGATTTAACTGACTGCTAACTGTAATTTCGCCCCCCATAATTTGGACGAATCTCTGCGCGATCGCCAAACCTAAACCCGCTCCTCCTAAATGTTTTCTCCCAGGTTTTGCTTGAGAAAAAGCGCAAAATATGTTATCAATTTCTGCTGCGTCTATCCCGCAACCCGTATCTGAAATTTCCAAATGCAAAAACCAACAATTCAGAGATTTTATCGGCGATTCTTTACAGGAAATTTTGACATCTATCCTGCCGCGATCGGTAAACTTAATCGCGTTGCCTATCAAGTTAATCAAACAGCAGCGCAATTTTTGCTGGTCGGTTTTGATATATTGAGGAACGCCGGGAGCTACCTGAAATAATATGTACAGTCCTTTTTGTTCGGCTTGAATCTGAAAAATTTCTTCGAGGGCGTCGAGAAAAGCATAAAAATCAAAACTGCTTTCATTTAATACTTGCCTCCCTGCTTCTATTTTCGACAATTCTAAAACATCGTCAATTAATCCCAATAAGTGCGAACTGTTGCGGTTGATAATTTCCAAATACTCTAGCTGTTCGCTGCTGAGCAATTCGCGTTTCATAATTTGGGTAAAGCCCAAAATAGCGTTGAGCGGCGTTCTCAATTCGTGGCTCATGTTAGCCACAAATTCACTTTTCGCTTGAGAAGCAGCTTCGGCCGCTGCTTCGGCTTTGCGTCGCTCGATAATTTCTTGTTGCAACTGTCGGTTTTGCACTTGCAGTTGTTCGGATTGTGCCAAAAGTTGTTTGTTTAACTGGCGGATCAGCAATTGATTTTTTACCCGCGCTAACACTTCTTCTATTTGAAAAGGTTTAGTAATGTAATCTGCACCGCCAAGTTGAAAGCCTTTAACTTTATCTCCCACGTCATCGAGGGCGCTTAAAAAGATTACGGGAATTTCCTGAGTTTTTGGGTCGGATTTCAGCATTTGACAAACTTCATACCCATTAATATCCGGCATTTTAATATCGAGTAAAATTAAATCCGGCGGTGCCGATTGTGCAGCTTTAATGCCCATTTTCCCTTTGACAGCACCTCGAACTTTATATCCCTGTTTGGACAGAGTTTCCGACAACAGCAGCAGGCTTTCTGGCGTATCGTCAACAATCAGAATATTCGCAGAAATCGGTCGATCGTAAATTGCGTTCATAATTGATTCTTTGTAAATTTTATCTGCCAGATTCTATCAGATCGATAATGCGATCGCAGCGGAATGCAGTTGCCCAATCCTTGAGGGCAAGCCCAAAATTATTTAGGGCTGGCGGTATTTGTGAAATTAGCTGAAGAATCTTTTCATTGTCAATACTTTGGGCTGCTTCGTACATTTCCTCAATCCACTCTTGGGGCATGGCTGCTAAATCTTGGCTCAGAGAAATTTCAGATACAGCCTCAGCCGAAACAGAAGCAGCAAGCTGCAGCGGTTCCTCTTCGTAAATGTAGCGCACCCCTATAAATTCTGCCATCTTTTCAAAGATGATTTTCTCTCGAAAAGGCTTCCGCACAAAATCATCGCAACCTGCTTCCAGAATCACCGCTCGTTCCTCTTCAAAGGTACTAGCAGTTATGGCAATAATTGCAGTACGATCGATTCCTAATTCTCTGAGTTTTTGGGTTTCCAGAAATCTAATTTTTCTAGTTGCTTCGCACCCATCCATTACCGGCATCCGCACGTCCATCCAAATCAAATGCGGCTGCCAAACTTCCCACATATCTACTGCTTCTTGTCCGTTGCTGGCTTCTTTGAGTTCAAAATCGAGAGGAGAAAGCAGTCTCACCAACAACTGCCGGTTGTCCCATTTATCATCAACAATTAAGATGCGGTAGCGGGGTTGATTTGGTTTGATTCCGATCTCGCGCCGCATCTGCGGTTTAGTTTCCTCCTCAGCGGCATCTGCCCAACTGACAGCAATATCAAAAGTAAAAATAGTCCCGCTTCCTACTTCGGATTTTACAGCTATTTCACCTCCCATCAACTGGATAAAAGACCTAGTTATCGCCAAGCCCAAACCAGTACCTTCTTGATATTTGTTTGCGTTTTTACTTTGGGTAAATGCTTCAAAGATTCTGTCGATTTCTACAGCCGGAATGCCAGCGCCTGTATCTTCGATTTCAAAGCCAAGGAACAGGAAATTTGCACCGACTTCCTTGACAGCTAAATTGACTGAGTTTTGGTTTTGATAATTTGCCAAGTAGCTACTTTCTGCGGGTTGTTTCGGAATTTCTGTATTTCTTAATTTATGGTTGCGAACTCGGACTGAGACCCCTCCTTCAGACGTAAACTTAATTGCATTGTTGAGCAAATTAATCAAACATTGGCGCAGTTTAACTTCATCAGTGCGCACGTATTGAGGCAAATCCGCGGGCAGATCGAAAACTAACTGCAATCCCTTATCTTCAGCTTTCAATCGGAACATCTGTTCTAAATCTTCCAGCAACTGCCTCAAATCGAAATTAATTTCGTTGAGCACCGTGCGGCCTGCTTCAATTTTCGACAAATCCAAAACATTATTAATCAGAGTCAACAAATGTTCGCCGCTGCGGCTGATAATTTCGACGTTATCTTTATCGTTCGGTGCGAGGGTGGAACTGCGCATCAGCAACTGAGCAAAACCCAGAATTGAATTCAGGGGCGATCGCAATTCGTGGCTCATATTAGCTAAAAATACGCTTTTGGCTTTGTTTGCCACCTCCGCAGCCAAGGCTGCTTTTTGCAGTTCCAAAGTTCGATCGATCACTTTTTGTTCCAAGGAAGCATTTAATTGTTCTAGTTGAAAATTTAACTTTTTTAACTCTTGATTTTGCTCGGCTAACTGCTGTTCTTGAGTGTAACTTCGCAAAGCTTCTTTAACAGTTAAAATCAGATCTGTTTCATCCCAAGGCTTAGCAATGTAGCGGTACAAATTAGCTTCGTTAACCGCGTTGCCCAAGGCTTGAGCGTCCGCTTCCCCCGTGAGCATAATCTTTAGAGTTTTGGGATACAAATCGTGAATTGTTCTCAGCAGTTCGTCTCCTTTCATTCCGGGCATAATCAGATCGGAAACAACCAAAGCAATTTCCAGTCCCTCTGCTTGCAGTTCTTCAATAATTTCTAATGCTTCTTCTCCGCTTTGAGCTGCTTCGATCGCGCAAGTTTTGCCCAGATTTCGCCTGAGTTGTTCGGTGAAACTATCTAAGATTATTGTCTCATCATCCACGCACAAAATCGCTAAATTGTTCATAGATTATGCCAGGGTTGAAGTAATTACTTGCGCCAACTCTTCTTCACTCCAAGGCTTGCGCAAACAACAATGCAAATTGGCTTGTTCTTTTGCCCGATCGACTGCATCCTCATCAGCTTGACCTGTCAGCATCACTGTCACAATTTGCGGGAATTTTTGATGGACTTCAATCAAAAATTCATCACCTTTCATATCCGGCATCAGCCAGTCAGAAACAATTACCAAAACTTTCACATCATCAGCGTGCAATTCTTCAATAATCTCCCAAGCTTCCCCTGCACTTTCCGCCACTTCATACAGGTATTGATTGCCAAATCGCCTTTTAAGTTGCTCTTTCAGGCTTTCCAAAATTACTTCTTCATCATCAACGCACAAAATAGCTTTTTCTGACATAATTAACCTATCTTTTTAACATTTGACAGTTGCTAAGGAGTTTTGAGTTTTGAATTTTGAGTTTTGAGTTAAAGACAGTTGGTAAGGAGTTTTGAGTTTTGAGTTTTGAGTTTTGATAGTTGATAGTTGACAGTTGATAGTGCGAGCGTCCCCGCTCGCGATCGTCCGATATTCGATCGATACACCTAACATATTAATTGACTTCTGACTTTAAGTCAATTCAGCCAGTTGCTTCAGCCGGCAGCCAAACTCTAAATGCAGTACGCCCCGGCTCGCTCTCTACTTCTATTTGACCTTGGTGTTTGTCCACAATTTTTTTCACAATATCCAATCCCAAACCGCTACCTTCTCCGGGTGGTTTTGTAGTAAAAAACGGCTCAAAAATTTTGTCTTTGATTTCCGGCGGTATGCCGCAGCCAGAATCAGTAAATTCTACCAACACCCAATTACCCTGCTCGGAAACATTTATCGTTAAAGTACCTCGATCGCGCATTGCTTGAATGGCGTTATAAATTAGATTTGTCCACACTTGCATCAGTTCGTCTGGATAGCACATAATCTGCGGCAAAGGCTGATATTCTCGCACCACTTCAATACCTTTTTTAAGTTGATTACGGTACAGTTCCAGCACTGTTTCTATACCGTCTGTCAGATTTGACAACTGTTTAGTCCCGCTAGCATCATAGCGAGCGTAACTTTTGAGTGCAAAGACAATTTTAGCGGCTCGTTCGACAGCAGTATTAATATTATTGCTGTTAGTTTGCAGGCGGGCGAGGTTGTAAGCTAACTGCAAAGCCCACTCGGCATCAGCTCCTTTTAGCAAAGGCAAAAAAGCTTCGATATCGCTGTAAACTCCCATATCCGTTAAGGTGTCAGCAATCCGTCTCGCGCTATCAACTGAGTTAGCTTCTAACTGGCGGGTTAAAGTTCGCTTAAATTCCCGTTTTTCCCGAGTATTTATTTGCTTGCTGCTGTTAAAAGCAGTATTAATTAAAGTAAAAAACTCTGTTTGCTGCTCGACAGACAGCCTCCGAGAAAGTTGCGGCAGTTCGGGGAGAGATTCTGCCAGCGCTTGGATTGTATTGTTAGAAGAAGCGCGGATCGCTCCCAACGGAGTATTAATTTCGTGAGCGATACCTGCTACCAACTGTCCGAGGGCAGCCATTTTTTCTGATTGAATCAATTCTTGTTGAGTAGCTTGCAGGTGAGCGAGGGTTTCCGACAATTCTTGGGTGCGCTGCGCGACTTCTATCTCTAACGTGCGGTTGTATGCTGCTAATAATTTCTGCGCTTTTTTGCGCTCAGTTATGTCGATAAAAGCTGCGATCGCGTAAGTAATTTGCCCCTTGTCATCGTAAATGGGAGTTCCCCAAACTTCGATCGGCACTATCCGATCTGCTTGGTGAATTTCGATATCTTCAACCCTCACATTTTCTCCTTGCAAAGCCCGCGCGATCGGCTGTTGTTCGCTCGGGTACAATTCCTCGGTTTCTGCTAAATAAGCTTGATACTTTGCGGGCAATTCTTGAACAGTACCGACACTAACTTCGCTGGTTCCCAACAACTGCTGCGCGCGAGAATTTATATAGCTAGTTTTCCCTGCGGCATCAACTACAAACACGCCCACTGGCACGGCTTCCAAAAATTGAGCAAGCCGGCTTTCGCTTTCAGAAATCACTGCGTTTAAAGCTTTCATTTGAGCGTTTTGCTCTGCCAAAGCAGCAAAAGATTCTTGCAACTGTTCCGCCATTATATTAAACGATCGCGCCAATTCTCCCACCTCGTCCGATCGTTTTAATTCAATCTCCTTTTGCCATTCCCCTCTAGCCAAAGCCTGAGCCGATTTATTTAAACCCAAAATCGGTTGCGCGATCCACCGAGCAGTAAAAAATCCGATCGCGCTTGCCGCCACCAGCGCAGCCAAACACAACAAAATAGTTAGCTGCGTGTTAGCATTTATTTGTTCCATAAAATCAGCTTCAGGAACCGCCACCACAATCAACCAATTCAAACCTCGACTATCTGCAAACGGCAAAACTTGTAAAAATTGACTCTCCCTATCAATCTCGAACTGAAAGTTTTGAGCTGCCTTAATTTGACTCAGATCTCCAAATCTGTCTGACAAATATTTAGCTGTTACTCTAGTTACCAAATCGCTACTTTCTGTAGCTTTAATTCGTTGCAAACTTCCCCCAGCAAGGCGGGCTAATTTTTCCCCCGTGGAAGTTGCCACCAGCATTCCGTCCCGCTCGATAATAAAACTCTTTCCTGTTTTCCCGATCTTCAGTTGGCTCAGAAAATTTCCCACTGCTGCTAAGTGCAAACTGCTGTTAACTACTCCCTGCAATTTTCCCTGTCGGTCGTACACCGGCATCACTGCTGCTAAAGTTAAATCTTTAGTATTAAGTTGCGGAAAAATCTTGCTCCAGCTCGATTTTTGAGCTTTACTGGCATCAGTATACCAAGGGCGCGATCGCGGATCGTAGTTGGGAGTATTGCTCACAAGTTGCTGGCGTTGGCCGCGATCGCCGATCGCATAGGTTTGTAAATTGTAACCCGTTGTTTTGTCAGAAAACATCAGCACCCGCCGCGGATTTTGACGGTTTTCTATCCCAATAAATCCTCTTCGCTCGCTGCCCGCGACAATACTGTTCACCCGATCGAATATCTCAATTTGCTCCAAAAATAAAGGCTCCCACACTGCTAAGTTTTCCAAACTCAATTGACCCAAAATTACCGCTGTCGCGTTGCTTTGATTGATTTGATGGGGTGTCGCCAAATACGGATTTAAGTTATCTTTGATGCGAGCAAAAATTTCATTGGTCAACTGACCTGCCAAGTCATTAACAGTTCTCTGTCCGTTTTTAAATGATAGATAGCCTACCAAGCCGACTGTTGCAGTAATTTGCAGCACAAAAGGCACTACCAAAACCGGGAGCAGCGATATTTTACCAGATATTTTCGCGAGGGCGCGATCGATAAACTTAATTGACATAGCTCCCAATAATTAATAAGAATGCAGGAGGCAGAAGAAAGAAAAAATAAGGTTGACTGTTGTCAGTTGTGAGTGCGAGCATCATCGCTGGCGAACGTTATTAGATAGAAAGAAGGAAGAAGGAAAAATTTCCTCTCGCCATCTTTCCCTCTCTCCCTCTCCCCGATCGTTCCATACAAATAGATGAGATGCAGCAGAGTTTATGCCAGCAATTCCTTAATTTTTGCAATATTTTCGGAACTGAGAGCGATTTTAACTTCAAGTTCTTGCGTCCCATCCCACAGTAGCAGAATCTTATCGTCGAGCAGGGCAATTTCGGGATTTTTCAATTCAAGAGTTTGGTATTTCAAACCGGGAATTCCGATCCGAATTACTAGTTCGGATTCCAACTGAGGGTAGACGTACAATTGCTGCTGCAAGTTGTCGAGTTCCAGTTTGTGGACTGCCGTGTTCCGTTCCACAGGAGAATCGGGTTTTGACCAATAAAGAGTGCCCTCCCAAAATTTGGGATTGACGATCGTAAATGTTTCGTCAAAACGCTGGGGTTCCCAGTGAATTTCGCTCATTCCTCCGATTTGCGGAATCAACCGTTCTACCCAAATAATCTCTTTACCGTTGAGGTTTTTCCACCATTGAGCGATCGCCTCTAGGTTGGCGCTATTTTCTGAACTGTTGCTGTCGGACTGCCAGGTGATTTTGAATTGCATGCGCGGGTACTCCAGCGAATTTAAATGGAAAATTTAAGTAACGTAATTTTCAGTGCAGCTTCGCTGCCAATACTGTCTGGAAATATTTGGTGGCAAAGCTTGCTTAACTCCGAGATTTTCGATAAAAAGTAGGAGGATAATTCTCGATCGAATACTGTCTGTGGACTTACCTATTGTTTATCACGAAAACTATATTGCTCCCCTCCCTTCCGGTCACCGCTTCCCGATGGCAAAGTTCCGGATGCTGCAGGAGATGTTGCTAGCTGACGGGGTAGCCTCCCCCGCTCAACTTCGGACTCCCGAATTGCTCCCCCAAAGCTCGATCGAGCTAGTCCACGATCGCGATTACGTTCGAGCTTACTGCGACGGCACGCTTGATGTCAAAGCCCAGCGGCGCATCGGTTTGCCTTGGAGTCCGGCCCTTGCCCACCGCACTTGCATAGCTCTTGCAGGAACAGTTTTAACGGCAAAACTGGCTTTAGAATGCGGTTTGGCCTGCAATACAGCAGGCGGAACGCATCACGCTTTCCCGAGTTTCGGGTCTGGTTTTTGTATTTTTAACGATTTAGCGATCGCCTCCCGCCTGCTGCAAAAAATTGGTCTAGTCCGCAAAGTTTTAATTGTTGATTTAGATGTCCATCAAGGCGACGGGACTGCTGTAATTTTCCAAAATGACAGCAGTGTTTTTACTTTTTCGATGCACTGCGAGGTAAATTTTCCCGGCACCAAACAAAACAGCGATTTAGATGTAGCCTTGCCGGTTGGGATGGAAGATGACGAATATTTACAAACCTTGGATAAATATTTACCAGATTTGCTCTCAAATGTCAAGCCAGACTTAGTTTTGTACGATGCCGGAGCAGACACGCACTTCGGCGATAAGTTGGGAAAATTAGCTTTAACTGATACGGGGTTATTTCGCCGGGAAATGCAAGTTTTGACAGCCTGTTTGGCAGGAGGTTATCCCGTAGCCTGCGTCATTGGAGGCGGATATTGTGACGATCTAAACGGGTTAGTTTACCGTCATTCGCTGTTGCACCGGGCCGCCAGTCAAGCCTACAGGCAGTATCGCCTTTAACAAATAAGAATCGATCGTTAATTAAAAATGAAAAATTCAACCTGCCGTTCAAATGCGCCAGTACCGTGCGGCTTGCGATCGCTCCTTAAATTTTCTATAAAGTTCCTGAAAACCCTTGCCGGCTACCGTAAAGTCAGCTAGCATGATGGCTGGATACAGCGATAATACACGCAATAATATCTAACAAAATCAGCAGCAGCTAAATAAACAAACTTATGTCAAACAAACTTATGTCGGAAACCATGTCGGACGCTAACCAGCAAAACACAGGCAACTCCAGCTTGCTCGTAGTGGTTCTCAACTACAAAACAGCCAGTTTGACAATAGATTGCTTGCGCTCCTTAGCTCCGGAGGTTGGAGCGCTCCAGAACGCGCGCGTCGCCGTCGCAGACAACGCATCCGGCGACGGTTCCGCCACACAAATAGCAGAAGCCATCGCCTCTGAAGGCTGGAGCGAATGGGCAACCTTCACCCCCCTCGATCGCAACGGCGGCTACGCTTTCGGCAACAACGCCCCGATCCGCCAAGCACTCAGCGAACCCAACCCCCCCGATTACATCCTCCTGCTCAACCCAGACACCGTAGTTCGCCCCGGAGCCCTCACAGCACTGGTTGAGTTCATGGACTCCCACCCCGAGGCAGGTATCGCCGGCAGTCGCTTGGAAGACCCAGACGGCACTCCACAGCAGTCAGCATTTCGGTTTCACACCCTAGCGAGCGAATTCGACTTCGGCTGCCGCTTCGGACCGATCACAAAACTGCTAGCCAAGTGGATCGTAGCCCCGCCAGTCCCCCAAGAAACCTGCCAAACAGGCTGGGTAGCAGGAGCCAGCATGATAGTTCGCCGCCAAGTATTTGAGGCAGTTGGCTTGTTGGACGAAGGATATTTCATGTATTACGAAGAAATGGACTTTTGCCTGCAAGCAACCAAAGCAGGCTGGAGTTGTTGGTACGTACCCGCAAGCCGCGTCGTACACCTTGTCGGGCAAAGTTCCGGAGTCAATAACTTCAAACCCCAGGCCAAACCGCTGCCGCAATACTGGTACGATTCCCGACGGCGCTACTTTGTCAAAAACTACGGTTGGTTGTACGCAGCATTAACCGATTTGTTGTGGGCTTCTGGTTTTATATCTTGGAGAATCCGCCGGGTAATTCAGCGCAAACCAGATACTGACCCGCCAAATATGCTTAGCAATTTCATGTCCAACAGCGTCTTTTTTAAAGGAATTTGAAATCGGGCTAAACCGCAGCCCGCAAAAACTCGAACAGCAAAACTTGAACTCCAACTAAATGTCGGCTCTTGTCGCCCGTTATACCCGCAGGGTTAACGGGTGGGGAATGCCGACCAGAATATAAATTGAGCGTAGCGAATCCTTACACAAGTTAGTTAAAAACTATGACTTGATTGCGGTAGAAGACTTGAATATCAAAGGTTTAGCTCGTACAAGATTGAGCAAATCAATTGAAGTTTGTCTGTAACTCCTGGGAAAATTGATATATCGATTCTCTGCGAATGGCACTAGAATGTTTGGGTGAATAGCAGAGCGAACAATTAAAAACAGTAAGAAAACAGGGAAATAAATTATGGTAGCGCAGCCAGAAATCACAGCAACCGCCGATCGAACAGACACTCCAGCATTAGGACTGTGGGAACAAATCAAAGAAGACTGGAACGCTCACGGTCGCGACTGGACGAAACCGGGATTTCGGGCCGTAGCAGTTCAGCGTTTCGGCGTGTGGAGGATGCAGGTAGAACCAAAATTGCTGCGCGCACCGCTGAGCATCCTCTACAGAGCTCTTTACCGCAAAATCCGCAATACTTACGGTATAGATTTGCCCTACACCGTTAAACTCGGTCGCCGGGTAATAGTAGAACATCAAGGCGCGATCGTCATTCACGGCTACAGTACGATCGGCGACGACTGCATTATCCGCCAAGGCGTCACCTTGGGCAACCGCTACCTGGAGCGCCCCCTAGAAGCCCCAAAACTGGGAACTCGGGTCAACGTGGGTGCGGGCGCTAAAATTCTCGGTGGCGTCACTCTGGGAGATGGCGCTAACATCGGTGCTAATGCGGTCGTCTTGTCAGATGTTCCAGCAGGCAAAACAGCAGTGGGCATTCCCGCAAAAATTCTGCAACCGAAAAACAATCAGGAAAATGCTTAAATCGACTTTTCAGAAAATCCTTCGCCACTTTGCCATGCGCTACGGCAAGTTCAGGACTCTGTTTATCAAATTCTGCGGTCCTACTCCCCAAGAATACGCCGAATTTATGCGCCGCCACGGCGAACTGTACGCGATCGGCAACAATTGCAGTATGCTTCCCAGCACCGTAATTACAGATCCAGCCTACGTCCGCATGGGCAACAACGTTCACTTATCCTCCTGTACCTTAATCGGTCACGATGGCTCGATTACCATGCTCAACCAAGCCTACGGCGTTAAATTAGATTCCGTAGGCAAAATCGACATCGGCGACAACGTATTTATCGGCCACGGGGCGATTATCCTGCCCAACGTCACCATCGGTCCAAATTCGATCGTCGGTGCCGGTGCCGTCGTCACCAGAGATGTCGCCGAGGGCGATATAGTTGGCGGCGTCCCCGCCAAACCCATCGGGCGCGTCGCAAACTTGGTGAAAAAACTGCAAGCCCAAACTCAAGCCGTACCTTGGAGCGATTTAATCGCAAACCGCGAGGGCAGTTTCGACCCTGCAATCGAACCCCTGCTCGTACAGTTGCGCGTGGCGCACTTCTACGGCAATACATCAACTCCAACTGAGGCGCGATCGACGGCTTTGGCACAACCAACTATTAAAAAATGAGTCTGGGGTTGGCAACTGAAAATTTAGCAATTGCCTGCGACTTTTAGGCGCAGCAGCTTCAAAAACCTTGAATTTTATAGCCCTCTTTTTAAGATTTTGCCGGTCGAGCATTCCATCTTTCACCTGTCAACCCCGCACGGCGACTAGCCATTTTTTCCCTGGTAAATTCCTCAGGTTGTTGGCGGGTCGCCACACTCATTCGATCTCGCAGATCCGCAGCACCAGCTAGCTGTTGCAACCCCTCCACTAGCGCTGCTTCATCCTGGGGCGAAACAACTATTGCATCCGTACTATTTCGGAAGATTTCGCCTCCTCCCATCGGTGAAGTTAGTGTGGAAACTATTAGGTCTCGACCGGAATATTTCTAACTTCCTGAATATTTTCAACGGCTCTGATGTATGTTAAATTTGATAGTGTTCACTTAGATATTAAACACGGCCCTGACTTTTGAGAGTTCAGTATGTAGAAAAATGTATCAAGTGAGGTTTGTTTGGCACTGGTTGTGGTATGGAGATACCTCAGTCAAAGGTCAACAAAATATTTAACTTTACGGACTGTAATGATACTTAATCGATTTTTTTTATGGCACAAATAGTTGAATCAAGCACCCCACCAATCGTTTCGGCTACGGTTCCCGACTGGAGTCGCGAACAACTCAGCGGGTGGTGGCAACCAAGTCACCAACTAATAAAATGCCTGCGCAATTATCAAAAATGGCGGCAGAGAAAAGGAATTCTTGGGTATTTGTTCTGCCGGCTGAATGCAGGCTACCATCGATTCTGGAGCATTGTAACCGGAGCAGAACTTCCCTTAAACTGTGAGAACATAGAAGGTGGCTTAATGCTGCCCCATCCTAATGGCGTGATTCTTCATCCCGATGTACATATCGGTCCGAACTGCATGATTTTTCAACAGGTAACAATTGTCAGCGGTGTCAAAATTGGAGGTCATGTAGATATCGGTGCCGGAGCAAAAATTATTCGATCGGTAACGATCGGCGATCATGCTGCAATTGGTGCCAATGCTGTAGTTATTTGTGACGTACCACCGGGAGCAACAGCGGTGGGAATACCAGCAAGAATCATCGAAAAAAATCGGGGGCATCAAAATTCACTGGATAACAAATCGCAGAATAATTTAGAGATCGGTCAAAATGTTACCCACAACTAGAAAACACAGCTTATTGAAAATCTGAGTATACTCAAGACGCCCGATCGCATTGCTATCTATCTCCATTGCCCGTTCAATGGGGTAGATAGCAGGTAATGTCGAACTTAACCCGCAAATTTGTAGCTCGCGGTATTCGGGCAGGCACTTAACTTTCCTGGAACCCGTTTTCAGATGGCAGTTTCACTAAATTGGCAAGCATAGCCAGGAGGGACTTAGTAATTGTATGGAGGGACTTAGTAATTGTATGAAGATCTTGTAAAGTTACTTCAACAGTTAGTAAAATATAAACAGAACAGCTTGCAAGTCGAATCTTAGAGGTGCAAAAGTCATCAAGTCCAGCGACGGTAGAACGATGAATCGGGATTTAAATGGTGCACGAGGTATTTTCCTTCGCGCATTGGTTGATACGCCTTGGTTAAACAGTTATTTAGCGGTTTAACTTATGTGTTTGTTAGCAAACGTTAGCAAAAAGGTATCGGTAAGCTTTGAACAAAATTGGATTAGTTGCGATCGGACGGAATGAAGGCGACCGATTGCGTCAGTGCTTGCAATCGGCGATCGGAAAAACAGCTTTAGTTGTTTATGTTGATTCTGGCTCAACAGACGGCAGTTTGGAATTAGCCCGATCGCTCGGAGCAGATACAGTTGAACTCGACCTCTCTACACCCTTTACCGCAGCACGTGCTAGAAATGCAGGATTTGCCCGCCTGCAGCAACTAGCACCGGACATCGAATTTGTCCAATTCACAGACGGAGACTGCGAAATAGTTGATGGTTGGCTGGAAATCGCCCAGCAAACACTCGCAGCCAAACCTGAATTAGCCGTAGCCTGCGGGCGCCGCCGCGAGCGCTACCCCAATGCCACACCATACAACCGACTTTGCGACATCGAGTGGGATACCCCCATCGGCGAAGCCACAGCCTGCGGTGGCGACTCCATGATGCGCGCAGCAGCCTTCGAGCAAGTAGGCGGTTTCAACCAGGCACTAATTGCCGGCGAAGAACCGGAACTCTGCGTGAGGCTGCGCCAACAGGGTTGGAAAATCGAGCGCTTAGACGCAGAAATGACCCTGCACGATGCCCAAATGACTCGCTTTGACCAGTGGTGGAAGCGTTCTCAAAGAGCCGGTCACGCTTATGCTGAGGGTTCGTGGCTGCACGGAAACAGCCCGGAGCGCCACTGGGTGAAAGACACCCTCAGCATCTGGTTTTGGGGATGCGTTTTGCCGGTGCTAGCATTGTCGGCAGCCTGGTTCACGGGCGGGTGGAGTCTGTGGTTGTCGATCGGCTACCCGATCCTAACTTACCGCATCTACCGCCGGATGCAGCAGCGGAATTTAACTGCAAAGGATGCCGTACTTTACGCCGGATCTTGCGTGCTGGGTAGATTTCCTCAAATGCAGGGTCAACTTTTGTTTCACCAACGCCGCTTGCTGGGACAGCGCAGCAATTTGATCGAATACAAGACTTCAAATCCCATCAACTCGGCAGGTTAGAATAAGTGCCAACTTTCCTGAATAAATGCTAACTTTCCTGAGTAAATGAGCTAATATCGGCATAACTTGCTTTTTTCTGATGTCATTGCCAGCAGCAGGGATGCTGCTGGCACATACCTAATATAAAACAATGATGAGCGACAAAAAGAGCGACAAAAAGAGCGACAAAAAATTAAAAGTTTTACTAATTATAGACCAGTGCAACCCCGAGGGAGCATCTGTACCTTTGGTAGGTTACAAATTTTACCAAGCAATCAGCAAGCTTGTGGATGCAACTCTGGTAACCCACGAAAGAAATCAAGCGTCACTGTCACGCATCAAAGAACACAGTAACATTATTTATATAGGGGAAAGCGACCTGACAAAAAAATATTTTCCTCTAGTGTATAACCTGACAATGAAAGGCAAAAATAACTGGCCTTTGGCTAATGTTTTAGGATATCCAGTTTACGCAGAATTCGATCGCAGAGTGTATGAAGCTTTCAAAGAGCCAATCAAGAGAGGAGATTACGATGTAGTTCACGCCCTAACTCCCATACAGCCGCGATACCCCTTCAAAATTGTTAAAGCTTGCGATCGCACTCCAGTAACCATCGGTCCTGTAAATGGAGGCGTTCCATTTCCCCCTGGGTTTCAAGAAATAGCGAGACAAGAATTCGCTTACTTAAACTTTTTCCGAGCCATCGGTCGAGCGTTACTACCGGACTACGCAGCAACTTATAAAAAGGCCGATAAAATATTGGCAGGTTCGACATATACTTTGAATTTGGTCAAAGATATGTTTGCTATTCCCGATAGTCGAATAGAACTGTTTTACGAAAACGGCATTGCCAGCAGTTTTTTAACAGAAACCAAAAAAGTTAGCAAGGGCAGTCGCATAAATTTACTGTTTGTCGGTCGGTTAGTTCCCTACAAATGTGCCGACATTCTCATCGAAGCAATTAGCAGGTTAGAGCCTAATCTCAAAGAAAAAGTCTGCTTAACAATAGTAGGTGACGGGCAAGAAAGAAACTCTTTAGAAACTCAAGTACGGGAACTAAATTTAGGAGAAAAAGTCAAGTTTGCCGGTTGGGTAGGTCAAGAAGAAACTGTTGAATATTACAGGCAGGCGGATATTTTTTGCTTCCCTTCGATCCGGGAGTTTGGCGGCGCTGTAGTGATGGAAGCGATGGCTTGCGGCTTGCCTTGCATTGTTCCCAACAACGGCGGTATAGGGGAGTACGTAACTGAAGAAACAGGTTTTAGGATCGAGCCAAATTCTAGAGAGTATCTCACTCAAGAATTCGCCAACAAAATCAAGATTTTGATCGAAGACGATGAGTTGCGGGAAAGGATGTCTGCTAAGTCGATCGAAAAAGCCAAAGAATTTGAATGGGATCGCAAGGGCGCAAAGATTGTTGAAATTTATCATAAAACAATCGAAGCCAAAAAACTAGCTCTATCTAAATAGCTCGGCATCGAAACCAAATAAACAGCCCGATCGACTCAATAAATTAGTCAGGAATAGACGCAGCATGAAAGCTAAAATTGGATACTTTTTGTCAGAATTTCCGGGACAAACACATATTTTCTTATGGCGAGAGCGGGAAGTTCTAACAACACTTGGCATTGCAACAGATTTGGTATCAACTCAACTTCCCTCCAAAGGTGTTTCTTCCCATCTATGGGCAGAAGAAGCTCGAAAAAATACAGTTTATCTATTTCCATTCACAGCTAAAGATTTTATCGATTCGTTCGTAGAATTGCTCAAAGCTGGACCTGCTGCCTGGTTGCGGTGTTTGGCAGTTATTGCCAAAGCGAGAGATACCTCCCTATCTCAAAAAGTTAAACTCTTAGCAATGTTAGCTCCGGCTGGCAAACTAGCCAAATTAACAAAAACAAAAGGTTGGTCGCACATTCACGTTCACTCCTGTGCTAATTCAGCCAATATAGCCTTATTTAACTCAATTCTTACAGGCTGTACTTATAGCATGACTCTGCACGGTCCCACTTTAGAACAGTACGGACCAAATCAACCACAAAAGTGGCAAAATGCTGCTTTTGCGATCGTCATATCTCAACTGCTACTCGGTGATGTTAAAAACAAACTGGCTAACTTTTTGCCCCAGCAATTAGTTGTTGCTCCTATGGGAGTTAATGTTGATGAAATTAAACGTCTTCATCCTTACCAACCCTGGCAGCCAGGAACTCCGTGCAGGATTTTCTCTTGCGGTCGCCTCAACATAGTGAAAGGACACAAATATTTAATTGAGACTGTTGAATTGCTCCGGAAGCGAGGATTCGATCTGCGGTTGCAAATTGCAGGCGAGGACGAACAAGGAGGCAGCGGATACCATCAGGAATTAGCAAAAATCATTCATGATAAATCGATGTCTGAATGTGTAGAGTTGCTGGGGGCTGTTTCAGAAAAGCGAATTCGTCAAGGTCTTGAAGAAGCTCATATTTTTGCTTTAGCAAGTTTGAATGAAGGAGTTCCGGTAGCTGTGATGGAAGCAATGGCGATGGAAATGCCGGTCGTAGTAACTGATGTAGGCGGAACTTCTGAGCTAGTAGATGACGGTGTAGATGCTATCTTAGTTAAAGCGGAAAAACCAGAAGAAATGGCAGATGAGATCGCCAACATCCTCCAGAATCAGCAGCTTGCTTTAAGTCTGAGTCAGGAATCTCGGAAAAAAATCATCGCCAAGTTTAGCCACCACCGCAGTGCAGAAACTTTAGCTAAGTGCTTGGAGGATTTGGCAAAAAGTAATCCCCCTTACTCTAAAGCGAACGAATCAATGTGAATTTAAAGTCGCTGGGCTTTTGAGTTCTAAACTTAACCTTTGTTTTATTAGGTTGGTGATTGAGAGGCTACCCTCTCAATCACCAACTTATTACTAGCCAATCGCCCGTCACGGGAGATCGGCTAGTATATCTCAAATGGGTTATATATGGATATTATATTGTGTCCGGTCGATTGACCGCGATTTGGACAGATCGAGCGTGCGGACTTGATATTAAACAGCATCTCCAACTCGATCGTATTCGCTGCAACCGAAAATTGCTTCAGCGTCGCAGTAATATTTAAACTCCAATAAATTGCCAAACGGATCTTCTAGAAAAAAGGTGCGGTGTTCTGTCGGCAAACCAGGAAACCGCCGTTTCGCTTCTTGATAGAAATTCAACTGTTTTTGCTGCGCCCTTTCTAACAGCGCTTCCCAGTCAGATTCTGACATAAAAATTAAGCCGAAATGTCTGGGATAGATGCCCTGCTGGGGTGTTAAAGGTTCGCGGGTGACGTGGGCGACAATCTGATAGCCGCAGAGATTTAAAATAAGAGCACTGGGTGATTCCCGACCCAATTCGCAGCCGAGCCCGCCGACATAAAATGCTTTGGTTCGATCGATATCGGTCACGGGGAAGGCAAGATGAAATAAGACTTGGCTGTTCATAAGAGGAAAAGGCTATGCAAAATTCGGAATTCTTATTTAATTATTTATCTTGGTCGAATCCTTGGGCGGTAGCGATCGCACTTAATACAGTTTTACTCGCGATCGCCGCCCTTGCTCCTAAAAAATTGCTTACTCCGGCTGGACTATTCCACGCTTGGCTGCTGGGTGTCATCATCTGGGGCTGTTTGGAATGGCAAGGCTATGCTGTGGTTATGTTCTACTTTCTCGTCGGATCGGGAGTTACTAGCATCGGCAAAGCTCAAAAAGAAGCTGAAGGTATTGCCGAAAAGCGTTCCGGTGCCCGCGGTCCGGAAAATGTTTGGGGTTCGGCTTTAACTGGAACTCTTTGTGCTTTAGCAGTTTTGGCTTTGTCGCTTTTAGGAGACAATGCCCAAACAATCGAAGGGACAGGCATTTTACCCGTCCCGCAAGATGTTATTTCCCTGTTATTGCTGGGTTATGCTGCCAGTTTCTCTACGAAACTTGCCGATACTACCTCCAGCGAAATCGGTAAAGCTTACGGCAAGCGGACGTTTTTGATTACGACCTTGCAATCGGTACCTCGGGGTACGGAAGGGGCTGTAAGTTTAGAAGGTACGCTGGCCGGTGTTGCAGCTTCGATCGCGATCGCACTTTTAGCTCGGGCTGTCGGTTTGATAAACTTGACAGGTATTGCTTTTTGTGTTATAGCAGCTTTTATTGCTACCAATATTGAAAGCGTAATTGGCGCTACCGTACAATCAAAGTTTGAGTGGCTAACTAATGAGGTGGTGAATTTTTTCAACACGCTCATCGGAGCGATCGCAGCAATTGTTTTAGCCTCAGTCTGGAAAGCTTTTTTAGCTTGAGGTCGATGTCTGTCAAAGGATTTTAGATTTTAGATTTTGGATTGGAGATTAAAGATTGAGGATTGTCAACTATTAACAGTCACGAACGCCAACTGTCAACGATCGAGTCTTCCTTCTTCCTTCTTCCTTCTTCCTTCTTCCTTCAACTGAAACTATTCTTCTTGCGGTCCAAAAACCATTTGCAAAACAAATGTTGGTTCTCCTCGCTTGTGATAGCGATCGGCCCAATTGCGAATAATTTCATCTAACTCCTCAAGAGCTTGGTCCAGTCGTTCCGGCGGGATATCCAAAGTCTCCAGGACTCGCATTACCTTAGGTTGTTTTTGCGCCCAATCCTGCATCAGCCGAAAATATCTAGCTGTATCTTCAACCATAGTGTAAGTGCGCTCTTCCTGCTCTGCTGGAGAGTAAGTAGCGCGGGTTAGGGCATAAAATGGCATTCCCCAAGGAGAATCAATTCTGGTCACCGTTCCGGAATAGATCAAGCGGCGCTTGATGTGTTCTGCTAGAGCTTCACTCAAAGGCATTCGCCTTTCCGGAGCCATATCTTCCTGCGATCTCCTGTGCAAAAACTCGATCAGCTCCATAAACTGAAAAGAATTGATCAGTTGAGCGTCAGGCGGATTGGCAGGAATTTTGCTTTCCAGATATCGTTTTTCATCAGCAGTCAAGCTGTTCCCCGGAATGCGGGGGCGTCCCGGCTGCCAAGCATACTGTTCCAGCCACACATAAGGAAACTGAATCAAATATCTAGGTTCCTGCGAACCCAGCATCTTCAACAATTTTCCCTTCGTCAGAGCTTCCCGGACTTCCTCGACAATCACCTTCACCCGTTTGGGTTCGATATGATGCAAGTGTCCGGTCATCCGCAGGTTGCTGTCCTGCTCCATATAAGTCATGTAAATGGCACACTTAGCCGCCGTTGCGGCCGCGTCCAGAAACGCGCCGTGCCTGTGCCCACTGGTTCTCATGGCGCTGAACGCCAGGTATAGCATGATCTGATCCATAGCGCTAGGGCTGAGGCTTTTGACCAGATCCACGGAATCCACAGAGTCGTTTTTCATCACAATCCCCGAAATAGCCAAACTTGGAGGCATCCTGTCGTCCTCCATAAAATTGTCGCGAGTTCGCCGAATCAAGCATAGCCGACTGTTGCCGGAAAGCTTGCCAGCAACCCAGATATTCACGCCCGTTAAATTCCCTGAGGTCTATGGGGTATTGGCGTGGAGGCGATCGCACCGGTGGGAGTGCTTCTTGTTGGCGAATTCAAGTAGATTGCTGCACCCTACGCACTCAGGGTTTACCCACGTTTGAGCTGATTATCGCAAGTTTATTATAGTGCAGGCGTTGAAAATTCAACCCTACCTGTGGGGGGTCAAAGGTAAATAAGTATTGCGATCGGACCAATTTTCAGCAGTGCCGATCGGGATTGTTGCTTAACTCAAGGCGGTAACATACAAAACCGCCACCTGCCAGAGTCTATCTCTGGGTAGATGGCTGTTCAAGGTTTATATGGTATCATTAATTTCATCCCAGAATATCTTCGTAAATCTGAGGGTAGATATTTTGTTGCTGTTTCTTAGCCGAGAAAATCTGTGCGATCGCTCGACCAACAGCCCGAGTCAAGTCAACTGCCAAATGCAGCAAGCGTCCGGCAATATTAGAATTCTTGTAAAATATGAGTGCAAGCATTAGAGTCCATAAAATCTCTGCGGCGGCTGCCTCTTTCGGGAGCGCGATCGCCCCGTTGTTGAGTTTGCGCCGACAGCATGTATTGAGCGGCAGCAACATCGAGCTGTTGCACAGGAGATTCAGAAGCTTTGGTAGGGCTGGCACTCAAGGTAATGCCCAATAAGCTCAGTAAAGCAATTGCTGTGTAGTATTGCATGGGTAGTATCCGTGTCAGTATCTACTACCTGATACGGACTTCCCCCGATAGATCGGGACAAATTCCCAGGCAATTTAGGGTCTTTTAACAGGTCAAAGGTAAATAAGTATTGCGAGCGAATCAATTTGCAGCGGTGTCGCTCGGATAGTCGTTTAGCTCGAAGGCGGCAACATACAAAACCGCCACCTACCAGAGTCTATCTCTAGGTAGATGGCGGTTAAAGATTTATATGCTAACATTAGTTGCTTACGAAGAATCTCCTAAAAACTGTAAACCAGAAGTAAATCTGGTATTAAATCTGAAAAACTAGAATCCCAGAAAATCTGTTCGATTGCTCGGCAAACACCCGAGTCAAGTCAATGGCAAAATACAGCAGGTGTCCGGCAGTATTAGAATGCTTGTAGCGGGTGAGTGTAAGCATTAGAATCCATAAAATTTCAGCGGCCGCTGCCTCTTTCGGGAGTGCAATCTCCCCGTTGTTGAGTTTGCGCCGACAGCATATATTGAGCGGTAGCAGCATCGAGCTGTTGGACTGGAGATTCAAAAGCTTTAGAAGCGCTGGCACTCAAGGTAATGCCCAACAGGCTCAGTAAAGCAATTGCTGTGTAGTTGTACATGGGTAGTATCCGTGTCAGTGTCTACTACCTGATACGGAGTTGCCCCGATCCATCAGGACAAATTGCCGCGCAATTTTGGGACTTTTGCAAAAAACCTAATTTTTCAGATCTGCTGCGGCATATTTGAGAAGTATTTTTCGGTCGAAGTGCAAATTCACTCTTGGTTTCAGACTGGCGATATTGTCAGTGCAACCGTTACCGCAGGGAAGAAAGTCGGTTGCTATGTAGGGCGGGTACTCTGCCG
>JALOON010000077.1 GCA_025454405.1 Oscillatoriaceae cyanobacterium Prado104 | reverse complement strand
CAACAAGTTTCTAATTTGACAGCCGAGCGAATTGCTATATTAAACTTGCTGCCACTCTCCTGTCGTTCTTATTATTTGTTACTGTGAAATAACGCAGCTTGCTTGCTCGGTAAAGCTGACGATAATTCAACCGAACCTGGAGACAGCAGTGATGTACGAGCGTCAGTTGCTGAAGATATCTGCTGGACATTAATAGTTAGTTATGACCTGATTTTTAAGTTCGATCGATACCGCAGATCGGATTAATGCCTTCGCGTTCTACCCTACGGGAAGGCTTCGCCTACTGCGTCTTCGCGGTTCGTTCCAGGATTTGATATAACTCATAAACAGTGGTTTTTGGTAAAACTTCAGTCATTATTTTGAGGACTTTAGTCCTCACTACAAATTAATTTTACAACAAACTATCCATTAAGTTCATAACTTGAATAGCTTCGTCCGACAAAGATAGAGATGCTTGTCGATCGAGGTGATGTTCCAAAACTCCTTTGAGCGCGATCAATTTCATGCTATTTTCTGCTAAAGTTTCAGAAATAGCTTGCGCTCCCGGCAAATAGCCGATCGCCCCTAAATCCATTAATGCCGATCGCCTCAACTGCAAATTATCTCCGTTCAAAGCAGTTACCAACCGTTCTCCGTAAATTGCCTCACCTGTCAACTGATACATCGCCCGCGCCGCTGCGTACTGCACTCTTTCTACAGAATGTTCTAAAAAAGGCGCAATTAGCGGTATAGTTTCTGTCGCTTGCAAAGTTCCTAAGGCTTCAATTACAGAATCGTAAGGTTGCACTAAATGCGATTTTCCCGGCACGCGCACCGCTGCTGCAATTCCCCCATCTAAAAGCTGCATTAACGGTGGAATAGCATCGCGATCGCCCAACATTTCTAAAGCTTGAGCCGCCGCTTCCCTCACGTAATAATCCGCACATTCCAAACAGTTAATTAGGGCTGGTAAAGCTTGTTTGTCTCCTAATTTTCCCAAAGCCCGTGCAGCATTTCGCAGTAAAGAATAGTCGCCAATTTTTGTTTGTTCCGATTCTTCTTGCAAGGCGGAAATCAAAGCTGCGATCGCGGCAGGTTCTTTGACTCGAAATCGCCCAACCCACCAAGCAGCATAATAGCGGAGGCTGTAATCTGGAGAGTGCAAATTTGCGATCGCCTGTTCGACTGTTAGAGATTCGCCACTTGTGCCTGCTGGCGCTGCATCAGATTCGTAATAATCCATAGTTGATAGTCGATCGTCGATCGTTGATAGTTAATAGTTGATATAGCGATCGTTGATAGCTTTTGGCGATTTAAATCTTTACTATACAAACAAAACCCGCCTGCGCGGGTTGGGATAAATCTTAGTTCGTGCAGGCGGAGTTTGTTCGATCGCGAGCGATTTCGATCGCTCAGGCGGTTGCCCATTCAATTTTATTCGTGGGATGGTTGCTCGATCGCGCTTAGCGGTTGAATGCTGACGATTTTAGCGCCCATGCGAGTAATGCGCTGCATTTCTTGATTCATCCGACTGTACGGCACGGTGATAAATGTACTCGCGCTCGATCGAATCGAATAATCGATATTATCCGTATCGTCGCTTTGGCGCAAACCTACCACTTCATACCGAAAGTAACGATCTGCAGAAGGTGCGCTGCCACTTTTTCCACCTACAATTTGACCCAACATAAGCTTCTTAATTGGTAATTGGTAATTGGTTGTTGGTAATTGTTAATTGTTGATTATTGATGGTGGTTAGTTAACTATTTGCCCTTAACTAACAACTACAATTAACAACTACTGACAATTGGCTGTCAGACATTAGCCATCAGCCATTAATCCCTAGCAATTTTACTAATGACTAATGACTGATGACTGATGACTGATGACTAAAGTTGAGTGATGCTGGCGATTTTGCCACCCAAACGATGAATTTTCTGCATTTGGGGCAGCCAATCTTCAACAGGTACGATAAACGCCTTGCTGCTGCGGCGCACGCTAGGATAGCCACCTGCACGAATTCCCGAAACTTCCACGCGCAACAGTCGTCCTTGCTTGCCGTAAGCTGCCGCGCCGCCGAAGCCGCTGCTGGGAGTCACGTTTTGCGCCGAAGGGCGATATGCCCAACCTTCGCTGCCGCCGGAGGGACCGACTATTGCCGTAGCGCTGTTGCTACCAACTTCGCCTGCTAGGCGAGAGTTGCTGCCTTCGATTTGAGATGAATCGCTATTTGCATAGCCCCGATACAGGCGGAACATCCGGGTAAAGCCCACGGATCTTTGTCCCCGCTGATACTCAAAAGCTCGGTAGTAAGGTACGATATTCTCTCCAAAGCTTTCTTGATATTCTACTGAATCGATGTAGGAATCAATATCAGCATCGTATCCTTGGTTTTGGTACAAATCCAAGTGATAAATTACTTCAGATTCGTCGTAAATAGCGCGACCGAGCAGGTGTTTGTAGTTAAGTTCGATCGTCCGAGTTTGGAAACTGCCGTAGAAGAACTTGGTTTTGTACAGTTCTGATTTCGCAACTGCCCGCACGAATTCTCGCACCGTTAAACTGCCATCTCGCAGGAGAGATTCAGCACTTGTCAGGCGTTCGGATTTCATCACGTAATCGTTGCCCAGCAACTGACGGTAAACAGCGAGAATTACTGTTTCTGCGTCTTCTGTGGTATAATTCGGGCGCAGTTCTACTTTGGGACTATCGCTAAATGCCGATGTTCCCAGTCTGGACGCTGCTGATGTAATAGCCACCAGATTTTCTCCTAGATTGATGAGAGTGAATTGAAATTCTTATTGTACTTGAGAGTTTTGAGATTTACTCAAAACTTCTTATTTTGTAGTAAGTTGAGTTGACAAAATAAACCCAACACTATTCAATTGTAACGCTTAATTGTGGAGTTTCTTTTACGTTCAATTCAACTTACTTTTATCCGACTTTTCCAGGCCTACTTTTCCTAGCAACTGTCTTTTAGGCTGCGGTAATGCTTACCACTCTGCCACCTTGCTTGTTGATTTGCTGCAAGCGCGAAGAAAGTTGGTCGTAAGGTACGAGATATTCAGTCGTTGCGCGCCGTACTTGGGGCGAAAACTTAGCTGCGCCTTGCATGACGGTGACTCGGTAGATGTTTCCGCGATCGCCTCCAGACACGCCCGCAAGAGCTTTTCCGCTGCCTGCTGCGTAGATGGGCGAAGCCATATTTCTACCTACTTCCCAGGTTAACCGAGCTTGCGTTTGGTTTTGTGCCCGATCGCTATTTGCATAGCCTCGGTACAATTGAAACATCCGGTTAAAACCTACAGTTTTTTGACCTCTTTGAGTTGCAAAACCGCGATAATAAGGTACTACGCTGTCACCAAAGTTTTCTTGATACTCAACTGAATCGATGTAAGAATTGATTTCAGCTTCGTAACCCTCTGCATTGTACAGATCGACGTGGAAAGATATTTCCGACTCGTCGTAAGGAGCGCGGCCCAACAAATGCTTGTAATTAAGCTCGATCAACCGCGTTTGTGAGTTGGGGTAAAAAAACTTTTTCCTATAGGTTTCCGACTGAGCAATTGCTCGCACGAAATCCTTCACTGAAATTTGTCCTTGCAACAGCAAAGATTCGGCACTTACCACTCGTTCGCTCGACATTAAATATTCGTTGCCAAACACCTGAATGTAAGCTGCGCGAATTACGTTTTTCGCATCCTCTTGAGTCCAATTGGGACGCAATTCTACCTGTCCGGATTCTTCAAATGCTTTGATTCCCAAGCGTTCAGCAGCACTCAATCCAGCCATCTTGATTTCTCCCTTTTTGCTTAAAAACTGAAAAATTTTTAAATCTGATTTGCAAAACATTGCTTAGATCGCAGATGCCCGGAATTGTAAACAACCGCTAACACTCAAGCTAACAGCAGCTTACATTTCCGGGCATCACGCAAATCTAGCTCAGGGCGTTGATTGCGTAATCGAGGTAGGAGTTAGCTTCAGTAGCAGCGTCGCCGCTCAAACCGTGGTTGGCTTTGATGTACTTGAGAGCTTCAACGTACCAGCTAGGAGACAATTCAAAAGTGCGGTTGATTTCATCAACACCTGCAATCAGGTACTCGTCCATAGGACCTGTGCCGCCTGCAACCAAGCAGTAGGTAACCATGCGCAGGTAGTAGCCGATGTCGCGAGAGCACTTGGCTTTACCCCGAGCGTCAGAAGCATAGTTGGGGCCTTGCATTTGGGTGGTGTACGGGAATTTGTTGTACACTGCTTGGGCCGCACCGTCGATCAAACGCTGAGAGTTGGCGCTCAAGGACTTGGCTGCTTCTAAGCCAGCAGTAGCTTGGCGGAAGCGACCGAAAGCGATTTGGAGTTCGGTGCTGCTCAAGAAGCGGCCTTGAGAATCTGCTGCGGTTACTGCTTCAGTTAAGGGGGTTTTCATTGTTCTGGTGTCTCCCTAAATTTTTGGTTGTTGTGTTCGTACAAAATGTTTGCTCGGATGCGAGGTTCCGATGCAAGTTTGCTCGGATGCGATCGCTCGCTATCTTTACAAAAAGAAATTTGCGCTGGGCGATGCTTAGCCTACGGCAGAAGCAGCGCGGTCGAAGTAGCCGCCGATTTCGGACATCAGCGAGCTGCAGTCACCGCGGGTGATACCGTTGGGGTCGTTAGCGATCGCGATCGCAGCTTCCTTCATTTTTTGAACGCCGGCTGCAACAGAAGCACCGGGAACTCCCAGAGCTTGGTAGGTTTCGCGCAAACCGTTCAAGCAGCGATCGTCGAGCACGCTGGCGTCGCCTGCGAAGGTTGCGTAGGTGACGTAACGCAAGATGATTTCCATGTCGCGCAAGCAAGCTGCCATGCGACGGTGGGTGTAAGCATTACCGCCAGGAGCGATCAGTTGGGGCTGTTCGGCGAACAAAGCGCGAGCTGCGTTAGCAACGATGGTGGAAGCGCTACCGGTGATGCGGTTAACTGCATCGATCCGCTTGTTGCCTTCTGCAACCATGCTGCTGAGGGCATCCAATTGGCCGGCTGCTAGGAATTCGCCGCGGGCATCTGCTTGGGAAACCACTTTTGTAAATGCGTCAAACATGAACGAACTCTCCTACTTGAGTTAATTGAGTTTGGTTGCGGTATAAAACCGTAAGTTAAATTTGTTCAGGCAATTGCCTTCCCAGGTTGAAAGGTTGACGCCAGCTAATGGGCTGGTCGGCTGGATCTCTTTTTTCCGCTACCCGCACGATTGTGACATTGCAACGGACTTTTAAGAAACCTTAGAAAATTTTACACCTTTTATGAGATACGACAAACCTTGTCGATCGGGGTTTTTGTTAACGTTAGCCTGTTGTTTCAACCCTTCGGTATCCTTTATACAATGCTGGCGAGTGTTTGTTTATTACAATTTATTACGAAAACTAATCTCTATGAGAGGATTAAGCTGGGATCGCGAAAGCCTGAAAGTCTGAAAAGCCGTTTTAACAAGGGTTACGCTCTTGTCAGTATCTTTGGTGACAGTCCGATCGAGAGATATTTTTTTGCCTTTTGAGACACTTCTCGAAGCCTGCAGAACGAATCGCGAGTAACGGATTTCTGGGATTTGAACACTTTGTTAAGAAAAGTTACGATTATTAAAGTTTTGCGTTGGCAAAGTCTCTGAGGCGAGGAAAAAGGCAAAAATCAACCAGAGCGCCCCTGAGGTTTAGCGAAGCGATCCGAAGGCAAACCTATGAAGCAGATCGCTCGCACGTTGGGGTAGGAGCCAGAAATATCAGCATTTAGCGACAAGACAGAACCTCCAGCAGTTGGGGAAAAGCCGAAGAAATTGCTAATTTTTAGTAGTAAGGTGGATTAATGATATCAGCGGTAATCTATCAACAGATCGAGAGAGCTAGAGATAGAGAAGTGTTCAACTTCCTGCTTCTTACCTCGAACCAATACCCTATGCCACATCCACTGGTTGCAGCCGTCCGGCCGCAACCACCTTTATGCCCCAAGCTCGATCCTAATTTATGTCTTCACATTCTCCCTCTTCTTGGCACACCGTAGAAATTGACAAAACCCTCAAGCAGCTAAGCAGCGACAAAGATGCGGGCTTGAGCGGGCAACAGGTGTCAGAACGCTTGCAGCAGTACGGCCCCAACGAACTAGAAGAAACAGGAGGCCGCAGTCCGTGGTCGATTTTTATCGATCAGTTCACCAACATCATGTTGTTGATGCTGATGGGTGTGGCCGTGGTTTCAGCATTTTTGGATCTTAGGTCGAACACCTTTCCCAAAGATGCGATCGCGATTTTTGCGATCGTGGTGCTCAACGGCATTCTCGGCTACCTCCAAGAAAGCAGCGCTGAAAAAGCTCTCGCAGCGCTGAAAAACCTAGCATCCCCCCTAGTCCGAGTCGTGCGCGACGGCAAAGTTTCGGAAATAGCAGCGAAGGAGATCGTACCCGGAGACGTGATGCTGCTGGAAGCCGGAGTAAAAATAGCAGCAGACGGGCGCTTGATCGAAGCTTCCAACTTGCAAGTGAGAGAATCGGCGCTGACAGGAGAAGCGATCGCAGTTACCAAACAAGCTGATATAGAACTGCAAGAAGATGCTAGTTTGGGCGATCGCATCAATTTGATTTTTCAGGGAACAGAAGTCGTACAGGGACGGGCCAAGGCAATTGTCACCAACACCGGAATGCAAACTGAATTGGGCAAAATTGCAGCCTTGCTTCAGTCTGTAGAAAGCGAACCGACTCCCTTGCAGCAGCGGATGGGACAGTTGGGAAATGTTCTAGTATCCGGCGCTTTGGCTTTAGTGGCAGTTGTCGTCATCGGCGGTATGATTAGCTTCCAAAACGGCGGTATCGGATTCGATACCAGCAGGTTTGAAGAACTGTTAGAAGTTTCTCTCAGTATGGCAGTTGCTGTGGTTCCCGAAGGACTCGCAGCAGTCGTGACAGTTACTCTGGCCCTGGGAACCAGGCGGATGGTGAAGCGCAATGCCCTGATCCGCAAACTGCCGGCGGTAGAAACTTTGGGTTCGGTTACTACGATTTGTTCCGACAAAACTGGTACTCTGACTCAAAATAAAATGGTGGTTCAGCTAGTCGCCACCGCTAACAGCAATGTCGGCGTCGCGGGTGAAGGTTATGCCCCGATCGGAGATTTTACCGATCGCCTGTCATCAACCCAAATTAACAATTTGGAGGAATATCCAGAGCTCGAATCTTTATTAATTGCCTGTGCGGTTTGTAACGATGCGGTGTTGCAGCAAGAACAACAGGAATGGACGATTTTGGGCGACCCCACAGAAGGAGCCCTGCTGTCGGTAGCGGGAAAAGCCGGCATTTATCGGGAAAAACAGGCTCAATTGCTGCCCAGAGTTGCAGAATTTCCGTTTTCTTCCGAACGCAAGCGGATGAGCGTAATTTGCGAAGTACCGGGCAACTCGGGACATTCGGCATTTCCCCCAGAAAAAGGACAGCAACAAAATTACGTGATGCTGACTAAAGGTTCTCCAGAATTGACTTTAGAACGCTGCAAAGGAATTATTGTCGGCGATCGAGTGGAACCTTTAAATCAAGAAATGCGCGATCGCATCCTAGCGGAAAACAACCGCATGGCAAGCGAAGGTTTGCGAGTCCTCGGCTTTGCCTACAAACCCTGGGAAAACCTGCCCCCAGATGGTTCTGAGGACACTAGCGAACAGGAGATGATTTGGTTGGGGCTGGTAAGCATGCTGGATGCGCCGCGGCCGGAAGTGCGGGAAGCGGTGGCGAAATGCCGGGAGGGAGGCATTCGGGTGGTGATGATTACAGGCGACCACCAGTTGACGGCAAAGGCGATCGCTTACGATTTAGGTATTGCCGATCGGGGCGATCGAGTTCTCACCGGTCAAGAGTTGGAAAAACTCAGCCAAGAGGAACTCAAACAGCACGTTGACAGCGTTAGCGTTTACGCCCGCGTTTCGCCGGAACACAAATTGCGCATCGTTCAAGCTTTGCAAAGTTTGGGCAAATTCGTAGCGATGACAGGCGATGGAGTTAACGACGCCCCCGCTTTAAAACAAGCCGATATCGGTATCGCAATGGGCATTACCGGCACGGATGTCAGCAAAGAAGCTAGCGACATGGTGCTGTTAGATGACAACTTTGCAACTATTGTTGCCGCCGCTGAAGAAGGCCGGGTTGTTTATACCAACATCCGGCGCTTTATTAAGTACATTTTGGGCAGCAACATCGGCGAAGTTTTGACAATTGCCGCCGCACCTTTAATCGGTTTGGGAGGAGTGCCGCTGTCACCGCTGCAAATTTTGTGGATGAATTTAGTAACTGACGGCGTTCCGGCTTTAGCTTTGGCGGTGGAACCTGCAGAACCGAATGTCATGAAACGCCCTCCTTTCAGTCCCCGAGAAAGCATTTTTGCGCGGGGTTTGGGTCTTTACATGGTGCGGATCGGGATCGTGTTTGCGATTTTGACGATCGCGATGATGTCTTGGGCTTATCAGTACACTAACGATCCGGCACATCCGGGAGATCCGAATGCTTGGAAAACGATGGTATTTACGACTCTTTGTTTGGCGCAGATGGGTCACGCGATCGCCATTCGTTCCAATACTCAGCTTACGATCGAGTTAAATCCTTTCACTAATATTTACGTGTGGGGGGCTGTGATTGTGACTACTGCTTTGCAGCTAATGCTGATTTACGTTCCGCCGCTGAGAGCATTTTTTGGTACTCAAATTTTGACACCGTTTGAATTGCTGATTTGCTTCGGTTTCAGCGCGCTGATGTTTGTCTGGATCGAGCTAGAAAAGCTGTTTGTGCGCGCCTACAAAGGGAGAAGATAGTGCTAGCAGCTAACGAATGATGGCTGGTTTCATTGTGCTTTGAGATCGAGCGCTACGTTGGAAGTCCGCCAGGGGTTGCAAACCCCTGGCTCATAGCAAAAGTTCTCTAAAGAGAACTGAACGAAACTAAATAAAAAAATTAAGATATTTGCAGCCAGGACTTTTAGTCATTGTTGATTAAATGCGATCGAGAAGACTTCAGTACTCAATGCGAACTTATTACCAATTAGCGATCGCTAATAAGTAAATACTTTAAAGAAAGAGACGTATCAGTAGACACCAACTACAAATAGCTACAAAAAACACAGTATAATAATTATTTTTTCCGATTTCTATTTATTTCTGTTTTTTCCTTCTTCCTTCTTCCTTCTTCCTTCTTCCTTCTAATTATGTATTTAAAAACGCTGCACTTACGGCAGTTTCGCAATTATTGCGATCAAAAGGTAGCGTTTGACGCTCCGAAAACTATTTTAGTGGGCAATAACGCTCAGGGAAAGTCGAATTTGTTGGAAGCGGTAGAATTGCTGTCAACATTAAAAAGCCACAGGGCCACGCGCGATCGCGATTTAATTCTCGATTCTCAGGCAATCGGGCAAATAGACGCTACTTTAGAACGGCAAACAGGTACAATCGATCTAGCTTTAACTCTGCGCTCTCAGGGACGGCGCAATCTGAAACTTAACGGCGAACACCTGCGTCGCCATTTGGATTTTTTGAGCGTTTTAAATGTAGTGCAATTTTCTTGTTTGGATTTAGATTTAGTGCGGGGAGGCCCGGAAGAAAGGCGCAATTGGATCGATCGACTGGTAATTCAATTAGAACCGATTTACGCTCATATTTTGCAGCAGTACAATCAAATTTTGCGCCAGCGAAATGCTCTGTTAAAACGTTCTAAAGAAATCGGCAAAGCGGCAGTTGCCGAACATCTTGACAAAATGCACTCTATTAAATTTGACAATCTCGAATTAGAAAATAGAGAAAAATTCCCAATGCCCGATGCCCCATTCCCCCTTCCCAATTCAGAATTAGCATTGTGGGACGCGCAGTTAGCAACAGCAGGGGCGCGAGTAATTCGGAGGCGCGATCGAATTTTGGAAAGGTTGATGCCTTTAGCCCGCTATTGGCACAGTTCAATTAGCGGTTCTACAGAAGTTTTGGAAGTAAAATATGCTGCTAACGTTCAAGTAGAGCAAGAATTAAGAACTCAAGACAATCTTGAAGGAGTGCGGCAAGCATTTTTAGATAAAATCAAACAAAGGGCGATCGCGGAACAAGTTCAAGGAATTACATTAGTCGGACCCCACCGCGACGATATTGCTTTTACAATTAACCATACGCCGGCCCGACAATACGGTTCTCAGGGGCAGCAGCGAACCTTGGTATTAGCTTTAAAATTAGCCGAATTGCAGCTTATTGAAGAAGTTGTGGGCGAACCGCCTTTGCTGCTGCTAGATGACGTGCTGGCAGAGCTCGATCTCAACCGTCAAAATCAGCTTTTAGAAACTATTCAAGAACGATTTCAAACTTTAATTACTACTACTCACTTAGGCGCTTTTGATGCTCAATGGCTGCAGCAAACCCAAATTCTTTCGGTTGAAGCGGGGCAAATTAGGCGATTTTAGATTTGAGATTTTGGATTGTTGAGATTGGAGATTTGAATAGGACTTATCCAGTAACTCTTTATGTAGGGTGCGCAGTGCGCACCTTACTGCTTGAAATTTGCGATCGAGATTGACAAAAACTAACCTTTATGGTATTAGTTTAAAATTTTGGAAAATTAACTATTAAACCCGCGATCGGAATCACCGAAAAGCTTACTGTACCGGCATTCTCCCTTCTTCCTTCTTGCTTCTTCCTTCTTCCTGCTTATTATTTGCTCAATTCGAGATAGGATCGAGGTTAATTTCGATCGCACATTGCGCTTTTTTTCGATCACCCTTATGAAGCATTATCTTTCCCGTCTAATAGCTCTGGTATTAGTTTTTGTCATCGGCTTAACAGGCTGTAGCAATGTGCCAGCCACTCTGAGTGGAGATTACCGCCAAGACACATTAGCATTGGTGAACAGCTTGAGAACAGCACTTACCTTACCTGAAGGCACGCCGGAAAAAGCAGCATCTCAAGCAGATGCCCGCCAAAGAATCAATGATTTTGCTGCTACTTACCGCCGCGATCCCGCTCTTACCAAACTGGCATCTTTCACGACAATGCGGACGGCATTAAATTCTTTGGCAGGACATTACAGTTCTTACCCAAACCGCCCCGTTCCTGAGAAGTTGAAAAAGCGTCTGGAATCTGAATTTCAGCAGGTAGAAGCAGCTCTGAATAGAGGAGCTTGATGCTATTAGCAGGCAGAAGGCAAAATATTAACTCTACAGATAAATCTACTGCTGTATTCGGTGTTTGTACTTCTGCTTGCACGGGACTCAAAGGAACGATCGAGTCTTGTTGATTGTTGCTCTTGATATTTAAGTTCAACAATTTTACTTAGAAATTTCAATACTGTTTCGCGCCCACTTTAGCAGGGCGTTTTTTGATGCAGCTTTCTTGCGTGAAAATACAGTCAACTCTTCCTTCTTCCTTCTTCAGTCATGACGAATGACTCAGTTCATACGGATAATTCATCCGTGTATCCGTGCGATCCGTGTCGTGCCTTCCTTCCTCCTTCTTCCTTCTTCCTTCTTCCTTCTTCCTTCGTGACAACTGTCTAACAGATTTGCACTTTTCGATCGACTTGTGCCATAACTAGGTGAATCAAAACAAGTAGAAAGTTTGTAGTTGCGCTGCAGGGCGATCCTCTTCGAGGGCTTCGCTAACGCGCTTTGCCCGCCGCTAGCCAACTTAAACTCCCAAACCACATTGAATTTGCCCATGAAATTTGCACCAACTTGCATTGCGAATTCCCAACACCAGCGACGCTTTTTAAGTGCGGTAAGTGCTGTTTTAGCCAGTAGCTTTGTCAGCCCGTTTGTCGGAAATCAGCCTGTTTTTGCCCAAACATCAGCCTATTGTCAATTACCTAAAGAACAGGCAAACATCAAAGAAGATTTGCGCCGGGCCGCGCTGTCAGGAAGACCGGAAGCTCAGAATGCTTACATTGCTATGTTAAACAAACACGCGCGGGAAGTAGCCGATTGCCGCCGCAGAACTTGGCCGCAAACTCAAGCAATTTGGTTGCGTTTGTATCCGTGCGATGTCAAACCTGGAGAGCTCGATCGAGTGTTGGATAGAGTTGTCAATCAAGGCTACAACCAAGTCTACATAGAAACATTTTACGACGGTCAAGTGCTGCTGCCGCAAGCAGACAATCCTACAGTTTGGCCTTCGGTTTTGAGAAATCGCGGCTATGAGAAATACGATTTGCTGGAAAGGGCGATCGCGAAAGGCAAACAACGGGGTTTAAAAGTTTACGCCTGGTTGTTTACCATGAACTTTGGTTATACCTATTCCCAGCGCGCCGACAGACAGCAAGCGATCGCCAGAAACGGCAAAAATCAAACAAGTTTAACCGTAGTTCAAGACGCGGGATTGCACGATCAAACCGGAGAAAGTCACGCCACTCATGTTTTTATCGACCCCTACAGCCCGCAAGCAAAGCAAGACTATTCTTTGTTAGTAAATCAAGTTCTCAGGCGCAAGCCGCAAGGGATATTATTCGACTACATTCGCTACGTGCGGGGTGTCGGGCCTGCTTCAGTCGCTACCAAAGTTCAAGACTTGTGGATTTACGGTCAAGCGTCGCAGCAAACACTTTTACAGCGGGCTACAAACCAGCAAGGAAGAGATTTAATTCAGCGGTATTTAGCGAGGGGATTTATTACTGTTAGCGACGTTCAAGCAGTAGTAAAACAATATCCTAAGGAAAAAGAACCCCTGTGGCAAGGGCGAACTCCCAGACCGATCGCGGTAGTAACTCCTGCTCCGAAAAAGCCGAATGCAGCAGCAACTACAGCTTCAAAAAAACCGACTACCGGCAGGCCAAATCCTCCCACTCCCAGCCCGAGTCCGACACCTCCACTTCCTGACACTGGAATTTTGCAAAAAGACCTTTGGCAATTGAGTGTAGCTCATGCAGTGCAAGGTATTTTAGATTTTTTTGGGATGGCGATCGCGCCTGCTCAAAGGATGGGAATAACTGCGGGAGCGGTGTTTTTTCCGAATGGAAATCAGAAAGTAAATCAAGGTGGTTTTGATTCGAGATTGCAGCCGTGGGATAGGTTTCCTGCTTCAGTAGAATTTCACGCGATGTCTTACGGAAATTGCGGCGATGTAAGCTGCATCGTGCCGCAGGTACAGCGGACTGTAAGTTTGGCACCTGCGGGAGCAAAAATCATTCCTGCGATTGCTGGAGATTGGGGAAAATCTGTGAGCAATCGACCGTCTTTGGAGGTGCAGATGCGAGCAATTCGATCGGCCGTGCCGCAAATTAATGCTGTGAGCCATTTTTCTTACGGCTGGCAAGAACCGGAGGATGAAAGAGCGCGGCAAACTTGCCGGTTGTAGTGTAATTAATTGTAGGGACGCAATCTGTCACGTCCCTATAAATCGGGATTTTGGAAGCTAACTAATTGTTGTACAAATTCTTGATGTGCGCTGCTATTTAATCCTGTTTGCAGAATGGCGATCGCGCTTGGCATATCCCCATTTAAAAGTGCTGAAATCCCGAGCCACAGCCCCGGAAAAACTCGACTGCGGATGATTCCTTCTGCATCGGGAAGGAGAGAAATATATTCTTCTTCTTGTAAAGAAAACCAATCGATTCGGCGATCGATTACTTGCCACACGAGATATTCTTTGACTCCGTTGCGGCGGTAAACTCGCTTTTTATCCCGCAGGTCGATCGTAGCAGTACTGGCAGAAATTTCCGCAACAAATTCCGGTCCTCCTTCGACGTAGCCATCGTCGCTGAGGCTAGTTTGACCGCCGCGTTGGGAATCAATTAGCAGTACGGCATCTGGTTGGGGTTCGTTATCAACATCAAGACGCACGGTAGCGTTATCTCCCAGCCGAGTATGCCTGGTATAAGCAACATAAAAACCCAGACAAGTTATGAGTTGAGCGTGAGGTTCGGCGTGGGGTTCAAAGCGCAAGGGTGATGCCATATAAACGATTCCTTCAATTAATTCTGCTTTTTTGATGTTTGGCATAGCTGTATAGCGCCGTTCAAATTCGGCACGGGTAAGCAAGTCGCCATTTTCTAAAGGAGGAATCGCGATGCGGCTGAGATTTGCGGGAGCTATCATAGATTTTCTCCTGTTATTGTGCGTCGGTATCTTGGATTTTAGCTCTTTTTAGGCAAAGTTGTAAGTTGCGAAATTTGGGCGATCGTCCTTGAGAAGGCTGTTGTTTGCTAAAATAGTTATATCGAGAGTAATATAGACGAGTATTTACTATGGTAAATCAGCCAGAAATAGCACAAGAATTATTCGATCGAGATTTGCTGCTGGAAGAAGAAGATGGGGACGAAGCTTATGAAACAGATAAATTGATATATGACCCCGATAAAATTAATATTCGTACCAGAGAACCGACGATCGAGCAACTTTTAAGAAGAATCGACGAGGAAGCCCTTGACTTGGCACCTGATTTTCAGCGCCATGCAAATATCTGGAAAGATGAAGCTAAAAGCAGACTGATTGAATCGATTTTGATTCGGATTCCCTTACCAGCTTTTTATATCGATGCAACTGATGAAGATAAATGGTTGGTTGTTGATGGATTGCAACGGCTATCTGCTCTTAAAGAATTTATGAGCGATAAAAAACTCAAGCTATGCGGACTAGAATACTTAAGCAGTTTTGAAGGCAAAACCTATAGTGAAATAGAGCGCCGCTACCAACGACGAATTGAAGAAACTCAGGTGACAGTTTATTTGATTGAAAAAGGTACGCCTCCTGAAGTTAAATACAACATTTTTAAACGCATCAATACAGGCGGGTTGCCAATGTCTCCTCAAGAACTCCGCCACGCTCTCAATCCCGGCAAGGCGACAAAGTTTTTAGCCAATCTTGCGCAATCTCAAGAATTCCAGCAAGTTACTAATTTGAGTAAAACGCGAAAAATGCGCATGGACGATCGGGAATTTATACTCGGTTTTTTAGCATTTACGCTGACACCTTATCAAGATTATCAGTCAGAAAAAAGAAATTTATTTTTGAGTAAAGCATTGTTTAAAATCAATAATATGTCTGAAGCAGAATTAGAAATAATTGAAAATAATTTCAAAAAAGCTATGCTTGCTGCCTGGGAAATTTTTGGGAAAAATGCCTTCCGTAAAATATCCCTAACTCAGACAAAAATGTTTCCGATTAATAAAGCATTGTTTGAAGTTTGGTCAGTTAACCTCAGCTTGCTCAGCAACGAGCAAATTGAGAAATTAAAGCTGCAGAATGAGAAGTTGATTGAAATTTTTAGAAATTATGTGGATAGCGATCGATATTTTCTGACTTCTATTTCTCAGGCAGCAGAAAAAGTCGAGTACAGATTTACGATAATTGAAAAAATCATTCAGGAGATTTTAGCATGATTACTTCGCTACAATTGCTCAACTTCAAAGCTTTTGCCAATCAATTATTGGCATTCAAAAAACTTACTTTATTTTCCGGTTTAAACAGCACTGGTAAATCTTCTGTGATGCAATCGCTCCTGCTGCTGCGACAATCATACCAACAAGGTTTACTGCCAGAAAAAGGGCTGGCTCTTAATGGCGATTTAGTGAATGTTGGTACAGCTCAAGATGCTCTTTTTGAAGGAGCCAAAGAGGATTTAATTGGATTTGACATTATTTGGGAAAACAACATTGAGGGTGTATGGCGTTTCAAATATGACAAAGAGGTAGATGTGTTAAAAATTGACTCGGAACCAGTTAGTTCAGAATTGTATAAATCAAATCTTTTCGGCAATAATTTTCACTATCTTCAGGCAGAACGGATCGGACCGCGCTCATTTAATGAAATGTCAGATTACCAAGTACGACAGCTCGGTCAACTCGGTATCAAAGGTGAATATACTGCACATTTCCTTTCTGTTAAAGGGGGAGAGACTATTTCTAATAGTAGTCTCAGCCATCCCAATGTAAAAAAATCCAAGACTCAACCTGGTGCACCTCTAGTAAACTCAATGGGGTTGATAGACCAAGTTGAAGCATGGATGGGAGAAATTAGTCCGGGTACGCGGCTCAAAATTGATGCCAAATCGGATGTCGATTTGATGAGTTTCCAATACTCCTATGGAGATAGCAATCCTTACCGCGCTACTAATGTGGGATTTGGAATTAGCTATACTTTACCGATTATTGTAGCTGCGCTAGCGTCACCACCTGGTACAATTATTTTAATTGAAAATCCCGAAGCTCACCTGCATCCCAAAGGACAAGTTAAAATCGGTGAATTGTTAGCTTTAGCAGCGAGTGGTGGCGTTCAAGTTGTTATCGAAACTCACAGCGACCATGTTTTGAACGGGATTCGACTTGCGGTTCACGGTGCCAAAATCGACCCTAAAGATGTTCAGTTGCATTACTTCCAACGTCAAAATCGAGAACGACAAATGGTAACAGATGTAGTATCGCCAAAGATCGATCGAAATGGAAGAATCGATTACTGGCCTGATGGTTTTTTTGATGAATGGGATAACAGTTTGGAGATTTTATTAGAACCTGCTGTGGAGGAATAATTGGGCATGGATTTGGAGATGGTATTTAATGAACTGTCCGCCCGCACTCTTGCTCCCGATATTTCTACAGCACGACAATGGATGTCAGAATTGATTATTACGATGCGCGAAGCTAAACGCTGCGGACTGAAGGGAATCCGCACTCAAGAAGATTTTCATGCTATGCTTCTTGCAGAAAACTATCCGCTTTCTCGTTGGCGCAACGATAAGGAAGTTAACAGAGAAGAGCGGACTTTTTTGAGAACTCTCGCAACTAAGACTCCTTTATCTATTGATATTCCCGATTTAACGATTAAAATAAAACTCGAAGATCCCGCTCGTGAGTTGAGTTTGCAAGGCAGCCAAGCAGCAGGATTTAAAGTTGCTCATTACCTTGAAGCGTTGGCAATTAGTTTGAATTCAGAATCGCTGTGGAATAGCAGTCGCATCAAGTTAGAACTCATCCAAATTGATGGGGATGAAAATCTGATAGAAGAAAGTGTAGAGGTTATTCATGCCAGCCAGAAAAACCACGTTCTCGAACACGCTAATTGGATTAAAAACCGTCTCCAATCTGAGCGAATTACTGGGATGGAACTCTGGAATAATAGAGATGAGTTGTTCCCCAGCCTGCAATTTTGCGATGCTGGTAATAAACAGTTGCGGAAACTTCGATCGGGAGAGGAAAGATTACAGCTTGTTTTAGAGATTTTGTATCAGCTTGAAAACTGTGCTAAAAATTGGGAAACCGGGTATTTCAGCTTAGAGGGTGTTTCTATTGAGGTTTCTGGAGAAAGTGAACCGACTCTTAACAAATACGGTAAAGAACGAACTTTTCTTTGTCCTGATGGTAAGGAACGTCTATTTGAGCGACACGTTAAACTGAGAGAATGCAATTGGCGAATTTATTTTTTTGCAGAAGTTTCAAAAGAAGGTAAGCGAAAAGTGATTATCGGTTATATCGGCAGTCATCTCCCCACCGTGCAGTATCCTACATAATCTTAATTTCAATTTGATGCAGCTTTAAACGATAATTATATCATTAATAGCAAATAGTACAGTGACAGTTAATGAATACCAAATCTTCTCAAAAAGCGGTGATTAAAACTGCTCTACTTATTGGCTCGATCGCCCTATTTTCCCTCTCCCCCAACAACCCAAAAACTGCGAATTCAAATTCGCTCGCCCAAATCCCGCCTTTTTTTGACGAACCTCCACCAAATCTCATCAAACCCCCCAAACCAACAAAAATAGCGCCTTCTCCCCCGACCGGGGCGGGCACGGGGACACCGCCCCTACATCCCAAACCACCTGAACAACCTTTAATCTTCGCCCCGCCCGAACAATTTCGCGGGCAAATTGTTTACCAAGCAAATATCAGCAACTCCAAAGTTATCGCCCTAACATTTGACGACGGCCCCTCGCCCGAAACTTTAAAAGTATTGGAAGTTTTGCAGCAACACAATGCCGTAGCTACATTCTTTTGCTTGGGTAGAAATCTGCGAGAATATCCAGAAATTGCCAAACGCATCGTGCAAACAGGAAATGCGATCGGCAACCATACATGGCATCACTACTATCACAATGTCACCGAAAAAACCGCATCCAATGAAATCGATTATACAGGCATTCACATTCATCGATCGACTGGCACCAAAAGTTTATTATTTCGCCCTCCCGGCGGACACTTAAATAACGGTTTCGCAGCTTATGCTAAAAAGAAAAATTACGTAGTTGTGATGTGGTCGATCGACCCTAAAGACTACCTGCAACCTTCCGCATCTACTATAGCAAACACCGTCATTTCTCAAGCCAAATCCGGGGCGATCGTCCTGCTGCACGACGGCGGCGGCTACCGCCAGCAAACAATCCAGTCGCTATCGATAATTATCCCCAAACTCAAACAGCAAGGATATCGTTTTGTTACCATACCGCAATTGCTGCAAATGCAAGCAGAACAAAAACAGAAGTAAACAGAAACCTCAGCAAAACCTACTTTACCCATCTGCGTTCATCTGCGTTTATCTACCTCGATCTCCGGTTCAAACTATACTTATGCTAAAATCATTACAACAATATCAAGCAACAAGCGATCGATGATACAAACACTCGCAATTCAGCTAGCTTAAAATAGTAAATGGTGGTGAAATTATGGTGCAAAAACTTCAAGCAAAAGAGATAAACCTCCGCTATTTAATCGATAACTACGGCTTGCAGCGAGTTCGCAGCAGTGAATTTTTCAAAGAATGGCAAGAAAACTTGCCAGAAATAACAGACGTAGAGAAACAATGGCTCGATCGAGTCCAAGAAATCTATTACAATTTAATAGACTACCCGCCCGTACTCGAAAACGCAGTCAAACTCACAATAATCAGCCCGATTTTGTTTATTGCTGGTCTGTTTGAGCGTCCTTTTCAAGTCAAAGCCGAAAAGTCGATCGCCATTCAAGAAGAAGACGAAGGCAGAATTATCGAAGGCAGAATAGATATCCTGATAATGAAAACTAACTTGTGGGTGACAGTAATTGAATCCAAACAACTTGCATTTTCAACAGACAAAGCACTTGCCCCCCTCCTCGCAGATATGCTGGCAGAATCCGATCTAGAAACTCCTACTTTTGGAATGATTGCAACAGGTGGTAACTTCAATTTTGTCAAGTTAGTCAGAGGGCAAATTCCGCAGTATGCCTGTTCTTCTGAATGGGCTATTTCCAATCACGGCAATGACTTGTACCGCGTTTTGCAGATTTTAAAACGCCTGAGTCAACTTCCAAACTAACAAGAAAAACTATTGGAAATGGGCGCATAAATATCAAAGAAACCGAGTTTTTATTGAGATTAAAGGCAAGTCGATATTTTATAAAAAACCAGCTTTCTACCTCCAAAACGATTTGAGTTAATATCATGTCCGGGCGATTACATCACAAAATGGTTCGTAGTGTGGACTTTAGTCCGCAGCCTGAGAGCTGACTAAAGTCCACACTACAAACTAATTTTATTGCGATCGATCGGACATGATATAACTTCCGATCGTACAGCATTGTGCAAATATTCAAACCTCCAAGCCAACTTCCCGACTAGCCAGAAAAACCATTTTAAGCTATCGTTCACAACAGACAATATTTGCAAATCTCAAATTTCAAACCGCTGCGAGCATGATAAATTACTGGATAATCGGCGCTTTAGCAATAGCTTCTGTCTGTTGGGCAGAAATCGTGCGAGACTTTTATCACGTCGCCTCCCATTATTGGCCCCCCTTGTACAAGCTGCACGCTTGGCACCACCGAGTTTTTCGCCCGAATTTAACCCCCGTTAGCGATACAATTTACAAGCAAGCGCACTGGCGTCACGATGTACCAGAAGCTGGCACAATGATGTTTTTCGGATTGCTGCTGTGGGTGTTAGCTTATTTTGGGATGCCGGCATACCACTGGGGCGCAGCAGCGGGTTGTATCTATACTTTAGGCTTTTTGTTGAGCGCGATCGCCCGTGCTTGTGGCATCAAAGGTGCGGATGAATTAACCGACATCACCCACCAACCGGGCGACTTCCAAACTCTACCTGGCAAATGGTTCGTTAACAAACCTTACCACTGGCGTCACCATTTCGACAATCAAAATGCTTACTATTGCGGTACTTTCACCTTAATAGACAAACTCATGGGCACGGCACTTTCTCTCAAAGGCAAAACTGTAGCTGTCACCGGCGCGTCGGGAACTTTGGGACGTTTGCTTCTCAAACACCTCCACAAAGCAGGTGCAAAAGTTATCGCCCTCACTTCAAAGAATGAGGAAATTACTTTGCATGTAGATGGTGAAAATTTGTTTGTAAAAACTGTAACTTGGCAAGTAGGTGAAGAAGCAGATTTAGCTTCCTTGTTAGAAAAAGTTGATATTCTCCTCATCAATCACGGGATTAACGTACATGGAGATAGAAGGGGAGAGGCGATCGCAAAATCCTACGAAATCAACACTTTTTCTGCATGGCGGTTGATGGAACTGTTTTTTCTCACCGTCCGCAATAATGAAAATATAGCCACAAAAGAAGTTTGGGTCAATACTTCGGAAGCTGAAGTAATTCCTGCTGTCAGCCCGCTTTACGAACTCAGCAAGCGGGCTTTGGGAGATTTAGTAACTTTGCGGCGTTTGGACGCACCTTGCATCGTTAGAAAACTGATTTTAGGGCCGTTTAAAAGCAATTTAAATCCGATCGGCATCATGTCTCCAGATTGGGTAGCGCAGCAGATTGTCAAGCAAGCAAAAGCCGATTCTCGCAACATCATCGTGACAATCAATCCTTTGACTTTTATCCTCTTTCCCATCAAAGAATTTTTTGTTTCTAGGTATTTCCAAATCTTCAGCCGCAAGGCGATTTTAGAAATTAAAGAAGTTGCGGAAAAATCCAGCGTTGAAGCAAAAATTAATTGATACGGGACTTACTCATCGGTACAGAGAAACCCGGTTTCTCAAAGAAACCGGGTTTCTGGGGCGTATTCGATTTTGGAAATTAAAGAAGCGGCGGAAAAATCCAGTGTAGAAGCCAAAATTAATTGATACGTGACTGGCGCATCAACTTGTAGGGTGCGCACTGCGCACCCGGCCAATTGTTAGCAAAGCAAACTGTTAGACAAGCATAGTTCAATGCTTGTCACAATGCTGTTAATGTCGAATGCATGAATTAAATTGTACGCTTGCAAAAAAAATTCACCGAATCTTTACAATTTCTCCGGGAATTCCCTGAGAATCTTTATAAATTTACCTTGACAGAATAGTAATTCTGCTAAACAATTAAAAAATAAAGTCATAGAGCATTGCAGCAGCAACAAGCGAGCGTTCGACTGCCGCAAATTTCAAGTGAAAAGTTTAAGTATGGGTTGTGTTTGTTGAAACGCTTGTGGGGCGAAAATCTCGCCCGTAAGGTACTGTTTCAAATCGAAAAAGTGCAAATCGAAAAAGGCGATCGAATCCGGTTCAATAGTTATAAATACTCTGGTTGATTTCGCGTCCGGTATGCAATAAAAGCGAAACATTGATTCAAATCGCATCATTTTAGTAAGTTCGATCGATTGGGATCGATCGCAGTTTAAACTTGCAGTTCGATCGACCGCAGCAAATATCCGTGACTCGCTGTTTTTTTAGCAAAAAACAATCAATTTAATCCATTAGGGACAGCTACCATGAACAACCAAATACTCAAAAAATTCTGGGGAATTATTGGCACAACAGCCTTAGCAATTGCAACGGGTTTAGCAACAGAAACTACCCCAGCAAAAGCAGCAGTTCTTACCTACAACTTCACAGCCAATACAACCGGATGGACTACAGGTAATTACAGCGGTTACTTCAAGTTTGACAATTCTTCCTTGACTGGAATAGGCGAAGAAATTGTTCCTATATCAGAAGGCATTTTTAATTTTGTCGATGCTGAAAACAAGCCGTATTCTTACAATCTTCAATCGTCAAAGTCAACTTTTGAAGGCAGGGTTAGCTTTGAGGCCTCTCGTGGTTTTGGAGGAGTAGAGATTGCTGCATACCTATTCGGCGGGAATTTTTTGGGACTTTCTTTTGGTCGGCCGACTAATAGTGCGTTCTATACTACGTCAGTCATAAATGGTTTTCGCCATCGCTATGAAAGGCACTACTTAGGTATAACCCTTGTAGATTACCTTTCCGACAGTCTGTATTTGACGATCGATCCTTATACTGATGCTATTTATGGTCGTCTTAATGAATCGCCCAATCACTTTGCCACTGTAAACAGACCTTATCAAGGTACAGTGACTTATACAGGGCCAGCTAGGGCAGTTGGCGAAATACCAGCCCACTCCATTCCCGAACCGATGACTGTTGCGGGTACGGCTTTAGCATTTGTAGGTTTTGCCGGACTCAAGCGCAAGAAAAAACAACAACTATTATCTCAATCTTTGGGCAGTACGCAGAACTAAAATCTCCCAGCGCAGGCAATCTGCCCGCAAGTTTTTAGCTCGATCATTCAGGTATGCTTGTTTTTTAAACAAGCACAAAATTATCACTTTAGGTGCATCTAAATAATTCAAATGAACAACAAAACACTCAACAAATTCCGGGGAATTATCGGCAGCAGCATCATCGCGATCGCCACTGGATTAATAGCAGAAATTCCCAAAGCCCAAGCAGCAGTCCTCACCTACAACTTCACAGCCAATACAACCGGATGGACTACAGGTACTTACAGCGGTTACTTTAAGTTTGACAATTCTTCTCTCACCGGCATCGGCGAAGAAATTGTTCCTATATCAGAAGGCGTTTTTAATTTTGTCGATGCGGAAAACAAGCCGGATTCTTACAATCTTCAATCGTCAAAGTCAACTTTTGAAGGCAGGGTTAGCTTTGGGGCTTCTCCTGGTTTGGAAGGAGTAGAGATTGCTGCATACCTACTCGACGGGGATTTTTTGGGACTTTCTTTTGGGCGGCCGACTAATAGTGCGTTCTATACTACGTCACTCATCAATGCTTTTAGTCATCGGTATGAAAGGAGGTATGGAGATCTAATCCTTGTAGATTACCTTTCCGACAGTCTGTATTTGACGATCGATCCTTATACTGATACTATTTACGGCCGTCTTAACGAACAACCCAATCACTTTGCCACTGTAAACAGACCTTATCAAGGTACTGTGACTTATACAGGGCCAGCTAGGGCAGTTGGTGACATACCTGCCGAACCAGTTCCCGAACCGATGACTGTTGCGGGTACGGCTTTAGCATTTGCAGGTTTGGCGGGACTCAAACGCAAGAAAAACCAACAGCAGTCAACTCAATCTCTTGGCGATGCAGAGAATTAAAATATCGCAGTGCGGGCAGCTTGCCCGCACGATGCTAAAGATAGGGAAATATTTTGCAAAAACTTCTTGACAGAAGAGGGCGATCGCAAAATAATTACTTGTTTATCAGTTGCAATTTGACAGATATAATTTACTATCCAAGACTATCGCTCGATCGACCGCAATAAGTAAGGTTTGTCGTGACGGCTAAAGTTCCATTCTGCGGACTAAAGTCCACACTACGAACCTTTAGGTTGTTAGCTTTAATGCCAAATATTTCTCAATAATTTGTCCTGCCGATCGACCGATATTAACATTATCGCCCGGTCGATAAAAACCGATTTGCGAGATGCCATCATTGGGTTGAGGAGTTCCAATTGCCTCGATTAAGAATACCGCATGATGAGTTCGGAAACAGCATCCAAATCTGTTTCTTCTTTCAGTTCTCGAATTGCCGCTGCTTCGTTCGATTCACCTTGGTGTACTCCACCACCAGGTAAGTTATAAAAACTATTGTTTTCTTCAACAATCAAGATACCTGCGTTGGTTTCAACTATGACTGTGGCCCTGTGTCGGATGTGAAGTTCCATTTGGTATTACTGTCCTTCATGCAAAAATTAGTTTGACACCGAAATGATGGCGGTAAGGTGCGCGCTGCGCACCCTAAATAGGTAGTGCGCGCGCAAGTCAGATCGTGTCCGGGCGATTCCCATCACAAAAACGTTCGTAGTGTGGACTTTAGTCCGCAAAAAAGAGCGGACTAAAGTCCACACTACAAACCTTAAAATAGTTTTTAGAAATGTCTAAAATCGATCGCAATTAATTTTTCACTTCCGCCATTTCAATCACGCGCCCGTCGTAATCCTTAACCAAAAAATTCAGCGGTCTTTCCCGACGAATTTTATAACTGATCCCGCGAGTTTGCACCCTCATCAATAACTGATCCAAACATTCGCGATCGAAACAAACATGACGTTCGCGATTTTTTTCTCCCCTACCGGCCCCGCTAATTACGTGCAGTTGAGTATTTTTCATTAACTGATACCACAAACCGTCGGAAGTCGCCATCGTTTGAGATGTCGATGTTCTCCCGACATTCGGCGACAAATACAGCGGATCGATGCCAGTTGTCCCCAAAGTTTGCTCGTAATTGTAATAGTAATGCAGCGGTACTTCTGCTACGGGCAGGCTTAACATCCCCTCGTAGAATTCCCTCGCTTGCCCCAAATCCGATACCATAATTGTATGTACTTTCGGCGCGCTGGTAAGAAACATCCACATCGCCCCCGCGTAAGCGGCCAGCAGCATCACCATAATCCCTTGAGTTGAAAACAAGCTATCTAGCGGCAGGGATGGTAAAAAAGAACTCAGGTGCAAGGGCAAAAGTGCCGCGGGATTAACACTAACTGCTATAGTCATGAATTAATAAGAAAGGGTAAACAACCATGTTTTGAAAATTGCGATCGTGACAGATAATCGATCGCCTGCGAAGATTAAACTATTAGCTAGCCATAATTATGTTAGCAAAAACTCGCCGTTAGGGTTCGATCGATGAAAGTCTTTGTCTACGGCACTCTCAAACCGGGAGAGTGCAACTACCCGCACTACTGCGAAGGAAAGGTTGCAAACGCTGTGTCCGCCATCGCCCGAGGTCAACTTTTTAACCTACCGATGGGCTATCCGGCGATGGTGGCTGGAGAAGGTACAGTCTGCGGTTTTCTCCTCTATTTCGCCGACTCGGCGGTTTTGGCAGATTTAGACAGACTTGAAGATTACCATCCCGATCGCGCTCCCGCACAAAACGAATACCAGCGACAAGAAATCGAAATATTCGATCGGCATCTACAACCTCTAGGCAAAGCCTGGGCATACTTCATGTTACTCGATCGCATTCGTTCCTTCGGAGGCATTTTGCTGCCAGAAGGAATTTGGCACAACAAGTTAGGACTTACGCACTCCTACTTCCAGAAACCGGATTTTTAACCAAGATTTAGGATTTTCACCGAATATTTTGATTAAATAACCTGTTTTCTTTAGTTAAGAATGCCTAATATCAAGTCCGGTCAATTACCAGTAATAAAAAAGGTTCGTAGTCAGGACGGAAGTCCGCGACCTTTTGCGGACTTCCGTCCTGACTACAAACGAATCTTATCGCGGGGACGATCGCACTATTAGAAAAGATTCGATCGCGAGCGAGGGGAAGTTCTGAGTTTTAAGCTGAAGTTCCCCCCGTAGAAATACTGAGACGTGGGTTGAAACCCTTGTGCTGCTTGGTGTTTCAGCTTATGAACCAGAAAACACGTACCCATGT
>JALOON010000144.1 GCA_025454405.1 Oscillatoriaceae cyanobacterium Prado104 | reverse complement strand
TACCTATCTTTTTCCCAAACAATTGCGCCTGTCGTGGAGGCCGGACACCTTAGCAGGATGCTTGACACTACCCGGAGGTTTGCAGTTAAATTTCCCAGAAATTCACAGCGTATTTTGGCGCAATTTTTCCGGTGTTTCCGTGCCATCTTTACCGGATGCAAATCAGCAGCAAGTTGCATTTTACGATTCAATGAGTGCAGTGCGATCGCTCGTGCAAGCGTGTCCCTGTCGCTGGATTAATTCATGGCAAGCTTACCAGTTTCATAAAGAGAAACCCTTACAACTGAGTAAAGCCAAGCAAATAGGAGTTACGATTCCCACAACTTTAATTAGCAACGATCCAAAACAAGTTAGAGAATTTGTATTGACTTGCAACAAAACAATATTTAAACCTGTTTATGGTGGCGCTCATACCAAACTCGTGACAGAGGAGCATTTAGAGTGCGATCGCTTAAATCTGGCTTTAAGTATTTCTCCAGTGACAATTCAAGAGTATATTCCAGGCACAAACGTTCGCAGTTATGTAATTGGTGACTCAGTTTATTCTGCGGAAATTCGCAGTCAGGCTTTAGACTTTCGGGAAGATGCAAATGCCGAATTAATTAAGATAGATGTGCCGGAGTCAGTTCGCCAGCAATGTTTGGCAATATGTCAAGCATTTATGCTAGAATGGACTGCGATCGATTGGCGAGTTAAGCCAACGGGTGAGTATGTATTTTTAGAAGCGAATCCCAGTCCGATGTTTATACATTTTGAGCGCCAGACTGGTTTTCCGATTACACAAGAATTAGTTAATCTATTAACAAGCGAACAGTAATCTTTTTTTAATCGGGCTGGGAAAGTAACGTTAAATTTAAAATTGTTGGAATTGCGATCGAATACTATTACGCACTTAGCAATAATTGCTAAAACTGCATTGGGTTTCACTGCGCAACCTTGCTCCATCTAGGACCGCCAGCCCTTACTTCGCCAATTCTCAGAAGGATAATTATTGATTCGCCAAGTAGGTTTCTTAAGTCTTTTGGCAGATTGTCCAGACTAGCTGTCAGCTTAAGTTGCTCGAGCCATCGCTGAACTCGCGATTCAAATTCAACAGCAGGTTTCCCTTTCCATTGTTCATCGGCAGGTGGTAGCAAAGAGTCTGGAAGTTTCGCTTCACCAACTACATAAATTGACTCACCATTATTCTTTTCTAAAGAATCGCGAAGCAGGATCGCGCGATCGCCAGCTACGACAAGTCCAACTGAACAACCCATAGATGCCATAGTGTGTTTAAGCTGTTTAATAGCATTTTCATTGCTGATACTGCTATCTTCGAGCTTGACCTCAACGATTATCAAATATTCCCCATCTTGGCTGGTTACAATAATATCTGGTTGGGATGTTGTTATCATGGCATTAGATACCCATATTCGGTATTAAATACTATTGGTTAGACATAAAATTATAACTCCTGGCAATTACAACGTCAAGACAAAGAAGATAGACCGAGCTGTATAAGTCATTACAAGTAGAAGCTAACGAAAAGCAAAAAAGAAGCAAAAATCATGGATTCGATCGACATCGCTCGCATAGCAGAAATTGAATCGCTATCGATCGACCATCTCGTTAAAGAAAGCTTGTCCCAAGAGTTTCGGTTTGTTGAAAGGCTGATTCGAGAGTATCGCAGCGGTTTCAATTGCTTCGACAATCCCGGTGAAATTCTGCTGGTAGCATCAGATCGAGGTAGGGCGATCGCCATTGGCGGGCTGAATCGAGATCCATATTTTAACGATCCTAAAGTTGGACGATTGCGGCATTTGTATGTTGAATCTGTTTGGCGGAGACAAGGAATCGGAAGCTTGCTGGTCGATCGACTGATTCTCGAAGCGGCAAAATATTACCAACTATTGACGTTGCGAACTGACACGCCAGCAGCCGATAAGTTTTATCGGGAATTAGGATTCAAGACTCACCCCAACTGGGAACATACAACTCATCACCTACAATTGGGTGAGAAGAAGTATTATCCATTGAGTTTAAACTGAGGCATTTTTATGTTAAACGTGACAATTGATGAAATTCAGCAAGATCCTTTAAAGTATCTGCGTCAAGTGGAGGCAGGTGAAACTTTTGTCATTTTTCAAGCAGATAAGGCAATCGCTGAACTCAGACCCATCTCATCGAAAGATAAGCAGCTACGACCATTTGGCTTGTGTGCTGGCGAGTTCAGCGTTCCTGACGATTTTGATGCACCTTTGCCTGAAGAGATTTTGAGTGCGTTCGAGGGCAAATGAAAATTCTACTAGATACACACATCTTCCTCTGGTTTATCAGTGGCGATAGTCGATTACCGGCAGATATTCGAGATGCAATTCGCAACACGGATAATGAAGTGTATTTGAGTGTGGTTTCAGTTTGGGAATCTATCATCAAGCACCAGTTGGGCAAATTGCCGTTACCGGAGCCACCTGAAACCTACTTGCCCAAACAGCGCGACCTTCATCAAATCCTTAGCCTTGCCATTGATGAAAAGAGCGTTGCTCAACTGGCTCAATTGCCACCGCTTCACCGCGATCCCTTCGATCGAATCCTTATCTGTCAGGCATTACAAAATGAGTTAGCGATCGCGACAGTGGATGCAGCAATTCGATCGTACTCGGTCAGTTTCATCTAGCACGCAGCCCAACAGCGCGGTGCAGTTTCCAGCCCCATATTCGCAGCAAAACCCGGTTTTTGCATAAGTTCTCATACTTGACAACTCGAAGTCGTTATGAGTATGATTAAGTAACAAGCGAAAGAGCAGCCAGCAATGAGGATAGAAGAGATACCCCTCGATCGGATTCGCCGCCCCCTGCCGCGAGTCAACGACCAAGCCAAAGTAGCCGCCCTCATGGAATCAATCCGCGAGGTAGGTTTGAACGAACCCATCGATGTGCTAGAAGTAGATGGTCAATATTACGGATTTTCCGGCTGCCACCGGTACGAAGCTTGCCAGCGCCTCGGTTTAGAAACCATCCGCTGCAAAATCCGCCGAGCTCCCCGTGCCGTGTTGCAGATGCACTTAGCCTGAACTCGCAGCCAGCATTCGGCAACAGCACAGCAAAATTCTGAATGCTCAACCTGTCAGAGTTCCGCCAAATTTTCGATCGACCTTCACACAAACAACCTACAAACAACTTACAAACATATGAGTTCCAACAACCACAAACAAAAACTCTACCCCACCCGCATCGCCATGCCAGCCGACACCCGCGCCGAAATCGCAGGGCTGCTTAACGCAACGCTAGCAACAACTTTGGACTTAAAAACCCAAGTCAAGCAAGCCCACTGGAACGTCAAAGGCATGGACTTTTTCCAGTTGCACGAACTGTTTGACGCAATGGCAACAGAACTCGAAGAATTCATCGATTTGGTTGCCGAACGGGTAACGGCTTTGGGTGGTTTTGCTGTAGGAACGGCCCGCACCGCCGCTGCTGATTCGATCTTGCCAGAATTTCCCTTTGACATTGCAGATGGCAAAGAATACGTTACTGCTTTGGCCGATCGCTACGCACCTTACGCCCAACACCTGCGAGTCGCGATCGACAAAGCTGGCGAACTCGGAGATGCCGACACCGCCGACTTGTACACCGAAATCTCGCGGGCAATTGACAAGCGCTTGTGGTTCCTCGAAGCCCACCTGCAAGGATCGGGAGTAACTGCGGCCGCTGCTGCACCAGAAAAAGTAGCTGCCAGATAAGTTAAACGACAGTTTACTGTTGACTGTAAAGTTCGTAGTGTGGACTTTAGTCCGCTCTTTTTGCGGACTAAAGTCCACACTACAAACCGTTTTTGTTATGGTAATCCACCGGACACGATCTGACTATTAATAATATTCCGCTGTCCGCTGTCCGTTTTAACCAGGGGTGGGGGCTAATAATTCTGAATATTTGGTAAAACTATCGAGGAGCTGGCATCATGCTCGTTTCTGCGATCTAGACGATACTTTAAGCTTTAAAATTGTGCAGGTATCAGTTATTAATTAGGAAGGTTTTTTATGGTAGCTAACAATCCAAATTACGCTCGTCAATTGCAACGGCTGATTCAGCAAGCAGGGCTGGAGAGCGATCGAGAACTCAGCCAAAAAGCTGGAGTTTCCGAACTGCAACTCAGCCGCCTGCGCAACGGTTTAGCCTTGCAAACTCCAGCAGAAATCTTGCTGAAAATCAGTCAAGCCTTGCAAATTTCCCTCACCGAATTGCTGGCAACTTTTGCTCCGGGGTCTGTAGAATTAGAACAGCCCGCATCAAGGGCGATCGAACAAGAATACCAGCAATTGCAAGCGGAACTTGCGAGACAGCGAGAATCTTTGATGCAGGAATTCCAACTTGCGAGCTTGCAAACATTAGAATCCTGGATGTTGCAGTGGCCTACAGCCGCCAACGCAGCCCAAAATAATGAAACTTTACCTGCTGTAAAATTGCTGCCTTTATTGCGCCCGATCGAGCAATTGTTGCAGCAGTGGGGAATAGAATCGATCGCCCCAGTCGGAACTGAAATTCCCTACGATCCGCAGCAGCACCAACTCCTAGAAGGCACAGCGCAGCCGGGAGAAACAGTCAAAGTCCGCTATGCAGGATACAAACAAGGCGACAAACTTCTCTACCGAGCCAAAGTTAGCCCTATTTGAGCTATTGTTATTTGTTAATAGCGATCGTTCTGAATAACAACGATAACCCAATGTCTCAATTGATTGTAGCCAATGTAGCGGCCACTTACGTTCTATCACAAACTGGTAATATTTTGGTTTTTGTCAGCATTATTCCCGTTGAAATGCTATTTATTTTTCTGTGTTTGAAATCTTTAGAAATTGCCATTAGTTTTTCCAGGTTGTTAATCGCAGTTTTAGTGGCAAATATTGCTACCTCTATTGTAGGAATTGGTTTCGTTTTTAAGCAGCCAGTTTCAGGCTTAGTAATGGCAATGCTCTCGATTAGCTTCCTACTTTCTTTTTCTATTGAATCTATAATTCACGGCATTATTTTAAAAACTAAAAATATTCCGAGATGCAAAATAATCCAATTTTCTTGCCTCAGCAATTTGGCGAGTTACATAATTTTTTACTTTGCTCTTATTTCTACTTTCGGCGACAATTCTGAAAGTCTATTTTTAACACCTAATCCTGGAATGATATCCAGGGAAGTGAGATGGGACATACAAAGTTATATTAGCTTGCAGAAAAACTTCTACTATGACAAAAACCGCTTGGCTAATAATTGGGAAGAATTAAAATTACCCCAAAAAAAAGAAACTAGATCTGGAGTTTATCGATATGATATTCAGAGCGACGCCACGAAAGCTAATTTCACAGCCACGAGTACAAGAAAGGATTTCATAAGTTACCGAGCCACAATATTTATTGTTAAAGACAAGGACAATTACCAATTCATTCAAGGTATTTGTGAAACTGACAAGCCATCAATGACAGCTCCTGAGATACCGCAACTGGTTAATGGTAAATTTCAATGTCCTCCTGGTTCCTCAGATAAAAGCGATCGATTTTGATTGCGCGATCGATAAAAAATCAACGGTGCAAAGAAACCTTGAATTGAGCAACCAAGTTTCTGACTCCTAAATCAACAACTATCTAAGCCAATGCCAAACTATCAGCATAAATTCCGATCGCACCAACCAACTATTTACCTTTCTGCTATTTCCCTCTCCTTAATTCTTGGTATTGCTCACGGTTTATCTGATGCAGCCGCAGGGTTTCTGTTAGGAAGTTTGCCCCGCACGATGTCTTTAGAGCAAGCAAGTTGGCTGATTGTTCTCTACAACATACTGGGTTTTGGGTATCAGCCATTCGCGGGAATGTTAACAGATAAATTCCAACGCCCCCGTCTAGCTGTTTTAGTGGGATTGTTTGCGCTGTTATTGGCATTAGCGATCGCTCCCTGGCATTCTCAACTAGCTGTAATCTTAGCAGGAATTGGTTCGGCGGCTTTTCATGTAGGCGGCGGCGCTTTAGCATTAACTGCTACTGCCTATCGTACTACTGGACCGGGAATTTTTGCCGCACCGGGAGCGATCGGTCTAGCATTAGGTATTGCTGGGGGATTAACTGGTTGGCAAATTAACTTGCCCATCGCAATACTGCTCGGTTTAATGATGGCGTTCCTTGCCATAATTGATTTATCAAAATACAACATTTGTTCCCATTCCCCGGCTCTGTCTGGGAACAAGTCCATCGAAAATGCCGAATTAGATGACGGGGTTTTGTTGGTATTGCTGAGCGCGATCGCGCTCATTTCCACAGTCTGGACAAGCTTTCAATTTCTCTTGCAAATTCATCTCAATCTTCTCATCGCGATCGCGTTTGCCGCCGCCATTGCTAAAATATTTGGCGGTATTCTCGCACAGCGCTGGGGCTGGAGGCGCTACACAATTGTTTCCCTCACAATTGCCGCATTTTTACTATTATTTAGCAAACAAAATGACCTGACTTTAATCCTTGGTTTGGCGCTACTCCAGTCGAGTATTCCGATTTCCCTCGCTGCCACAGCCAAAATTATGCCCCGACAGCCAGCCACAGCCTCCGGTTTGGCACTCGGGCTGGCGATTATTCTGGGCGGTATTCCCGTGATGGGTGGTTTGAGCGCGATCGCTGACATACCTGCTGTTTCCGCTTTAATGGTTGTAGTATCCGCTCTGTTGCTGTGGTGGGTGTTGCGATCGAAAATTATGCTAACTCGATGAAAATTAGACTGTTTAGAGATTGTTTTGGCAGACTTCAATGTGTCGTCCCTGATTCAAGAGTTTCGGTTTCTCCTTCTCGATCGCCTACGGCACGATATATTGTTAAAGCTTGCTTATATTAAATAAAAAAACTCCTGGCGATCGCTCGACAGGAGTTTTTTAAACATTTAGGGTCAAGCATAAATTGCTCGATCGTACCCTTTTAAAATGTTACAATTTTTCGAGATTTCTCGCTGCTTACAGAGCGTTACCGCGAGGCAGAACTTCTTCAGGGAAGACGAAGTTTTCATGCGGTTGGTCAACCGGAGCCATCCAAGCGCGAATGCCTTCGTTGAGCAGAATG
>JALOON010000016.1 GCA_025454405.1 Oscillatoriaceae cyanobacterium Prado104 | reverse complement strand
ACATGGGTACGTGTTTTCTGGTTCATAAGCTGAAACACCAAGCAGCACAAGGGTTTCAACCCACGTCTCAGTATTTCTACGGGGGGAACTTCAGTTTAATAATGACAGCTCTACATAGGTGCGAGTATCAGCATCTACCCAAGGTGCACGTCGCATTTGCAAAACTGCTTTCAAACTTGTTTCAACAGCTTTTGACCCATCTAAATTCAAAAGTGCATCGGAATATCGAGCCAGAGAATAAATCTGATTAATCCCAGCACGCCACCAGCCAACACCCGCTAGTCCTGCTAAACCGAAAGCTATTGCTGAAAAGCCACTTAGCCCAACAATCGTCAGTTGCCGCCTGCGTTGCTTCTTTTGTCTTTCTCGATCGCGTTCTTTAACGCTAAGCTGAATAAAATCTCGTTCCTCCTGGGTCATTTCATCTGCACGTTTACGCAACCAATCTTCCGCCACAGTTAACGGCACACCGCGCAATAATGCCCCAGAGTCATGGTTATCATTCTTCCACTCTCGTAACGCCACTTTTAGCCGTTCTTGCCAAGTCCGAAACTGACGGCTAGCATTCATCCACTCGCGCAGAGTGACCCATTCTCGAATCAGCGCTTCATGCACTACTTCTACCGTATCTTCCTGTTCTTGCCGTCCCGTTACTACCAACCGCGCTGGATATCCCGCTAAGTAACTCACCAAATTCCAGTTATCTTCTCCCACTTCGGCACGAGTAGCGACGCGCCTAGTATCCTCGGTTCCTTCTCCCGGACGCACTAATTGCACAAATATTCGCTGTGCCTGCTTTCTCTCAGTTTCGCTCAGTTGTTGATAAATTTGTTCGGCATGATTGGCAATGGCTTTTTTCACCCCGCCAATTTCCTCGTAAGCTTGGTGAGTTAACTCTCGATTTATTTGCTTTTCCCACAAGCGAGTTAAGGCAAATTCTAATAATGGTAAATTTCCTGGTTCTGACCCCACATCATCGAGAATGCGTTGGATTAATTGCGCTTCTAATTCTACCTCCAATTTTTGAGCGGGTAATTCAATGGCTGCCTGTAATTCCTCCCGCTTCATGGAACCGAGTAACAGTGGTGTATATTCTTGCAACGCATCCAGTAACGGACGAGAGGACAGCACGTAACTGTAAAAATCTGCTCGTAAAGTCAAAACTAATGTCATATTTTCTCGATCGACTGCCGCCAGCAAGCCATCCACAAACCGTTCCCGTTCTTCCCTCACCTGACAAAGGGTGTACAATTCCTCAAATTGGTCTGCAACTAACAACAACTGTTTGCCGGAATTGCGCTCTAAAATATGAGATACTATCTGCTGTAGGGCGATTCTACCTTGTTGCAGATCGCCAGCTAATCCCACCGCTTCCCGCAGTTGTTGAGTTGCACCCGCTGCTGGTTCCAATTGTTGCACCAAGACAGAAGCTAACTGTACAAACGGTTCTTTACCCGGTCGGAAAGATTCTATTAACCAGTTTCCCTGTTTTCGCAATTTAGGAATTAGTCCCGCAAATACCACAGAAGATTTACCACTGCCACTCGGTCCAACTACCGCTACCAATGGTTGTTTTTGCACTATTTCTACTAAATTTTTCGCAAATTTTTCTTGCCCAAAAAAGAAGTCTGCATCTTCTTCTCCAAATGCAGACAATCCTTGATAAGGGTTAGGCGGAATCACATCTTCAAAAGCGATAGCACCGCCATCAATCGGAGCATTAATTAAACTATTTTTTTTAAAAACAGGAGTTTCCTGTTCTCGGAAACTTATCATTTGAGAACAACCTAAATCGTAGGCTTCTTCTACTGTGTAGCCAGCCGCAACAGCATCATAAAATGCTACCGCAAAGGCAACTGCTGCTTTATCTCCCACTGCTCTATTCATGCCAACCACATAATTAACGTATTGGCTAATTGCCTCCGCCTGTACTTCCGAATAACAAGCATTCAGAATGACGCACTCTACCCCTTTTTTGGCAAACAATTTAAACATACTGGCGAGGGCGTTTGTCTGCACCAACGCCATTTTTCCGGTATCATCTTCTAGGACAATTCCATCTTCTCCCGCACCATGCCCGCAAAAGTGGACAATGTGAGGTTGATAATCTAAAATCGCTCGATAAAAGTCACGGGAACGTACTGCCCATTTTTGTTCTAATTTATACTGTTGTCTTTTATTTGCCCGTCGCAATCCTTCATCTATTTCCCGTATTTCTTCCTCCAATCGCAAGGGAGCGGTATTGGTGGGATTGGCCGCCAGAATCAGAATTGTTTTGACTGGGTTGTTGTTAGTCATCGGTGAAGGAGTCGCTCGGGTTTTCTGGAGCTTTTATTTCTATTTGCTTGAAGAGATTTGTGTTATTTAAACTGACAAAGGTATTTCTGTTAGAATAGGGTTGGGTCTTAGTATACCAAGCTGGCAATCAAATCTTTAAGGCGCATTAAGTAACTTTACAGTAGTTTGGAGACAAGCAATCGTGGCAGAAATTGAAGTTTTGGTAAACAGTTTGTGGGAACTTGATGAGGAGCAACTAGCAGCACAAATTGGATCTCACGCTCTAGCTATAGGTGATGATGTGGCTGGAGGTGGAACAAGAAGGATAGACTCAGTTTCTCTGGATTCTATTGATGTGAATGTGGCGGCTAGAGCATCGATCGATCCCAGGCTCCTAGAAGCTGGCCAGCGACTGTTCGATCGCGTAAACCCACTAGTTTACGAGCTGATGTGCAAACCCCTGGGAAATGATGCAGAGACTCAGAAAATCCTGGATGAAGCGATCGCCCAGAATTACACTAAAGCTGCTGGTATGTTAGCTCCTGCTCTCATCTCTGCACTGGGACTTGCTCCTGCTATTGCTACTCTCTTGGCTACGTTGATTGTCAAAAAGATTGTCAATTATACCGCTACTGGAATTTGTGACACTTGGAAGCAAACCCTGCCCAAACCCGCAAGCTGAGCGATAAACGGAACTTCCTCGGTCTTCGGTGGAAGCTCCGTTCAAAATTTGAGGCATTCGATCGCGCGCGCTAACACCTACCGCACCACAATGAACGTGGCAGGAGCCTCACACCTACCCGAAGGGTAGGTGTGAGGCTCCTGCCTACCTAGCTGAACCTCGCTGTCAACTGTCAACTGTCAACTGTTCACGAAGCAGCCCTTGCCGCAGTCCGCGGCCGCCGCCGCCCCGTAACTTGATTTGCAGGGGCCGGCAAAGAAGGCGATGGCAGCGATGGTGATAGTTTGGGCGCGTCAGGCTTCGCCGAACCAGTCCGCACGGTTTGGGCCGGACTAAATGATGCTTCTTCGGGAATTTGCATCAGGAACACCAGCAGCGGATTGCTTTGCAGTTCCCGGCGCAACAAGCGCTGAATCGCCCGTTCTACTTGCGTCTGAACTCCCGTCCAATCAACTTCAACCTTGTCGCCCGCAGGTCTGGCAAATTCCGACCACCGATCGCCCAAAACTGTTTCAATGGTTTGAGTAATTAGTTTTTGCAAACCAACTCGCTCGACTGATGTCACTACGCCTTTCAAATGCACTTCCGGCTTCGCAACTAACTTGCCTTCCCAGTTCAAAGCTGCTGCTACGGTGACGACACCATCTCCAGCCAATTGCTGCCGTTCTTTGAGCACGTTCTCTTTAACTACGCCCGATCGCGAAGCATCGACTAATTCCAATCCTGAAGGTACTTTACCAGCAATTCCGATCGAATTTTCCGTCAGCGCTACGACATCGCCGTTGTCGATAATCACCATATTTTCTGCCGGAATGCCCATGCTTTGAGCAGTTTTCGAGTGCTGGACTAACATCCGGTGTTCGCCGTGTACTGGCAAGAAGAACTTGGGACGAGTCATCCCAATCATTAATTTTTGGTCTTCCTGACAGCCGTGACCGGAAACGTGAATTCCTTTATCGCGTCCGTAGATTACATTTGCTCCCAACATCATCAGTTTGTCGATCGTATTTACCACTGCGATCGTATTTCCGGGAATTGGGTTAGCTGAGAAAATAACTGTATCGCCTTTTCTGATTTTCAGTTCGTGGTGTTCGCCGTTTGCAATCCGAGTCATCGCCGACATCGGTTCGCCTTGGGAACCTGTTGTTAAAATCAAAACTCGATCGTCCGGCAAATTGCGAATTTCTTTCAGCGGTTTGAAGACATTATCTTCGCATTTGATGTAGCCGAGATTGCGGGCGTGAGCGATCACGTTTAACATCGATCGACCCACTACTCCGACATAGCGATTGTGTTTTTTCGCCAATTCTAAAACTATTTGCAGTCGGTGTACCGAAGATGCAAAAGTCGTTACCATGATCCGCCCTGTCGCTTGAGCGATCGCCCGGTCTAAATTCGGATAAACTGAACGTTCGGATGGAGTAAAACCGGGAACTTCTGAGTTAGTGGAATCGCTAATCAAGCACAATACGCCTCTTTCGCCGTACTCCGCCAGCTTTTGGAAATCAAAATGCTCGCCGTCTACGGGAGTGTGGTCAATTTTAAAATCTCCCGTGTGGATTACCACACCTACCGGAGTGTGAATTGCCACCGTGAAACTGTCGGCCATCGAGTGAGTGTTGCGGATGTATTCGACTAAGAAATTCTTGCCAATTCTGACGGTATCCCGCGGCCTCACCGTCCGCAATTCCGTGCGGTGGGATACTCCGGCTTCTTCGAGTTTTCCTGCTAGCAAAGCCATTGCCAAACGCGGTCCGTACATCACCGGAATTTCAAATTGTTTGAGGTGATAGGGGATGCCGCCGATATGATCTTCGTGACCGTGAGTCACTATCATACCCTTGATTTTATGGCTGTTTTCCCGCAGGTAAGTCATGTCGGGGAGGACAATATTTACCCCGTGCATTCCATCTGTGGGAAATGCCAAACCTGCATCTAAAAGAACGATTTCGTCGCCGTATTCAAAAATGCAAGTGTTTTTACCGATTTCGTGCAGTCCGCCGAGGGGAATAATTTTTAGAGCCTGTGCGGTGGTATTTCTGGTCATGCTTATCATTTGTTAGTTATGGTTTTTTGTCTGTTGACTGTTGTTTGTTGACTGTCTTTTTTTGTTTTTCGTCGATGGTCTGCTGTTTTTTGGTACGGGCGATTTTTTCCAAAATATATTTATTATTGCTGGAAAACTCCCCTGCGGGTTTTACTCTCCCCTACAGTCAGTTGTCTCCCGCCTTCAATCTTCAATCTTCGGCTATTTGCTAATAACTGCAACAGCTAATGATTGATGACGGATGATTGGCGACAACCAATATTTAGTTGTCTGAAAACTACTTCTTGCACGTCTAGCTAGCCGATAAGGCGGGTAACTTGCTCAGTACGTCCTTTAGCTTTTGAATCACCTCAGGGGAGGGCTCGCACAGGGGCGGACGGGTGGAACCTACATCCCAGCCTTGAAGTTTCAGAGCTGCCTTGACAGGAATGGGATTTGTGGTGAGAAAAAGAGCTTTAAACAGGTCAAAAAGTTGCAAGTGAATCTGAGTAGCGACTTGTACTTGACCGGTCTCGAAAGCTGAGATCATCTGTTGCAGTTGCTCTCCCACCAGATGGCTGGCTACGCTAACTACACCAGAGGCTCCTACTGCCAACATCGGCAAAGTTAGGGAATCATCTCCAGAATATATGGCAAATTCAGGGGGTGTCAAGAGTCGAATTTGGCTGGCTTGGTCCAAATTGCCACTGGCTTCTTTTACGGCTACAATATTGGGGATTTCTGCCAATTTAGCCACCGTTTCCGGCAACATATTCTGACCGGTTCGACCGGGGATGTTATATAACATTATAGGCAATTCTGGAGCAGATAGCGCGATCGCCCGAAAATGTTCGTACAAACCTTCTTGGGGCGGTTTGTTGTAATAAGGAACTACTTGCAAGCAGCCGTCCAATCCAAGTTTAGCTGCTTTTTTTGTAGCTTCGATCGCCTCGGCAGTAGAATTAGAACCAGCTCCTGCTATTACCTTTGCTTTACCGGCTACTGCCTTTTGGATTACCTGGAATAACTCGTACTCTTCATCCCATGTCAGAGTAGGAGATTCGCCAGTCGTGCCACACACTACCAGGCTATCGCTACCGCGATCGGCCAAATGAACTGCCAACTTTTCTGCTACTGCATAGTTAACGCTGCCGTCTTCCTTAAACGGCGTTATTGTTGCAGTCAGAACCCTTCCAAACTTTACCACACTTTCTGCTCCATAAAACTTACCCAAACTTAACTAAAGCCATCTTTAGCCAAAATTCAGAACTCACTTCCTGCGCTGTTGGGTGGCCGACCATCCCAAGATAAGCAGGCTATCCCCCTGGCTGCCGAGGGTTCCCAATTTAAAATATTTAAACTGGCAATTAAATCGCGGTCGATCGACACGCCGCAATTGGGGCAATCGTAAGTCCTCGATTGCAAAGGCATCTCTTTTTTGTGCCCGCAATTGGCACAAATCTTATGACTGGGAAACCATCGATGCATTCTGGTAAACACGAGAAGACAACTGATTCATCCAAGCGCATTCAGGTTGTTTCTTGACATGGTTTGTCAGAACTTTCTTGACTTCGTTGATGACTTTTGAGTCGGAAAACTCACTTTCACCGTACATTTGAACTCGCAAGCTCAATCCCATGTTAAATACTACACGCCGAAATCCTGCGTGTTTTGCCATTAAGGTCGCTTCTTTGTCATTCAATTTGAGCGCTCGCTTGACGGCAAACATGGTTAAACCTTCTCTTGACAACTAACCATTGATAAGTTTAGCAAACTATTTGGCACTTAAGGCGTACTCCGATTATAGACTTGTGATGTGAGATTTTAAAGTTGCGATTTTAGATTTTAAATTTTTATCTAAAATCCTCTTTTTCTATTCCCAAATGCGTTGTTTTCTGCTACGCATTAGCAGCACTTGCTGTCGGGACTTGCAGCCAATTTTTTTCTGCCAGCAACTCGGCTATCTGCACCGCATTTAAAGCTGCCCCTTTGCGAATTTGATCGCCGCTCAGCCACATTTCTAAACCGCAAGGGTGAGAAATATCTTGGCGAATCCGCCCTACCAACACCTCATCCTTACCGCTAGCCTCTGCAGGCATCGGGAAATAATTAGCTTTCCAGTCTTCTACCAGCTTAACCCCTTTTGCCCGGTTTAAAATTTCCCGCGCCTCGATCGCGCTCAAAGGCTCTGCAAATTCTAGATTAATCGCTTCCGAGTGCGCCCGAAGTACGGGAACCCGCACGCAAGTTGGCGAAATAGCAATCTCGTTCGTGCCAAATATTTTCCGAGTTTCGTTAATCATTTTCATTTCTTCCTCGCAGTACCCCAAATCGTTAATCGGGGTGTTGTGCGGAAACAAATTAAATGCTAAGGGATAGGGAAATATTTTTGTTTCGGGAGTTCCTCCCTGCAAAATTGCCCTTGCTTGAGCTTTCATTTCCTCCATTGCCCTCGCGCCTGCCCCGCTGGCCGACTGGTAAGTAGCCACCACGATCCGCTTGACCGGCTTGGCTTGGTGCAGCGGCCACACAGCCACCGCCATCAAAATTGTCGTGCAGTTGGGATTGGCAATTATCCCTCGGTGATTGCGGGCTGCTTCGGGATTGACTTCCGGCACCACTAGCGGTACGTTCGGTTCCATGCGGAAAGCGCTGGAATTGTCAATCACCACCGCACCGGCCGCGACAGCTTTGTGCGCCCAGGTTTTGGAAGTCGAGCCGCCCGCTGAGGCTAGAACCAAGTCTACCTTATCGAACGATCGCTCTCCTACGGCTTCGACCGGCAGATTTTCCCCGCCAAAGGGCAAAGTAGTGCCTGCAGAACGTTCCGAAGCCAGCAGCTTCAAGTCAGATACTGGAAAATTGCGGGTTTGCAGCAGTTCGAGCAGTTCGGTGCCGACAGCCCCGGTGGCTCCTAAAATGGCAACTCGATAGGATTGAGACAAATTAAATTCCTCCAAAAATTAGAGTGCAAGCTATCTAACAGCAAAAATAAAAATAACTGTAACAGTCAAGATAACAGCCAAGATAACAGCCAAGATAAAACTTATGTTGAATCAATGTTAGGGGACATCGCGATCGGTTAGGATGGCAAAGGTGCAGTTAGCCGGACTGGCTGCTCGCACTCGAAGCCTGCAGCCCGATCGCGCCACCGCTAGTTTAGCAAGGATTGACCGCCTCTGCGGCGATGGAACCAGAAAACCCGACAAACCTGATGTATCTTACCAAAGTCAAAGTGCAGATCCCTAGTTTTCTGCTACCATTGACGGTCAAAATCCGCTGAGACTTCAATGCTGCATTGAATTTAAAAATATGCTCGGGCTGCTCAACCGAGCCCGGACACAGAGGGTTAACCCGGCCCTCGCTTCCCTAGAAAGCGTCAACTCGCACTCCAGCATTGTCTGGGTTTTAGATAGCAGAAGTTCGATTCCGATTTCTCGCTACACATCCGAGCCAGTGTCTTTGAACTCAACAGTTCCCAGCACCCAGCGTCAAGATCGAGCAGCGCTCGACGGGCAAAAATTCTACGATTCTTATTGTTTAAGGTACTCTAAAACCGATGAAAGTAACCCAGGAAAAACTGCCAGCCAGCCAAATAGGTCTGGAAATCGAAGTTCCCTCAGAAAAATCAAAGCAAGCCTACGAAAAAATCATCCAACAATTTACGAGAACGGCCAACTTTCCTGGGTTTCGCAAAGGTAAAGTTCCCCGCCAAGTGGTGCTGCAGCGGATGGGTCAAAATCGTTTGAAAGCTGCTGCTTTGGAAGATTTGATTAATGACTCGCTGCAAAAAGCCCTAGAACAAGAAAAAATTCCGGCAATTGGCAGTTTTGAACTGCGCAGCGAGTTTGACGAATTGCTGTCAAAGTTCGATCCCGAACAACCTCTAACTTTTTCGGCTAAGGTTGATGTAGAACCGGAAGCGAAAATCTCTCAATATACGGGATTGCAGCTCAAAGCAGAGGAAGCTAAGTACGACGAAAAGCAGGTAGATGAAGTATTGGAAAAATATCGATCGGACAAGGCAACTTTAATTCCCGTAGAAGGTCGCCCCGCTCAATTGGGAGATGTGGCGTTGGTTGATTTTGTCGGTCGGTTTGCTGACGCTCCCGAAGGCGAAACACCTGCTGAAATTCCCGGCGGTCAAGCCGAAGATTTTCAAGTTGAGATGGCAGAAAATCAATTCGTACCGGGTTTCATTCAAGGCATGGTAGGGATGAATCCGGGCGAAACAAGAGAAGTTAACGCTCAATTCCCCGAAGAATACACTAATGAAGAATTGGCAGGAAAAGCGGCAGTTTTTACAATTACCCTAAAAGAACTTAAGGAAAAAGAATTGCCAGAATTGGACGACGACTTCGCCGGAGAAATCAGCGAGTTTGAAACGCTCGCCCAACTGCGCGAATCTCTAGAAAAGCGGTTTAAAGCAGAGCAAGAGCGCAAATTAGCTGGCAATAAGGAACGCGCTATATTAGACGCATTGGTGCAGCTAATAGAAGTAGAAATTCCCCAGACCATGCTCGATCGCGAAGTCGATTACCTGCTCAACCAACAGGCAATGCAGTTGAAAAGTTACGGGATAGATGTTAACCAACTGTTTAACGAAGAAACCATAGGAGCGCTGCGGGAGCGATCGCGCCCCGAAGCAATTCAACGAATTAAAGAGTCTTTGGCTCTGGCAAAAATAGCCGATCAGGAATCTTTGTCGGTTGACAAAGCAGAAATCACTGCAGAAATAGCAAAAATCAGGCAGGAATTTCCCAAAGGAAATTTTGACCCCGAAAGATTGCAGCAATTCGTAACAGAAGATTTGCTCAAACAAAAAACGCTAAAGTGGTTGGAAGAAAACGGGACGATCGAACTCGTACCTGAAGGCTCTCTTGCTCCTGCAGATGAGGAAGCGGAAGATGAGGAAGAGGAAGATGATGAAACTTCGGAAGCCACCAGCGTCGAAGTCGAAGTTGTCGGGGAAGATTGAGCCAAAGTAGCTGCTGGAGTTCGATCGAGGCAGAGCATCTAGCTCTGCATTACCAGGCAGTGCCTGGTAACGAGTAAACGGTTCGTAGTGCGGACTTCAGTCTGCAAAAAGAGCGGACTGAAGTCCGCACTACAAACGAATTTTATTGCCCTCAATCGATCGGACACGATATAACAGCAGCAAACACCCCCCAGGGACTCGCTGTACGCCTGACCTCCGATGTTACTCCTGACAAGGCATAATAGTAAAAAGGTGGAGGCTGAATTTCAAGCAAAATCAGCCGTATGTTGTGTAAAATCCTTGACTGGTGTCCTATGCTCTTCTCTGAATCTTCCCAATACCTGTTTACAAGCTATAACGATTTTGAAGTCAGCGCCGGCCCCAGCAACGTAGTGCCGATGGTACTAGAACAGTCGGGGATGGGCGAGCGCGCCTTCGATATTTACTCGCGCTTGCTGCGGGAGCGCATCGTGTTTTTGGGAACGCCCGTAAATGACGAGGTAGCTGATTCGATCGTCGCTCAGTTACTGTTCCTAGATGCCGAAGATCCGGAAAAAGATATCCAAATGTACATCAATTCCCCCGGTGGCTCGGTGACGGCGGGCATGGCAATTTATGACACGATGCAGCAAATCCGTCCGGATGTCGTAACGATTTGTTACGGTTTGGCGGCGAGTATGGGCGCATTTCTGCTAACAGCAGGAGCCGCCGGCAAGCGGATGTCTCTCCCCAGTTCCCGGATCATGATCCACCAGCCGCTCGGTGGCGCTCAAGGACAAGCAGTTGATATTGAGATTCAAGCCAAAGAAATCCTTTATCATAAGCGTAAGCTGAATCAACTGTTAGCGCACCACACGGGTCAACCCCTGGAAAGATTGGAAGCAGACACAGAGCGCGACTTTTTTATGTCTGCGGTGGAAGCCCAAGAATACGGGTTGGTCGATCGAGTTATCGCTAAGGAAAACCTTCCGGCGGCGGGAGAGAATGTCACTGCATTGAATTAAGAGGCCTTTATGTCTAAATACGACTCCCATCTAAAATGTTCTTTTTGCGGCAAGTCTCAAGAACAGGTGCGCAAGTTGATCGCGGGTCCAGGAGTATATATCTGCGATGAATGCGTTGACTTGTGCAATGAGATTTTAGATGAGGAGTTGTTTGACTCTAATTCCGTCCCGGCTGCCGCGCCACCTCGCCCGGAAACTCCCCAAAAGCGTCGCGCTAGTTCGGGTAAAAGCTTGTCGATGAGCCAAATTCCCAAGCCGAGGGAAATTAAAAAGTACCTAGACGAAAATGCGATCGGTCAAGATGAGGCGAAAAAGGTGCTGTCAGTGGCGGTTTACAACCACTACAAGCGCTTGAGCTTCCTGCAAATGAAAAATAGCGGCAAACACCCGCCGGAAGAAGTAGAACTGCAAAAATCGAATATTTTGTTAATCGGGCCGACGGGCTGTGGCAAAACGCTGCTGGCCCAGACGTTGGCGGATATGCTGGACGTGCCGTTTGCAGTAGCTGACGCGACGACGCTGACGGAAGCAGGTTATGTCGGCGAAGATGTGGAAAATATTTTGCTGCGATTGCTGCAAGTGGCAGATTTGGATGTGGAAGAGGCGCAGCGCGGGATTATTTATATCGACGAGATTGACAAAATTGCCCGCAAGAGCGAAAATCCTTCGATTACGCGGGACGTGTCCGGGGAAGGAGTGCAGCAAGCGCTGCTGAAGATGCTGGAAGGGACGATCGCGAATGTACCTCCCCAAGGTGGCCGCAAGCATCCCTATCAAGATTGCATCCAAATCGATACTAGCAATATCATGTTTATTTGCGGTGGCGCTTTTGTCGGCCTGGATAAGGTGATAGAGCAGAGAACGGGCAAAAAGTCAATGGGTTTCATTCAACCCGGAGAAGCTCAACCGAAGGAAAAACGGGCTGCCGACGTACTCAAACAATTGGAACCCGATGATTTGGTGAAATTTGGGATGATTCCAGAGTTTATCGGGCGGGTGCCGGTGGCTGCGGTGCTCGATCCGCTGGATGAGGAAACGCTGATGGCGATTTTGACTGAACCGCGAAATGCTTTGGTGAAGCAGTATCAAAAACTGCTGAAGATGGATAACGTGCAGTTAGAATTTAAACCAGATGCCATACGGGCGATCGCGCAGGAGGCTTACCGCCGCAAAACTGGGGCGCGGGCGCTGAGGGGAATTGTGGAAGAATTGATGTTAGATGTAATGTACGAATTGCCCTCGCGCAAGGATGTAACGCGGTGCACGATTACTAAAGAAATGGTCGAGAAGCGATCGACTGCTGAATTGTTGGTACTTCCGTCTTCGCTACCGAAGCCGGAGTCGGCTTGACAGCAGGAATAAATTATTTTTTACCCTGATGTCCCCCGATCGACTGCGTATAATTTCTAGGAGTATGTCGATCGATCGTAACAGCAATGCCTGCAATAGCTGATTGGTTAGTTTATGCATTATGCTGTACCCTATTGTACGGTTTTTGGGGATTTTTCAGTAAGTTAGCTACTAAATATATGGATTACAACACAGCTTTCGTTTATGAGGCTGTGGGCGTTCTTTTCACTACTTTGTTCATTATTTTAAAGACCCCCAATTTTAATTTTAGTTGGCAGGGAGATTTGAGAGGTATTGTCTCTGCTATGTTGGTTGGTTTTTGCGGCACTATTGCGTCCTTAATGTTTTTTATAACTATAACGAAAGGTCCAGTCGCCAGTGTAGTAAGCATTACTTCTATATATCCGATCGTCACTGTATTGCTATCATTGATTTTCTTGAAAGAGTCAATTACATTGTTCCAGGCAATCTCTCTTATTTTAGCAGTAATGGCCGTAATCCTTGCAGAATTTTGAAACTAACAAACAATAAATACTCAAAGAAACCGGGGTTTTTTCCGAGGTTGTTAGTAATACCGATGTATTGTGGAAAAAACCAGGTTTCTGGTCAGACGAGAGGGACAAATAAACCGGATTTTTTGTTGAACTCCAAAAACCATTCGCTCACCAATCAATAAAATCATCTGGTTCTAACTCAGAAGATAATTCGGGAAAATCTGCCTCAGTTTTCAACCCGAAACTCGTTGCTTCCCAAGGCTCTAACTCATCGGAAAAATCGATGATTTCTCCATCAAACATATCGGCCAACTGCTGCGCTGCATTAGCGACTTCTTGCGCGTCGGCACGCAAGGCTAAAATTTGGCTCTCAGCGTACTTCTGAGGAGCGATCGCCCGTTTTGCCGGCGCGACTGGTTCGGGAACTGGAGGCACCTTGGCAGGGCTATTTTCAGGCGCTGCGGGCTGTTTTCGATCGCCCCCCGCCTTCCCCGACAAATCTTCGGGAATTTGAGGTGATGGTGATTTTTGTGCCTGTCCGTCTAAATTTCCGGAATTCTCGACAATCCGCCTGTTAAGTGTTGGCACATCCTGGGCGCGGTTACTATTAGTTTCTGCGGGATTTGTTAATCCCATTTTTACACTTACTTGTTGGTTAAAAATTTGCAAAAAAGCTGCTTCAATGTTAGCTACTTTATCTTTAACCATATTGAGCAACTTCTGCGATTTGATCTTTACATAGGCAGTATTATTGCTAAAAATCACTAGATTTCCGTGTTGTCGAAGTAAGACTTGAGTGCTGAACGGTTGCACTCGGGTAAGTACCTGTTCCCAGACTCGATCGAGTTCGGTTGCGCTGGCAGAATTAGCTGGTGAATTATTAGTCTCAGCAGTCAGTTCGGGCGCTGGATGACTATTAGGAATCGGTGGTGAATTCGGCGCGGGATTTTGCGAATTGGGTACTGAAAATTTTTCAGTATTAGATATCTGGCTTTCCCCTTGACTAACAGGCGGTTGACCTATTGAATTTCCCTCGGTAGCAACGGGCGGTTGAACTGTAGAATTTCCACTATTAACGGGAGGTTGAGTTGTAGAATTACCCTCGCTATTAACGGGAGGTTGAGTTGTGAAACTCCCCCCCTTAGTAAGGGGGATTTGGGGGGGGTGAATTTGAGAAATTAAGGCCGATCTCAACAATCCCAACAGAGTAACTTCCAGCCACAAACGCGGCTGAGTGGTGTTTTTAATTTGCGCTTCGTGGGTTTGCAAGTGTTTCTGGGCTGCCAAAATTAACTCGACCTCGCAATCTCGCGCAAAAGAGCAAAGTTTTTCCCAAGTCTGGGCAGTTAATGCTACTAAATCCGACCGTTTTGGCGCAGTTTTAGCGATGAGCAAATCCCGGTAAAAACTGGTAAGGTTTTGCAGCAAAATCAGCGGTTCCCGACCCCGATCGACAATTTCTCTAGCAAGGTTGATGACTGCAGTCGGCTCATCTTTCGCAAAGAATTCCACCAGCGCCATCAAGTCATGTTCGGGGACGGCACCGACTAAATCCCAAACTGTTTCAACAGTAATTTGATGCGGGTACAAGCTTAATTGATCGAGCAAACTTTCGGCATCCCGCAGTCCCCCTTGGGCGATTTGAGCGACCATTTGTACTGCTTCGGCAGCAATATTAATGTTTTCTAATTTAGCAATTTTGTGCAAGTGAGCGGTCATTGATTCGAGGGGAATGCGGCGGAAATCGAATCTTTGACAGCGCGAAATAATCGTGGGTAAAACCCTTTGAGGGTCAGTAGTAGCCAGGACGAATACCACGCGATCGGGCGGTTCTTCTAAGGTTTTTAAGAGAGAGTTGAATGCCTGGTTGCTTAGCATATGACAATTATGAACCAAAAGACCGTTCGCGACAAAGTTGTGGTTGTCTTCTACTTCTATGTCATAAACTTTCTCTACCCCAACGACTTTTACAGATTCTACCTTCTCCAAATTTGTAATCCATTGAAGGGATTGAATACTGTTTAAGGTCTGCCATCCATTTTCTGCTGGTTTCAGCGCGCATATGTATGTAGTGGTAGGTTTTACCTGTGTTAGATCTTGTGTAAAACTTGGTTGTTGTTGGGTATCCCAAGTCTGTAAGCCATTTGGCAATGAGTTGATTTTCTTCTGCTGAGTATCCTTCTGTATGAATTTGAATGTTTGGACTTCCTTCTGGCGAAATGCTGAGCGATCCATCATCCATGTACCACCAAGCAAGTCCTTCTGGAGTGATGAGATCCAGCCAGTCCCGAGAGATATGTTTTTTGCTTCCATCAGGTTTAACGATCTCAAAAACATCTTTGAGTTGGGGATGACAGGCTGTGTTACATCAGACTGATATATTTCCATATCCTTGGTTAGGTGCAACTCGTAACTTAGGTCGCATTGCCCAAAGACGATTGGCTTTGTATTCCAACCATTCCTGCTGTTTTTCTCCGTGCGTCCAACCCAATCTTGGGAATCTGCTGTACTTGTTTGGATAGGTAATTGACCCATCTCCAAGCAAAGTTCCGTAGATAAGTCCAAAGATTTCTGGTTGTATAGCTTCGGTATTTGCCAAGTATTTCTCGGTTCTTGAACTCCAGGTTCCGTGTCCTTTTTTGTAAGGATGTCGCTGCCAATGAGACTGAATGCTTTGAATACCTTTACCTTTTTTTTGTAAAAATTCTGGCACTTCCAGTTGTTGTCCGCAGCCACACGCACAGAGGGGTTTAATGGCTTCAACTTGTTCGAGAATAGAAGCCAATTCGTAGGATTTTTGTCCGTAAGTATTCCTGTAAAACTGATGTCCTCTGGCAAATCTCCGCAAGCGTCCGTCCGATCCAAATTTATAAATGACTGTACCGCAGCCACATTCACAGGGGATAGTATCTTCGCTCCTTCTTTTACTTCTTTTGCTGGTATCCATCCTTGTTCAGTCCCGATTAAGTGATTGCCGGTGCATCTAATTTCTCTGTTAGCAGTCTTAATAACCAGTGTTTGTTTTTCACCCCGATATAACCACCTCAAAACTTTTTTGAATTCCCAAATCTTTGAAGTTTCGTTATAGCTGAGAACTTGTTTTCCTTTGATGTTGGGATTATCGATTCGTATTAGACCTTCGCTCGTTTGTACCTCAGAATCACCAGTCAAACACTCGTCAATTACATATACTTTGTAGCGGCACTGGGCTGGGGCGAATTGCGCCCGTTCGATCAGATCCCGAATGTTATCTACTCCGGTGTTGCTGGCTGCGTCGATTTCGATGACATCTAGCGTCGCACCTCGGGCAATTTCTTGACAAACGTTGCATTTGCCACAGGGTGTTGCTGTAGGGGCATCAGTAGAAATACAGTTGAGAGATTTAGCAAAAATTCGAGCACTAGAAGTTTTACCGGTGCCTCGGGGGCCGGTAAATAGATATGCTGGAGCTATCCGATCTTGCAGGATAGCACTGGTAAGGGTTTGGGCGATCGCCTCTTGACCGACTAATTCGGCAAAGGTTTGAGGGCGATATTTGTGGTGTAAGGGTTCGTAGGTCACGATCGAGTACGGGTGGGATTAATTGCACTGTTAGCGAGGAAATTCTGTTCGATCGAACTGCTGCTGGGTTCTCCAACCAAGTTTTTATTTGAGGGCTTGCGGACTCTCAGAGCCTGTATCAAATAGCACCATTAGGTCTCTCGCCTCTAGATGTTCGAGCGATCGGCCGCTCTCCTGGATGTTTTTCGGAATCGATCTCTGAGTTACCATTAGTTTATGTGCATTAACTCGTATTTTGCTAAAAATTGCGCCCGCAGAAAAGACCATTTTTTTGACCGAGATTGGTATAATATATCACAGAGTGTTAGGGATTTGTTGTTGCTGCTGCGATCGAGGGATTCTCGAAATTTTCGGAAACCTGCTTGCAGTTACAGATAAAGTATTAGTTAGAGGGTGCTCTTCTAATTGAAGAAATCGAGTCGTAGAAAGGTGGTGGTAGCAAGATTTCTGGTATGAAAATTTCCATATCGGTCGATCGAGCCACACAGCTAACTCTCCTTTGCTCCTCCTATAAATATAAGGTCAAATTTTACCCTTTAACATCCCATGTCAACCAAAATCATCCTTGTAGAACCAAGGTTGGCAGCAGCCTCTCCCAAACCCAAACAAGCTAAACCGGGATCTCCGTCTCTAGACCAAATCTTAATGGGAACTTCGGGATTACTGTTGTTATTGCTGGTCGGTTTAGCAATATTTTCCAAACTCAAAATCGGCGATTTGAGCAAAAAGCTCAAGTTTGAGGAATTTAAAAACCGAGAGCTCCAGAAAAAATATAAGATGGCTCTGGAAACCATCTCAAAAATGGAAAAGAACCCCGACCTCATCCACTCGCGGGAATTTAATTTGGATTACCTGAGAATGAGAATGGCGGAGGAAGTCTTTCACTTTGCCATTGTGAATCAAATTAAGGTAAAAGTCAAAGACAAAATTAGCATAGCTCTCCGTCCGACTCAGGGAGCCGTGGGAGATAAAAACGGAACTGCTGGCACCGGCAGGCAAGTGGATTCGATGTTTGACATCGAATACGAAACTGGCGATCCGGCAGTAAAAATCGAGAAGCGGGTGCTGTTTCGGATTCAAATTAAACTGATGAAACTGCCTACTCAGGCAACCTCAGCGACAATCAATCAAATCATTGATTGTTTGGAAACTTACCTGAGTCCTTCGGACGATCACGACAATTGGCAGCCGACAATTCAAGGGCGGATCGTTCATATTGAATGGGATCAAAAGGCAAAACCGACGCCGATGTTGGTGCTGGAACAATCAAATGAAGGTGTGAACGTAACCTTTAGAACTACGAGAACGCCTGCGGGCAGACCTGCTGCTGATGAGAGCCAACTCACGGCGATTAAGGGTGCAAAAACTGCAAAAGGTACGGCTAAGAGTTCCAGCAAAACTGGTATGAAAAGTCCTGCAAAAGCAGGTGCAAAACGTCCCGGCACCCGCAAATAAGTTGATAGTTGATAGTTGTTTGGGAGTTTTGAGTTTTGAGTTTTGAGTTTTGAGTTTTGAGTTGAAAGAGAGTTTTAAGTTTCGGGAGTTATGAGTTATGAGTTTTGAGTTTCTCGGGAGTGCGTGAGTTTTGAGTTGAAAGAGAGTTTTAAGTTTCGGGAGTTATGAGTTATGAGTTTCTCGGGAGTGCGTGAGTTTTGAGTTTTGAGTGCGCGAACTTTCGCGAACTTTACTTAAATCACAACTCACAACTCAACATTCAAAACTTTGCTGGGAACTAATTGCCCTTAATTTCGGGCAAAATAAACTTATTTGGCCGGGACAGGGGCTGCTGTTGTTGCCTCAGTTGGAGTGTCTTGGGCGAGGTAGCCGTCTTCCATGTGAATGATGCGATCGGCCACGTCTAAAATGCGGTTGTCGTGGGTGACAAGCAAAATAGTACAGTGCTGTTCTTTGGCCAAACGCCGCATTATTTCCACCACATCTCTGCCGGATTTGCTGTCTAGTGCTGCTGTGGGTTCGTCGGCTAAAACTAATTTCGGTTGGCTGACTAAAGCGCGGGCGATCGCAACTCTTTGTTTCTGCCCGCCGGAAAGGCTCTCTGGGTAATAATCTATTCTTTCTCCCAACCCTACAGCTTGCAACATTCCCTCTATTCGATCGTTAGTTTCTTGCGGGGAAAGATGGTTGTGCAATTCTAAAGACATTTGCACGTTTTGCCTCGCTGTCAAGCATTTGAGCAAATTGTGAGCTTGGAAAATATAGCCGATGTCGCGGCGGACTTTAACTAATTTACTTTTGCGCGCGCCGTGCAATTCTTGGTCGAGAATTTTGAGGCTGCCTTCTTGGATCGATCTCAGCGCCCCAATTAAGGTCAAAAGTGTAGTTTTTCCCGAGCCGGAAGGTCCGGTCATCAGCACGATTTCACCTGGATAAATATCGAGGTTGATATCAAATAATGTATGTTTGCGAAGCTGTCCTTCGCCGAAGGAATGATTGAGGTTTTTGATTGAAACAACTGGTGTAGTGTTCATTCTATTTTCGATTTTCGATTTTCGATTTTTGATTGGGAAGGAAGAGCCTCGAATGTTCGATCGTCCCCTTTCCCTATCCTCAAAACATAGAGTTATATTGTGTCCGATGGATCGATCGCGATAAGTCAGGTTTATCGATTCCCTACGATCGCAAATAAGCGACCGATCGCTCTTTTTGTTTTAACACAGCTATGTGACATACTCCCTCACCAACCGACAAGCGGTCACTGCAGGTGAGCAACAAATTTCCTCGCTATCCCACCAACGCAACGAATGCTGGGTCTGATTCTGATAGCTGCCAAACCAGACGCCCAACTCTACTCCCGTCAGCTCGATCGGGTAATGCCCGCGATCGTTCGGTTCCAAATTCTGTGCGAGTGCACCGATCGGAAGGTTTTTGCTAGCCGATCGCAAAAAGTGCTTTTTGTCAACCTCTTTTACTGAACTAGGGCTCTAGAATTACAGCACTTTTTAGGTATGTTCGGTACATAGCAGAGGTAGGAACACGGCAGTGCCGATTGGTATCAATTCAAGTCTAAAAGCCTTGAGAAATTTAGTTCACAGCCGAACCTAGATCCCCCTAAATCCCCCTTAAGAAGCAGGGTGGATTAATTGTTACAAAGTAAATTATATATAGTCGATAGCGATCGAGGGCGCTCCGATCGCTATCGACTATCCTACCCCCTGCATTCGATATCTCTAGCTCGGATGATTGCTACTCGAACTCTTCCCGAAGCTTTAAGAGTTATGGCTAATCAACTTGAAGATGTTAGCGAGTTACTTTTCGGTTCGTTTAATCGTGACATACCAGTTAACTCCTGCATTCGATCGTCAGCAAATAACCCAGCCCCAGTGGTTTACTCTTTTGACAATTAATCCACTCTGCTTGTTAAGGGGAGTTAGGGAAGATCGAGATCTAATGTTTAAACAGCAGTCTGTAACCGCATTTGACCGTGTTTTTGATACAAATGGGCGGAAAAACTCAGCTAAATACTACCGCTCAAATAGCAAAAAAGGAGGATATTTTATCATGTCAAATCGCAAGCCATTATCCTTAATAGGTGCAGCAGTTTTTGCTTTAACATTTAGTGTGAGTGCCGCTAGCTTTTTCAGAGATTCTCAACTAGCGGTAGCCCAACAAGCTCGATCGACATTTCCTGACGTTCCAGCTAATTACTGGGCGCGTCCGTTTATTCAATCCTTAACTGAAAAAGGCATTGTTACCGGATATCCAGACGGAACATTTAGACCGACACAAGCCGTGGATCGGGATGAATTTTCGGCGATGATCCGCCAAGCTTTCGATCGATCCAGGATTAGAAACATACCGAGTGGCAGTTACTTTAAGGATGTGCCTCAAAACTATTGGGCAGAAACTCCGATTCAAGAAGCTTATGAAATGGGATTTATGAATAATTTTCCCGGCAATGAGTTTCGTCCGAAGCAACCCTTAACTAAGGCACAAGCATTAGTTGTGTTAATGAGGGGTTTAAATATAGATTTCGATCGCCCTGTTACCCCAACAAATCGAGCTGCTGCGACTCCAACAAGTCCAACTCCAGCAGATCGAACTCCAGCAAATCAACGTCGGAGAATTGCGAGAAACCGTTTGGCATTTCCCCTTGCCGGAACTGTTTTAATGCAGCCTATATTGCCCGCGATCGCGCAGCAACCTCCCGCGCCCGCGCCTGCACCTGCACCTGCTAATGCTGTTCCACAAACAACAACAACTACTACTAACGATCGGCCTAGAATTTCGGCATTAGAGTTTCTTCAATCGTACTATAAAGATGCCGATCGCATTCCTAAAGATGCTGTTAATCCAGTAGCAGCAGCGACGCAAGCAAAGATAGCGGTCAACTATCCAGATCCGAGAGTTCTCAATCCGAACGAGTTGCTAAGTCGGGGGAGTGCGACGGCATTAATTCATCAAGCTTTGGTCGATCGAGGCCAGATAGAACCGCTGCAAAACCCGGAGGCTGTCAAGTACATTCCTAATAATTGACAGTTGATACGAAGGAAGAAGGAAGTTCGGCAACGGATTTTGTAGCGGATGTAGCGGATGGATTGTTTGCAATTGCTCGGTTAGTAGAGGAAGATATAAGTTGGAAGAAGGAAGAGGGAAGAAGGAAAAATTCTCCCAATTTCAAATCCTAAATATCAATTGCAAATCGCAAACGCAAATTGTTTGACAGTTGATAGTGGTCTGCTGTTCGCAGTCCGATGAAATATACGGGGATTTACAGCAATTTTCAAGTTTGTGAACTACACGCCAGAAACCCGGTTTCTTTAAGAAACCGGGTTTCTCTGTAACTCACTAAAGAACCCGATAAGATAGTTCGTAGTGCGGACTTTAGCCCGCAACATTGGAGCGGACTAAAGTCCGCACTACAAACCGTTTTGATTGCTGGTAATCGATCGAACACTATCTAAGATAGTTTAATTGAAATATTCATCATTTTTTCAACGCACAATCTGTCGGTAACGAGCTTCAACTACCGAGTAGATGCCATAAGCAATCAAACCTAAAGCGACAATTCCCAACAACCAAGGACCGAAAGGTTGTTGTGCCAGAATTGCTAGCGCTTCACCAAATCCTTTAACTTGACTGGCATCCGATTGTTTGGCAGCTTGAATTAAGAAAAGCCCGATAATCGCGAACACAATGCCGCGGGCTGCAATGCCAAACCGACCTAACCGCACCGCCCAAGTTTGCTCTGCCTGACTCATTTGACTGAGTTTTAAATGGCGGCGAAACTTGGCTTTATAAGCTTCGTAGAGATAAGAAAAACCGATCCCAATAACTATTACCCCGGCCGATCCTACCAACCACTGTCCGAAAGGTTGCGCTAAAAATCGAGCCGTCCAATCTTCAGTTGCATTGCCACTGCTACCGCCCGAACCGATAATTAATTTGACAGCAGTTAGCGCCAAACCTGAATAAGCTAGCGCACTGAAAGCATAGCCCAGACGCTGAGCAATTCGCTTGGCATCCATTTTTTCACCAGCGTGTTCTGGGTCGAGAATCGTTTGAGAAATTCGCAAAAGTACGTACCCAATAATGCCAATTGTGACAAGAAATAGCAGGAATTTTCCGAAGGGTTGGGTGACAATTGTTGTTAGCGCACCGCTGCTATCTGTGGTTCTACCGCCACTGCCAAAAGCTGCTTGTGCCGCTAGAAAACCGACTATAAAGTAAACTAAGCCTTTGGCGGCATATCCCAGTCTTGCCAGTCGATCGAACCAAGGATGAGAAGTTGCGCGCCGGACTGGTTGTTTGATGTTATCGGTGGGTGAGTTGCGCTGTGTCATATGTTTCTTTTGTATACAATTTAGACCCAGTTGCGTATTCCAGCCGCCTCACAATTGGGTAGAGATATTTCTCCTATATTTAATTTCTGAAGTTCAGCAATTTTTGACATCCCTCCAGCTAGGTAAATTAGTCAGCGCGATCGCACTCCAAGACTCTCTCTAGAGGATTACCCCAGGATGCGATCGGCTCGAATTGTTGTTAGCGCTGGCACTACTTTTTCGCCAAACACCTCAATAAACTGCTCTTGGTCGCGGTTAACATTGTGCAAAATCAGTTCGTCAAACCCTAATTCGATATCATTTTGCAACCATTCAATATGTTGCTGGGTATTTGCCGAAATCCGAACATGTTCGTATAATTCATCTGGTTGGACAAACTCACCCGCAGCATCAAATTGTTCGGGGGTTCGCAATTCGGTCATCAAGATATTTTTGAAAATGTTATTGCGCCATTGTTGGTGGGCTTTGTGTTTGGCAGTGTTTTCGTCGGGGTGATAAGAAAGCTGTACTTTTAAAATCATTGGCTTTCCTTCACCGCCACCTCTACGAAACGCATCGACGACTGTTTTGAGTTTTTCGGGAGGGCGAGAAATGGTAATCAAACCATCTGCCCAACTTCCCAACCATTCGGCAGTTTGGGGTGTAATAGCCGCACCAACAATCAAGGGTAATTTTTCCGGGCGGGTATAAAGTTTTGCTTGTTCGACATCAACTAAACCGCGTTGGGTGACAGTTTCTCCTGCCCACAGGGTGCGGATGATATCGACGCATTCTTTAAGGCGAAGGTTGCGATCGCTCTTGCAAGGCCATTTATCCCCGGTGATTCTTTCATTTAATGCTTGACCGCTACCAACAGTCAGCCAAAAACGATCGGGAAACATTTCGGCTAAAGTTGCCGCAGCTTGAGCAATAATTGCAGGATGATACCGCTGTCCGGGAGCGCAAACAACCCGATAGGAAAGTGCCGGTGTTGCTTGCATTGCTGCACCCAACCAAGACCAAGCAAAACCACTTTGTCCCTGCGCTTCACTCCAAGGGTGGAAATGATCGGATGATAAAACATGGGTAAAGCCAGCTTGTTCTGCCATTTGAACGTATTTCAGCAGTTCGCTAGGTTTAAATTGTTCGTGGGAAGCGTGATATCCAATCTTTGCCATAATTTAAAATTGAGTAATGTCGATAGTTGATAGTTGTCACGAAGGAAGAAGGAAGGCACGACACGGATTATTACACGGATACACGGATGAATTATCGAGCTGTTTCATGAGTTATCAGTCATCAGGAAGAAGGAAGAAGGAAGAGTTAATAGTTGACGATCGAGAATCTTCAATCCCCCAATCTAAAATCTAAAATCTAAAATCGTTTGATAGTCGATAGTCGATCGTTGGTAGGGAGACTGCCTGTGAGTGGGGTGCGGTGCCCGTTGATAGCGGACTAGGGCGTGTTTTCAAACCCTTAGATCCCCCCCAACCCCCCTTAAAAAGGGGGGAGCAAGAGTCTTAAAGTCCCCCTTTTTAAGGGGGATTTAGGGGGATCGGGATCTTAAAGAGTAGTTTGAAAACACGCCCTAAAGTCCTCACTACAAACCCTTGACTCGAAACCAACGATAGCCATAAGCTTCTAAGGGAATAGATGGCGATTCTGGATCGAGAGATTCATACAGGCGATCGCCAAATAAATCAAAAAGATGGGTGTATTTGTGAGATTTAAGCCTAACAGTACAAGGCTTGTCCGCTAGATTGTGAATTGCCATAACTGTGCGACCTTCCCAATCGCAGCAGTGGGCAAAAACCGAGGGAGAATCTGTTTCCAAAATCTGCCAATTACCCCTACCCAACTCAGGACATTGTTTGCGGATGCGGATCGCCCGATCGATCCAGTTAATTAATGAATTAGAATCGCGCTGCGCTGCTGCGACATTAACTTTTTGATAACCGTATTCTTCGGTGGCGATCGCAGGTCTGGCAAGGGCATCAATTGCAGCCGTCGAGAAGCCGCCATTCGGCGCATCAGACCATTGCATCACCGTGCGGACGCTGTTTCGACCTTCCAAGGAAAGGTCGTCGCCCATGCCAATTTCTTCGCCGTAGCGCAGCATCGGCGTACCGGGCAAAGAGAATAGCAAACTGTAGACAAGTTCGATCCGGCGGCGATTCCCTCCCAACATCGGCGGCAAGCGACGGCGAATTCCGCGCCCGAAAATTTGCATTTTTTCCTCAGGCGCAAAGGCGGCAAAAATTTCATCTCTTTCTGATGAACTAATGCAATCTAACGTCAATTCATCGTGGTGGCGCACAAAATTCAACCACTGGCAAACAGGCGGAATATCCGGTAAAATTTTTAGTCCATCGTGCAGTGCGGCGGCTTCTTGACGCGCCAAGGCTAAAAACAGATGCTGGTTCAGCAAAAAGTTAAACAGAACGTGCATTCTGTCGCCATTGTTAAAGTAAATTGGAATGCGATCGGGAGCAACATTTGCTTCCGCTAGCAACACCGCATTGCTTTGACGCGATGACACAAACTCTTCCATTTCTGTCAGGAAGGCTTGCATTTGTTTGGGGTCAGCACCTTCGATACCAAGGCCTTTAATTAAAAAAGGCGCAGCATCAATGCGAAATCCAGACACGCCCAATTCCAACCAGAAACCCATAATTTTGCAGATTTCTTCTCGTACCGCCGGATTGGCAATATTCAGATCGGGCTGTTCTTTATAGAAGTGATGCAAATAATAAGCTTCTGCTTGTGCGTCGTACTCCCAAATGCTATCCTCGACATCGGGAAAGATGAGCTGTTCTGGATCGGTTTTGGGTGGATTCTCCGACCACACATAATAATTGCGATACTTGGAGTTTCGATCGCTTTTGGCTGCCAGAAACCAAGGATGTCGATCGGAGGTATGATTTACTACCAAATCGATCAGTACGCGAATCCCTCTTTCTCCTGCTTCGTGCATGAACTCGACAAAATCTCCCAGAGTTCCCAGTCGCGGATCGATGTTGTAGTAATCCATCACATCGTAACCGTTGTCGCGATTGGGGGAAGGATAAAATGGCAACAACCACAAACAAGTAATTCCCAATCCAGATAAATAGTCCAGGCGGTTGTTAAGTCCTTGAAAGTCGCCTACACCATCGCCGTCCGAGTCCATGAAAGTTTCAACATCGAGGGAGTAGATAATTGCGTTTTTATACCAGAGGTCTTTTTTCATTGCAGTAACTTTCCTCATAGATAAACTGTGTAACAAAGGTTGATTTGGGAACTCGATCGCCCGTCAATTAAGAAGTTGAATGCCAGCGGTCTAGCACATCCTCGATTAAAGATTCTTGAATCCAAACTCGAGCAACAATCGTAATTGGCACCGCCAGAAACAAACCTAAGAAACCAAAAATATATCCGAACAAAATTAAAAATACTAAAGTGTAAGCTGGCAGTATAGAGCCTGGTTCTTTCTTAATTATAGTGCCAATAAAAGTTACTTTAAATTGTTGGATTAAGATATATAATAACAAGACAGCTCCAGCTTTCACCGGAGAATCTAATAAAGCCAGCAACATTGGTGGAACCGCCATCAAAATTACGCCAATGTAAGGAATTAAGGCAAAAAAAGCTGCTAAAAATCCATTCACTACAGGCAGCGGGACTTGCAAAAATCCTAGCCCGACAATGGTCGTAATGCCTATAAAGATCGTACTTAATGATACTCCCGCCAGCCAGTCAATCAAACCCTGTTCGCATTGAGAAATAATTCGATCGACTCGCTGGCGGTAAAAGGCAGGAAAAAAGCTGATTAATCCTCGGCGGTATTCTATGGGATTTGCTACTAGCATGACCGTCAAAACAAGAATTAACAGCGAACCCAGAATCAGGTTTATGGAGTTGGAAAATAAGAGATATATCTGGGAAATCAACCAGTTAAAAATAGTTTGAAGCTGTTGGGTTAGATTGTTAAGAATCGGAGTATTATTGAATGCTTGTCCGGGAACCATTGCTTGCAACCAGTCGATCCAAACTTGCAGTCGCTCTATTCCAAGTCGCACCAGTTGAATCAACTCTTCAAACTGATTGGTAAGGCGCGTTGCGATGAGAGTAAAACAGCACACAAAAAACGCGAGTACAATCCCTATAGATAGAGCGATCGCCACCCCCCGTCGAGCGCCAGAGTGTTGCAACCTTCGCACCAGTCTGTTCAGCGCCGTTGCCAAAATTACTGCTGCAAACAATAATAAAACGAGGACGCGAATTTGCCATAAAATATAGAGCGAAAACACTAAAAATAACAGCCCCAACCACTTTCCTAAACTCACAGCAACAACCTCTTTATTCACCAACACTTAACTGTAACAGCGAGATTTGTTTGCACAGACTTTCGACGGCTAAAGTGAGCGATCGCATCAACTCCGAATCTTCCCCATATTCGGCGGGAGCCAAATTCGCAAGGCGCTGACTTTTACTAATTTCTATTTCCCGATTCCACTCTTCGGGCGTGCTTTCTTTGTAAACCCCGATCGCCGTACCCCCTTCTTCATTCAACAGCGAAAAGCAAGGAATATCAGACGCACCATCACCGACATAAATAACTTGTGTCAGCGGAATATGTAATTCTTCCGGCGGTAAATCTCGGTAAACAAAGGTTTTTTCATCTTGTTTTTGACCCTCAATTCCTTTGGCAATTTGGAATAAATAGCGAGTTTTTTCAGTGTGCGTCACAATTTTTTTCAGAAATTCAATCCCGCCATCTGTTCCATAGTGAAACTCGCAGCCCCACATCTCCTTAAATTTAGGTGCAATGCAGTTATAACGAGCAATGTCTACCATGCCGCAGCTAATTAGATAAAATTCAAGTTCCACTTTGGGGTTGATTTTGCAAGCACTTTTACGCAGGCGATCGAACATTTCCGGTACGCCGTCAAAGGGTGCTAATTGTTGACCGAATTGGGCGAGATATTCCTGGGTAATTTTATTGCCCCGCCGCTTTGATTCCTCAATAATGGCGTAGAATCTAGCGAGAATTTTGTCACATCCATTATCGATTAGCGGTTGAATGCGTTCTTGACGGAATTCTAACGCATCAATATCGAGACTTTCTAAGAGGCTATCGACAGTATCCGGGACAAGGGTATCGTCGAAATCAAACACGATCGCGATGTAATTAGAGAGGGGTTGTGTTGCTAAAGTCATAGGATGCAAGTAAGAAAAGAGATGGGGAGAGGGGGAGTTCTGAGTTTTAAGTTTTAAGTTTTGAATTAAGAACTGTCAATACTCAAAACTCAAAATTCAAAATTCAAAACTTCTGACAACTGTCTTTAACTCAAAATTCAAAATTCAAAACTCCTGACAACTGTCTTTAACTCAAAACTCAAAATTCAAAACTCAAAACTCCTGACAACTATCTTTAACTCAAAACTCAAAATTCAAAACTCAAAACTCCTTACCAATCCGCCGCACTAGCACCAATAATTCCCAACATTTGCAAAAGATAAATTACCGCAAACACGGCAAAGAAAATACCCGCGATCGTTGCTCCCCCAAAGATAAACTTTGAAGGTCGCAATTCCTGCGGTAACATCTGATGGTTGAGATAAAGCGTCAGTCCGGTAACAATGGGAATGTGTGCTGCTTCAATTGCACCAGCAGTTTGCAGCAAACCCACAGGTTCGCCGAAGAAAATGTAAACTGCAATGGGTAGTAATGCTAACAGCAATATTATGTAAAAACGCTGCAAAAACTTTTCGTTAGTCCAGCGTCCCCGCATACCAAAACCCTGCAACAGAATTTGCGTACCATCAGCAAACATTCGCCCAAAACCATCTTCAACTGAAAGTACGGTGCTGCAAAAAGTAATAAATACGATCGCCACCATAAACCAGAAACCAAATGGTCCCCAGATATCGCCCAGCAGACTACCAAGAGTTTCGGCTACTCGATTTTCTTTAGGTACTAACCCTTGGGGACGCAGCAATTCACCACCCAAAATCAGAAAAGATAGTGCCGCTAACAACGCTCCCACCACCGCTAAGGTGTTGGATACAATCATCAAATTCAACCAGCCGCGCAGCTTGTTTTTGTCTTCCCGATCGAGTTGTTTTGGGTCTATTGGTTCTTGTCCTTCAACGCTAGCAGCACCGTATCCTCGGGCTTCTACCCAATAGGAATACCACATCAATCCGGCTGCGCCAGCCAACATAAAACCCAACCAAGGCAGTATTTCTTGATACCTAACATTCTGCGGAATTTCCGGTACTAATCCGGCGGCGAAAGAGCGAACGTTAGGAAATACAAACAGCGCCGCAGCAACTACAGCGATTGTCCGGGCAATACCTATATAAGAAGAAATTTTTTCTACTAAGTTGTACTGCCCCAATAAAACAATTGCCGCCGTGACAATGATGATAATTACCGTCCACAGTTGAACCGTTCCTCCCGTCATTAAAATCAAGGCAGTAGCAGCAGCACCCGCCAGCCCAGCTACGGTAGAAATTGCTACAATTACTTGGGGCAACAAAATCAGCCAAACAGCCCAATTTTTGGGACCTGGAATTTGTTTAAATCCTTCGAGAATGGTTGTACCCGTGCAGACTGAAAACCGCCCCACTTCGCCGTTAATGAACCATTTAAGCACAACGGCAGCCAGTAGCGCCCAGAGTAAAGAATAGCCGTAGAGAGCGGCAATCCTCGGTGTAAATAGTAATTCTCCCGAACCTGCGGCTGACAGCATCCACAAAAAGCTCGGTCCCAACCACTGCAAGCGCTGCGAACCTTCTGGAGGTTGCGGTATTTGGCGATCGGTATTTTCGCTCTGCTGGTTAGCTACCTGCGCTGAAGAATTGCGATAATTTTGTTGAGTCATCGCTCAAAGAGTAATGTGTTAAAAGGTCATCGATCGTTGGTGAGTTGCCTGTTGTTAAGCGCCTTTTGAGAACTGACCACCGATCGCGAGCGATCGCACTTTTTAGCTCCCCCTAAATCCCCCTTAAAAAGGGGGACTTTAACTCTCTTGCTCCCCCCTTTTTAAGGGGGGCTGGGGGGGATCTGTGCGGCAAGAAAACACGCCCGATTCCTTGAAAAGAAGGACTGAAGTCCTTACTACAAACTGAAAGACTGAAGTCCTCACTACAAACCGTGTTTATTACTGGTTGACAATCGGACGACCTTGAGTATCGATGTCTAATTCTTCGCGGCGAATTTGTTCTTCAGCGGTGACTGTATCGCGTTCTACAACCTTTTTAACTTTGACTTCTTCCCGCACAAAAGCTTCTTTGTGGATATCCGGTGTTTCTTCGTAAATATCCACGCGAGCAACTTCGCCTTCGCGGAAAGCGTCATTGCGCGGAGTGGTAGCTGTTGCATTGGTGGGGGCGGTGCGTTCAATTACCACTCGCTCTTTCTCCACCGGTACTGCGACGCGGGCAGTTTCTGTTTCCACGCGCTTACCAACAGCAACTTCACCTGTTTTTTGACGCTGTTTGTTGGCGACTAAGCGTTCTTCGTACAGTTTTAAGCTTTGATTGTCGCGATCGCTGATATTGTACAAGGACGGTTCTTGTTCGTAGCTGTAACTGTTGCGATCGTAACTGGCAGGTTGAGTTTTGGCAGCAGTCTTTGTTTTCGCAGAAGTATTAGCCGTCGGACGGTAAACGCCGCGCACTCGCTCTTCATAGTCGTAATCAACTTTTTCCAAATCTTTGAAATCAGGCAAGTTTTCCACTTGCTCTTTGAGCAGGGTTTTGGCATAGATGCGGTTGTCATTGCGATCGATCGTAGCCATACCGACAGGTAGCAAAACTTTTTTGCCAAATACCCAGAAACCGGTGTCTACAACAAAATAACGCAATTTACCTGTTTGCTCGTCAACTAAAATGTCGCTAACCGAGCCTACTTTGTCCTCTCCAACGGCGTAAACACTGTAGTCTTTGAGGTCGCCTACATCCGACGAATCATCCCGATAGTTGGGGTAAAAATCTTCAAGTTTTATCAGAGCCATATTGCTTCTCCCAATGCTTGCATTTAGCTTAAATACTAATCAATCTTTGGCAGCTATTGTCTCCTCCTATTGACTGAGTTTATTGAAAATAAATGTTAAATATTTTAGGTTGGTTCGCGCTAAATTTTGCGTAATTCTTATTTATCTGTAGGGCGTACAGCGCGCACCTTACTGCTTGCTAGGATGAGTTTCAATCTATAGGAAGTGCAGCGCGCACATGACTGCTTGTTTGGATAAGTTTCAGTAAGCGAGATCGGCTAACACAACGAGGTTTACCAGCAGGTTTGGGAAGATGATTCTGAGGGCGAACGCAGCACTGAAAGCGCGATCGCTTGAAATAAACTTTATAAGTTACATCCCCAGACTGAAGCTTTTACCTGGATATTTGTTACAATCTCTAATTATGTTAGCGGGTGCATCTGCGAAACCTGCGAATGAGGAGAATTATTTATAGATGTGGCTGCGATATGGTGTTACTGCCAGCGGAGAGTTGGCGAGTATTGATGAATATGTACGGGGAAAAACTAACCTGACTTGCCTTTACTGCGGTGGTGGGTTGACAGCAAAAAAGGGGAACGTGAAACAGCACCACTTCGCCCACACGGGGGAAACTTGCAAGCTGGTTGCTCGCAGAATCAAAACCAAAGCATTCCCAACACTACCACTTTACGATAACTTCAACATCCAACTCAAAGGTGAGGAATTGGAACAATTGAAAGTGCTGTGGCGAGAATACGGGGCTGCTAGCATACCGATCCCCAAAGATTTAATCAGCTTTCGGTGGGAGTTAAAGGGGTTGCTGGAAGCATCGGGCGCTAACACTTATCAATTCGCTGACTTGGGAAAAATCCCGGTAGGCGCGCTTCCCTTGGCGTCGTTCAATCGAGTTCAAGAACCCTTGTTACTGGCAAAGTTAACCGAACTGGAGCGATCGACCGCAGTGGCTGAAACTGCTGGACTTTCCTGTTTGCAAGAAAGGCTGGCTGATTTGAAAATTTATCGAGCGCAGTTGCGCAGAATCTTGCTAAATTCCCTCTACTTTCTTGAGGTAAAAACTGCTAGCCAAACCTTTTATAAAATTGGCATTACTACTCGATCGATCGCCGAAAGAATCGCAGAAGTGCAGCGGGATGTGAGAGAGCATTACTCGGATGCAGTTGTTAATTTGTTGGGATTGTGGGAAAGTCGGGGGAATGTCGAGCTGTATTTCAAGCACCGATACCGAGTATTTAATTACCGCATCGGTACGCTGACTGAGTATTTTGCGTTTCCCGATGTCAAACTTATTTTGAAGGATTTGTACGCGATGGAATCTAAGATATTGAGTGAGGTTGAGTTGGAGGCGATCGGTTCGGGCGATACTTATTAACAATGCCCGATCGAAAGTAGAATTGTTGGGTTTTGCTACGCTCAACCCAACCTACAAAGAGTACAAATTATACGATCGCCCTTGCTGCCAGCTAATCCTCTACCCAATTGAGCAAGCCGAGAGAAGTAACGGCTCCAAAAAAGTGAGCGCCGATCGTATTAACGTTTGCCAAAGTCACCAAAATATCTAGCGATCGAATCATGCTTTCCGGTGTATAAGCGGCCATTGCCTGCGGTTGAGCTAGGGTTTTTGCCAGTACAACACCAATGGTTTCTTCAGAGGCGACAAACGCGATTAGTAGCCCTACCAAACTCGAATACAATCCAACCTGCAAAGTGTGAGTAATGTCTGCTTTGTTGGGCTGTAACTGCGTATTGGCTTCTTGCAAGCGCCTGCCTAGTAACCGATAGCGAAAGTCCCAAAAAATTCTAAAGCACAGCAACAAAATGCTAACAATCGCCAAAAATATGCCAAACCCCATCCCTGGATTATTAGTTTGTTCGCTCAGGTTGCGGCCGAACATCGCAAATAATAAAGCGATGCCGGAAACCATACCAAACAATAACTGTATCCAAAAGCTAAACCGACTGAACAAGCGAAGGGTTGTCGCAAATTTTGGTTGATTCACCGATTGCGATAAAGATTCAGATCCATCCATCACATACACCTTCTTACTAAATTAGCGCTCGAAACAAAGGAGATAAGGAAGACGCAAAATAAAAAATGTTTTTTTGTTTTTTTGTCTTCCTCCTACAGGCGATCGCGCTTGCTGCTCGATCGTTTGTTATTCTGGAATTGCTGAGGGATAAACCCCCGTAGCAACTAACACCGGTTTGTTGCTATACTCGGCTTCTAACTGCCGCTGCAAAGTCAAATCCCATTTGAGTTGGTAATCCCGTTCCAACTCGGCGACGACAAACGGACGCAAGACGCCTGTAACTGCAACTTTCTCGCCTTCTCGCACGTTTGCTGTGGGAACTGCGTGGATTACTAACAAGTCTTCTCCGCCAAGTAATTTGTCTTCATCCAAAGTGAATGAATTCGGAGTTCTGAGGTTTTCGATTTCACCCGTTACCGCCAACGTTTGACCGTAGTATTTTTTGGGGTTTGAAGTGAGTTCGCCCGGTGTGGGTGCTAGCGCCATTGACTGGGCAACAATTGCGGGTTTGCTTTCGTATTCAGCGTACAAGTTTGGCTGCAATCCTAAATTGTATTCGCGCTCAATATCTGCAAGTACAAAGTTGCGAACTGTTCCCGTTACTTGAACTTCTTGACCCGATTCTGGCAGCACAAAAGGTTTGCCGGTAGCATTGACAACCAAAATTGATTCGTTGCCAAAAAACCGATCGTCGCTAACTGTAAAAGTTGATGGTCCCAATCTTCTAACTGGCGCGCTTCTGACGGTTACAGTTTGACCGATTAGTTGCGCTGTATTGTCAACCACTTCCTCGGTTGTTGTGTTAACAGAACCGGGCGGTGCAGGTACTGTTGCTTGCCGTTGCGGGGTGTTACAAGCTGACAGCATGGTAGCTGCTACTGCAACAAGCGCGATCGCTCCAGACTTCGCATTCCACAGCTTTTGAGTAGAATTGTTTAAAGGATTCTTAAGCATTGAAAAACCTCCTGATTTGTCCTGTTAATTGTTTGGGCAGTCTCAGCTTTCAACTCTCAATTCTCAACTACCTAATTTAAAAAGACTTGACCGTCTCTTTGAATTCTCAAAACCCCTTGCTTGTCATCCAAGTTAGTAGTTTCATCCAATGAGACTGCCAGCATTTCTGTTTCCGAAGTAGACACGGGTATGACTTTGAGAAGTCCTCGATCTTCACGTACTAGCGTGACAGTGACAGGTGCGGGTAAATTTTGCAGCAAAACTTCTTCTCCACCTGCTAGCGATCGCGGTTCGGTATGCCCGATCGCTTGATAGGAAATGCGGGAATTTGTGTTGTTTTTTAATTTCACGCTGACCTGACCTGCCGTTGGTGCGATCGTGGCAATAGGACTCTGCCTGGTGTCTGGCAAAGGTGCTTGTAAGCCAGTAGTTCCCCTCGCCGGAGGAACGATATTTGGACGCAATTCTTGTTGGTTTAATCTTTGATTTGCTGCGTTGGGCGGACATCCTTGAGGAACCGCAACACTACTGTTGTGAGGTTCTTCATAGAAAATCCGAGGACAGGGGTTGAGTGCAGAATTGGGAACTGCTGATGCCTCAAAAGGAACGACTGGCAAACCGATGAATAGAATTCCAGAGACGATGTGCAATATCCCTAGCTGGTTTTTCAAGAGATTGTTTTTCAAGAGATTGCTTTTGTACATGGATACCTCCCGATCGAAGCTTGTAAATTTAGTCAAAGTCTCAAACATCGACTTCTGCAAAAGGTTTATTATCTCTGCTCAATATTTCAAAATCTTGCGTTCACCTCCATCTAATCGGACTCGCTCAATCTTGCCCTCTGTCTGATGCCATAAGAAAAGATCCGCCGGATGGAAGATGATGGAGAAAAAACTTTCGATATTGCTTGCCCTTAAGCGCGATCGAACCCGTTCAAACAATCATGCCTGCGATCGCGATCGCGACAATAAACTCGATCGTCCGCCAGTAAAAACACTATCAAAAGACATAAATTTAAGTTAAAAAATATTTCATTAACGGCAGATATAACCGTTGCGCCAGCTAGGAAATTACGAATAATTTAAGCACCCTGAAGCGTGAATAAAGTCACCTCTGGCGGGCAGTTAATCCTGATTGGCAGGATGCTGAAACCAATGCCTCGATTGACATAAAGACGGTTTCCCGACTTTCCATAATTCTCGATCCAGCCGTCAACATGAACCTCATCTTCTTTCACAAAAGTCAACCAAGACCATTCTGGAGTAAATGGCAGGCGAATTTGACCGCCGTGGGTGTGTCCTGCCACAGCTACAGGTGCGGTATTCGCGGGAAATTCTGCAAAAGATTCAGGATGGTGCATCATAACCAACCTGGGCGATTTATCTGGTATTTGTGCCAGCGCTAATCCTGGTCGATCGTTATTAGCCCAATGCGATCCGATGCCTGCTAAATATAAAGGTGTTTGCTGATTTGTAGTGTCTGAAAATGCAAGGGCAACAGCTTCATTTTCCAAAACTTGCACGCCCGCAGCTTTTAAAGAATCAGCTAGCTTAGTAGCTTGCGCTACATCTGGATTGCCGTTTTTTTCCTTCATTCCAAAGTCATGATTGCCCAAGACAGCATAAGTGGGAATACCTGCTGCTGTCAGCGGGCGAACTAATTTAATTGCTGTATTAATTTCTGCGCTGGTATCGTCGCCTGCATTGTAAATAAAATCGCCAGCAATCAACACGGCGGCGGGGCGTTTTTCGACTAATCGACCGACAATGCGACGGATAGTAAAAGTGTTGCCCAGCCACATTCCTACCTGCCAATCCGCGATCGCGGCAATTTGTTGCCCTTCCCACGCAGCAGGAAGATTGGGAATTGCTGCGACTTCTACTTTTGTCTCGATCGAGTAGGGTTCGATTAAGCCGTAAATTAGGATTGCGCCAATTAATCCCAATAAGCTTAATAAAAAGCATTTAATTTTTTTCACGATCGTACCCGTATTAAGAGCGCCACAAGTTTAGATGTCATCTCTAGCAACTTGGGCGTGGTTTAAGGCAGCGACTAAAGTAACTCCGCCTAAGATATTACCAATTAAGGTAGGTATCATAAACTTGCCAAAATATTCTGACCAAGAAACATCTCCGATCGCCACTGCATAAAAAACTTCTACCGATCCGGCAATAATATGAGGAAATTCACCCAGCCCAACAAGGGAAGTGATAATTGTAATTACCCACAGTTGGGAAGACTCAGCCGCGGGGAGAAGCCAGACCATTAAAGCAATTAACCAACCAGCAAAAATTGCCCGCAATAAAGTTGTCCAAAATCCTCCATCAAGAGCGCTTAAACCAATTTCGCCGAACGCTGTTTGAAGTTTGGGGGGAAAAACTTCAACCCGCGCAGCAATTGAGGCAAATATGAATGCTCCTAACAAATTGGTTGCTAACACAATTCCCCACAATCGCAGCACTCGCAGCAAAACTTTGCGCCTGCGATCGCTTAACAAAGGCAGAATGACAGTCAGGGTATTTTCAGTGAACAATTGCTGGCGTCCCATTACCACGATGACAAAGCCGATACTGTACCCGAGGCTGACAATAATCGAACTCCAAGATTGCTGGGGTAAATTTGCTTTTAGTAAACCTTGAGCCACCAGAGAGAATCCCATAGAAAGCCCTGCGGCGAGTCCGGACCAAGCTAAAGCTGAAACGGGACGGCACAACTGATTTTCGCCCTCGATCCGAATTGTTTCGTGAATGATTAAGGCAGTGGGACGGATGCGATCGATTATCTCTTGACGATCGCGATCGCTTAGTTCCAACTTTTCTTGACCCAGCAATTCTATTGCTTCGCTCGCTCGATCGCAGTTTTGTGTCATTTCGCTGTTGTTAAATTATATAAAGCTCGTTTTCCCAGCATACAAACTCAAAAATACTGACAGATCTAACCTAAGAATGACTTTTCTCATTAGCTGTAGATTTCTATGGCACACCTGTGCAAAAATTCAAGCACCAACGCGATTTTGGTTTAAGGCTCAGTGCGATCGCATTCGTCGTGGAGATTGCCATTTTTTTAGCACTACCAGCACTTTTCCTGGCTGGGCGCATCCCCTCATTTGCAATTGGGAAAGGCTCGCTGTGGGTTTTACGTTGGCGTAATGATACAAGTGGCTCCGGTATTGAATTCAATTTAGCATTTTTGCTAGCGATCGCAGTTGTCTTTGGTTTAATCGGACTTTGGATAAAAGCCAGCAGTAAGCGTCGTTCTGACAAGGTGTGAAGCACCTAAATATGAAGATTAACAATTTCAACAAGGTTGTACTAACGCTGACCAAAACTCGATTTTATTATCTATCTGATTCAAGGCTTTGAATTCTGATTCAATAATTGCTGAATCTGGTATCGTTTTGATAAAATTATTTGAGAGTTTCAACCGCCGGAAGTCCGCCCCCACAAGGACTCTGCCGTGGCTTGAGGTTGCCTGGATTCCGCAGGGGCACGCCACCGCCCGCTAACACAATTTTCGATCGGCCTTACCGAATTGCACATTTCTGGAGGCATCTTATCCTAAATCCGCGCTACTCGCCCCTTGGACAGATCGCGAGCTAATTTCTCCCCATCTCCCCTCCCCCCCCTCTCACCATCTTCCGTAGATCGAGGGTTTTTAACTCGGATTTGGTACGATCGAACATTAAATCTATTTCTCTCATTGCGAGCGCCAGCTAAGTCAAGCAATCGCAGAACCTATTTTGCATCGCCGATACGCAATCGTCCTCTTACAAAAAATAAAAGTGCAATTTTTTCCTGCTGCCGGTTGCTGAATATGATATTATACGGCTAGGAAAGAAAAGCCCCGTCGAGGTGTGCAGCAAAACTTGATTTACTGTGACGCTGACACCAACGCGGTCTATATCGTACAAAAAACGGTAGCTTAGTAAATGCAGACCTTCAAGCATCTGCGAACATTTTACGAAAAGTAGCGATGAACTTAAGCATAGACTTAAGCAAAATCGGTAGGCGGTGTTTGACCACCGCGAAAAGAATTAGACTTTGGGCAACTAGAGCTAATTCTCATTTGTAGCAATCGATCGAGTATTAATCGCTCAATTAGCATTCTAAATTAATGTTAAAAACAGCAGTCGGTCACAGTAACGATCCTGACTCTCTATCGGCAATAGCAGAAGTCTTAGATCGATGCCAGCAATCTTTGTCAGGAGCATCTCCTCAAGCAGGTATATTGTTTGCTGGCATTGACTTTGAACATACTCTCATTTTAGAGCGAATTTGCGAAACTTATCCAGGAATTGAATTAATTGGCGGCACAACTGATGGAGAGATGTCTTCCATTTTAGGGTTTGAACAGGATTCGCTGACTCTAATGCTATTTTGTACGGACAACATCACTATTCGGGCTGGAATTGGGCGAAACCTTTCCCAGGATTTGAACCTCGCCATTCAAAGCGCGATCGATCGAGCAACAACAGGTTGTACGGAGGAGATTAAACTCTGTATTGCTTTGCCAGAAAGTCTCACCACCAGCGCCGTTTTGATTTTGGATAAGCTGCATCAAGCTTTAGGGGAAAAAGTACCTATTTTTGGCGGACTTACGGCCGATCGGTGGCAGTTCAAACAAACCTATCAGTTCTACAAAACTGAAGTTTGCAGCGATGCAATTGGGATTCTTTTAATCTCGGGTTCGGTGCTATTTTCTCACGGGATTGCTAGCGGTTGGTATCCGATTGGCAATGCGGGGAAAGTTACTAAAGCTTCTCAAAATGTAGTCTACGAAATCAACGGCAAACCTGCTTTAGAGTTTTACTCCCATTATTTGGGACAATTGCCACCATCCTCAGAATATCCCCTAGCGGTGTTTGATGCGAAGGAATTTCTTTACTATATGCGAGCACCCAGCGGAGTTTGCGATGCAGAAATTGGTAGCGTGACCTTTTTTGGAGATATTCCAGAACTGGCGATCGTGCAAATTACGGAAACCACACACGATCGCATTCTCTCAGCATCACAAACATCGATGAAGCAAGCCTTAGACAATTATCCCGGTAAAGAACCTGCGGCTGCTTTGTATTTTTCCTGTGCCAGCCGGCGACAAATTCTCGGCACTCGCACGAAGGAAGAACACGAACTAACTCAAGCCTGCTTGAATTCAGCATTACCGAGTTGTGGCTTTTACACGAACGGGGAAATTGCACCCTTAGAAGAACAGGGCATCTCCTATTTTCACAACGAAACATTTGTCACTTTGCTACTAGGAGAAGCATAAGGTGGAGTTAGAAACAACAGATATTCTGGCAACAGTTAAGCAACTTGAAAAAGAAAATCGCATCTTGCGAAAAAAGTTAGAGCGATCGGAAACAACTTGCAGAGAACTGGAACAAACGAACCACAAGAAAGAAAATCTACTCCGACAAATCATCAAGGATTTAGAAAGTTCGCAAAGAGAAGTCAAAGAAAAGCGCCAGTTAGAACAAACCCTGAGCGAACTCAAACGCACGCAAGCCCAACTCGTTCATGCAGAAAAAATGTCCAGCTTGGGGCAACTGGTAGCGGGTGTGGCCCATGAAATCAACAATCCAGTTAATTTTATTCACGGCAATCTCACATACATTGAGGAATATTCTCAAGACTTGCTGAATGTGGTGCAATTGTACCAGCATCACTATCCGAATCCGGTAGTTGAAATTCAAGAACAGGCTGATGCGATCGACCTAGATTTTTTACAGGAAGACTTGCTAAAAATTGTGAATTCTATGAAAATTGGTACAGACAGAATCCGCAATATAGTCCTGTCGCTGCGGACATTTTCGCGCATGGACGAAGCAGAATTCAAGCTGGTGGATATTCATGAATGTCTCGATAGTACCTTGTTAATTTTGCAGCACCGCCTGAAGAAAAAACAGGACTACCCCGAGATTCGGGTAATGCGGAAGTACGGTAATTTGCCGCTGGTGAATTGCTATGCCGGACAACTAAATCAGGTGTTGATGAATATTCTGGTAAATGCTATTGATGCTATTGAGGAACTCAATGCAAACAGCAAGGTTCAAGAAACCAAAGAAAATTCCGGTCAAATTACTATCTTAACATCGGCAGTCGATCGAGAATGGGTGCAGATTAAGATCGCTGATACAGGAGTGGGAATGCCCGAATCGATTCAAAAACAAATATTCAATCCTTTTTTCACCACAAAACCTATCGGTAAGGGAACAGGAATGGGAATGGCAATTAGCTATCAGATTATCACTGAAACACACGGGGGCAAGCTAACTTGTTGTTCGACTCCGGGAAGCGGGGCCGAGTTTACGATCGAGATTCCTGTCCGCAGGCAATGCTCTAGTCAACTTTAACTAATTTTGTAAATACAAATACTTTAATGAGATTAGTTCGTAGTGCGGAGTTTAGTCCGCAAAATGGAGCGGACTGAAGTCCACACTACGAACCTTACTTATCGCGATCGATCGACCGGACACGATATTACTTGTATAACTCCTGGTTATTTTGACATATCTGGCGGTAAAGCCTCGAAATTTTTTGTGCCGTTTGCTGATATGTAAAGAACCCTATTGACCATATCGCGTCCAGCTTCGAGTTCAGTATATATTGCGGCGATAGCTTCTTTGACAATCGAAATCTGTTCGCTGCGCAACAAGTCGCCTTCAGAAATAAAAATAATGCCCGCGTGAACTTCGCAGGCGCGTGCGAATCTTTCAAAATCGCCGACATTCGCTGTCACCAATATGCGCTCTTCATTAAAGGCGTATTCTAAAATTTTGCGATCGTCCGCACCAAGCAAACCGCGATCGCGAGCTGCAACTGCATCAATTAAAAACTCTTCGCATAGATTGCGCGCTACAGCAGGCGAAAGATCCTCATCAATCAGGATCTTAATGTTTTTTACAGCATCAAACATAGAACTTACCAAATGGAACAGTCTGTATACTATCTGTGAGGGCAATGCGATAAGTGGGCAACTTACAGATAGTCTCTGTGCGTAAATCCTGAAACACTTGGATATGCTCTCACATAGATCTGGGCAAATTCCAAATCTTCCTGAGATAAGTATGGGTAATCCTCGCGAATCACCTCTGATGATTCACCGCGTTCGAGCATCGATCCAATCCGGCGAACAGTGAGGCGACTATTTGGAAAAACGGTTTCCCCTCCCATGATATTTGAATCAGTAACTAAACGCTTTTGCCACTCTTTGAATCGTGTAATTATGTCCGACAACTCAGAGGCGATCGCGTCTAGATGTAACGTGAAAAACTTTCCTACTTCAAGACTAGACATCTGTCGCTCCACAGCCTCTACTAATTGTTGGTAAAGTAACGATCGATAGTCAACTGAGAATGTAAAATTTACCTCTTTGAGAGCTCGAAGGTAAATTAATGCTGCAAAGGGAAGCGTTGGTGAATTGGCTACAGACGGAATAACTCGGTATTCCAATTCGCTGTATACTTGTTTTTCAGGCAACTGTACGAATGCAGCAGCTTCGCTGGGAGTAAAAATACTTTCCATAAGCAATATCGAACTGTTTTCTATTATTATAGTTTGATGTATGGTGCGTCCCCGCAGCAATATTCATCACTTCACTAGCTGTTGAGTGGAACGCACCATGCAGTTTTACGTATCAAGCAAAACTTGAAGAACCCAAATCGGGCGGTACATCCTGCCACCTTCCTTGTCCGACTGCTTGAATTGCCTCTTTAAGCGCGATATCTCCGGTATAAATGGCCCTACCGACGATCGCGCTTTTGACACCAATTGGTTCCAAAGCTAACAAATTTAACAAATCCGCGATCGAACTGACGCCGCCGGAAGCAATGACGGGAATCGAAATCGCATTGGCAATTTCTCGCAAAGAATCCAAGTTTGGACCTTCCAGCGTGCCGTCGCGGTGAATGTCGGTGTAAATAATTTCCGCAGCCCCTAACTCGGCCATTTGCTGCGCTAATTCTGTTGCTAAAACTTCCGAAGTTTCCAGCCAGCCCCTAGTCGCAACTTTACCGTTTCTGGCATCGATTCCTATCAGAATTTGACCGGGAAATTCCGCGCATAATTCGCCGACTAACTGCGGTTTTTCGACGGCGACGGTGCCGAGAATTGCCCGCCGCACTCCTAAATTGAGGATAGCGGAAACCGCAGCGCGATCGCGCATTCCGCCTCCTACTTGACAGGGAACATCAACTGCGCGGACGATCGCTTCAATGGCTTTGTGATTGACTGGATGACCTGCTTTAGCGCCGTCTAAATCTACTAAATGCAGCATTGTCGCGCCTTCGCTTACCCACTGTCTCGCTACTTCTACGGGGTTTTCGTTAAAAGTTTGAGACTTGGCGTAGTCTCCCTGATAGAGTCTGACGCATTTTCCTTCTAAAAGGTCGATCGCTGGAATTACATTCATAATTTGGGAATGGGGAATGGGGAATGGGGAATTGGTAAGGAGTTTTGAGTTTTAAATTTTGAGTTTTGAGTTAAAGACAGTTCTTAATTCAAAACTCAAAACTCCCGAACAACTGTCAACTATCAACAGTCAACTTGCATTGGCAACCGCTGTTTAAATGCAACATAATTGATGAAGAAAGGGTTGACCATACAGGAGTATTGACCTCAGCTTTTCGCAAGGCTTTTGCCGTCCAGTCATTGCAACTTCTCAAAATTGAGTAATTGCCTGTTGCTTCGTAGAAACTGTCGCTGTTGTGGTAGCCGTAGCTAATTTTTATTTTATTGCCCGTCGCATCTAATTGAAATGAATTTTTAATAAAATTTACCATCCTCAGATAATTCGCTCCGCTAATTTTAACACATTTCGTTTCTGTATTTTGGGGATTAGCCCAATAACCTTGAACGTGCATTGTAGAGGGAGTAGGGAGAAATAGTGCCTTGAAAGCTGTAACCGGGTTGATGGTTGCTGAGGTGGGAGTTTCTAACATAAATGCTCTGTCTCCCCAGCCAAAAGCTAGATATTTGTAATCGGAATTTCCCTCGCGGCCGATTTCTGTTAGAGGTAAATATTGCTGCCAGTTGAAGTATTCATTTTTGACGGGAACGATGATATCGGTGTGGATGCCTTGGTTGGAAATGGCTACGGGAACCGTACAATTTGTGTGCGAGTAATTGCCCCACTTTCTGGGAGTTAGGTAGCCGATCGCCAATACCGCAACCAGACATAAACTGGCAGTAAAAACGCGAAATATTAATTTATTTTTAACCATCATTAAATATCATAATGTTTGTAGATGTAGGTTGGGTTGACGTAAGGAAACCCAACCCAACCCAACCCTAATTCATCCTATTATCTGAAACAATCTCGTAGGTCGATCCGAGTGAAACGCCGGATTCGTTTCTCCACCCAATCTAAAACTTTTAGAACTATCTTACTCAATTGTAAACTGAGGGGCGCTGAATTTTTGCAGGAAAGAGCGATCGCAATGCTGCATCTCGCTGTGCGGGCGTTTCTTTTGCCCAACTTGACAAGCTTTCATAAAAGAAGAACGACACTCCGCCAAAGTTTCTTTTGCGCACTTCTTGTACTTGTTCCTGAATTTGTTTGAGTGGAATTGAATTGTTCTTCAAACCAGTTAAAATGCCGATCGCTGTGGGAATATTTGCCTGAGCTAGTTTAACTTCTTCGCGTTCCAATTCGGCATTAAAACGCTTGATATCGCTGCGATAAACTTGCAAGATAATTTCTTCCGCATAACCGCGTCTTTCCCAAGTAAACCAGTCTTGCAAGTGAGCGGGTAAAGCAAAGTGCAAAGGGTTGGGAGATACGCTGACAATACACTTTTGCTTGCGGGCTTTGATAGCAGCAAACAAGCGTCCCATGAAATCGTTAATTTTGTCGGCACGCCACCGCACCCAGAAGGTTTCGCGAGCATCTTCGGAGGGAGGGCTGTTGATTTGAGATCGATACATGGATACAGTTAGCGGTTCGTAGCCAAATTCTACTGGCAATCCGAAATGGTCGTCAAATTGAATGCCATCTATATCGTAATTGGTAACGATTTCTAGAATTAAATCTTGGATGAATTGCTGCACTTCTGGATGAAAGGGATTCAGCCAGACTCGCTCTTCTTTGCCTTCTTGCCAAACAGTTGAACCGTCGCGCCGTTTGGCAAGCCAGTCGGGGTGCGATCGAGCTAATTCCGATTGAGCGGGAGCCATAAAACCAAACTCAAACCAAGGGATTACAGCGATACCTTTGCGCCGCGATGCTGCGATAATTTCTTTGAGCACATCTCGCCCTTGCAATCCGGGTGAAGGGTCAATTTGCTGTCCGAATACTCGTTTGGCTGCAGCGCTGGGATACATCGTATATCCGCCTTGCCAAACTGTAGGATATATGGTATTAAAGTTGAGTTTTTCGAGGCGATTTACAGCATCAATTACATTTTTGCGCGAGAAGATAACGTCGCTGTCGATGTTAGTCAGCCAGATGCCGCGCAATTCGGTTCGCGGTTTGGGTGGCGGAGTTTGAGCTGGCAAATTATCAGATAAAATTGTCGGGGAAATCAGGGCGATCGTCAAAGCAATTACTAAAAACAGCAGCCGCCACCATTGGTGCATTTTAATCATCAAATTATTCGCTAATCTATTGTGGAATATTTTTAGTTTCCAGTAATTATACGGTTAACTGTCAACTCTCAATCGATCGCGAGAGGGGAAGCTCGCACTAATGACTCACCGAAAGCGAGAGGGGAAGCTCGCACTAATGACTAATGACTAATGACTATTTAAGCAATAGCATCGTAAACTACCAAACTCTCGAATTGTGCCATTAGAGTTCCTTCTGCAGAATTGGCAAATCCATAAATTTTCGGCAGTTGCCTGGTTTCAACCAAAATTTTCCTAACATCTCGATTAGAAATATCGGCTAAATTTCTATTGGTGAGAAGAGCATTAATCGCAGCAAGGCCTACACCTTGACCGACTGCAGCATTAAATTCAACTATTCTACCCACAGAACAAGCTAAGCCTTCAAAGCCAGAAGCCGGGCTGACTACTGCCAGATTTGGAACGTTTTTAATTAATGCGTGGCGGATGCCAATATTAAAAGTTGGCTTCTGAAAGCTGAGACTTTTGAACCATCCTTTTGCCTCGGCTTTTTCGCCAATTCCCGGAATACCACCGCGCACGTCAAAATGATAGCTAAATGTTGCTATTGCCTCATCAGCAGGTACGCCGCCCAGCAGCATTTGCGAACCTGTTAAAGGTTCTACAGCACCTGTAATATTGCCTGCGTGCCTGATATAAAGTTCCGAGGCGGGAGTAACAGAAGTAGCTCCCAAACTCTTCAGCCAAGTAGTCACAAATGATATCTCTTGTAGCATTTTAGGAGTCGGTAGCGACCCATTTTTGGCTAGGAATTCTGCTTCCCTGCTGTTAACTGCAAATAAAATTGCATTCCAAGAAAGCCTTGTGTCGGGTAATACGGCGATATTTCCCTCATCTAAAATGGCGCTGGTTTGAGAAAACAACAGCTTGGTGCCTCGAAAAGAATGATAAGCTACTGATAGCGCGGGCGATCGCACATCTATATAATCTTTACCTGCCCATAAAGTTTTCAGATTGCCTCTAGTATCGATCATTTCCTTGCGGAGTTCTTCAGCTAGCTCGATCTCCTTACCGGCAGCGTGGCTGAGAAATTTTTGTGCTTCTAAATCTGCAAGATTTGTGAAGCGTTTTAGATAGGTATAATCGAGTTCTTTCAGCTTTCTGGGAGTAAGTCCTTGGGTTTCAAAAACCAGGGTGACGGGAAGTTCGGAATCGGGAAGACCAAAGGTTTCAAAGCCTTTCAGCTTTCTCACACCTGCTGCTTGAGCTAATTCGGCATTGACAGTGGCATCAATGAACTGCTTGGCAGCATAAATCGTTCCTTTATTTGTTACTATACTGACAATCTTTTGCCCTTGTTTGTTGATCGATCGAATTTCCACTTTACTGAGCAAAGAACACCCGGCTTGTAGCAGCATTTCTCTGAGTGCTGCACTGGCTTTGCGGGGGTCAAGGGCAATCTCGGTCACACCAGATTTTTGCAGGAATTCTTGATAAATTGCAGCGGGCGAACCAAAGGTATCTAAACCCAAAGATTTTCTAAGTTCTGAGTCGATTTGGGTGCGATCTAAATAAGCAAGACCTCCTCTAACTAAATGACCGCCAATTCCTGCTTGCAAGCTGCCTTTAGACATTAACAAAACCTTAGGATACAGCTTGGTTCGGCGGCGGTATTCTCGGGCTGCTGAGATAATAGCAAGAACTCCCGGTACTTCATCACCGAAGCAAATTACATCGTAATAACGTACATCGCTGACCATTATTTAGTCGCTTTTCCTTGTTGAACTTTCGATTGGTAGATGATAATATCCTGTTCGGTCGATCGACTGCAATAAGTAAAGTTCGTAGTGTGGACTTTAGTCCGCAATATCCTGCGGGCTAAAGTCCGCATTACAAACTGCCCTCTTTTAGCGGACTGAAGTCCTCACTAGAAACAGCAATATCCTGCAGGTTCAAGTCCCCATTACAAACTGCCATCTTGTAGCGGACTGAAGTCCGCACTACAAACAGCATTCTGCGGACTAAAGTCCCCACTACAAACCGTTTAGATCGCTGGTAACCGACCGGACATAATATAATACCACAAAAGAGAGCGCCACGCCTCAAATCGCGATCGAACCTGCACATCAGTATTGATGGGGAGAGTGCCAGCAACAAAACGTAAATATACTTACTACGAATTATCAAAAATTACACCATTTTTCCGGAATGAGGCTAAACTGAGGCGCAGACATATTCAGTAGAATTAATTTACATTACCAGTGCGTTTGTCAATAAAGACGGTCGTAGACATAGGTACTGATTTTGTCAATGTTAAAGGTATTGAATCCGGTTCAATAGCGGTTCAATACCCTCTTGCCACTAAATGCGCTGCACCTTACATTCAGCAACTATCGGAGAAATAATGATGAACCTAAATTTAGATACTATTTTCTCATCTTTGATGAACCCTGCCCTGCACGAACTTCAGGTTTGGGCTTTGGAAAATCCCCAAGAGAGTCTTAGCAAAACAATGCTACCGACGATCGCACTTATTGAGGGTTTAATTGCCAACGAACCCACCTACTTGCCTGCCAAGCGCAGTGCTTTCGGAGCCAATTTTTGCTGCGCGGCGCAAGTGGTAATCGGAGATTTTACCTCCGTTGAAACAGCGCTAACTTCACCCCAGGCAAGGGATTGGCGGCTGGGTACTTCTGTTTTGGATGCTGATAATTCACCCGATCGAGATGTAGGTGGCAGGAATGTTTTTCTACTCTCTTTGTCCGATCGATCGGCGGGCGGTAATGGGGAACATGAGGCCTTCAGAAACTGCGTGCAAAAGTATCTGTTAAACGAGGCTGCAACCAACCGCCAGCGAGACGAAATCTCCCGAAGATTGCTCGATCGACTCGCTGCTGATTATGCTGCAATGCCGCACGGTGAAGGAGGAACATTTTTTACAGATGTCAAGCGCGGTTGGATGGGATTTTTAGTTAGGTACTTGCACTACGTACTTTTTGGACTCAACCCCGACGATGAAGACTCGATCGCGCTGCTTACCGACTTGCATTACGTGCGGCAAAGCCCGCTGCACTACTTCGCCGTCATCGGCAGTTTGCTAAAAAGCCTGAACCTGCTGGGACACAAAGATTTATCAACTTTAATCGAGCGCGCAGCGGATATCTACGAAAATTCACCTGCCTTGGCAGATTTCCCCGAAGCAGGCGACAACGGCATGACTCGGCGCGAATTGGCCAAACTGATGACAGCGATTATGGGCATCGCGGGAATGCAAGGCCCCCTGCACCTGGGCTACACGGCAATGGGCTACCGCCCCCTCCCCGCCTATCACGGGCAAAAAACTGCCGACATCAAGCCGACTGATTTTTGGGACGCCCTAGACTTGGACGATCGCCAAGCTGTCAAGTTATTTCTGTTAGAATGCGCCCGCCTCTGGGCTCCCGTCAGCGCCAGCCACCGAGTCGCGACTGCGCCCTTCACGGTGACAATCGCGGGCAAACAGCGCACATTCCCAGCAGGAACTAAGGTGTTGATACCGATGATTTTGGGGCTGTTGGATGAGAGTTTTTGGGGTGCGACAGTTTACGAATTCAACCCGAAACGCGAAAATCTCTGTCCTTTCCACATGGGTTTTCATTCAGTGGGCGATCGCAGTGCGGGACGCATTTGCCCTGCTAAAGATTTGGCATTAGAAATGTTGGTAGATGTCCTAAGTACGGTGGGGAAAGTACGCCGAGCTTCGGAGTTTTGAGTTTTGAGTTTTGAGTTTTGAGTTGATAGTTTAGAGTTGTGAGTGCGAGCGTCACCGCTCGATCGCGATTTAGTAATGAGGAAACACAATCATGAATATTCCGATCGAAAAAAAGCAAAATCAAGACATTGCAACTTGGATGCAAGTCGAAAACCCTAACCCGCTGCCAGAAGTCCTAAAAGGTATATTTTTCATGGATGGCAACGGACTGCCAGACTATTGCCTGACGATGCAAAATGCTGAATGGAATCCAAACAATCTGACATTATTGCTGCGCGTTTTCGATCCAATAATTTGGAGTTTTCATGATTCACCGGCCGGGCGGATGCTAATTTACTTCGTTAACTTTGCTCGCGTTACTTACTTGTTTCATTTCTCAGATGCAACTTTGCAGCACGCGCACATCACGCCGGTATTGTTTGGCTGGCAGGTACCGCGGTGGATGGTGGATTTTTTGTTCGATCGCGATCCAAACACTCCGAATGGGGATATTTGGTATCGCAAAAACTCTTTTTTTGGAGGACCTGCTGATAGCGGGTACGTACTCCGCAGAGTAGTGGATAAAAATCGGCAGCCGACACCAGCTTTTAAACCCATGTTAGTCAAGATTGGCGCTGATTGTTTAATTGTTACCCAAAACCGTTGATATCTTCTGGCAATCGATCGACTATACTGGTTTCAGGATATATATCTCTAACAGTTATCTGACAACCAGCTTATGCAAATCACCCTTAATATCGAGGACTCTCTGCTCGATGAAGCTTTGCAACTCACCAAACTCACCACCCAAGAAGAACTGGTTAACCTAGCTTTGCAAGAACTTGTACGATCGCGCCGCAAGAAAAATCTGCTCGATCTGGCAGGACAAATTCAATTTGCCGCAGATTTCGACCATAAAGCCCTGCGCGAGACTCGTCATGCGAGCGATCGGTAAATTTGTTTGAAAAAGTCGCACTCGAATATGCTAATATTTGACCGAGAATAAACGACTATTTATATGGTTTGCGCCTATGAGCCAGCTTACAAGACAGGTAATCTTATATAGAGATGAAGATGGTTATTGGATTGCAGAGTGTCCGAGTTTAAAAGGATGTAACAGCCAAGGAAAAACGAAAGAGGAGGCCCTGTCAAATATCAAAGAAGCAATTGCAGGGTACATCGCAGCCTTAGAAGAGGATGGCTTATCTGTCCCAGAAGACAATTTTGAAACTTTCTTGGTGGTCGTGTGAGCAAGTTACCTAGTATTTCGGGGAAAGAGTGCATCCAGGTTCTAGAACAAATCGGTTTCTATCAAAAACGACGAGAAAGCAGTCACATTATTATGCGAAGAGATGAACCGTTTGCCCAAGTTGTTGTGCCAGACCATTCAGAACTAGCTAAAGGAACATTAAGAGCAATAATTCGAGATATTGAGTTAAGCGTTGAAGAGTTTGTGTCATTGCTGCAGTCATGAATAATCATCAAGCATTATCTTTCATCCCAAAAGTTTTCTTAAATATCCAATCCATCAACCCCGGAAACAATCGATAACTTGCCTGCGAAAGATTTGCCGAACCAACCATTATCTCGGCTTTCGGATGTTTAACTGCCTGCCAAATAGCTTTTGCTACATCTTCAGGATTTTCTAACACCGGACTTTGCACCGCCTTTTTAACTAACTCGCGCCGCTGCTGCACTTCTTGTCCGTCTTTCCCTAAAAAGATAGCTCTTTCCATTAAGTCAGTTTTGATAAAATTCGGATGCACACCACAAACTCTAATCCCTTTATCCGATAATTCCGAGTGCAGTGATTCCGTCAATCCAGTAACGGCGTATTTGCTAGTAGTGTAAGGCACTTGATAGGCGATCGGAATTTTGCCCCCGATCGAACCTACATTAACTATTGTACCCTTGCCCCGCTCCAAAAAATGCGACAGTAGGGCGTGAATTGTGTGGATATATCCCCACAAATTTGTATCGATAATTTGGTGCCAAACTTCCAAAGTATATTGTTCTACTTGCCCCAAGCTGTAGATGCCCGCATTGTTAATTAGTACGTCAATACTGCCGCAGCAAGCCAGCGCTTCGCGGACCATTGAATTTACTTGTTCGGCATCTCTTACATCAGCAGAAATCGCCCAAGCATTTCTACCTTTATCTTTGATTTGTTGGGCTACAGATTCCAGTCGATCGATCTGGCGCGCCACCAGCACTACATCGTAACCTTTGCTCGCAAACAACAGAGAAGTTGCTTTGCCGATACCTTGGGAAGCACCTGTAATTAATACCGTGTCAGCCATATTTTTCATTAATTCGATGTTGAACTTTGCACGTGGTTTGTAGTGAGGACTTTAGTCCGCATAAAGACTAAAATCTTGACTGAAAACCTGACTGCATATGGTTGGTAGTGAGGACTTCAGTCCTTACTAATGAGATATTCTATCAATGTCAATTGGAGGTTTTTCGTGGGATGGGGCAGGTTTATTTAACCTGTTTTCTACGTTGAAAATGGTTGGCGAACCAGCCCCCTACAAGATTGTTGAGAATGCTCCAATTATCTCATTACTGCGAACCTTACTGATTCGAGTTTTCCGAAGGAACCAGATATTCTGGATCGTCATCAAGAGAAAGCAAAAACTGAATCAGATCGTTTTGCTGTTTCTCCGTAAAACCAGCTTGTTCGTCAACCCAATATTCGTGTCCGCTGCCGTCAACATTTGCCACTTGCAAATCGGGATTGGCGCGATTAGCAGCAACTGCCTTTTCCCGCAAATTCCTGTCAACTAACACCCGCAAACTAGCAGCAGCATCTGGTTGGATATGCTGCATTAACGTGCCTGCCATCCCCAGTTGTTCCGCCTCCGTACCCGCAGCTACGCCTCCATCGTGCAAATAAGGCGCAGTTAAATAAAGTCCGATTAAATTAGGTACTTTATAACCTCCCGCCGGATTGTTTTGCGCGTAAGCTAACTGCTGCTGCGGTTTTGGCGTAATATTTTCAGGAACATCCAACACGGGTGCATCCGCCGCTACAGGAACGGTTTCGCTGTTAGGATAAGTTTGAGGATCGGTGAAAATCAAAGGAAATTTTGCCAGTGCTTTTGCCCGCGAAGGTTGAGCTTTTATTTCCTGTTCGCTGACAACATCGTGATTGGTAAAATATCGCCCGCTGTGGCAATCTATACAACCAGCATTTGCAAAAACTCTCGCACCTCGCTGCAAAGATTCCCCATCAGTTACCGACTGATTTGGAGGGGGTGCCAGCGTATTTTGCCAAGCAGACATTCCGTTGAGTTGCGCCGCTACTGGCAATCCCGGAGTGCTTGCCATCAATCCATCTAAAATAAAAATCGAACCTTTTGGATAACCGGGCATTCTGATAGTGCGATTTATCCCCGGTTCCCCCGGTGTCGGGTCAATTTTATCGAAAAATTCTGAAGGTTTTGCACCTTCTGGCAAGCGAAATGATGGATTAGCTGAATTTTGCAAAAGCGTACCGAGATATGTTTCTTTATCGATGCCAATTAGCGCCAAACTGGAATCTGCACCGGTGGTAGCATCCGAGTTAGTAGCGTGGACGTTATTGTTGAGAGTTGTCAATCCGTGAAACCACCCCACAGATGCAAATCCACTCCAACCGTAAGGCCAATTTTCAAAGGTATAAGATGGGGGAATTTGCGAGGGATTGTTAGCGAGATCCCCTGTGGAATCGAAGTTACCTGGCGGCCATGCTAACAGTTGCGCGTCAACAGCATCTTCTAGTGCTTTGGCATCTGGCAAATAGGCTGTTTCTCCGTTGGCTTTAATGTACGTATGTTGTCCTGCTGTAATTTCCGTCGGATTAACTCCTGTTTGACGAAACATGGCGGCTGAATTAGTGCCGAATGCTAACAGCAAACCCGTGTCAACATCGTTGTTGGGCGCACCTTCTAAAATGCGTCCTTCGCTGTCGGTAGTTGCGTGGCACAAAGCGCAAGTAATCCCCACTCTCAGCTTGCCTTCTTTGATGCTGGTACGCATTCCTAAGGGCAGCAACGAACCTTTTGGGATGTCCAATCCCGTGTTGAGTAACGTACCCGCTTTGAAGAGTTTGCCGCCAATTTCTACATCTTTATCTAAGGGTATTTGCAAGTTAGTTGTCGGCTTGCCTCCCAAACGCGCGATCGATTTTGTTAAGGTAATAGGATTAATCGGACCATCCAGCGCGCCTGCTACATCGCTTTGAAAGTATTCGCCGCCAAATGTTTCTGTATAAAATGCCTCGCGCCCGAGTTGTAATAAGTCTTCGGTAATCTCGACAGCGCCATTTTCTGGCAACAATTCTTCCTCTGCTTCTGGGGTTTGACGCAAGCTTTCAGCGTCGGCTTTGGAAATTGTAAATCCCAGGGTATCGAAGGAACCTATTTCTTGCGCTGTCGGCTGCGTGAAAGGCGTGTAAGTGTTAGCAAGTTTTGGTGTTCCTGTCAAGGTAATTTCTATTTTGTAGGCAGCAAAACTAATAACTGCAATTATCAATACCAAGATGAGAATGCGACGCCACATCTTGTGTTCTAAAAAGTTTGCTGTCTGCATATTAATATTGCTTTAAGCGCGCGATCGACTCTGCCCCAATTTTAAGCATGACGGTCGATCGATGCCTCTTCCTGCGGGTAAGTGCGATCGGGTATTCTCTCTATCTTCAGGAATAAAAAAATGTTAATTGCTTTGGCAAACAACAATACAGGATGTCCGCAACAATGGACGATCGTCCCCAGCACAAACTTCGCGATCGACTATTGCCAATTCCCCACCAAAACATAAGGTGCCCAAAAATATGGATGCTGGTATTTACTATCTTGCAATAACTTAACTTGAGCGCGACGCAACGCTTCAGCTTTATTCACACTTCGATCGGACTTAGCTAATTCGCTGTAAAATTCACTCATAAATATCGCCGTACTTTCATCGTTAATTTGCCATAGAGTCGCTAGCGTGCTGCGAGCCCCCGCACGCACCGCAACTCCCGCCAATCCTAAAGCAGCCCTGCTGTCTCCCGCTACAGTTTCGCAAGCGCTTAAAACCAGCAATTCGATCGGTCTTTTTCGATCGGCAACTCGCAGCAATCCATCTAAATCTCTGACATTAATTTGTCCGTTCCAGTCAAGAATAAATGTTTGTTCCGCATTTGAACTAAACTGCCCGTGAGTCGCAATGTGAACTACAGGAAAAGGCACTCGATCGATAATCGCTTGCAGGTTAGCTTTAGTAAAATTCTCATTTTCGCGCTTGTCATTATTCGGCAGCGTTTCGGCAATTTCGTTCAATTCTTTTTCTACGGCGGGTAGCGGATTCAGATTGTTTGCTTGAAAGCTGGGGGCATTAGTCGCACCCGCAATTAATGCCCTCAATTGTGCTTGCGATAGAGGTTGGGGGTTTAACAATTGCAAACCCGGCGTCAGGGCGATCGCGTATTTTTCTACTAAATATCGCTTTCCGTCGTGCAATACTGACATTGGAATATTGCGCAATTCGCCGTCGAGTACAAAAACTAATGTTTTAGCTTGGCTGGATTCGAGTGCTGTTTCGATCGGCCTTATCAACCAATCGTATACTCTTTGAGTTAAAGGCAAAAAGTTATTACCGCTAGCTGGCGATTGCAGCGACGCATTTTTTTCGCCAACTCGCAATTCTTTTAAGGTATTTTCCAATTCTTTTTGAGTAATTGCCTGACTGGTTTGAGAATCGCTGGGCGCGTACAGCAGCAATTTTCCTCCCGGCAATCTGACGATTACTTCTAGCTGTTGTTCGAGGATAATAGGATAGATAATTGCAGCAGTACGATCGACCTCATCGATTTGTTGGTTTTTGACATCAACGCAAGTATCTTGAAAAAAGTTATTTAATTCTGCAATTTGCAAAGATTCGATCGCATTTCTCGCTTGCTTCAGAAATTTTTGACTGTCTTCAATTTTGCCTTTACCGATGAGAGATTTGGCGACTTGCAAATTCAACGCGACTAATTGGCGGTAAACTGGTTCGACGCTATCTCGAAAGGAAAATTGCACTTCGGGATTGATAGCAACTAAATCGCTGCGTAGCGATCTCAAGTTTTCAAAAGCATTAGTGTATGCTGCAAGTGCTGCCTCAATATCTTTTTCAGCTCGATCGATATTTCCCACAGTTTTTTCAATGTCCGATCGAGCTTTGTAAATGCGTCCCAACTGCCAGAAATACTGATAGGTAATATCCGCAGCTTTCTCTGCTGAAACCAAGCTTAAAGCTTGTTTAGTTAAACTTTCTGCAGGCTGCCATTCTTTCGCTGTTTCGTACAGAGTACCCAAACTGCCAACTGCATAAGCTTCTGCTTTTCGATCCCCTAATATTTTAGCTTGCTCTGCTGCTTTTGTCAAGATATTATTAATCTCGATCGCTGTTGGCAATTGTAAAGGCAATCTGGCTGCATTTGCTGCTTTTGTTCTCATTTTTAAATAAATTTTAGCTAAATTAATTTGCGCGTAAATTCCGCTCCTGCTGGCTGGCAAGTTATTAATTTCTGTTTGAATTGACCGCCACAAACCCGCAGAATTTATTAATTCTCTATCTCCCAGCCACGGCTGGCTTTCTAACAGCAAACTGAGTTGATTGAGTTGTCCTTGAAGTTTGGTTGTCGGGGATGGAGATAGCTGTGCTGCTTGGCGGTAAAAGTTTAAGGCTGCTTGAGTTTTTAAGATAAGTATTGTGAGATCCCGATCTTGAGGAGGCAGCAAGATTTGTCTGTCTGCAAATGCTCTAGCTGTATTGCCCGAACTGAGCATTGCCGTACTAATTTCTAGGGGCGAGCGTAAATTTTGAGCCACCTTTAAACTCAATTCTAAAATATTTTCAGATAGCTGCAAATCGCCGATCGCCCGCAAAACATTCCCCAGGTTGTGCAGTCCGTCAAATTTCAACAGCGAATCGGACAAGTTGGTAATTGCTGCTAACTTTTGGCTGGAAGTTGCTGCCGGCAATTCGGTTAAAGTTTTACAGTCTTGAATATCGACCGCAAAAGCCTTGAGTAAACTTTTGCAAGCTCTGGGGTAAAGTCCTAAATCTTGCAAAGCTTGGGATTGATTTATCTGATTTTGAATAACTGCATTTTTTTGCTGGCCGATTTGAGTATAAATGTTAGCAGCTTTTTGCCAAGTTTCGATCGCCCTTTCCGAGTCACCGCTTTCTCTTTGCAATCGCCCTTGAATCTCAAGAGTTTGGGCAAGTATTCGCTGTCTGTCGGAGCTATTTGCTAATCGATCGAGGAGATTGAAGCTTTCGGCGATCGCAGATTTTGCCCCTTCCCACTGTCCGAATTGCTGGTAAGTCAGCGACAGATTGCTCAGTGCCATTGCTTGATTTAAAACATCTTTTTTTACTGCAAATGCAGCAGCGGCTTGTTGCCAGATTGTCGCCGAGCGATCGAACTGTCTTTGTTCGTAAAACCTCTGAGCTTCCTGTATTAAATAGACCGGATTTGTGGCGACTCGATCGCTCGGAATTTGAGCTGTTACTGAGATAGCTGCAGGCAATAAATTTGAGAGGATAAATACGAAAACAACAGCTATGACGTAGGGGCGATCGAGCAGTTTTTTAATGGCTGCCAATTGAGATTCTCGCAACCAATGTTTCAGTATTTTTGAAGTGTTGACCTTTTTTTTGCGTGTCATTTTTGCATCTCAAATACAGGATTTACGCCCGAACTCCAGAGACACCATATGCAGGAATCATCATGCATAACTCCTGAACTACAGTTCATCGGGATCGATATTCATTAGCCTCAACATCTCGGCTAAACGTTCGGCTCGCTGTCGTTCGAGTTCGGCTCGCTGGCGTTCCTGTTCGGCTTGTTGCTGGGCAATTTGTTTTTCCTGGCGTTCTTGTTCGGCTCGCTGGCGTTCGAGTTCGGCTTGTTGCTGGGCGATTTCTTTTTCCTGGCGTTCTTGTTCGGCTCGCTGTGCTTCGAGTTCGGCTTGTTGCTGGGCGATTTCTTTTTCCTGACATTCCTGTTCTGTGGGAGTCAAAATCCAATTACCACTCGCATCGTACCAGCGCAACCACAAACGTTCCACACCTTCAAATGTACCTTGCCAAATTCCCAAACCCAATTCTATTTCCGGCATCCAAATTCGCGGCTCGGTTAAAATTAATTCTTCATATCGATCGCCCCTCAATACAAATGCTCGCAAAATATTTGTAGTTCCATCGTAGACTATATAGTATGGAACTCTCAGAATTTGTTCGTAAACTTGCCATTTAGTCGGCGGTTGACCGCGCCCTCTGATTGTTTGTCCTAAATCTTCATTTTCGGTTCCCGGTGACAGCAATTCTACTACTACAAACGGGCTGACTTCTTCTTGCCAAATCACGTAAGATTTCCGCAATTCTTGCTGTTGGTAAAGCCTGTCAACACCAACTACGGCAAACCAATCAGGTCTTTTGTACCATTGAGGGTGGTTGACATCAAAATAGAGATTTAAGTCGCTGGCGACAAATACTCGCTCGGACGGATAATTGCGCGGGAAAAAAGTATATTCCAAGCCGCGGGACTGCAATAAATGAAATAGATCGGGCAAACCTGAGTCCTCCGGGTGTTCGCTGGGAAGATCGTACATCGTCGGGAGTACGTTTTTTGGGGTTCGGGAGCGATCGGTTTGATACATAGTTGCTTACCTTTTAGCTGCCGATATAACACACTTTTATTCAAGCCGTTCGAGCGACGACAAATTTAACTTTGGTTGGCATTAACTTTAGAGTAACCGATCGTCAAAGGGGCGATCGCGCGCCGCAGTAAAAATGCGCAGGCGACAGCCGAGGTGACAGCCATCGCCCCCAACTATTACTCGGTGAAATAGCGAGTCAAAATCCGAATTATTTCACCCCTGACAGGTGACGGTATCGGCGGACTCCACTCCCAAACTTCTGCAACATCTTTGACGTACAACTGGTGAATTATACTGTCTACACCTTTGGGAAGACCGCAGACAATCAAGCGGACGGGTTTTTTGTTAGCAGGGACATCGGGAACCTTTTCTTGCAGTAATTCCGGGACTGACTTGGAAGTTGGTATCATAGAGTCTCCTCCTGAGTTGGGTATTTTCTTGAATTTGGGGGGCCCAAACCCCTGCCGTGTCTAGATTGGAGTCAGAAGCGGTGGGGGTTTGGTTTTTGTTGCCTGAACTTACGATAACACGCTTACATCAGAATGCAACAAGTTTAATCAATTTTAACTAAAATGCATCATTGTTGTTTTGTCTGATGTAATGCGATACACTGAAGGCATGAACAAACCTGACAGAACCACGGTAGATATCAGAGGATTGCGCGAAAGAATCGAGGCTATTTCGGTTTTGCCAGAATTAGCCGATCGCGCCCTCTCGGCTGTGTTGCGAATTCTAGTTACTAAAGGGCTGGAATCTTACGAAGAACAGCTATCTCAAAGCACGCAGCAAAATTCGCAGCCAAAAGACAAATAGAGCAAGGATTAATCTCTAGCCTTGCTCGGGTAAATGGGGTACGCTTGGTAATTGGTAATTGGTAATTGGTAATTGCCTGTGGCGTACCTATTTACTTGAGAAGCGCTACCGCAAAGATGCGATCCCCCTTGCGAAAATCTACAATAATTCACTGCAATTATCCGCCACAAATTCAACTATACTGAAGCGCTCGACCCAATCCCGATCGATCTGTAGGGCTGAAGCATTTGCACATGAAATCTTCGATTTTGTGTTAAAGATTGTCCCCCAAATGCGAGAGTCCCTACGAAGAATTCGATCGAATTTGGGGAAACGGGCGATCGATCTCCGAAGAAATTGTTTATTTTTCAGGTAAATCGGGCCGACAACTAGGGGTTATTTGACGTTGGCGAATTGTTCCCGTAACTGCCGGGTTATATCCTACTAGAATTACATCCCCTTTTCGATCGCGAATCCACCCATTTGCAGCCACGATAGTCGGTGAAATTTCCCCGATATTTTGTGGGGATTGCTGCCGATTTTGAACGGGATTTCCTGAATTCGCAGGCTCGACTAAATTGACTCGCACGCTATTATTATTTAGCGCTTCCCCCGGATTCGCAGGCAAACCGCCGCGTCCGGTAATTGTAAATTCACTTTCCCGCCCCCTAGCGCAGGGATTTTGAGCGATTAATGCAGCCGGATCGACTATATTTTGTGGCAATTCAACTAACCCGGATGTCGGATCGACATCGGGAGTTATTAATGTTACCGTGCCACTGAGAGTCGGATCGGTTTGCGAAATTGCTAAGATATCGCTAGTTGGTAAAAATCGCTGGCTGAAGTCGGGATCGAGAATTTGCTGCGGTGTCAATTCAGATTCTACTTGCTGTCTTGTTTGCGATCGCAACCCAAAAATTGCTTGAGATGAAATTGAGATTACTCCCCCTCCGCCATTTCTCGCATTGGCTGTAATGTCGCTATTTTGCAGTCCCGCTATGCTGCCGGCATTAACAGTAATATTGCCGCCGTTGGTATTATCAGCATTCGTAGTTATCGTGCTGTTGCGGCGCATTTGCAAGCCCGATGTATCTAATTTAATTTCTGCTCGCTTCCCGGCTTGAGTGTCGGCTTGAATAGTTCCAGTTTCTAACCGGATGTTGTCAGATATAATGTTAATACTTCCTGCATTGTTGCGCAAATTTTCCGGCTGCGATTGCAAAGTTTCACTGCTTGCCGTTATTTGCCCACTATTTCTAACAGTAACAGACCGGGTTCTGATGTTAATATTGCCTCCCAAACCGCTTTGCGATCGATCGGTCACTGTGGCAAAAATACCCGTTTGAGCGTTGGGATTTGCACCGCTAATACCAGTAACAGTCACGCGATCGCGCGCGTTGATGCTAGCATTGCCCGCGATCGACCTTTGCGCCGGATTTCCCCCAGAAGTCGCCGTTTCCAGCCGAGATCCGTTGCTTAGCGAGAGCGATCGCGCGTTGATGGCAATTTCCCCGCTTTTTCCCAGCACTTCGTCTCCCACGGTGGTGACAATAAAACCGCGATCGAGAGTCACTGTTTCGCGGATGTTCGCGGTGACATTTCCCGCATTTCCCCGCGCGGCGGGCTTTCCCTCTTCCGCTTTGCTGGCGCGCGTTACCACCGAGGAACCGCCTGTCACGGAAAGCGATCGGGCTGCGATCGTCACCGCGCCCCCGTTCCCCACAGCCCCGCTATCAGCTTCAGCTTCGATCCTGCTGCCGCCCGTCAAGGAAACTGCATCTCCCGCGCGCAAGGTAATTTGACCGGCATTTCCCAATCCCGACGTACCGACGCGCAGCCTAGCGCCGTCAGCAAGCGAAATTGAGCCGGATTCGGCGGTAATTCTAATTTTGCCGCTCCTCCCGACAACGCCGTTACCGATGTTGGCAACGATCGCGCTATTGCTACCAGTTACGGAAACGCGATCGCGCGCTTCAATGGCTATATTGCCTCCATTTCCTTGCCCGGCGGGGTTTTGGGTGTCGGCTTTCCTGACACCGCTTAGCAGCACCGCACCGTCGCTCACAAACAGAGAACCAACTCTCAAATCAATATTTCCGGCATTTCCCGTACCGCCGCTTTTGACATCGGTTTCGACGCGGCTGCTGGCGATCGTCACTGTATCTGTAGCGTCAATGCTAATGTTTCCCGGTATAGCATCTCCCAAGTTGAAACCCGCGAGAATCCCCGCATTCAGAGAACTCCCGGACACAATGTATAAATTGCGGGCTGCGATCGCGATGCTACCCCTACCGCTAGCCGATACGTTAAGATTGGCGCGATCGCTCAAGGATACATCGGCGCGGGGAGTGCGATCGGGATAAATCGAGCCGTTAGCGCTCAATTCTACCGTTCCCGCAGCCGCCAATCCTCCCAACTCAATTCTGCCGTCAGCAGCAGTCAAACCTCCTGCAGCTAAAAGAGTCACTCCTGCGGTTCCCGGTGCAGTATTTTGACCGCCAATTAAAGCCAAAATTCTGCCATTTTGCACCTCAAGTTTGCCCCCTGAATTCAAAATCCCTTTTTCCGTGCCGCGAAATTGCAAACCGACAGGAATATTCACTGTTAATAGCGGCACTGTTTGCGGATTTGCTGCACTATAATTAACTCCGTTTCCAAACACCACACTGCTTGCAGTTGAGGCAAAAAAAGAGCCTCCGACATCCAAACGCGAGTTAGGCCCGAAAACAATGCCGTTGGGATTGAGCAAAAATAAATTAGCATTTCCCAAAACGCCGAGAGTTCCCAAAATATTGGAAGGATTGCCGCCAGTTACCCGAGTTAAAATATTTTCTACGCCTGCTGGATTGGCAAAGTAAACTCCCCTGCCTTCATTTACATTTAATTCTCGAAAACTGTGGAATAAATTAGAATTGCGAACTGCGCCGCCGTCGATGCGATCGGTCGGAATTCCTTTAATATTCTCATTCGGCGTTACGAGAGAATTTTCGGTTCCTAAAGTCGTATCGGGAACGAGTTGTGCTGGTGCTGGAGTCGAGCAGCATAAAGCTGCTAGTTGGGCTGCGATTAAGGCGCTGAAAAATAAAGATAATTTCATAGGGGGCGATCGAATATTTATCTAATTTTACAATATTATACTAAATTTGGTTGTCAAAGCTTCAGCAGATATTTTAAAATAGTTCTCTACATCAATCTCTTCTCCAGCAGTGGCGGGATTCCTTGTTTTCTAAACAACTGTAGGTTGTAATTATCTTAGCTATTACTCTCTCTTCGGCCATGTAATCTTTGATTTGACGTATAAGTTTTAAACTTTTTTGATAGCAATATATAGATTTATGGTATTCCTTACTACAGTAATAGGTAAAACCTAAATTTTCCCAAGCCGAACTTTCGCCTAGTCGGTTATCAATATGTTTTGCAATAACTAAACCTTGTTTTTGGTAACTAAGAGCAGCTTTATAATCTCCCAAGCAAAGATATGTGTTACCAAGACTCACCAAAGCTTTTCCTTCCGTTCTGCGATCCTTAATCTCTCTGGCAACCTCAAAACCTTGCGTTAGATATTTAAGAGCTTTATAATCATTTCCCATAGCACGGTAAGCACAGCCTATATTGACTAAGACTTCTCCTTCAGCATGACGATTTCCAATAGTTTTTCTAATATTTAAAGCTTGAATATATAAATTTATTGCTTGTTGGTATTGGCTATGAGCAGCATAAATTAGCCCTAATCCTTCTAAAGCTCTCCCTTCTCCTAGAACATCTCCGACTTCTCGTGTGAGTATTAAAGCTTTTTGCAGACAATTAAGGGCTTGAGAATAATCACCTAATTTGAGATAAATATTTCCCAAGTCAGACCAAGCATTTCCTTCTTCTAGGCAGCTTTGACTTTCCTGTGCTAGTCCTAAACTTTTTTGAAAACAATCAATTGCTTGCTCTGAGTTTCCAGTAGCTAAGTAGGCATTCCCTAGCTGTCTTAAAGCTGATGCTTCTCCCTCTCGAAGTTCTTGTGCAATCTCTAAATGTTTCTTCTGGCAATTAATTGCTTTTGCATAGTTTCCTAAACAAAAATAGGTTAGTCCTAAATTTCCTAAAGCTGTACATTGACCTTGAAGATCTCTAACTTCTTGGGCAATCATCAAACTTTCCTGAAAGTAATAAAGTGCTTTAGGATACTCTGACAGACCATAGTATGCAAGTCCTAAACTTCCAAGAGCGGTGCCTTCTTCCTGGCGTTCCCCAGCTTCTTGGATGAAGGCTAAATATCGACTAAAAAAAGTTATAGCTTTGTTGTATTCTCCGAAGACAATTAATGAAATTCCTAAGCCATGTGTAATAAAAGCATTTAAGGCTGGATTTAACTTATCTAAAAGTTTTTCATAGATCCCAGAAAGCTCTTTGTAGTATCCCCAAAATTTCAGACTTTGGTGTAGTTCTTTTTCCTGAAAAATATTGAGTTTAACAAACAAAATTTCACTGGATATGCCCCAATCTTCTACTTCGCAAAAATGGTGAAATGCTTCTAGATAACTGCGCACCTTCTGTAAATTAGAAGCATTTGGTTGAGGTTCGTACTTGGTCAGCCAGTTGATAGCAGCTCTGTAATGAGTGCGTTTCCAACATGGTTTAATCGACTTTATAGCAGATGGGTCGATACCAAGTTTTGCTAAAACCAATTCACTAGCCGGGGTAATATTACTCATCTTCTTCACCCAGTTGTTTGTAGTGTCCTAACGCCACACTGCGGATTAAATTATGCTGCCTTAACAGCAATTGCTCGTTTTCAAGCACATCTTCAACCAAATAGCGATCGCGCAATGCTAAAAGCGCCACTTCTTGCTCATCTTCATTGCAATCCCAATCTTCCAAATGCGATAGCCAAAACTCTTCTTGGACTGCACAACGATACACAGATGCTTCGCACAGCAACCGATAGGCATTCAGCACATCCTGTTTCAACCGTTCAAACGTCTTCTCCAGCCGCGATCGCACATTTTTTCGCAGTTTGCGAGTATATCGATCTAACTGCCACTGGTCATCTGCCGATGCTATTATTCCTTGCGTCTTAGCCTCCTCAATTGCCTTTTCTACTTCTTCAATCTCATGCTTGTATTTATTCCAATAAACCACCACATTGCCATAAAAAGGCTTATCGCCAATTTCCCCAGCAATCACCCGCAATGCCAAAGGATGTCCCTCATAAGCAGCACCAATCCGTTCGAGATAAGGTCGATTTGCTGAACCTGTGCCAATTTCCAAACCCGTCTTCTCGAACAACTCCAACCGTTCTGATGGCATTAGCCCACTCAAAGTTTGACAATCCCAGAAGTTTTTGTAACGTTCTGGAATCTGCCCCGGCAAGTCTTGTGAGGTGAGGATGAACCGACTTTGGCAAGATTCTGCTGCTAATAAACTTTCAAAAAATCTCACCCACCACTCATCTTTGAAATCATTCCAACCTTCCTCTTCATTTCCTTCCATGATATTTTCTAGAGAATCTATTACTACTAAATACCGATTCTCTCGCAAGTGCTTAACTAATCGATAAAGCAATCGCTGTGTATCTTGGCGGTCATCTGGTGCTATCTGTTCTCCCCATTTTTCTAACCAGCGAATTGCCAGGCTAGCAAAGTCATTCGCTTGCTGCTCGTTTTCAAAATTTTCTTGGTGAAACTTACTCCAATCTCCTTGTAAGCAATCTGACTGCAATTCCACTGCCAATCTTTCAGCTAAAGCAGTTTTACCAATACCAGTAATGCCAACAAGGAATAATAGGCGACATGGCTCCTGAACTTTCTGGGTAAGTTTGGCAACAAGCTGTTCTCGACCTACCCAGGCATCATCATAAGCAAAAAACTCTGGGATTGAATCGGTTTGAGATGTTGGGCTGTTATCAACAATATCTTCCCAATTTTCCAGTTCAACAGCCTTACAAATATCTATAAAATAATCTCGTTTAATGGGTATCCGCCGCCAAAAACGCTTTAAAGTCGCTTTTGAGGTCAAAGCCAATCCCGACCAGGCATCTTCATGTCTATTCCATCCCTTCATCTTTATAGCCTGGTCAACAATTTGTAGCCCCTTTTTGGAAGCTCTGAGAGTCGCTGCCATCCTGACTGTTAATCTCTATAAACGCCTTTTAACTTTTATAACACCTATTGACTTATGATTTGGCTCAATTTCGGCTCATTTTGGGCAAAGTGACGGCGGTGCGCCAAAGATGCTACCTAACCAGAGCCGTCAAACATTGGTATTTCAGGGAATATAGAGATGTCGGACGTGGGAAGCAAAGTAGATAATCTGCATCTTTCTAGAGAAAATAATTAGTCTCAATTAGGAGCTATGACAATGCCATCTCAAAATTTTGTCCAATTGGAACTGCCTTTAATCAATCAAAAAAAAGACCCTTTTAAGCAAGTGGAAGAAGCTATTCAAAATATGCTCGACTTAACCTGGCAATGCGTACTTTGTCATATATCAGGGCGTAGTACTAAAGAGTTGATGCGACAGCATGGAAAACTTGTAGCAGTCAGTCAGGGTCAAGCTACTATTAAACTTTCTTCAGTACCAGTTCTCCGCATAGCTCATGAAAAGCTAGCAGATGTGGAAGTAGCTTTTAAGAAAGCTTTTGGTTGCAGCATCAAAGTTAGTTTAGAAGTTTAAGTTACTTATCCCTTTATGAAGGAGCCAGCTAATTTCTCCCCTCTCAAGCTATTCAATCATAAAGGGGAAACCCAGATTAAGTATGAGAACTTACCATCAAGAAGTCAGAAACCTGGTTTTTTGTGAAAATATTTTGCAGTCGATCGCAGACTCGGTAAAAACCCGGTTTTTTTGGCGGAGTGTGTAAATCTCGATGTGTTCGTAGTGCGGACTTAAGTTCGCTTGCTTTAGAGGACTAAAGTCCGCACTACAAACCTGCTAGAAAAGATTGTAAATCACCGAAAAATAAAGCCCTTTTTCCTGCCAAGAATTGCCCTCGGAATTGCCCGCATCAATCAGCGGCACTCCGTACTCAATTCTACCCGTAAACTTATCGCCCAAACGCAACTGCAAACCCAAACCAACACCCAGCAAATTATTCTCAGCAGGACTGTCTTGACCCGAATTGTTCCAGCCGCGCCCGTAATCGACAAACGGCACAATTTGCAATAGATTTGCCCTGCCAAAACGGGCGATCGGAATTTGCGCTTCCGCCGAAAGTAACAGCCCGTTATCTGTCAGCAACACATCCTGCCGGTATCCCCTGACGCTGCGAAAACCGCCCAAACCAATTTGTTCTAAAGGTACTAGCGGCCGATTGGCTAACTGTAGGTCCGATCGCACGACAAACAGCGTTTCCGGGGCCAAAAGCCGCACGTATTGCGCCTGTCCCCGCCAAGCCAGAAAGCGGCTGTCGGGGGCTTCTGAGTTAATTGTTGCGCCGAAAGCGCCCAAGCCCAAGCTAAACTGCGATCGCGCCGCCAAAACCGATCGCGGACTCCTTTGCGTCCACTCCTGAAAAAATCTCACAGCCGATACCCGCGTTCTCCCTTCCTCATCCGCCCCCGGAGACAGCGGTTCGCTTTCACCCAGCAGCGTTGTCTGGCTTTCCTGAAGCGAGGCAGTTATACCGAGTGCGAACTCCCGCGACGCAGTTTGCAACAAAGGCTGGCGGTAAGTTAACTCAAACCTGTTCGACTTCCCGACAATCTCCAGCCGATCGAACGGCGGTTCCACGACATCGCTGCCGGTTCTGCCGTAACTCAAGCTGACAGTGCCGTTGCGCGGATTGACCGGTAAAGTATAGTTAATATCGAAAGCGTTGCTGCCCGTAGTGTTTGTATAATTAACTCTCAGCGCGTCCCCCAGCCCGAGGGTATTGGCTTGGGTAAACTCGATGCCGCGCCGGAAACTCCCCACGCTGGGCGATCGACCGTTATCCAAAATCAGTTGGGCGTTGAGGGTTCTCGCCGGTTTTACTCTCACTTCGAGTATGCTAAGTTCCGGTCGCGCGCCGGCTGTCAGTTCGGCAGATATATTTTGTATCAAAGGGTCGAGCTGCAAAAGCTGCAAAGCTTGCAGCAAGCGGTTTGTATTCAGGGGTCTGCCTGCCGCCAGGGCAAGCCTGCTTCTCACGTAGTTAGGGTCGAGCCTCCCCGTACCGCTGACAACAATATCTTGCAAACCGCCTTCAATAATTCTAATAGTTACTACCCCAGCAGATAGATTTTGCCCTGCAGGAATCACCGCCCCAGAATTGATGTAGCCGGCATCGACATAAAGCTTGGTGACAGCAGCTTCAGCTTGCAACAATTCGGCAAAAGAAATCGGTTTGTTAGTAAATTCTGCGGTAACTTTAGCTAATGCTTCGCTGCTAAAAGCTGTGTTTCCCACAAACTCGAATTTCTGAATAACAACTGTACCCGGAATTTCTGGAGTTTCTGTCGGCGGCGCGGGTGCGGGTACGGGAATATTTAAAGGAGGTTCCGGTGCGGGTTGTGGCGCGGGAATTGGCTGCGGTAATGGGGGTTCTGGCGCGATCGGATTGGGGATTTGTTGGGCGGTAATTTGAGGGGAATTCGATTTTTCTGTCTCGTTTCCCAACTCTGCAGGCAATGGCTTTTCTTGAGTTTCTACTGTGTTTGTCTGTAAGTTAATTTCTGCGTTCAATTCGGCTAAAGGCTGATTCAGATTTGCGCTAATTTTATTGTCTGTTTCCTGCTGCAAAAACTTATCAAATTTATCTGTTGTATATTTTTCAGTTGCATCCGCATTGTCCGATCGCGCGCCGGGACGATCGCCCGCAGTTTCGCGATCGGGATGCAAATAATTCTCGTTTTCAGGCAATTTATAGTTAAATAATTGCGGTGCGACTGGATGCGATCGCGCATCTCCCGCATCGGCTGTATCGGTAACTAGCTGTTGATTTGCGATCGCGCCTGCAGCTAAAACTTTGGTAGTATTGCCAGCAACTGTTAAAATTACTGCCGCGACGATCGGTCGAGAAAACTGAAAAAATCCCATAGCAAACCCCCACCGCCCTTTAATAGCTTCAATCGTACAATACTTACGCACGCATCTTCCGATCGTCCGCATAAAAGCAAGATTTCGCTGTTCGTCGCCTCGCTAGCAAGCAGACAAGCAGAGTCCGGCGCTGATCCAGAGGCAGAGTCTCTAATGTTGTAATGTTCTAATGTATTTTTGACCGAGAAATTCCGACACTATCTTAACAAGATATCTGCAAAATTTTAACAGAAAATCAGCTACATACAGACAATAATTATTAAACTCTTAATCGAACAATTAAACTATCAACTATCAACGATCGACTATCAAATATCGACTCTCAATCGATCGACTGTCAACGATCGACGATCGCGAGCGGGGACGCTCGCACTCATTACGATCGCGAGCGGGGATGCTCGCACTGTCAACTGTCAACTGTCAACTGTCAACTGTCAACTGTTTGCGAAGCGTTGCGATCGCTAATCGCGGTAACTCCTCGGCAAATTTTTCATCAAGCGGTAGGTGTCCCACTAACAGCCGCAGATAGATGCCTCCATACAGCAGATCGATCGCCAATTCGAGGTCTAAATTGGGGTCAAATTCTCCATTGGTAATGCCCTGCTGAATTATCGCTTTTGCTACCTCCCGTCGGGGATACAGGAAGCGATCGCGATAATTCGCTAATGTATCCGGACAGGCTTGCCCTTCCGCAATAATTTGCGCCAAAATTCGCCCGTAATCTCCAGAAAATGCCTTAATTATCAGCGCCATTTGCACCGCGATCGCGGATGCAGCCGATTCCACCTGGGGAAATTGAATTTCTGGCGAAAGTTTCTCCAAGAAGGCATCCATCACCACTGCAGCTTTATTCGGCCACCAGCGGTAAATTGTGGTTTTACCTACTCCTGACTCGCGGGCGATCGCTTCGATCGACAAGTCTTTTAGGGTAGTTGTTTGCAGCAGGTTCCATGTCGCTTCCAGAATCGCCGTTTGCGACTCTTGGGATCTCGGTCGTCCAATCCTTTTGGTGGCAAGGGTTTGAGGCATTTTAAAAAAAGGTACTTGACAACTGCTTTTTATTTTAATACGATGCGTATCACAAACAAACGATACGCATCGAAGCGAAATAAAAAAGGAAAAGATTATGGCAGTCACCCATTCTGGAAGCTGTTACCGATATCAAGCCCTACGCCACAAACCAGCAAGACAGACCGATCGAAATACACCACCTCGCTACAAGCTGTTCTTGCTGAGTTGGTTAGCAATCTATCCTTTAGTTACGGGCATCTTGCTGTTGTTTGGTAATTGGTTAAATACCTTGCCTTTATTGCTGCGCACGTTACTGCTGACGGGAGTGCTGGTTTATCTGATGACTTATGTGGTGATGCCAAAACTGAGACAGGTGTTTCACAGATGGCTGTATCTCAAAAAAAGTTCGTAGTGAGGACTTTAGTCCCGATCGATGCCAGCGGCGGGACAATTGACAATTAACAGCAAGTGTCAACTGTCAACTGTCAACTAATTAGGGCTTGCTGAATAAGTCTTTTGGTGAGGGGGGCATAGGGCATTGGGCATTGGGCATAGGGCATAGGGCATAGTTTTTCTCCGTTTCGAGTCGGGAATTAGACACACCACACAAAGGAAACAGTGCTGTGGTTTTGACCATCT
>JALOON010000015.1 GCA_025454405.1 Oscillatoriaceae cyanobacterium Prado104 | reverse complement strand
TTTTGACCATCTCTATGCCATAACCTGGCACTAAATCGATCGCAAAAGGCTCAAAACCATTGCTCTCGGGGGCTGAGAGTTTTATTCAGCAAGCCCTAGGTAGTGTTTGAGAGTTGATTTTGGCGCAAGTCCCGATAAATATTTTCCCCCTATCCCCCTGTCCCATTCTCCCCAACAATCCGGAGCAAAGAACCTCAACTCCGTATCCAGTAAGCAAAGAGGAGCGCCAACCGTAAAAAAAGAGCAAAAAAGGAACCGCCCGAACAGTAGTCCGGGCGGAGTGTGGTGTGAGGAGTGAACGGAAACATGCGTCTCCGCTTCTTATATTGTGACATCTCCTCTGGGATAATTCCAAAAAATTCTGCAAAATTCGACGTTGTTTTACAAACTTTTTGACGCTCCTCGACCTAAAGGTACGAGGATTCCTGGCTCATCGACCATCCTTAAAGCGACCTCTGTATTTTATCTGATTGGGAGGTTGTATGCACTCAGCAAAATCTCTTCAAAGTCCCCCGCTTAAGGGGCAGGGTTGTACCCATTCCTTTGGTCAAGGGCAGCTCAGTACCTTTTAGGCAAATCTACTTGCCCATACCCAACTGTTGAGCTTTTTGGTAGACTTTGCCCTCTGTCAGCAGAGAAGGAGCAATCACCACCTCCACCTGCTGCATCTCTTTGAGATCCTTAGCACCCAGCGTACCCATGCTAGTTTTCAGAGCTCCGAGCAAGTTGTGCGTGCCGTCGTCGAGTTGCGCCGGCCCCCGAAGAATTTGCTCTAAAGTTCCCGTAGTCCCGACGCGGATGCGAGTGCCGCGGGGCAAAACCGGACTGGGAGTCGCCATCCCCCAGTGGAAACCGCGACCGGGGGCTTCTGCCGCCCTGGCAAAAGGCGAACCAATCATTACCCCGTCAGCGCCGCAGGCGATGCACTTGCAAATATCGCCACCCGTAATCAAGCCGCCGTCAGCAATCACCGAGACGTATTTGCCTGTTTCCCGATAGTAGTCATCCCGTGCGGCGGCGCAGTCTGCTACGGCTGTCGCTTGGGGAACGCCGACGCCCAACACGCCTCGAGACGTGCAAGCTGCCCCCGGTCCGATGCCCACGAGAATGCCTGCTGCCCCAGTTTTCATTAAATTCAGGGCGACTTCGTAGGTGACGCAGTTGCCTAAAACTACCGGTATCGGCATCTCCTGACAAAATTGAGTCAAGTCTAAAGGGGTTATCGACTCTGGGGACAGGAAAGCTGTTGAAACTACGGTTGCTTGCAGGAAAAATATATCGGCCTCGGCTTTGGCAACTGCTGAGCCATATTTGCTGGCACCGGCGGGAGTAGCGCTGACGGCGGCGATGCCCCCTCCAGCTTTAATTTCTTTAATTCGCTGCTCGATTAATTCTGGCTTGATGGGTTCGGCATAAAGTTGCTGCATCAGGGAGACAAATTCGTGGTTCCCGACGGAGGCGATGCGCTCTAGTATTGGTTGGGGGTCGGCATAGCGGGTTTGAATGCCTTCTAGGTTGAGGACGCCCATTGCTCCCAATTCTGACAGCAAAATAGCAGTGCGCACATCAACAACTCCGTCCATGGCGCTAGCGATAATTGGAATTTCTCGATCGATCCCGCCAATCTGCCACCGAGTATCTGGCAAACGTGCGCTGTCCGGGTACGAGCGCGATTTCATCTATACCGTAAGCTCTGCGAGCGCTTTTGCCCCGCCCAATTTCAATATTCACGCTGTTTCACTTCCACAATGTATTTAAATTAGACTAGCAAATTGACAACTCGGTCGATCGAACTAGGCGGTATCTTCAAGTATCTGATGATGAAATCCAATAGCGTACTCTTCCTCAGCAACGGTCACGGGGAAGATGCCATTAACTGTCAAATTTTCCAAGCTTTGAAAGTAAATTGTCCGGATATTGATGTCTCTGCTTTACCGATCGTTGGTGATGGGTCTGCTTACGCGCGTTCGGGCGTACCGATTGTGGGACCGACAAGTAAAATGCCTTCGGGGGGAGTTTTTTACATGAATCCCCTGTTTTTGGTGAAAGATATTTGGGCGGGACTGATTGCTTTGACTTGGCAGCAATTGCGGGCAGTTTGGAGGCATTCGCGCAACTGCGATTTAGTTGTAGCGACTGGAGATATTGTAGCAGCGGCGATCGCCCGTTTTACCGATCGCCCTTATGTAATTTTTCTATCGGCTCATTCTAGTTATTATGAGGGTCGAGTCGATTTAGGTTTAATTTTGCGCCTGTTGCTTGATTCCTCGAAATGTTTGGCTGTTTTTACTCGGGATGCTTTGACTGCTGCGGATTTAAACCGGCAAGGTTTGAAGAAAGCAGAATTTGTCGGCAATCCGGTGATGGATAACTTGATTTCTACGGGCAAAGATTTGCAGTTAATTACTGGTGCGCGGACGATCGCTCTCCTCCCAGGCTCTCGCCTTCCGGAAGCTAATAACAATCTAGCTTTGCTGCTGCAATTAGTTAAAGAAATTGCTGTTGTTGCTTCCCAACCCGTGCAGTTTTGCGCTGCTTTAGTGCCGAGTTTGATGCCGGAATTAGCAGATATTGCAGCGCGATCGGGCTGGCTGCACCAAGGGGGAAAGTTGATTTTCACCAACCTAAAACAGCCTGTTGGCAATCGAGAAATAGCTCTTGAAGTAGTTTGCTATTCTGATGCTTTTGCTGATATTTTGCAACAGTCAGATCTAGTAATTGGGATGACTGGAACTGCTCTCGAACAAGCAGTGGGTTTGGGCAAACCTGTAATTACCGTGCCGGGAAACGGACCGTCATTTACCTATAGATTTGCTGAAGCTCAAAATCGACTTTTAGGTATTTCTCTAAAAGTTATCGGCACAAAACCCGCTAATTACGATCTTATTCAAGAAGCTGCTTTAGCGGTCGATCGCACTTTGCAAGACCAAAATTATTTAGCAAATTGCGTTGAAAATGGGTTAGAAAGAATGGGACGATCGGGCGGCAGCGACAACATTGCCGCTCGCTTGGCAAATTATCTTTTGATAGTTGACAGAGGTCGATCGACAATGCTTTATTGACATCAAATTTCACCGATACAGGTTCAATCTTGTAGCTGCACTCCAAGTAAAATTCACCGTTCTTGGGCAGGATTGTAAATTCCTTAATCTTTTCGACTGTTCGCAGAGGAAAGTCAAGATAGCCAGGAGTGTCGGCCCTGCAGTAAATTAAGTTTTGCTGAATACCCCGACGCGGCTTTTCTTTGGGAGCCGTTTGAGTTTTACCCAAGCAAATTGCATTCACGCGAGTAAAGACGGAAGTCAAGAACATCGGGAGCTGGGGGCGGGGAAACCAGCACGCCCAGATCTAACTGAGAGGGGTGGTAAATAATATTCCCCCTCGACTCAACCAAGACTCCACTCAAGCGCATCTCAATGAAGAGTCAAGAATCACCGCCCATGAAAAGACGGTGATTGTGTCAATCTTCTGCATGACTTAAAAATATTTCAATTGCGGTCAAAGGTGTGTTAGGTTTACTGTTAGATGTCAACTAATGCGGGAAATCTGCCAGAGCGTGGAAACCATTTTTCAACTGCTGCTAGACGAACTCAAAAAATCCACTCGCGCGTCTGAGCAGAACTGCCGGGATGTAGCAGAGCGACTCGCAGCAGAAGTCAACAGAATATGCACTGAAAGCCAGCGGATTCAAGACTCCGGAGACGTAGAAGCTGCAGCCGTGAGTCTCGCCCAACACCGCTTGCAGCAGTGCCTTCACTATTACAATTTAGGCTCCAGTCTCGGGCGAGTAGAATTGCACAGCACCCTCAGCGCGATCGTCTACCGCTATATAACTCCGCCCCAAGTACAATCAAGCTATCAAGGTCGGATCGAGCTGATCAAAGACTTTTTACAGGGATTTTATCTCGAAGCCTTAAACGGCTTCCGGCGGGAAGCGCAACTGCCAGCTACCTACAGCCCCCGCACCAGGCTAGAACTAGCAGAATACATGGCATTTGCAGAACGTTTCGGCAAGCGCCGCATCCCCCTGCCTCGGAACCGCAGCCAGCAACTAATTATTTTGCGGGCCCAAACTTTTTCGCAGCAGCAGCCCAGAGAAACTTCCGTAGATATGGAACAAGCTGCCGATGGGGGGGCTACAGATTCCGATCGCACTTGGAACGATTCATCGGTACACTCGGTGCGGGAGGCGATGGCCAGGCAAGGAGAGGTGACAAATCGCTCTGACGGCGACGAGTCTGATTCCCTGCGGCAAAACGTAATTGATGAATTAATCGCTTATTTGAAAGAGCGCAACCAACAAGATTGCGCCGATTACTTCGTGTTGCGATTGCAAGATTTACCCACTAATGAAATAGAGACAATTCTGGGCGTAACTCCGCGCCAGAGGGACTATTTGCAGCAGCGATTCAAATATCACTTGCTCAGATTTGCGATGTCCCACCGCTGGGAATTGGTTCACGAATGGCTTGAAGCAGACTTAGATCGCAATCTTGGTTTGCGGCCGGCGCAGTGGCAGATATTTCTCGAGCAAATTGGTCCGGAGGGACAGCGTTTGCTAAAGTTGAAGCAGCAGGGGCTGTCAGACGCGGAAATCGCCAAAATCCTCGGCATTACGGCTGCCCAGGTACAGAAACGGTGGTTTAAGTTACTCGAACTTGCCTGGGAATTGCGCAATCGTTCAGATTCCGGAGAAGGGGCATCTAGTGATGAATAACGAAACGAACAGGGATGCGGAGGCTTTCGAGCGTCATTTTTTAGATTGGATCTTAGGTAAGCCAAAAGCCAAAGCTAATAGTGAGGATGACGAAAACCTCATTCCGCCACCTGGCCCTCAAGGGTGGGAGGACGGTGAAGAGAATTCCGGGGTGGAATACTGGGAATGGGACGAACCGGACCAGAACGATACCGTACTTGATACTCAAGTAGGGGCGCACCATAACGAGCCCGTACAACCGATGATGATTTTTGGAGAAATACCGACCGTGCAAGATCGTTTTCAGACTTTATTGAAAGAACGGCTGAAAGCCGAAATTGAGTCTAACCCGCCTCTGTTTCCCTGGGAAACAGAATTGAGAAACTACGACTTGGATTACCCAGACGATGCAGCCCGCGAATGGGTTCCCCCCCTGCACCTCTGGACCCCCCAACTGCAAAATTTGAGGTGGGGGAAGCTGCCAATTCCGATTGCCCAAGAGGTTTTTGCTCAACTGCTAGAACCCTGTCAGGAACTGGTAATGTCGTCGCTGCGGGAAGGCTCGAAGTTGGTTCGTGCAGTAGATGGCTTGTTTCCCGGCCAGTCTGACGAACTCAACGACTTAGCGAGTTTAGTGCTTAGAGGTGCCTTGCGAAGCATCAATTTAGAGGATTTTCCCAACTACGAAGTGGCAACGACTGACCAACAAATGGTGCTGTCGCTGTTGGCCGCCCGAGAAATTATTGATTCTCTGACTTTAAACTGTCCGGTCGATAGAGGGCCGGTGTCGCGGGAGTGGCTGACTGGTTTGGGTCCTTTGACTCTGGAGGCACAGTACCTCTCGAATGCAGGCACGGAACGCCAGATTCCGTCTTTAAGAGTTGAGTGCCAATTGCCAGGAGGAGGCAGTTTGGAACTCAGGGGAGGAAATGCCGAAGCAACTGCCCATCGCCCGAATTCGGGTCATTTGAGTGTGGAGTTATTTGACCCGCAACCCGATAAAAGTTATTCGCTAGAAGTTGGATTCCAGAACTTTGACGATCGACCTCTGATGTTTGCTGTTCGCCCTACTTGGGCAAGCTAGAATATTAGGGAGTTTTGAGTTTTGAGTTTTGAGTTTTGAGTTTTGAGTTGAAGAGGGAGTTTTGAGTTTTGAGTTTTGAGTTGAAGAGGGAGTTTTGAGTTTTGAGTTGATTAATGACCAATGCCCAATTCCCAATGCCCAATTCCCAATGCCCAATTCCCAATCTAAAATCTAAAATCTAAAATCGATCGATGGCATCTAACAACTTGCGAAATCTACCCGTGTTGGGGAAACTGTGGCAGCAAATGGAGGCAATGCCTCCGCCAGTGCCTGAAGATTCTCTGCTGCTGCGAATCCTGGTGCAGTTGTTAGTAATTGTGGGAATTATAGCTACAGACGTTGCGGTGGAAGAAGCCCTGAACCTTTGGGCTGTGCCTGTTAGTATTGTGGGAGCAACTTGGAGTTGGTATCGCAGGCGCGATCGCAATGTGGCAGTTAAATTCTGCATCGCTATCGGTATGCTGGTGGCGCTATTCGCTTTCTTTACCCGCTTGGTACAAGAATTGAACGATACGCGGTTAGTGTTAGCTGAACTGTTAATTCAACTGCAAGTTTTGCACAGTTTCGATTTGCCCCGCCGCAAGGATTTAGGCTACTCGATGGTAATCGGGCTGATTCTGTTGGGAGTTGCAGGGACTCTCAGTCAAACGCTAACTTTCGGACCGCTATTGCTGCTGTTTTTGGCTTTAGCAATTCCAACTTTGGTGTTGGATTATCGATCGCGCTTGGGACTTGACACAACAGACAATACCAGACCAAAAGTAGCAGGTAAAAAGCCTAAGAAATTGTCGCTATTTGCTGCTACGATATCGCCCAAATATTTTACATTGCTGCTGTTAGTTACAGTCGGATTGGGGCTGACAATTTTTGCGTTTTTGCCTCGCCTCCCCGGCTATCAATTGCGGACTTTTCCGGTAAGTGCTCCTATTGAATATCAAGGCGAGTTTGATTCCCGCAGCATTCTGAATCCTGGGTATGTCAGAGGTGGCAACAAACAGGGTACAGGCGGGGGTAGGGGCAGAAATCCAGACAGCGGTCCGGGAGAAGTAGATTCAACTTTTTATTACGGTTTCAACCAGCGGATCAATCAAAATTTGCGGGGGGAAATGAAACCAGAAGTGGTGATGCGCGTGCGATCGCAAGCAGCGGGTTTTTGGCGGGTTTTGGGCTTCGATAAATACACCGGTCAGGGTTGGGAAATTTCTCGTAACGACGAAGCTTGGAAAGTAACTCGACCGCGCTGGTCCTATCAGTTTTATCTCAATCCGTTTCCCAATGCGCCCGAGACTCAAGAGGTAATTCAAAGTTATACTATTGTATCTCAGTTGCCGAATTTGATTCCGGCTTTGGCTAAGCCAAAGGAACTTTATTTTCCGAGTCCCGAGGTGGCAATTGATGCCGAGGGTGGTTTGCGAGCTCCTGCAGAATTGTCAGAGGGCGTGACTTATACGGTAATTTCTAACGTACCTTTGCGCGATCGAACTGCCTTGGGACTAAGCGGTACTGACTATCCGAAAAATATCCGCAGATTCTATTTAGATGTGCCACCAAAAATTGCAGAAAAAGTGCGGCAAACAACTGAGGAAATATTGGCAGCGAGAACCAGAGTTTCCCAGTCAGACAGACCGATCGACTCTCCTTACGAAAAGGCGTTGTATTTGGCTCAATATTTGAAGCAAAATCCGAATTACAAAATAGAAAAACAACTACCTTATTTAGAGGAAAGTGAAGATTTGGTAGAAGCTTTTCTATTCGGCTATAAAAACAGCCCGCCGGGGCAAAAAGTGACAGGCGGCTATCCCGACCATTTTTCCACGGTACTGACAATTATGCTGCGATCGATCGGGATTCCGGCGCGACTGGTTGGTGGCTTCGATACAGGAGAATTCAACCCGTTTACGGGTTTGTATATTGTTAAAAATACCGATGCTTTCTTGATGACCGAGGTGTATTTTCCCCGGTACGGCTGGTTTGCTTTTAATCCAATTCCCGGCTATCCTTTGATTCCGCCTTCGGTGGAAGACAACCAAACTTTTAGCGCCCTGGAATCTTTCTGGAAATGGGTAGCGGGCTGGTTGCCGACGCCTTTAAGGAGCAGTTTGGAGTCATTTATCGGTTGGATAATTGGCTGGTTGAGTTTGATTTTAGGCTGGTTTTGGGCGCAGTTTTCGAGGGGTTGGGTTGGTTTATTTAGCGGTTTAATTGTTGCGATCTGCCTGAGTTTTATCGGTTGGTTGCTGTGGGAACAGTGGCGCAAATGGCGCTACCAGCGCTGGTTGGCGAAGTTGCCGGCTGTAGAGGGAATTTATCAGGAAATGCTGAAGGATTTGGCAAGTCGGGGATTTGCCAAGCCTCGCGCTCAAACACCCTTGGAGTATGCTGCAACAATGAGGCGCGATCGAACTATTGATGAAGCGGAGGTAATTGAGGAAGTTTCCCAAGCTTACGTGCGGTGGAAGTACGGCGGTGAAACAGGGAATTTGAGTCAGTTGCGACAGTTGGTGGAAAATTTGAGGCGATCGAACTTAAAAAAATTGAAAAAGCGCTGGTTTTAGCGTAATACCATTTTTTTAAAGTTACGATAGACTTTCGTAAAAAAGTAAAGGAGATAATTACAATTTCTCAACTGAGGATTTATCAAGGGGATGGTTAACCCGGATTTGGTATAACACCTAATACCCACCACCTAACACTTTCTTAAAACTGGGCCCTTACCGTAAACGAATAATCGCCCCCTGGTTCGAGTTGATAATCCCATTTTTCCAAAAAGCGGTGCAATGGTTCCTGAATCAAAGCCCTACCTTGAGAAGGTTCAATAATCAACCTTTTCCCCGCCCGAAAACGCCATTGAAACTGCCACTGAAAATCACCCGCAATTACCTCACCTTCAATCGTGCCTTTTTGCCAAGATTGATTAGTAACCCGGACATATGCAGTAGTTTCAGGCAAACGTCTCGAACTCACCCTTTTGTTTCCGCGTCTGTAGCTGCGAGGTTTTTAGCTGCGATGTTTGTAGCTTTTGTAGCTGCGATCGTGCGATTGTTGTAAAGGCTCATGGATTTTTCTACTCCTTGATGGAGGCTCAATTCCACAGCCTCTTTTACCAGTGTAAGCACTTTTTCTACTAACTGGCTTTCCTCTAGGGAAAATTTGCCTAACACGAACCCTATCGTATCTTTATCGCTCTTAACAACACCGTTTTGAGGTTTGCCAATACCGATGCGCAAGCGGGGAAACTTGTCCGTCCCCAAATGAGAAATTGCCGACTTCATCCCGTTGTGCCCGCCCGCCGAACCGGCAAGGCGCATTCTCAGTTTTCCGATCGGCAGATCCATATCGTCGTATACTACTAATACCGACTCTGCAGGTATTTTGTACCAATCCACAACCGCTCTAATCGATTGACCGGAAAGGTTCATGTAAGTCAGCGGTTTCAGCAATCGAATTTTTTGTCCCCGCGATCGAATTCCCTCGCCGAAGATGCCTTGAAATTTGCGATTTTCCGACAGCGAAATCTGCCAAGAATTCGCCAGAGTATCGACAGCAGCAAAGCCGATATTGTGCCTGGTCCGATCGTACTTAGGTTCTGGATTTCCCAACCCAACTATTAGCTGGGGAATTACTAATTCTGCTGGCGTTTCCGGCTTCTGAATTTTGTTCATCAACTCTCTGTACTGTTTTCCTTGGGCGCAGCCGCCGCCAGTTTTTCCGGTTCTGGCTTGCTGGCGACTGCTTCTTCTAACTGCTTGGCTTCCCGCTTGAATTCCGATTCAAAATCCCGCGAAGCATCTTGAAATCCGCGAATTGCCTTGCCCAAACTCCGACCGATTTCCGGCAACTTTTTGGGACCGAATACTAAGAGCGCGATCGTGAAAATTACTGCCATTTCCGGCAAACCAATACCAAAAATATTCATAGTTGACAGTTGATAGTTGATAGTTGACAGTCGAAAAGCGAAGTGGTAGCCTCGCTCGAAATTGTTGACAGTTAATAGTGCTGTTTTGACAGTGCTGTTTTTACGGGTATTGCTGCAAATCTGCTCTAAAAACTTTGGGCCTCGATCGGCCCGAATGCGAAATCCTATTTTTTGGTGAATTAGTCAGGTGACAAGTAATGGAAAAGGGTAAGGAAAAAGATTCGCAAAACCTACGCGATCGCTCTGAATGTAGGGTGCGCATTGCGCACCTTACTCCAATAAGTAGCTTGTCAAATCATCGTTTAAATAAGTTTTGACTCAGCTTTGATTCTTTCTCCTTGGCCCTTAGCCTTTACTTTTAGCTGCCAGTTTGAGAGCGGGGGATTGCTTGCTCAAAATTGAGTTTTGAATTAGCTGCCCAGGCTCGACCAATCAACACCTACATTCTCCAGAATCAACGAAGAATTGTAGATTTGCAAAATAATCAGCAAGAACACGAAAAACAGTCCGATGAAAACGCTCATCAACAACGTCGTTCCCCAACCGGGGGCTACCTTGCCGTATTCAGAGTTAAGGGGTTTGAGAACATCTCCCAACCAAGTCCGCTGTGCCATAAGTCTCCTGCAATGAATCTATAAACAAAAGTTTGACATATTACCAGCCCCAATAGCGATCGCAATTTTGCAAGCAGCCGGTGAGGGAGATCGGGGACAGAGGAGATGGCCACCTTCCAGACCGACATAGGGCGTCACAGGCCTCAATTTAAGCTGGAAACCCTTTGGCTCTCTCGTTCCCAGCCAAGCCTCTCCCTCGCATCCCCCTGAAGAACACCAACTTTAATGCTGTTGCTCCCCTCTCTGACAAAGGGGGATGGGGGACTCTGCTGTTGGCGCGATCGCGCTCCCGATCTCCCCTGTGGTTGGCAACGTATCGTTACCTTCGTCGCCGTCGAGAGTGTCGTTACGCGCGATCGCGCTCCCGATCTCCCCTGTGGTTGGCAACTGTAAACTTTTTACGGAAAATGTTATGTTTTGTAATATTATAGAGGAGAGCACTCATAATAGATCGACTAATATGGAACCCGCAGCAGTCCTCGGTATTTCACTGAGCGTATGTTTGGTCGCACTCACCGGCTTCTCAATCTACACCGCTTTTGGTCCGCCCTCTAAGGAATTGAGAGATCCTTTTGAAGAACACGAAGACTAAGCGTTGTCACATTACGTAGGGTATGTCCGTCAATAAAAAGCGAATCATGAATTCAAACGGCAGCTAGAATACAAGGCTAAAAAGTTTGGGTGTGAAATAATTGTTGCTGACCGCTGGTTCCCGTCTAGTAAAACCTGTTCAAACTGCGGACACATTCAGGATATGCCCTTAAAAGAAAGGACTTACAACTGCGAAAGTTGCGGTCATTCGATGGACAGGGATTTAAACGCCGCAATTAACTTATTGCGTTTGGCTTTCATCGTGAAAGCTTACCGAGGGATAGCCGCTCCCATGCTCCCGTTGAAGTAAGAAGCAAATGTCTAGACTTGTCTAGGATTTGTCTGGCAGTGAATCAACTAAGATGCTCAAAAATAGACCCAATAGCTGTGTTACGCCACAGCAGGAGGGAGTAGAGGGAATTGACACCCCCAAGTGGACTGCGGCTGCGTGCGTATTCAGGTACAGCATGGCAATGTGGTTGTTTCGAGCAATGACCAACGGTGGTTATCTCCTCTAAAGAATCTCCCGCCAGAAGTCGGGAGAGTGTCAAACCCAGTTACAGTCAAGAGCCTCCAGTTTCTGACCGGGGAGCAAACACAAGTGCTAAAGTAAATTGCGAAATTTGCAATTTACTTTAGCTATTCTGCATTAATCTAAATTCGCCCCTCTAGTGGTGTCGGCCTCAGTTATTTACAATAGATACAGCAGGCAAGCGATATACAGTTCAAATATATAGTTCAAATATAACTATACAGTTTAGCAGATATACATTTCAGATCGGATATAAAGTAAATCAATAAATATATATCCTAAAAATCCACTCTCCAGTTAAGGTAAAAAATATCGGGTAACGGGAACCAAGCATAATGGGCAACACATTCGGGCATTTATTTCGGATATCGACATGGGGCGAATCTCACGGCGGCGGCGTAGGAGTAGTAATTGACGGTTGCCCGCCCCGCTTGCCCCTAGACGCATCAGAAATTCAAGCAGAACTAGACCGCCGCCGCCCCGGCCAAAGCAAAATTACCACCCCCCGCAAAGAAGCCGATACCTGCGAAATTCTGTCGGGAGTGTTTGAAGGCAAAACTTTAGGAACGCCGATCGCGATTTTAGTCCGCAACAAAGATACTCGCCCCCAAGATTACAGCGAAATGGCGACAACCTACCGCCCCTCCCACGCCGACGCCACCTACGATGCCAAATACGGAATCCGCAACTGGGAAGGCGGAGGCCGATCGTCCGCCAGAGAGACAATAGGTAGAGTAGCAGCAGGGGCGATCGCCAAAAAAATCCTTAAAATAGCAGCAGGGGTAGAAATCGTCGGCTACGTCAAGCGGATCAAAAACTTAGAAAGCCCCGCCGACCCAGACACCGTTACCCTGGAACAAGTAGAAAGCAATATCGTGCGCTGTCCGGATGCGGAATGCGCGCAAAAGATGATCGAACTTATAGAACAAGTGCGCGACAAAGGAGATTCTATAGGTGGAGTCGTCGAATGCGTCGCCCGCAACGTACCCAAAGGTCTCGGAATGCCAGTATTCGATAAACTTGAAGCCGATTTGGCAAAAGCGATCGTGTCTTTGCCCGCCTGCAAAGGCTTTGAAATCGGATCGGGCTTTGTCGGTACACTGCTGACGGGCAGCGAACACAATGATGAATACTATACTGATGGAAAGGGTGCAATCCGCACAGTGACAAACCGTTCTGGCGGGATTCAGGGTGGCATTGCTAACGGCGAAAACATAATTTTGCGGGCAGCATTCAAACCAACTGCGACAATTCGCCAGCAGCAGCGCACTGTTACCCGCGAGGGCGAACAAACTCTGCTGGCGGCAAAAGGACGGCACGACCCTTGCGTTTTGCCAAGAGCTGTGCCAATGGTAGAAGCAATGGTAGCCTTAGTGTTGTGCGACCACCTGCTGCGCCATCACGGACAATGTGGAACCTTAAAGTCTGAATTTTAAAATGGAAATCAGCTTGTCCTCTGTAGCGGCAACTACCTTAGATTGCCCTCAACCCTCCGAAACAATAGAAGGTATAGATGACTTTGTAGTGCAGTTCTGGGGCGTGCGGGGCAGCATTCCTACACCAGGACAAGACACTGTGCGCTACGGCGGCAATACTTCGTGCCTGGAAATGCGAGTGGGTGGAAAACGCCTGATTTTTGACGGCGGCACTGGCTTGCGGGTGCTGGGCGACCAGTTGGTGCAGGAAATGCCGGTGCGTGCTTATATGTTTTTTACTCACTATCACTGGGATCACATTCAAGGAGTGCCGCTGTTCGCCCCAGCTTTTATCCCCGGCAATAGCTTTGACATTTACGGCGCGATCCCGCCGGATGGCGATTGTCTCAAAAGGCATTTTATCGAACGGGTGTTGCACTCGAATTCGCCGGTACCGCTGATGGGATTGCAGGCAGATTTGAATTTCTACGAACTCAAGCACAACCAGACGATGATGCTGGATGATATAGAAATTAAAACGGGTTCGCTGAATCACCCGAATACCGCGATGGGATACCGGATTACCTGGCGCGGGCGATCGGCTGTTTATTGTTCGGATACCGAACATTTTCCCGATCGGCTTGATGAGAATATTTATAATCTAGCCTTCGGTGCTGACGTGCTGATTTACGACGCCATGTACACTGACGAGGAATATCACAACCCCAAATCTCCGAAGGTGGGTTGGGGACATTCGACTTGGCAGGAAGCAGTGCGTATGGCAAAGGAAGCTGAGGTGAAACGGGTGGTGATTTTCCACCACGATCCGGCCCACAGCGACGATTTTCTCGATCGTGTTGCTGAAGAAGTGCAAATGGCTTTCCCAAAGGCTGTGATGGCCCGCGAAGGCCTGATCTTGCCCATCGGCGTCTGAACGGTACTGTGCGGGCTAGAGTCCAAAATCTCCACAAACTATCATTTTTAGTGGGGTCGGCAGCACGATGCGGCCCCACAATTTTTTTTTACTCTGCCAAACACGGGTTAGTGCGTGGTACAATCCTTTCTTGACAAGTTTTCAGGCAGAATATTTTAAGGTTATCTTCATGGTTGCACCCTGTCTTGTTTGAGAATATTAGCCAAATTAGTAGTTTGTCAGTTCGATCGGGGGTCTGGTGAATGAAACAATTTAATGTAACCGTGCATCGGGACGATCGGCTCCGCAAGACGCTCGAATGTAAGATAATTGGAGGATTGCAAAACGTTAAAGGGCGACAGTTTAGATAGTCCAAAAATACCGCTCGGTGTGCATGTCCCACCCCAATCGCGGTTTTCTGTCAAGACTTCCTCAAACCTTTTAACTGAGTAATTCCCAAGCGCAAAAACTGAGATTGTAGCTGCGGGAAAACACAACTGCTTGACTCAAAAGAAATGCAGTCGCCAAACAGTTTCCCTAGTAGCTCCAGCATCGCGAAAGTTATAAATTGACTATCAAAATGGGAAATTTACGTTTTAAGCCATCAGCAAATCGATACAGGTGGATTGCCTTAGGCAGTTTTGCTGTAATTATGGGTATTTCAGGGGCCCTTGCCTACCGCCTAGCACCGCCGCCCGGATTCGTGGCTCAAGGAACTCTCACTTCTAACAAACCCCCAGTCAAATTTTCCACCACGGGCGAGACAATTCTCAAGCAAGGAGAGCAACTGACGCCCGATGTCCTGCTGGCAGACAATGTTGTCAAAGCAGTAGCCGATGCGGTTAAAGTTTCTCCCCAGCAAGTCCGACAAAATGCCAGCGTCAATATTTCCAAGCCGGAAGAACCGCTGCAAATTGACGTAAAATACCGATCGCTCGACCAGCAGGAAGCAGTAACAACAGCGGATATGCTGATGAAGGGCATGGTGGAAAAAAGCCGCCTGATCAACAGATACCGCTGGCAATCGGTAAATCAATCGCTCAACCAGCGCTTGGCACAAGTCACTGAAGAACTGAAACAAGCCCAGCAAAAGCTCGACCAATACGAAAGAGAGCGAGCTCGCTTGTTGCAGCAAATCAAACTCCAGCAAGACTTTTACAACAAAACTCAGCTTGCAATGGCAGACACGCAAGCTTCGGAAAAAGAAATGGTGAGCAGTTTGGCCCTGGGGCAGACTCCGCAAATCGTAGCCACGCCAACATCGGATCCGACAGTACCTCTAATTTTGGGAATTGGTTTGCTGCTGGCGATTTTAGTCAGTCGCGGTTTAATTCCTTCGGTGGCAAATTGGCAGTACAAGTCAGCTTTTCAGCGAGAAGAGACTGAAAGACTTCAAAGTGCTTTGTACCGTCTGATCAAAGAAGGTGGTGGCGAAATCACTTTGGTGCGGTTTGCGATGGAGACGCGCCTGTCGCCGGAAGTGGCGCAGCGTTTTTTGAACGAGCAAGCTGAAGTCTTTAATGCTGCTTGCGAAATCAAAGATGATGGCAGCATCTCGTATCACTTCCACATTTAAAAACCGCTGGGAAATCCCCACCATTTGTGTTGCAGAGGTGGGGATGAAAGTCGGTCGCTAGGTTGAAACTCTCCCGAATAACAGCAACAGTTAGAAGGTACCGACAAACAGGAGTTTCATTAAAGAAAGACCGTTTTTTTACAGCTAACAGCCTTTCTCCGGGGAAAACCGCGTAAAAGTTAGTAAACCTGAGGAAATCCAGGCAACTCTGTTTAACCGCATTATGCAGGCTGCGATCGAGACAATTTCACAAATATTTGCCTGCAAAAGCGCAAAAATTAAAAATAGCTTCTCCCCCCCCCCAATCTTTACAAAAAAAACACAAAAAACGCAAAAAATTTGTTGTGTTTGCTTCCGTAAATGTACTATCATAAAACTCAGTAAATATACAGTTGCCATCTAACTAAGCAATGAAGTAAGCGGCTAGTTTAGGGAAAATCGCCCGTTGTCAGGTGAGTCACCTAAATAATAATGCTGGCGTACCTACCTATAAATGATTCAGGGAAATTAGAAGCTTTAACGCATCAGACTGTCGGGGCAAGAGTGCTGAAGGAAACTCCCTACCGGAAGCGTGCATTTGATTTTGAACTTCTGCAATTACCTGTTGAGGCTTGACGATTATGTTGGAAATAATTTTTTCTTCTTTTGTGGTTTACTTTGTAGTAATGTCGATCGCCAATTACGGCGATTCTGGATTGTGAGTTAAATCGGGCATTTGTATGCTGGTGCAGGAAGGGGCAACCCTCGAATCCCTGGAATCAGACATATGGATGCCCCTCCCCCCAGGAAAGTGCATGGATGAAGCAGTTGTTAAGAATCCCCGTCGTTCCACGGCGGGGAGAATGTCAACATTTTTAACTCGTTTAATTAGTGTCCGAGCTTCCTCAAGATATCTCTAGGAATTTGAAGTTCATTCAGCCTGTAAGGAGGTTGCATTGGGAAGTTATTTAGCTGCTGTTGGCATAGAGCGTTAGCTGTTGAGCTAATGTTCCCACTGAAATTTTCATTGCGCGTTATGCTTTGATTTTGGCGATTGATTCTGGCAGTAAAAGTTCCTATTTCGATGATGGTATCGTCGCGTTTGATTTCATAGGAGAAGTCGTTATTCCCCGGTCGAACAGCTAAAAAACTACCCCTGTGTTGGATGTCAAAATCAACTTTAAATCCTTCCGACATTGGAGGTTTGTCGTATTCGCGATCCGTATAAGGATAAGGATCTCGATCGAGTCCGGAAGTGACATTTCTAATCGTAACTCGCAACCCTGGAGCGGGTAGCGTACTGTGGGAAATAAAGGCAGCTTTGCCGGCGACTTGCTCTTCGTAGGTACGGGTGCGAGTCTGCAAACTAGGTAAGTAGAACTGACCGACACACTTGCCTGAGTCTACTAGATCGGTTTCAGTGACTGATAAAGTAGTGACTGCGCCGACATTAAATTCCTTGGATTCTTGAAATTGCAATCCGGTTTGCATGGCTGGCGGTGAGGATTGTGCATTGGTTATATCAGACTGTATTGGCAGGCTTAACAGTGAGATTCCTATAAATGCAGACACAAATTTTGCTTTGCTTGGTAGGGGGATTTTTTTAGGTTTCATCGTTTTTACCTCACAAATATTTGCAACTAACAACAACTTCTATTTTTGACACTCCCCGCCATAAATGCACGGGGATTCTTTTATCGGATCGTCGATCTTGCCTACCGCGAAATTCCGATCTTTAGCTTCTTATGTTGATTGATTCCTACAAGACTTGCTAAACCTAAAGCCAATCCCGCGATCGCACTTGGTTCCGGTACGGGCTGAGAAACAAAAAATTCCGACCAGGGGTCAAACGTACTGCCACCAAAACTACCGTAGCATTTTACGCTTATTTTAAGATAATCCGATATTTATAAGATAATCCGATTTTAAATATGTCAGGCTAATTTTTAGTAAAAATTTACATTTTCCGGACTTACGCAACTGGTAAGCGGGGGACAAATTGTCTAATTTTTGGTACAAGCGTACCAGAGAATTATCCCAAAAATCAATAGAGATTAGTATATTCGCACGATCGAAATAAAAAATCTGACAATCAACAGAGAGTAAGGTGCGCAGTGCGCACCTTACAAATAGAGTATGCGAGGGAGTACGTCAGCGCCTCAAAATGACATCAAAGGTCGGAACCCGTGTTTAACAGAAATCTGACCGATTTGCTCCATCTTTGCCACAGTAATTTGATTTCTGCCCCAAGAAAAATTGGTGTACAACTTTTCAAATTCCAGCAGCATAGATTCGGCAAAACAAGCAAACAACTGCCGGCCCGGAACGTCCATATTGACAATGTTCATGATTTTCCAGTCAATATCTAGGGAATGCTCCACAATGCCACCTTTGAGCACGTAAATTTCCGGGTGCTGAACTTGAGTTGCCAGGTTTTTCGGGTAGCCGCCGTCAATCAGCAAACAAGGTTGCTTCAATTTCTGGGGGTCTATTTCTACACCCTTGGGCATACTCGCTACCCAGACTACAATATCAGCTTGAGGCAAAGCTTCTTCCAGCTCCATAATTTTGCCTCGCCCCAACTCCGACTGCAAAGATTGCAAGCGTTCTCGATCGCGCGCAATCAGCAACAATTCTGCTACATTTGTTTTAACGCTGAGCCAGCGACAGACAGCACTGCCAATATCGCCAGTAGCACCGCACACAGCCACCGTAGCTTTTGACAGTTCGATACCCAATTTGGGCGCTGCTTCTTCTACCTGGCGGCAGATGATATAAGCCGTATGAGTGTTGCCAGTGGTAAACCGTTCAAATTCCAACTTGAGGTTGCGAATTTGCTTGATTTGCTGCAAGTTGAAGTTTTCAAAAATGATTGAAGAAAAGCCGCCTAAAGCAGTGATATTAATCCCGTGTTTTTGAGCGTGTGCCATCGCATTTAGCACTTTGCGAGTGGCTGCTTTAATTCTGCGAGTCGCTAGCATTTCTGGCAGAAAACATGACTCCACATAGCGACCTTCTATTTTTTGTCCGGTGATGCTAGTGACAGTGATATTATCAACTATTTGGGGCGGTGCGCTGCACCAAAAATCGAGACCTTGATCGCCGTATTCTGGATAGCCAAGCTCGTTGGCTACTGATTGGGCGTGTTCTAAGCTGGTTAAGTGACCGATTAAACCAAACATTAAGTTGTCGTCAGATGAAGAAAGAAGGAAGAAGGAAGAAGGAAGACACTACACGGATTATTACACGGATACACGGATGAATTTTTGAGTGTGTATTGAGAGTAGTCCGTTTGTTGTCAGAAGGAAGAAGAAATAAGGAAAATTAAAAATATAAAATTGCCTAAAAAGCAGGCTTTCAAAGATTAATTTTATATTTTTAATTTTGCTGCTTTTTCTTGCTTCCAAACCGATTGGCAATTTCCCAAAACTCTGGTGAGAGAGGCATCATGCCAGCCCTCAACATAATTTTTTGGAGAAATTTATTAGGCTGCCAGGCCGTGGGCTGACATTCGCATGATGTCGCGGTTGTTAAAGCCTATGTTGCTCAGGGCTTCGCCGTAAGCAATCATAAAGTCCTCAACTAAAGCGTCTTTTTCCATACCCAAGACGCGGGCGTCGTCAGCGACTTTGTTGAGCATCTTCCAAATGATGGGTAGGTTCTGGCGGTTAGCTGCTTCGAGTTCGGCTTTGGACTCCTCAAAGTTAGCTTGTAACCAGACTTCTCCAAAGTTGAGGTGGCTGTACTCGTCTTTGACGACGCCTTCAGTGATTTTTCGGGCAAAGTCATCGGCGACAGGAATGTAAATGTTGTAGGCTGCGATCGCAAAACATTCGATAATTAGGGATTGAATCAACAAGCAAGTTACAACTTTACCTTCGACGCGGGCTTGCTGGAAGTTACTGTGCAGTTCGGCAAAGAATTCTTTGGCAAATTCCATGTCCGGCGTTACTTTGAGATTCCGCCCGCAAGCTTGAAAGCCTTTCATGTGGCGGTTTTCCATTTTAGACAAGCCAACTAACTCTTCTTTGTTGTCAGCCAGCAGTTCGGCCAATTGCAGGTAATTATCGTGAGCTTCTTGTTCGCCTTCAATCACAATGGCGTTGATACGGCTGTAAGCGTCTTTGTAAGTTGCGGTTTGAAAGTCAATTGCTGGGATGGCCTCAAGCTGGGGCATAAATATTTTGTCTCCTGATTGCAAATGAGCTGTGGGGCAAGTAGAGTTTCGGATGTTAAGACAGTGTTGGCATTCTCCGGTTGTCGGTACGCGGGGATTTTTAAGGACAAAATTTTGTTTGAGGGTGAACCTGCAACAATTTTTCTCCTTAAAGGTCGTGCCAGATGACCGCTACTCACTCGCTCGATCGTCAAAGATGAGGTTGCGATCGCTTCTAACTGGTAGACTCAAGTCTACTGCTGGCTTCGATCCCCCGACTGAAATCGCGGGGCTTTCAGCTTCGTTCCTTGTAAAGTTATTTTAACTTCAATGAAGCCACTGTACACTTTAACTATTTTCCACAATAAATTTATCAGTTTTAGTGGCTTTTAGGGGCGATCGGGCATGAGACCCCCACAGGCTTACCATTTTAAATGAATTGAGAAGTTTGTGACGGCTGGTGGCCGCAAGCTTCGCAACTAGCTGGAGTTAACCCGGAGGTTGATGTGGGTAAATCGTTTGACAGGTCTAAAATGCTAGACCTAGTGAATTTTATTTTGTTGCTGGCAGGTGCCGGGCTGGTACTGCTGCCGCTGGCTGCGGTATTTTTAGTTTCCGTATCGCCATCTGGTGTCGGTGTCAAGGCAGCGGGCCTGACTTTGGCGAACTATGAGGAAGCTTGGCGGCGGGGAAATTTTCTGCTGGCATTTGCCAATTCTACTTTAGTAGCCCTGGCGGTAACGGGTTTTCAGGTGGTTACTTCTGCTTTGGCGGGTTATGCTTTAGCCCGGCTGAAGTTTTGGGGGCGGCAGGCTGTGGTGTTAGCGGTATTGGCAACGCTGGTAATTCCGTTTCAGCTTTTGGTGATTCCGATTTTCTTGGTGTTGAAGTGGGGTCATTTGCTGAATACTTACGGAGCTCTGATTTTGCCGACGGCGGCTAACGGTTTTGGGATTTTTCTGCTCCGGCAATATTTTTTGACAATTCCGGTGGAGTTGGAGGAGGCTGCGGTTTTGGATGGGGCTAACCGCTGGCAGGTGTTGTGGCGGGTGATGTTACCTTTGGCGAGGCCGGCTTTGGTGACGCTGTTTTTGTTTACTTTTATCGGAGAGTGGAACGATTTGTTTAAGCCGCTGGTGTTTACCACGAGGCCGGAGTTGCGAACCGTGCAGTTAGTTTTGGCTGAGTTTCAAGAACAGTTTACTAGCAGTTGGCAGTTGTTGATGGCCGCGGTGGTAATTGGCACTGTGCCGGTAGTGTTGCTATTTTTGGCGGGTCAGCGGCAGTTTATTCGGGGGATTGCGGCGACGGGGATTAAGAATTAAATTTGAGTGGCGATCGCTAACCGTTATATAAATCCTACTCAAACCCGATCGATACTTATCAAAGCTATTCAATCGAGGGTTGAGTTTCGTTTATTTCCTGTTTCAACCTGGTAGTGTCGGCACTCACCAGTCCGCAGGCTAACATCGCCTAACTGGCGACTCTTGACAAATTAATTGCAGCGTTCAAATCGCGGTCGATGACGAAACCGCAATGAGAGCACTCAAACACTCGCTCACAGAGTCCGAGTGTTTCTTTTTTTACTCCACACAAGGAGCATGTTTTAGAACTTGGGAACCATCGGTCAACTACTACTAATGTAGAGCCATACAATTTACACTTGTAGGTTAGCTGGCGGCGAAACTCGTAGAATCCCATGTCTTGAATGCTTTTCGCCAGCTTGCGATTTGCCAGCATATTACCTTTTGCGGACCACCTGTCGCGTGAGTGGTGATGCTGACACCTTTAAGTTGGGCTGCAAGGGTAGTTAACTTCTTCATTAACCCGTACTAGCTTAACTTATAGTCAGATTTAAGCAGATTTAGGGAGATTTTTGCGAACAGTGATAACCCCTCGCTATATTTGGAAAAAAATCCGAACTTGGAAGCGCAGATGAACGCTGAGCGACGCAGATACACTTCTTTATGGTGCGCGCTGGGCGCTTTAACCGTTAGGCTTGAGTGGCGAACGAAAACCATGAAGTTAGTAGTAAGGACTGAAGTCCTTACTACTAACGAATATCTCGTCTAGCTTAAAATTTGCAAGCGAATGTCTCGTTCTCCATCTCCAAAATCTACTTCGATTGTTTCTCCTGAAAGCGTGTCCAAACATCCTAAAAGCAACCGCAAATGGGGGGTACTCGCCCCTGTATCTACATACAATCGATCGGCTAAACTGCTCAAACGTTTCCAAATAGTGTAGAGTTTGATGACAGTTTGTTCTAGCTGGGCAGCTTGTTTTACAACATCCGCTGTAGTTCCCAAACAGCCCACTCGCAAAGCTTCTTCTAAGGCCATTTCCATGTCTAAATGCGATTGATTTAGGGCTTGAACTTGGGCGGCAGCGTCGAGATATTTCGAGAGGTTTTTGGCGTCGGAAGTTAGCTGTCTGACTGTTTCTACGTCGGGATTCTCTGCTATTTCTTTTTGAATTTCGGTTTGGTGAGATGGAGATAGTTTCTCCATTTCTTTGACTAAAGGAGCGAGGTAGCGGGGCGGCAGGGAACCTGTTGTAGCTTTTTCTTTGATTTCTTCGGGCAGTAAATCTGAGTTCATTGCCATCCATTCATCGGATAGCTGTTTGACTTCTCGCCTGGTAATTCGATCGCCCTTTGCTGCTGCGTCTGTTACCATTTGCTGCACTTCGGGGGATGATTTTGCTGTTTCTACAAAGGCTCTTTTGCTGAAGTTTCTAATCGAGTCTGGATCTAAATCTCCTTGCTGAATTAAGGTATCGGCGCTGTTAGCTAGTTCGATTAAAGAATAGGCTTGACTTTTGCCAATTTCTCGTTCTTTCAGCCAGTTTAAAAAGCCGGTGCCGCGACCGTCGCCGCCTTTTTTTTCTCTGTCTCTAACTGTTCGGAGAATGCGCCCCCGCCAGATGTCGGTTTGCAAGTCGAATCGATCGCACACTTTCCATGCTGTGTCAACTTGTTTGTCAAAATCGAAGTCGGGTATGTGTTCGTCTTCGGGATCTGGCAATTGAAAGTTGATGTCGGTAAAGCCGCTGAGGGCTTCGGCAAGTTCTGCAGGTGTTTGGGGGACTTCAGCCATTAGGAGAAAATTGTGTAGTGCAACAGCCGGTTTTTATTTGACACTTGCAAGTATTGACAGTTGATACGCTATATGTAGGGGTAATGCAGGCGGTAATTACCCTACTGATAGAGTTTTATGCAAGTCATTTTATTATTGCACGACGGGGGGCGATCGAGCGATCGATAGCTGCACAGAAGATATTTTCCGAGATTGACCTCACTTGGAGACGACAATTTATTGACTGTGGGGCTTTATGTTGTATGTAGGGGGGAGAGATGGCGCGACGGCTTTTCACGCTGCTGCCGATCTTTGAGAAATTAAGGATTGGGTTAAAATGAGTTAGGCTCTGATGAGCGCTCGATCGAACTTAATATTATTTGTAATTATTCAACTGTTAACTGTTTATCAATTGTGCATCTTTATTAAAAAATTTCCGGCACAATCCCTCTGTTATCAACCAGGTTGCTATTAAAGTTGCCAGCGCCAACAAAAATGCAATTAAAATTTGATAAGATGCAGCATCTAGAGGGCTGACTCCACTCAGCAACAAACCTGTCATCGTTCCCGGTAATGTTACGATTCCGGCGACTGTCATCGTATTTAATGTGGGGATTAATCCAGCTTTAATTGCATCTTTGCGATATTGCGCGATCGCTTGCTGCGGGGTCGCTCCCAAACTTAAATGAGTCTCTATTTCTAACTGGCTGCTATTAACTTTACTTACCAATCTTTCACCCGCGATCGCCCCCGCATTCATCGCATTTCCCAATACCATCGCTGCTAAAGGAACCGCGTATTGCGGTGCGTACCAAGGATCGGGTTGCAAAATTAACAAGTTTGTGTATCCCAAAGTTAAAGCTGTAGTTATCAAAATTGCACCGGAAACTAAGGGCAGTAAATTCTTAATTTTTTTACTAATTATATTGCTGGTAGCCACGCTCGCCGTCGCCAACATAAACGCCACAACTGCTAAAACCAGCCACGGATTTTTTCCCCCCGGATCGAATACTACTGCCAGTAAGTACCCCACTAAAGTTAACTGGATTGCAGTCCGCCCAGCCGCGAGCGCGATCGATCCCTCCAATCCTAACCCCTGCCAAGCCGAAAGGGCGATCGCGATCGCTACCATCCCCACAGCCCAACCCAAATCTACAAAATCTAGCGGAATTAACACGGGCGATCCCTTCCGATAAAGTGATTGTTTGCTTGCTCAAATTTGACTAACTTCCCGGCATATGCGCGGGGATTCTTTGGGAGTTTTCATCGAATTTCCTGGGTCTGAAACCCCGTCCTTCAAGGACGGCTTGACAATTAATTTGCAATGCGCCACGAGTTGTAAGACAAAAACTTACAATCAGCAGGTCTTGCATTTTGGCACAATCGTTTGCCAGTACCTAAACTGTGCAAACTAATGAGTTTTCGGTTGGAGTCTTTCTTGATTGGCGACTCTTGCCATCCACCCACGTAACAAAAGCCATATTTGGGATGTTTGACGATTGAACCGCGCTTGAACCCCGCGCTCAACGTTCCGCCATACCTCGAACGGATGTGACCCGGAGAGTGTTGCAATCGGTGTAACTGGCGGCGGTGAAACTCAAGAGGAATTATCTCTATCAATGCGGTATTGTCGGGTTTAAGATGCCCCCCAACGCACCAGTTAGCTAGTACCCAAGAATCAACACAGTGAGCCTCAAATTTATTGGATAACTTCTGCTGTGACTTGAAGAGGCCTAGTCCTTGACGTATTTCGTAAGTTTCATTACCCGTTAAAGTTGCAACACGAGCAATTTTCTCCAGCTCCAAATAAAACCATTGTTTGCCTACTTCTAAAGAACTAAACGATTCGTTCCATTTGCGTTCGTTTTTCCAGGTTCGAGCTTTGATATCCTCCACAACGAAAGTTGATATCGGGAACATCAAAGTCAACCATTTAGCTACTCTCAATTTCCACTGCCACCTCGCTTTAGTTGATGGAGGCAGTCGATGTTTGTTCACCAGTCGGTTAGTTCGGTTTTGGCGGCATGGCGTGTTGCGAAAGCGTCTTGCCCGTCGCATATTCCGTCTGACCTCTACGCGGTCTTTCACCCAATCGACGGCGTGGGTTTGCACGTTTAAATAGGTGTGCGATTTGGATTTAACGGTAAATCCCTCACGCTTACTACCGGGATCGATACCTATAGCAATTGGTTGATAATTTTGACTTAATGGTTCTAGGTTGATTCGGACACAAAACACTCCTTTTTTCCAGAATGGCGTTGCTTTTCCCGATTTGATCCAGCGTTTAGCTCTTGCCGGGGTTGTTGGCATCAGGGGCCTATTTTCACTGTTGACTACTGGAACAAACATTGACGATAAGTCCTATTGCTAGGTATGTATTTCCCTTCGCCACTGACCGTCAAAGAGGTTGAAAATTAGGGAAGCGTTCTCAACGTTTCTTGGGATACCACTCCCAGACGGTTCAGTATCAATGGCTAGACACTGTTTTAGTCTTGTATTCAGAAATTGGTGAGTTCTCCTCTTACAAGCCCCATCCCTTTTAGGGTGGGGTCAGTGACGCTATGTTATTGTTTCACTACACTATTTTAGTCTGCCAGATTGAGTGACGCGCATTCCTACAAAAAACTGACGCTATACTTGGGAATTAAAGCCGTCCTGTAAGGACGGGGTTTTCAACCCTGTTCGTCTGATAAGCTTTAAATTGACATCCTCCCGCCGCTAATTGCTAACGCAATATAGCGGGGGATTCCCAAGAATTTTTGGTTCTCAGTTCTTTGAGCCGACTTAGAACAAGACCATCTCTGTTCTTGAGCCAGAGGTCAGTTTCTCCCTGAGCTTTTACCTTTTTAAGGATTCGCTATCGCTCAATTGTTGTTTGGTCGGCATTCATCTCGCCGCTAAACCATTGGGGGTGCTCGGCTGCGCCTCGATAAATCCCCCTTGGTTATAGCGGGAGCCTTCTGCCGACACTAAGGTAAACTATTCAAAACGTGCGCTTGGAGCTAAGCGCGCGTTTTTTTCAGAATGCATCACACCAACTGTGCAGATTGCTATCCCAGGAGAACGAGAAATGCTTGAATCTTACCGCCAACAGGCAGCGAAGCGGGCTGCGCTAGGCATTCCACCGCTGCCGCTAGACGCACAGCAAACATCAGAACTCTGCGAACTGCTGAAAAATCCACCCCCTGGAGAAGAAGAAACCTTAATAGAATTGTTGCGCGATCGAATCCCTCCAGGCGTAGACAGCGCCGCCTACGTCAAAGCAGGTTTTTTAACCGGTATCGCCAAAGGCGAAATCCAGAGTCCGTTAATTGCTCCCAAATGGGCAGTTTACCTGCTGGGGACAATGATGGGCGGTTACAACGTCCAATCTTTAATCGATTTGCTCGATCCTACTGCTGAAGCTGCCATTCCTTCCACAGCAGCCCGCGCGCTGAGCAAAACGCTGTTAGTATTTGACGCTTTCCACGACATTCTCGTGCTGTCGGATACCAATCCCTACGCCAAGCAAGTCGTCGATTCTTGGGCTGATGCGGAGTGGTTTACCAGCCGTCCTTTGCTGCCGGAAGCTATTACCGTTACCGTCTTCAAAGTACCCGGAGAAACTAATACCGATGATTTGTCTCCCGCACCCCAAGCCACCACGCGGCCTGACATTCCCCTGCACGCTTTAGCGATGCTAGAAACTCGGATGCCGGGGGCTTTAGCAACCATTGCCGAGTTGAAGCAAAAAGGTCATCCCGTAGCTTACGTCGGCGATGTTGTCGGCACCGGTTCGTCGCGAAAATCGGCAATTAACTCGGTGCTGTGGCACATCGGAAACGATATTCCATTTGTACCGAACAAGCGCAGCGGCGGATATATTTTAGGAGGTGCGATCGCGCCAATTTTCTTCAATACGGCCGAAGATTCCGGAGCGCTGCCGATCGAATGCGATGTCTCCCAAATGGAAACAGGCATGGTAATTACTATCCATCCTTACAAAGGAGAAATCACGAATGAAGCCGGAGAAATCATCTCCAAATTCACTCTCAAACCCGACACAATTTTAGATGAAGTTCGAGCCGGCGGCCGCATTCCGCTGTTAATCGGACGCACCTTAACCGACAAAACTCGCGAAGCTTTGGGATTGGAACCCAGCACGATTTTTACCCGCCCCACAATACCGACAGATACCGGCAAAGGCTATACTTTAGCGCAGAAAATGGTAGGAAAAGCTTGCGGTTTGCTGGGCGTTCGTCCCGGCACATCTTGCGAACCGGTAATGACAACAGTCGGCTCCCAAGATACCACAGGTCCGATGACGCGAGACGAGTTAAAGGAACTTGCTTGCTTGGGATTTAGCTCTGATTTGGTAATTCAAAGTTTCTGCCACACGGCGGCTTATCCGAAACCTGTCGATGTCAAAACCCATCACGAACTGCCCGATTTTATGTCCCAGCGGGGAGGCGTAGCTTTGCGGCCGGGAGATGGCATCATTCACTCTTGGCTGAATCGAATGTTATTGCCGGATACTGTAGGAACGGGCGGCGATTCTCACACTCGTTTTCCCTTAGGAATTTCTTTTCCTGCGGGTTCGGGATTGGTGGCTTTTGCTGCTGCTTTGGGCGTCATGCCTTTGGATATGCCGGAATCGGTTTTAGTTAGGTTCAAGGGTGAATTGCAACCCGGAGTAACGCTGCGGGATATCGTGAATGCAATTCCCTATGTAGCGATTCAAAAAGGCTTGCTGACTGTCGAGAAAAAGAACAAGAAAAATGTCTTTTCCGGCAGGATTATGGAGATTGAAGGCTTGCCGGATTTGAAAGTCGAGCAAGCTTTTGAATTGACTGACGCGACGGCAGAACGTTCTTGCGCGGGATGCACGATTAAACTCAGCGTCGAGACAGTTTCCGAGTACATTCGTTCCAACGTGGCGCTGCTGAAAAACATGGTAGCGCGGGGCTATAAAGATGCGCGCACGATTATGCGCCGCGCGGCGAAGATGGAAGAATGGCTGGCAAATCCGGTACTGTTAGAAGCTGATGCTGATGCCGAGTATGTGGAAATCATTGAGATCGATTTGAACGAGATTAAAGAGCCGATCGTCGCCGCTCCCAACGACCCCGATAATGTTAAATTATTGAGCTCCGTTGCGGGCGATCGAGTTGACGAAGTATTTGTCGGTTCTTGCATGACAAATATCGGTCACTATCGAGCAACTGCGAAGGTATTGGAAGGCGAGGGAGCCGTGCAAACTCGCCTGTGGATTTGTCCGCCAACTCGCATGGACGAACAACAACTCAAAGAAGAGGGATATTACGGTATTTTTGGAGCAGCCGGCGCGCGCACCGAAATGCCCGGTTGCAGCCTTTGCATGGGCAATCAAGCGCGGGTAAAAGATGCGACAACAGTGTTTTCAACTTCCACGCGCAACTTCAACAACCGCATGGGCAAAGACGCGCAAGTTTATCTCGGTTCGGCGGAATTGGCGGCAGTTTGTTCGCTGTTGGGTCGGATTCCTACTGTTCAAGAATACAAAGAGCTTGTGGCGAAGAAAATCGATCCGTTTGCAGCAGATTTGTATCGGTATTTGAACTTCGATCGCATTGCGGGATTTGAGGATGAAGGTCGAGTAATTCCTTTGGAAGATCTGCCTCGAATTGAGGATATTTTGGGAATTCCTGAGGGAGTATTGAGCAAGTAATCTCCCGAACTCAAAGTCGATCGAAGCAAATTAGTGATAGCGAACTACCTACACTGAGCGCTCCAGGTGAGTGCAGGCTGCTCAATTCATTGGGAACTGCCAAAGCATTAGTAGATTTGCTTCCGGATTTCTTTGGTATGATATCGTGTCCGGTCGATTGACCGAGATTTAGATAGATAGATCGAGCGTGCGGACGGAAGTCCGAGAAGAGCGGACTTCCGTCCGCACTACAAACCTTTTTATTACTGGTAATCGACTTTTTGGACACCCCTACGCCCAGAAGTATTAATTCGATCGTACCGCGCGATCTGCGGTGGCGGACACGGCATTATGGCATCCCCACCTTAATTATTCAGCCTCGCGTTGACCGAACTTCGTTTGTGAGGGGTGCGGTTGCCAGCGCCCAGTTTCTTCTGCCCGTTTTCCCGATTTATTCCAGATAGCCCGTATGTTGGAGATATAGCATCCCAAATTTTATCGCGTCAGCTATTTTAATTAATGTCAATACACGCGCGATTGCTGGATGGCTAACAATTAACCGCTAATTTCTCGTAAGTGAGTTAACGTTTATGCGAGCCTCAAATGTAGCTCTTTTGACTCTGGCTGCCCTCGCATCCCAGAATTTAACTGCTAAAACTAGCGCTAATCCTGCTCCTGTTCCCGTCTCTAACCAGACGCCGCAGACTAGCAATTTTGTTGACGCGATCGATAATACCGCACTCCGTCCTGCTGAGTCAATTAGCGCTCCCGAAACCATCACCAGCGAGCAATTTTCTCCCAGAAATCTCGCTCAACCGACTGCAGGTTTGCTTGTTGCATCGGCTCAAATCCCGCAATCTCCTGCTGCGAAAACAGTAGCAAATACGCCATCTTTACCGACTCAGGACGAACTGACAAAATCTTTACAAGAAACCTGGCTGGCTAAATTAATCGCATCGGCTGCCAATTCCAGCCCTCAAGTTCGCGATGCTGTAGGTTTTATTTCCTTGCCTTCTAGCGACAGTGCTGAATCGGCATACGGTTTTAATAATACCACAACTCTGCTCAATGTTTTGCTAATTCTTGCTACCCTATTTCCCCCAGTGACAGTCGCCTTTTTTTGGCTGATTCGGAACGTGATAGTCAAACAGTTGGTTGCAGATGCCAACAAACGCTTGCAAGGCATTGGGATCTTGGAATCTGAGTTGAGAACTTCCAAGGAACTGACTGAAAAATTGAGGGATGAATTAGCAATGCAAATGATGGCTGCTAAAGAATCTGTCGAATTTTTAACGAGAGAAACTGAACTTTCAAAATCTTCTGTCGAGCAAATTGAAACTCTGAAATCTCAATTTTTGATGCACCTGCAAGTTTTGCTCACCGAAGTTTATGAAAAAAAATCTCAAATCGTTCAAGAAATTTCCCAAGTTCCGCAAGCTGTAGTGCAGGAACCCGTTAAACCAGAAGCTCAACCGCCGATCGACAATTCCCAACAGCAGCAAGCTGAAACTGCTGCGGGTACTGAGGGTAAATTAATTGCTGACGATTATATCAAGCAGGGGGAAGCGCTGTATTTAGAAGGAAATTATGAAGAGGCAGCAGTCCGCTTTGAAAAAGCTATTTTATTGAACAATAATATAGATGAAGCTTGGTATTGGCGGGGAAATGCGTTAATCAAATTGCAGCGCCAAGAAGAAGCGATCGCCTGTTACGAGCAAGCAATATCTATTCAACCAGAGCGGTACGAATTTTGGTATAATAAAGCAAATTTGCTAGGCAAATTGCAGCGCTACGAAGAGGCAATTCTCAGCTACGAAAAAGCCTGCGAAATCGCCCCAGAAAACTACAATGTTTGGCACAGTAGAGCAGCTTTGCTCGGTAAAGTGCAGCGCTATCAAGAAGCGATCGCCTGTTACGAATGTGCCCTGACTATCAAAGATACAGACAGTGAAATTTGGCACAATCGAGGCGCAATGTTGGGCAAAATTCAGCAGCACGCTGAAGCAGTTGCTTCCTACGATCGCGCTTTGGCTATCAATCCGAATCGCTATGAAACTTGGTACAATCGAGGCAATATGCTGTGGAGATTGCTTCGGTATGCAGATGCGGTAGTTTCCTACGATCGGGCGATCGCCCTCCAGGCAGACAAATACGAAGTTTGGTACAATCGAGGTGCTGTACTGGCAAGAATGCACTGCTATCAAGAAGCGATCGACTCCTACGACAAAGCAATTGCTATTAGACCCAATGACTTTGAATTGTGGCACAATCGAGGAGTAGCTTTCGAGAAAATGTCGCAGCACGAAGCAGCAATTGCTTCCTACGAACAAGCAATTAATATTAAAGCAGACTGCTACGAAGCGTGGTTTGGCAAAGGCGAATCCTCCATCAAATTGCAGAAGTACGAAGCAGCCCTGACAGCTTACGATACAGCAATTGCTATCAAACCCGATGCCTACGATGCTTGGCGGCGCCGCGGCACTGTTTTGTCGGAATTAAAGCGCTATGAAGAAGCAATGGCTGCCTACGATAAAGCTATTGCTATCAAGCCGGAAAATGCTGAAGCTTGGCGCGAGAAAGGTGCTTTGGAATCTGAATTAAAACAGGATACAAGTAGCATTGAAACTGGCGAACCCGATCGTGTCAGCCAGCCGGATTCTGAGGATAAATCCCATACTGCAACTGCCTCAAATGATGCGGGCGGTCTGTCTGTTTCAACAGCTTCTGTTTGAGGGCTATATAGCGATCGTACATGATTTGTAAATTTCTTACTCCCTCCCCTTGGTAAGGGGAGGGTTGGGGGGGGGTGAAAAACTTTACAAATGATTTAGGACTGCTAAAGCAGAGAAATGGCAATGCTTGAGCGATATTTTGTTAGGTCGATCGAGCGCAATAATATTGGGGAGTAGTGCGGGCAAAAGTGCGCGATATGTTGCGGACTGAAGTCCGCACTACGAACCGTTTATAATTAACTGCTCGATCGAACCCCAGAATCGATATTGAAAGAAGTGCTTGAGTTCGTACTTGCCCTAAAAGCAAAACATCCCGTAGAATCAGAAACAGAAGCGGTGACAGATACATTTTTGCGCGTGAATGGTTGCACTCTAAATTTGACAGACGATCGCGCTTACAATTTAGTCATGCGAGTCGCGCGGGGAACCATGACTAAAAATAATTAAGCAGCGAATTCGAGTCCTGTATTGTTGAAATTTAAATTATGTAGCTTAGCTTAAATTGAGATAGTCAGGTGCCGCTCCTGCGTTGAGATTAACAATATCTGTAGGGACACGGCAGTGCCGTGTCCGGCGCTACCCTAGGAAATCGAGGAACAAAATAGCGAGTAAAATTATCATAAAAGAACAAAGCCGATCGACCTTGCTGCAAACGGTTTCTTAATAAAACTCAAAACAAAAAAAGCACCAACCCCGATCGCCCTGATTCCTGCTACTCTCCCACCCAACATCTAATTACCAAAGATCGAGGGTTCAAAGCCCCAGCCCCAGAAAGCGGATTGTTTTTAGAAGTCGGTTTAAATCCCCGTCTTAAACACCTCGCCCTCAACTCTCAACTCTCAACTGTTTACTAACCGCCATGAATACCAACTTTTCTCGTTTTGACACCTTAACCGCCCTGCTAACAGGAACCACCGCAGCCTTAACTATAATCATCAGCCAGCCCGCGATCGCGAAAACTCCCCAAGAAGTTGCCAACATTGCCGGACCGGTAACAGTACAAGTTAACAGTTCCCTCGGAGACGGTTCCGGCGTAATTATTGCCAAAAAGGGCAGAACTTACACAGTTTTAACAGTAAATCACGTTGTAGAAAAACCCGATATAAAATATACCGTCCGCACATCGAAAGGCAAAAACTATCAAGCAACCGCCGTCACCCGCTTGCAGTCAACAGAAACCGACCCCGATTTAGCAGTAGTTAAATTTGAAAGTCCCGAAGCATATCCAGTCGCCACCCTTGCCGATTCCGATAAAGCCGTTATCGGCACTCAAATTTTCGTTTATGGCTATCCCGCTACCGGGGGACTTTTCGGTGCAGAAAGAGAACCAGAACTCTCTCCCGGACTGGTTACCAGCCGTCCCCGCAACCGCCCGGAAGGTTACACTTTGCGATATCAAGCTGTTACTTGGAGTGGCATGAGTGGCGGGCCGGTATTTGATTCCGAAGGTCGAGTTATCGGACTTCACGGACAAGGGGAATTCGGTTTTGCGCAAACCAGTTCCGGCGAAGTTGCCCCGATTAAAACAGGATTTAATGCAGCAGTTCCCATCAATACATTTATCGAAAAATTAGGGATTGCGGGCATCAACAAATCCGAGTTGAAAGTAGACAATTCTCCCCCAACGATCGGCCCGATATCTACTGTCAACCCGCAAGACGCCCAAGCTTATTATTTTCGAGGACTTTCGCGCTTGGATCGGGGCGATGCTTGGGAAGCGATCGCCGATTTTAACAAAGCACTTGCTCTCAAACCTGACAATACTCCCGAATTGTATTTCAACATTGGCAATGCTCGCACTTTTATCGCCAGCAGTCCCGAAATTACTCGCGGATCTAACGCCATTCAAGCATACACGCGGGCGATCGAAGCCAATCCTGGTTTTGCCGACGCCTACTACAATCGCGCCTTAGCCCACCTCGACAACAAAGACACGCCGAAAGCAATTGCCGACTTTCAAAAAGCAGCGGAACTTTACAAGCAAGGCGGCAGAACCAGTGCCTATCAAGATGCCCTGAACAGAATCAATCAGTTGCAATAAATTGCGCTTTTAAGAGTTAAAACATTAAAATGTGTGGCTTCATTTTGATGTTTAATTTTTCGATCTAAGTGAATTAATAGCGTAAGTCTAGATCCCTCTAAATCCCCCTTAAAAATGGGCACTTCAAGAGGTAGGGGCTTAAAGAACTTCCGGCCCTGCTTTCTTAAGGGGGACTTAAAGAACTTCCGGTCCCCCCTCTTCTTAAGGGGGGCTAGGGGGGATCTAGATCTATAAGATTAAACAGCAATCCGTGACAGCGTTTGACACCCGTTTTGACACTCGTGGGGAGGAGGAAGAAAAATTAGCGATCGAACTCCTCAAGGGGGCGATCGATCCGAATTTCGTACAATACAATCAGCAACTGCCATGAACGTAAATTTTTTCCGGTGCAATACATTAAATACTGCCCTCCTAGGAGGGACTGCTGCTGTCCTAACCATTACCATCACCCAACCCGCGATCGCGAAAACCCCCCAAGAAGTCGCCAACATTGCCAGTCCGATAACAGTACAAATTAACAGTTCCTTAGGAGATGCTTCTGGCGTAATTATTGCCAAAAACAGCAACAATTACACAGTTTTAACAGTCAATCACGTCGTCAAAAATTCCGACATAAAATATACAGTTCGCACCTCGACAGGCAAAGATTATCAAGCAACTTCGATCGTCCGCTTGCAAGCAACAGAAACCGACCCCGATTTAGCAGTAGTTAAATTTGAAAGTCCCGAAGAATATCCAGTCGCCACCCTTGCTGATTCCGATAAAGCCGTTATCGGCACTCAAATTTTCGTTTATGGCTATCCCGCTACCGGGGGACTTTTCGGCGCAGAAAGAGAACCAGAACTCTCTCCCGGACTGGTTACTAGCCGTCCCCCCAAGCGCGATGAAGGTTACACTTTGCGGTATCAAGCTGTTACTTGGAGCGGCATGAGTGGCGGGCCAGTGTTTGATTCTGAAGGCCGAGTTATCGGACTTCACGGACAAGGGGAATTTGGTTTTGCCCAAACCAGTTCCGGCGAAGTTTCCCCGATTAAAACAGGGTTTAATGCAGCAGTTCCCATCAATATATTTATTGAGAAATTAGGGATGGCAGGCATCAACAAATCCGATTTGAAAGTAGACAATTCTCCCCCTGCTGCTGTTCCTATATCCACCGTCAACCCAAAAGATGCTCAGGCTTATTATTTTCGAGGGTTGGTATATTTAGATGAAGGATCTACTTTAGAGGCGATCGGAGATTTTAACACAGCACTTAAGCTCAATCCCAACAACACCCCAGAATTGCATTTTAATATCGGTAATGCCATGACTCTCGCCACTTCTACCGCTCCGAAAACGCGCAGCACTGAAATTATAGCAGCATACACGCGGGCGATCGCAGCCAATCCCGGTTTTGCCGACGCTTATTACAACAGGGCCATAGCATACATCAACCGTCAAGACAAACCGAAAGCAATTGCCGACTTTCAAAAAGCAGCAGAACTTTACAAACAAGGCGGCAGAACCAGTGCCTATCAAGATGCTATTAACAGAATCAAACAATTGCAGTAAACAGTTGGCAGTTGGCAGTTGGCAGCGCTGTTTTTAGGACTGAGATTTAAGCCGAATTATCAAAATAATCTGCTGGCAGAGCCGGTGGCAGATCGCTCTTAATATTTAGTATAATTAGAATTGAAAATTTTAAAAATCACAATGGAGCAATTCATTTTGACTTTTTGATTTGCGGCTTGTTATCATTTATTAAAACAGCAGGTAAATAACGATGACTGCAATCGCAAACGCGAGGCAGAGCCTCGCCGCTCTGGGTTCCCAGGCAGAGCCTAGGAACCAGTGCAATGACCCAAAAGCTTACTTGGCAGGCATTCTTCCTGATGACTGATGACTGATAACAACGATCGACGATCGACGATCGACTATCAACTGTCAACTTACCAAGAGTAAATGGGTTTTCCAGATTTTTCGATCGAAATAGTCTGGATCGAAGATTTTAACAGTGCAAGAGTTTTTTGTAATTTAAACTGTCCTTCCTCAAAGTTCCAAAGCGTTTCATAATCCTTACAATTAATGACTAAAACGTCAGCAGTTGCAAAAGTATAAATAATTCCTTCCGATTTTAAACCGCTGATTTCTAGAATCTGCTCTCCCAGTTTTTGAGCGTGAGTAACCTGGTGCAGTAATTTATTCACAATTTTGGACATTTTTATCTCCTTATGGCGATCGATCGATCTGGTAAATTTGTGAGTTTTTAGTCATGCGCGATACTGGCTGGAAGCAGGTTGTTACCTACTCCCAACAAAAATCTTGTCTTGCGCAACAAAGCAGAAGGTGAGAGCGCCTTGAAGCGTTACTTAATTGTTTGTAATGCGGTGGCGCGCTGCCCGTAGAAGGCAGAACTAAGTTGATATACTCGCCGCGCCAAGAACGGCGAGGATTCTTCACACTTCATTGGGATGCGCCACTGGCAGTCTTACCTTCCCGGAAATGTCCGTTTAGAGTCGTGGCGATATCCCATCCCGACTATAATTTAGGTAGAAATGCTGCTCCCGCCGAAATTGGCCAAAAAATTTCATTTCTCTTCTGTATTGTAATTTACAGTTTGCGAGAAAATTCGATTGTATTTACAAAAATTAATTATTTGAGGGCGATCGCCCGCCACTGGTAGCAGGCGCTTGGGCGTCGCCGTCAAGCAGCCTGCTGAGAGATGGTTCATCAGCATCAGCATGAATTTCAGAAACAAATAGCAGGGAAAGAGGAAATTTCCGAATGTGATTAAATCAAGCACTGTTAGTCAACCTCTGCGGGTGTATCGGTTCCTCCAATTCACGTATTTGCCAAATTGGGATTTTTAACCATACTCTTAACTGCCAAATCTTCTACACAAGTATTACAACTCATTTGGGACTGCTATAGTATAATTTAGATGCAAAAGACCCCACAAAAAACCCGGTTTCTTCGAGAAACCGGGTTTTGTTTACCAACTAATAGAAGATTGAAAAAAGAACGGATACAAGTTGCGGGAATTCTGCATTTCTCGCGCAACTTTTTAAACTTACCGAGCGATCGCTACAGACAAATTTTAACTACTGCTGATTTACTATCGCTGATTTATAGCTGTTTCATTTCATCTTCAAGTATCCGAACCAAATCTTGGTTGCCGTTGGCTCTGGCTACTTCTAAGCGATGCATCAGTTGTTTGTGGATGTTAGCGCGGTGGGTTTCGGCTACTTGTTTGACATTTTGACGATTTCTGTTCATGGTGGACTTTCCTTGTGTTGAATTTAGTGTACTCGCTACTTCTTTAATATAGCGCGAAATTTCAAAAAGTAGCGAATTTGACAAAAATTTTACAAAGATTGACCGATCGCCACCTATAGTGTACACTCAAGCGCGTAAGTCAATGGCGAAACCTTGACAATCAAACAGCCAGTACCGACAGCCAGTACCGACAGCCACTACCGATGAAAAGTTGGCGGTGGCGCACCATATATCTAAACTCGCAGGATTTCCACTCCAAAAACGCGAGCAAATTCAGCAAGTACGATCGGCCGAATTCGATCGACCTCTATTCCCGGAATAAACTGCTCCAAACTGCCAACAGGTTTATCTGGAATCCCACAAGGTACAATTTGTTTAAAACCTTCAAGATCGGGACAAACATTCAAAGCAAAACCGTGCATCGTAATCCAGCGGCTGACTTTAATCCCGATCGCGCCTACCTTGCAGCCGTCCACCCAAACACCTGTCATTCCCGGCACCCGCGCGCCCGAAAGCCCGCAAACTGCCAGCACCCCCAGCAGCACCTCCTCCAACTGCCGCAAATACCAGTGCAAGTCCTGCCGGTGGCGGCGCAAATTCAAAATCGGATAGCCCACCAACTGCCCCGGACAGTGATAAGTCACCTCGCCTCCCCGTTCTACTCGGTGCAGTTCCGGTTCGGGTCGCTCTGAGTCAAATTTCAGAAATTCCAACTTAGCCCCCAGTCCCAGAGTGTAAACCGGCGGGTGTTCCAGCAAAATCAAGACATCCGGCAGATCGGGATTGTCGCGGCGTTCTTGCACCAGTTGTTGCTGCACCTCCCAAGCTGTGGAGTACGGTACTAGCCCCCAGTCGAGCAGATGACATGGGTGAGGGGTAAGAGGTGGCAGGGCAAATGTCGAAATCATGAAAAAAATCAAGAGCAAAAACAATTATAACTCAATTTCTTATTAATTCTTATTATTTCCTAAGAAGATGTATAGAAGTTAAAGATTTTGAAAAAATGTGTTTTCCAGAATACAAAGTGCTACTGTAATATTTATACCCAAGTTAGAGAAGGGAGGGAGCTCTATGAAGCTTGTTATCCAGGGTAAAAATATAGAAGTCACTGATGCAATTCGAGAATACGTCAACCAAAAAGTTGAAAAGGCTGTCAGCCATTTTCAAGCTTTGACTACTGAGGTAGACGTACACCTATCTGTGGCTCGAAACCCAAGGATAAATCCTAAGCAGACCGCTGAGGTAACAATTTATGCGAACGGTAGCGTAATTCGGGCTGAGGAAAGCACCGAAAATCTCTATGCCAGCATAGATTTAGTTGCCGACAAGATTGCCCGTCAACTGCGGAAATTTAAGGAAAAACGCCATGACAAAAGCCATAGCAATACCAAGACAGGTACTGCGGTTGAGGAACATCCTGTAGTAGCGGATCTGATTGGCTCGCGCACTCCAGAACTTCCTAGCGAAGTGGTGCGGACTAAGTATTTTGCTATGCCTCCAATGACAGTGCAAGAAGCTTTGGAACAATTGCAAGTTATCGACCACGATTTCTATATGTTCCGCAATGCGGAAACAGGGGAAATTAACGTGCTCTACGAACGCAAACACCACGGCGGTTATGGAGTGATTCAACCTCGGAATGGCAACAGCAACGGTAATGGCAAGAATGGCAAAACTGCTAGTGCTGCACCTGAAAAATCCGGCTCTGCGAAGGCTTAGATAATTGCTGGCTAATAGCGGGCGATCGCGCAAGCGATTAGCAATTTAGGACTGAAGTCCTTACTACAAACCGATTCATTCGTTCGTAGTAGGGACTTTAGTCCTTTTTTAACATCGCGCGCAAGCGATTAGCAATTTAGGAGTGAAGTCCTTACTACAAACCGATCGTTCGTAGTAGGGACTTTAGTCCTTTCTTTATTCAAGCAAATCTCTCTAACTTTTGAGAGTTTCCAAAGTTTTGAGGGCTTCTGCAACGTGTGCTTTGAAGTCTAACATCGAGTCGAAAATGTGCCTGATAACTCCCTGTTTGTCAATGACGTAAGTCACTCTACCTGGCATAATCCACAAGGTAGCTGGAACGCCGTACAATTGACGGGCTTTATTGCCAGTATCGCTCAAGAGAGTAAACGGTAGTTGATATTTAGCAGAAAATTTCTGGTGAGACTGCTGAGAATCTTCACTAATCCCAATTACTTCTGCGCCTGCGTCTTTGAAAACTTCGTAACTATCTCGAAAAGCGCAAGCTTCTGCGGTGCATCCGGGGGTGTCGTCTTTGGGATAGAAATAGAGGACGACATTTTTTTGACCCCGAAAATCTTTGAGGCTGACTGGTGAGCCAGTTTGAGATGTTAAGGTGAAATCCGGTGCGGGATCTCCTACTTTGACAGTCATATTTTTTGTTTGACGAACAGAGTCCAACAGGTATGTTTTGCGAACATCTATATATTTTATACTGCTAGGTGGTGTTTGGAAAAAATTCGAGCCACTAAAAACGTTAGCATCTATAAATCAGCATCTATAAAACGATCGCTGCTATCCATCGTCACTGCTATGCAATGACCCCAGAATAAATCACCATCATTATAATAAAATTGTAAGTTACCATCGGGTGAAATAGCAATAGATTCAAGTAGCATACAAGATTTAAACTGTTTTGGTGTTTGAATGTCCATTTGTTTGAGTTAGCTAAATTGAACCTATCTCTTGAATTGCAAACGCCAAAAATTGCTCGGCGCGATCGATTTGTTCTGCAGCTTGGTCAGTTGTGACGGCGTTCATTTGCCCGTAGTCGCCAGCAGTCCGAAGTTCTTGTGCTTCAATCAGAAATCGGTGAAAGTCTGAAGGGATTCTCTGAGGTTTGGCAAATTCTCGTCCGAAAGTAGAAATAACCGCTGAATGTTTTGAAAATGAAAGTCCTTCGCCTTCGAGAAATGCTTCCGCGATGTAGAACATTGTGTAGTAGGCGCGGGAAGTAGCGTAATCTGAATAGTTATTGGTGAGTAGAAGTTTGGCTGCTTCCAAACTTTGTTGGGCTTTGAGAAGGAGCGATCGTTGTTCGTTTGTCACAGCAGGATACCTTCTTTGCGAATGTTGCGAAGTAGAGAACCGTTGCGAGTTTGGTAGTGAATTTCGTCGAGAAAAATGCAGCTAATGACCGTATCGTAGTGAAGGGATAGATCGGCGATTATTTTGCCAGTTCGTTTGATTTCTTCACCGGGATTGACGGGAGATTTCAGCACTACTAACACGTCAATATCTGACTCCGGTGTGGCGTCCCCGCGCGCCTGGGAACCGAAGAGGGTGAGGTGACAGAGGCGATCGCCGTAAAGTTTGGTAAGGTCTTGTTTGAGGTGGGTTAAAATCGGTTGGATGGCGATCGGTAGGCGCGCGATCGACCGTCCGGTTTCTGCAGGCTCGATCGCTCCTCGTGTATTTGATGCCAGAGTCATTTTATACGCTCCTGAGAATTGAATTATAATTATATTCTAGCTGCTCTGTTGATAACTTATAAATTGTCAGATTGGGTTGAAAAAATAGCTAAGTCGAGTTGGTCTTGCTCTGTCCAGGTATCGCTTTGGTTAACAATATTAGTGTTGTACTGTACCAGATTATTGATAATTAATGCGACCAATCGCAATCGATCGGATGGCGACAGCACACTGATGACTTGAATATAGATTTCTTGAGCGGTACAATACACATTCTAACCTCATAACCACTCTCCTGTTTTGACTATCTCTATTAAGGTTAGCAGAGATTCTGGGGTGAGGCGCTGCGATCGAGGAATGCGGATTCTCACAGACTAATGCTTTACCCCTACACCAGCCATATCTGGTTATTTATGTGAACTTGTTCTACTGGACTGTCGCTCTAGGATCTGACATCTTGTACCTGCAGTCAATTCTCTGCCTTATTCAAAATTTCCCTCACCTCATTCAAAAATGCCAGCGAATTAAAAACAGCACTGCCACCCGCGTGACTGAATTCCGATAGAACACCAACCGAATTATCGCCAATAATTCGATCGAACGGATCTAACTTCAAACTAATCTGCTGGCGCGCTTCGTACCGAGAAAAGTGAAAGATTGTTAAATAATGCAGCAAAGTATCTTTAATTTCCCCTTCATCAATCAAACCTTGGCGGATATCTCGATCGTCCAAAATTCCCTCGTAGGTATTCAACAGCGTCCCGTAGGAAATTACCCCGTTGTAAAAGTTCTTTTCCCCTTCCTCTACTTTAATGCCGTTAAACAAATTGAAAAACACGGCTGTTTGCTTGCCAGTACCCGCTAAGCTTGCAAGTTCCGCTGTATCTTGAATGTAAAAAGATTCTCCTTTGTGTTTTTGGGGGCTGTGGACGTAGTATTTATCAAAAAATACCGGATAAATTCTCAGATCTTGACGCTCTCCTTGCAAAATACGGATGATGTCTTGGGAGATGAGAAACAATTTTTCACTTTTATCGTTTTGATTGATGTGCAGCGTACTCGGTTCGGGTACTTGCGTGATGTATGCAAAATTTCGATAGCCCCGATCGTACAATTGCCCAACAATATCTCCGAGAATTGATGGTTTGTTATAAAGCTGTTGGCTGCTGTAATTTGCCGAGAAAGTTTTCAGCATTCCCACTTGAATAGCGCCGTCTTCGCAGCGCCGGATTCCCGTTACTTCGCCTAGCAAACAGCATTTTCGATAAGTTCTTCCCCTATCTTGTCTCGCGTCGCTGTCTTTACTCGATACTGCAATAATTGCTAAATTATCCAACTCTGGAGATAACTGAAAGTTGTGAAATCGAAACTTTTTCGGCAGGATTGAATACAGGGAACTCAAGCCGTTTCTGATGCTAAAAGCGCTCAAAGTTTCCCTGATGCGGAATCCTTGGGAGTTCGATCGATGTTTTTCGCTCAGAATATGGCACAATGTTTTAGAAATATGCGCCATAAACTTTTCTGAATGTAAAGGATGTTCGTGGTTCCCTTCGTGCAGCCTTACCACCGGCACTACTATATTATTTGGCGCTTTTTCTAACAAGATGTGCAGGCAAATATAAGACAGCAGCAAAACAGCAAACTTGTAGGCAAAAGCTGCTCCCGCTTTCAAACCTCCCTTGCTGTCCAAGCGGCGGCAGTCGTAGGGAAATACAACTAATTTACTCTGAAAACTTTGACGGTAAACTTCTCTCGATCTATCGGCTCTTGGAATCCAAAGCACGGGCAAAGCATGGATGCCTTGAATATTGTATTCCATGCTGAAACTTTGGGTTTCATCTGTAGGAAAATAGCGGACTTCTTCAATTGTAATATTGACTGGTAACTGACAGATAGTTTGTTGGTTGGCGTTTGACTGTCTCGCGGAAATATACTGCAGAGTTTTTTGAGGATTGCGCCTAACTATTTCTTTGAAAAATGCTCCTGTTTTCAAAATATTATCTGTCATGTTAAGGAGTGTTCGATCGAGCGCGATGTACCCCGACTCGGTGCGCGGCTGCAAGATAGTTTTGGCTTTAATGAATTCTCGCACAAAACTTTTGAGGCAATCGATTTTATACTGAACGTTAACTTGTTGAAATCCTGCGATAAAATTGCGGAAGAGTTCTTGTTTTTGATTGTCGTCATAACTTTGCAGTACGGGCAATACTTTTTGCTCGAAACTCGCGATTGGATTGTAATCTAGTTCGGATTCAGGCTGGTAATTTGGTGCTAGCGGATTGCTGCGGGAGGCAAATATAAAATAGTACAAAAATGCTATTCTCAATACCTTGCGCCAAAAAGTTTCATGGCGATCTGGTTCCTCTAATGCTGCTAAATGCTCCTCGCTGTCGGGATTTAACAAATTGAGATTGTAGTCCAATACGCTACCGCCACCGCGCGATTGTACGGGATTGCCAAACTTGAGTTTTAAACCAAAAGTAAATTGTCGATCGCCCGTTAAATTATCCGTTGTTTCTCCGAGATTGCCTGCTATAATAGGAACGATCGGCAGCGAATCCCAAGCGTCCGATCGCGCAAACATTTCTCGATAATTAACTCGCACTCCCTGATAGTTAACTAAATAATCTCTGTCAACTTTAGTGCGCTCTTTGAGATAATTTTCCATTAACCGCAATCGCCGGATTAAATCTTGCAAGTAAATGCACCCGCGATCTGCTGTTTTTTCGGGAGCGATGTTGAGTAAAATATATTCTAAATAAGTAATTTTTGCTGCTTTCTTTAATTGACCTAAAGTTTCGCGATCGACCGATCGCACCAATCTGTAAAAATCGGAGTTTCGATCGTTTACTATTTCTGCAAGCAAGCGATTTAGTTCGGCGCGATCGACCTCACGATCGGATTTTTCCTCAATATAATTTGTTAAACCCTGCTGCAACTGTTCTGCAAAAATACCTGCATTGCCGACAGTAATAGTAACTTTATGAAACTTCAGCAGCGAATCGCTGTCGCTACCCAAAGATTGCAACGTCAGCTTTTGTTTCTGCAGGTGGGGATGTTTCTTGTTAAAATCGTATTTAAAACCTAACTGAGTGCCGTTGCCTTTAAAAGACTCTAGGCGACTGGTTAAACTAGCTGCAAACTTTTCAATTGAAGCACTTTCTCCCAAAATCGATTGTAAATGCTGCTGCAAACAAACTTCAATTTCTCTAATTTGGTTGCGGAAGCGAGTTGCAACTTCCGCAGAAAAATTTACTGTAGCACAATGTGCTTGACTTTCAAAAGAACCTAACGGCGACTGTACTGGTAATTTGGCAATACTGGCAGCGATCGCATCAATATCGATTAGCAAGCGGCGGCGATCGTCCGACAAGTTAAACGGGTTTTTCCCCTGCAAAACTTCTAAAATCTTGTTGAGCAAATCGCCGCAGTCTACAGGAACTAAATCGCTGTCTTCCAATCTCAAGATGTTCACCCTGCCAATCCCTTTACCAAAAATTATAGCAGCGGACAGCGGACAGTTGTCAATTAAATAAATCTGAAACGCTCGAGCATCAACAGTCTTAAAATCTTCGCCATCAACTGTCAATCGATTTTCGATTTTCGATTTTCGATGGGGGGATGGGGAGAGGGGGAGAGGGGGAGAGTGGGAGAGGGGGAGTGGGAGAATATTTAGTTATTCCTTCTTCCCTCTTCCTTCTTCCTTCTTCCTTCTTCCTTCTTCCTTCTACTGTCAACTATCAATTATTTACAAAGCCTGAATCCATTCTTTCACTTGGTATTCAGTCCAAACTCCATTTACCCAATACGGATCGGCTTCCACTAACTGACGTACTGCGCTTTCGTCTTCAGCTTCGTAAATTCCAAAAACTTTAGTTAAGTCTTTAGTAGGTCCGATCGTAACTAATACTCCCGATGCTTTTTGTTTGGCAAGTCCGGCTAAGTGCGCGTCTCGAAATGGCGCGCGTTTTTCGAGAACATCTTCGCAGTAACTTCCCCACATTACATATTTAGTCATAGTTTCGCACCTCGGATGAATTTGTTTGAAACTTAATTGTACAATGAGGGGAACTGAATTTAATGATTTTTTTTAGGATAAGATTGTTTAACCGCAGAGGGCACAGAGAGCGCAGAGGCAGAGGGGAAGGAGAGAGGTTGGTTAAAGAAAAGGAGAGAATTTTGACTCGATCGTTAGATAGTTGCACTGTAAAAAATACAACTGTAAGGTACTGGCTTCTTCAAGTTTAAAGTGTCTTAAAGTATTAGCCTGGTTGGTTCGATCGTCCGATTGTTGGTTCGATCGCCCGATTCTGGGTTCGATCGTCCGATTGTTGGCTCGATCGTCCGATTGTTGGTTCGATCGCCCGATTCTGGGTTCGATCGAATTAATGACGTGGCGATCGATTGACTGACTCTTTTAAGATACAAGGGGCGGGTTCGCCAACAACTTTAAACGCAGCAGACAGGTTAAATAAACCCCCACGCCACAAAAAACCTTCAGCAAGCGGGTGCGCCTGGGACAATTCCGGGTACCTGCTTGCAGCCATGTCTGGCATCGTATACCGGGCTGCACAGTATTGCCGCCCTAAACTGATATCTTAAAATTTGCCCAGCAACCTGAAAGTTTGATGAAATCGCGTATATTCAAGCAATAATCAAAATTTTTTCAGGGTACTCTTAAGAGTCAGGTTGCTGGAGCAATCTCAGAAATCAATGGAGTGGCGGCTGAAAAATCCGGTTTTCGGTTGTAACATAAACTCCAAACTGTGAGTGTGGATATTCTTAGAGGAGTGAATATGGTTCAAACACCTTCGCGCCACCGCGGCAGCGAGTTTCAGGCTGTTAACTCGGTACAGCCAGCCAAACGCCCCGATGTCTTTCTGGCGGGAAATAGTCTCCCGCTGCCGAATACCAAACTTTTCGGCACAGACGGGATTCGCGGGAAAGTCGGAGAATTGCTGAATGCACCCCTAGCGCTGCAAATTGGCTTTTGGGCGGGACAAGTTTTGCGCCACAATTCCCCCAAACCGGGGCCGGTGATTCTCGGACAAGACAGCAGAAATTCTAGCGATATGCTGGCGATGGCGCTGTCAGCGGGCTTGACTGCTGCCGGGTTGGAAGTTTGGAATTTGGGCTTGTGTCCGACTCCCTGCGTTGCTTATCTGGCAAGCGTTTCGGAGTCGGCAGGCGGAGTGATGATTTCGGCTTCCCACAATCCTCCGGAAGATAACGGGATTAAGTTTTTCGGTCCCAACGGCACGAAGTTGTCGCAGCAGTTGCAGGAACAAATAGAGTCAGGCATCCGGGGCGCAAGCGTTCCCATTGCTAGCGCTACTTGGGGACACCACTACCACCGAGCGGAGTTGGTCAAGGATTATGCTGGTTCTCTGGTGCAACCCCTGCAACAGATGAATTTGCGCGGAATGCGGGTAGTTTTAGATTTGGCTTGGGGGGCTGCTGCGGGTTTGGCCCCGAGGGTGTTTGAGGAAATGGGGGCCGAGGTTATCTGTTTGCACGATGCCCCCGATGGATCTCGGATTAATGTTGGTTGCGGTTCCACTCATTTGGAAAGTTTGCAAGCTGCTGTTTTGGAACACCAGGCCGATTTAGGATTTGCTTTTGATGGGGATGCCGATCGAGTTTTGGCCGTTGATAATGAAGGTCGATCGGTTGATGGCGATTACATTCTTTATCTGTGGGGCCGGCACTTGCGCGACAGCGAAAGGTTGCCGGAAAATTTAATTATCTCTACTGTAATGGCTAACCTCGGCTTCGAGCGCGCCTGGGAAGAATTGGGCGGCAAACTAATGAGAACTGCTGTGGGAGATCAGTACGTCCACGCAGAAATGCACCGCACCGGTGCGATGTTGGGTGGCGAACAATCTGGTCACATTCTTTGTCCCCATTACGGCATCAGCGGCGATGGTTTGATGACTGCTTTGCATTTGGCTGCGTTGGTGCGGGAGTCTAGCGAATCTTTGGCCGAGTTGGTAAATGGCAGTTTCCAAACTTACCCGCAATTGCTGCGCAACGTGCGCGTTGAGGATCGCGAAAAACGCTTGAAATGGAATGAGTGCGAACCCTTACAAAGGGCGATCGCTCGTGCTAAAACTGCAATGGGCGATCGGGGTAGGGTGTTAGTTCGCGCTTCCGGTACGGAACCGCTGATCCGAGTTATGGTGGAAGCTGCTGATGCTGAATTGGCTCATTTATGGACTGACAATTTGGTTTTGGCTGTTCGGGAACACATAGCTATTTGATCTGAAGGAAGAAGGAAGAAGGAAGAAGGAAGAAGGAAGAAGGAAGAAAATTCTGAGATGCCATCTTTCGATCGAAAATAAATTTCTGTTCCTGCTTTGTTCTTGCTTCTTCAATTAAAACTTACCTAGGTGCAGTCAGAAACCGGGCTTTTGCGAAAATCCTTCTTTACAGGCGACAGTTCGAGTAAAAAACCGGTTTCTTTGGTCTCTATGAACTCATGACTGTCCGTGTTCCTGAAATAGCCGTAAGGTGCGCACTACGCACCCTAGATCGGCGAGTGCCTGCGTAACTCCCGCAATTCTCAAATCCTTCAATTCCAAAGTTCTCAAATTTCTCAATTCTCAAATCTCTCAATACCCAAATCTTTCAATCCCAAAATCTCAAATCTCAAATCGAATGATGCTTTCCGTTGCTATTCCTACTTACAACCGCGAGCAACCTTTGCGAGAGACGCTGGCTGATGTCATCAAGCAGGATTATCCGAATTTTGAAGTGTTGGTAATCGATCAAACTCCCACTCACGAAGCGGCAACTCAAGTTTATTTAGAGGAATTGGCAAATGCTGGTAAAATTCGGTGGTTTCGAGTAGATTGGGCGAGTTTGCCTGGTGCTCGAAATTATGCGGCGCGACGGGCGATCGGCGATATTATTTTATTTATAGATGATGACGTGCAGTTGCCGGATGGTTTTTTGGCCGCTCACGCTCGTAATTATTTAGAAAAACCTGAGGTGGGATGCGTTGCGGGCAGGGTTTTTGACAGGATGAAGTTGGAAGATTCTGGGGGAAATTACGAAATTGAGTATTTACCGCCGGAAGCGATGGATGCAGGAATTGCTTGGTATTTTATCGATTTGGTGCACGCGGTAAAACCGCAGGAAGTCCTGTCAGCTAGGGGCTGCAATATGTCCTTTCGCAAACAGATTTTTACTGAATTCGGGTTGAGTTTTGACGAACGGTTTGCGGGAAGTGCGGTGCGGGAAGAGTCGGATTTTTGTTTGAGGTTGCGATCGACCAATTTTAAAATTTGGTACGATCCGAAGGCGCATTTAGTTCATTTGGGAGAAGCAAGCGGCGGCTGTCACGATATCGGTACGAGGTCGATCGAATATCAAGTTACATTTTACCACAATCACTTTCTCATGGGATTGAAAAATTTAACAGCTTTGCAGTGCCTGCGATTTTTTGCCAAACTTTTTGACTGCCATGTTTTGGGAAATCCGCCTTGCAATAAAAGTCGATCGAGCGTTAAAATTATCACCCGTTTTAATTTTTATATCCTCGGTTTTCTCAGCGCTCTCAATACCTTAATTCAGTCCCTCTGGAACGACGGGCAAATTTACAGCAGACAAGATAAGATTAACAATAAATAAATTTTCTCTCAATGCCTGCTTGTTTGTAGTAAGGACTGAAGTCCTTTCTGACAGATTTGGACAGTTAAGGACTAAAGTCCTTACTCCGAACTTCTCAGGACTAAAGTCCTTACTCCGAACCTCTTTTTTTGGGATTCAGCGAAGCGGAGGTAATTGACGCATTCACGCCTACACGCTCGACGACTGATGATTAATAACTAATGACTGAAACATGAAAATCCTCGTTGCCAGCCACACCTATATAGTCGATATCAATCGGGAAAAACTCAAGATTTTAGCTAACCTAGAACCAGATATTGAAGTAACCGTTGCAGTACCGAAGCGCTGGCAGCCCGGAGGCGTACAAAATAAGATTGTCGAAACTGAGTTCTTTCAAGAAGGCACATTTCAAGTAATCCCGCTATCTAATTTCAGTCAAAACAATCAAGGATTGCTAACATTCGGAACCGATTTAATTGAAGTTTTACAGAAATTTAGACCGCAAATTATCCAAGTAGAACAGGGTTCAAAATCCCTGGCTTACGCTCAATTAATTGCTTTAAATAACATCTTAAAACTCAAAGCAAAAAATATATTTTTTACCTGGTGGAACCTGCCTTATCAATTGCAATGGCCCGTATCAACCTTGGAAAATTGTAACTTGCGATACACTGACGGAATTATTGCTGGCAACTTGGATGGGGCAGAGATTTTGCGACATCGGGGTTACAAAGGCGCGATAAAAATCTTGCCACAACTAGGAGTAGATGAAAAGTTATTTTGCCGCACTGCCACATCTGCCGAACTTTCGAGGCAATTCAGGATTGCACCGACTGATTTTGTGGTAGGATATGTAGGGCGGTTTGTTGAAGAAAAAGGGCTGCTGACTTTGGCTGAAGCGTTGGCAGAGTTGAAACAAAGCTCTTGGAAATGGCTGTTAGTAGGGCAGGGAAAATTGCGATCGCGCCTTGCCGAAAAATGTATGGAATGGGGAATTAGCGACAGAATCATCTGGGTCGAAAGCGTTCCTCACGAAGAAATTCCCCAATACATTAACCTGATGAAATGTTTGGTATTGCCTTCGCAAACCAGCTATAAATTCAAAACTTTAACCGCTGTCGGTTGGAAAGAACAATTCGGTCATGTTTTAATCGAAGCAATGGCTTGTCAAATTCCAGTCATCGGTTCCGACTGCGGCGAAATTCCCCATGTTATCGGAGATGCCGGGTTAATATTTCCTGAGGGGAATGCTGGGGCTTTGCGAGAGTGCTTGCAGCAATTGATGCAGCAGCCGGAGTTAGCTGCAGATTTGGGCAAACGCGGTTATCAGAGAGTCCTGAATAATTATACAAATAAAGCTTTAGCTGAGCAGTTGTTAGATTTTTATCAAGAGTTGTTTTAACTTTTAGCAGTATAATGCAAGTGTCAAATAAAAACTGCCGTAAATGTCTATTCCTTCCGACATACGACCTTTGGTTGACGCACTCTACCAGATACTGGACGATACCGAACGCCAAGCCACGCAAGGACTTTTTGCACTGAGAAGAGGTATGTCTCTTTTTCCTGAAAATGAAATACTGATGCAATACTTTTCTTCGCTAACAAATTTTCAATTTTGTATAGCAGGTGTGCGGTTACAAGCAGAGAACATTGTGGGAAATATATTGATGGCTGGTGTACCCGATGAAGATGTTCAAAAAGCAGCAGATTATTTAGCAGCCTTGCTACATCTAGCTCCCGAAGCTAAAATTACGATCGACAAAGTAGTTAAGAGATTAGAAGTATTGCCATGAAACAATTACCAGATGAAAGCCAACTCCTGGAAATCCTTGAAATTGTGAAAGCCGCAGAAGCTAAAGCCAGTGAAATGTTTGAATTTTCAAAGAAACTGGCTCACAATACCCAAGTTAAAGCAACAAAGAGAGAGGAAGCTCAACAGCTAGAGGGGCAACCTTTTCCAGATAATTAAATTTGCAATCGGAGATGTTGGTATGTCGCTCTAAACAACAAGTCCCCATGCGAATTCTCCAAATCATCCCGTCAATTTCCCTCGTTTATGGTGGCCCGAGTCAAATGGTACTCGGACTTTCAGCCGCCCTCGCTTCCGGAGGTGTTGATGTCACAATTATCACCACCGATTCTAACGGAGATATCGGTCAACCTCCCTTAGATGTTCCCCTGAATCAACCAATCGAACAAAACGGCTATCAAATTATTTATTTCCGCTGTTTTCCATTTCGCAGGTACAAATTTTCTCTCGATTTATTGCGGTGGTTTAATCTAAATGCCGGACAATTTGACCTCGCTCACATTCATGCTTTATTCTCGCCGGTAACTACCCTCGCTGCTACTATTGCGAGATACCATAAATTGCCCTATATTATCCGTCCCTGCGGTATGCTTGACCCGGCAGATTTGCAGAAAAAAAGGCGATTAAAACAGATTTATGCTTCGCTTCTGGAACGCCCTAATTTAGCAGGTGCGGCGGCAATTCATTTTACTAGCAAACGCGAAGCTCGAGTATCGGAAAGATTTGGTGTGGTGGCTCAACCAGCAATCCGGCAGGGGTTTAAACCCCTGCCTCAAAGCGAAAGTCCTCTAAAGAGGACTGATGAGTTTTTTAGTCCTCGACCGAGGACTTTTGCTGTTAGACAGGGAATTAATTCCTTGGCGGATTTTTGGGTTAAGTTAACAACAAAGACCAACAAGATAACCCGGATACCGCAAGATTTGGTGATTCCTTTGGGGGTGACTTTAGACAGGGATTTATCTTTTGTTTCGCGGGCAGGTGTAATAGATGGAGAGAGGACTTCAGTTCTTACTGCGAACCTAGATGAATCTTGTATGCCTGCGATATTGTTTATGTCGCGAATTGAGCCTAAGAAAGGGCTTGATTTGCTGCTTCCTGCTTTAGAAAAAATCTTATTAGAAAAAATAGAATTTAATTTTATTTTAGCTGGTTCCAATGCTCAAAATGTTGAGTATGAAACAAAAATTAAAGTACAGATTCAGAATTCTAATTTGGCTAAATGTACCACCATAACTGGTTTTGTTAGTGGCGAGTTAAAAGTTGAACTACTGGCAAAAGCCGATTTATTTGTACTGCCTTCTTATTACGAAAACTTCGGCATCGCTGTAGCAGAAGCAATGGCTGCAGGTACGCCTGTTATTATTTCCGATCGAGTGTATATTTCGGAAGAAATCGAGCACGCAGAAGCTGGTTGGGTGGCACCTTTAGAAGTAAGCGAAATCGCCCGCTTAATTCGATCGGCACTTCTCGATCCCGAGGAACGCAAACGCCGGGGAATTAACGCTAAAAATTATGCGGAAACACACTACAATTGGAGTGCGATCGCGCAACGGACGATCGAAGCTTACCAACAAATTTTGTCCGATAATGAGGGAGAGGGAGAGGGGAAGTTCTGAGTTTTAAGTTTTGAGTTTTGAATTAAGAACTGTCTTGAACTCACAACTCAAAATTCAAAACTCAAAACTCCTTACAACTGTCAACTGTCAACTACCGCCATACTTATCAACAAAACTTTTCAAGCCAGCTTGATATCCTTGCCCTACTGCTTGAAACCTCCATTCTTCATTTTTCCTGTACAAACGCCCAAACTCTAGCGCAGTTTCTTGAGAAAAATTATCTGTTAATTCATATCTAGCAAGTTCTGTGAAGGTATCCAAATCGGAAATTTTAATAAAAGCATTGTCAACCTTGCTAAAATTAAGATTAAACTTTTCTGCTTCGTGAATGGTGACAACAAACACTACTTCCTGAATTTGAGGACTGATTTTTTCTAAGATAACTCCAAACAGGCTCTTATTTTCTCGATCGGGCCGTGCTTGAGGAACCGATTGGAGCACTGCACCGTCGGGCGATTGCAAATTATTGTAGAATATAAAATACTCATTCTTTGGTATTTTACCGTCCGCTCCTAACATGAATGCCGAAGCATCAATTTCGCAGTTTTCTCCCGCATCTCTTACTTGCCAGCCCAGGGCAATAGCTACCTTTTTTAAACCGGGCGCTGTTTGAGCAAGATTAAATCGATCGCCCTTAGTTAATTGTACTGACATCTGCTGAATTTGGGTAAATAAAAAATTTATACTTTTAATTTAATATTAACACTTAACTGCAAAGTTGCCGATCGCTAGCAAATGCAAGGCAGAGCCTCGCGGTTCTGCGTTACCAGGCACAGCCTGGTAATGAGTTTACTGCTCTTACTGGCTTCTTACTGGTTCCCAGACTCTGCCTGGGAACCCATGCCAGCGAGGCTCTGCCTCGCCTGCAACGGCTAACGAGTAAAACTAGCTATCAACTATCAACTATCAACTATCAACTAATTTTTAGTATGCTTCAAAACCAAACTCCCCTCTTCAGGAAACCCCAACTCATTAACCTTACCAAACCGCCAATGCTGCTGGTAGCGAGTCAAAAAATTCTGACCGACAATTCCATCAACACCCAACAAATCCAAGACTTTATTTTCCAACACCACGCCGTCTAATTCCGTAACTTCATGTTTCTGCAAGCTCACCCTACCCAACTTAATTTTTTTAGCAATTTCATTGCCACAAAATCCCCGGACTTCGACAGTTTTAGCATTAGCAACATCCAAAGATAAAGAGTTTGCCACACGCTGCGAAAGTACGATCGCATCTGCACCGGTATCCAGCAAAAAAGTAAACGGTCCTTGACCGTTAATCTTAGCCTGAGCCGTCATCACCCCCAACTTTCCTACCAAAGGAATTGCACCCGCCACAGGATTAGAAGGCGGTAGCAACTGCAACTGCATAGATTGCGGATTGACAACCACATCAAAACCCTTCAAAAAATCCAAACCCAAAACTCCCGAAGCATTGCCCGGAATAGAAGTTTGCGGCAATCCCATGCCGTTAAGTCCTTCCACCTTGGCTGCTTCCACAGCCAAAGGCGGCAGGCTGTGCAAAGTAGCATTGACTTTTGAACAGTCATTGCCTACAACAAAATAAGCCAAAATATCGCTGGGAATCGGCGTCCCCGCTAACCCCAATTGCTGGGTAATTTGGCTGTCAACAATTGAATTTGAAGCACCTGTATCCAGCAAGAAATTTCTCTGTTGTCCGCCAAATGTTACTGGAACTGCGAACACTTGACTGTCAGCAACCTGAGTCAATTTTACTGAAGCTTGTCCTTGACTGGAAGATTTGGGCAAAGTCGTACCCGTAACTTTTAGCAGTGCAATCATTCGGGAATTTGCATCGGGACGGACTTTGCCATCGAGACCTAAAATTACTACTCTCAAAACGCATTCCATTGAAACTGCTTGAATTGCTTCTAAGGTAGGTTGTTGGGAATTCGGAATTTTCCCGGCAACGCATTCGGTAAGTTGCTGCAAGATTTCGCCCCCGCTGTCGCTTGGTATTGCCGCAGGTTGTTGTGCTAAAAATTCGGATGTTTCAAGAGTCAATGCAAGGCGAGAAATGTTGCGGTAATTGACGGCTGTCAAATCTTGTCTGCTGGCAGAGGTTGCAGCAAATTGCGTGTTTTTAATTAAGCTGGGTTGTGGCAAAGTTCGATTGCCTACGGGATAGCTATGTGCTGCGCACAGGCTGCGCCAACCCACGAACTTGTGTCGTGCGGTTGCATCGGCTACGCCGCAGATTGTAGCGAGTAGAATGCCTGTTAAAATTGTCTGAAATAATTTCATCTTAAATTTTGATAGATTACCCTAAATATTTTAAAGTGCGCAGCGCGCACCCTGCGATTGAACTAAAATTTAACTGTAAACTACTTGCAAGAATTCAGTCATTGCACGTTCAGGTCGAAGAAACCGGGTTTTTACCGAGTCCCAAAACAGCGATGCGGTATTTTTGCAAAAACCCGGTTTCTGCGCAGATTTTAGTAGCGATTAAGGCGCGATCGCAATTTTTCCCACCATTCCCGCTTCCGCATGTCCCGCTACGGTACAACGCAGGTTGTAAGTTCCCGATTTTACAGGTATCAACACCCATTGGGCCGTAGATCCCGCTCTCAATTCCAATTCGTGAATCGCGCCTTTAATTTCCACATTGCCAGCATCAACTTTTTGCGTCCAACTCGCATCGGCAAAGCTTTTAGCAGTAAAATAATGTTTCTGCTGGCTGGGATTTTTTAAGATTAATTTGTAGCGTTTTCCCGACTCGAATTCTAGGTTATTTGGAAAAAATTTAAGTTCCCCTGTTTCGCTACCCAAATTAACGGTAACTTCCGTCACTGGTTGTCGAGACAAATCATTGGCAAAAGCACTTCTTGCGGGCAAACAAATTGCGCCCCAACATAAAATTATCGCCAAAACTATCTCGATCGATCGCTGTATCTGTTGGTGGCAGTAGTATAGCCTCAATTGCGAACTGACTGTTTTTCTCATCATAATAAGCATCCTGTAAATTAATTAATCAATGACAGTAGTTGAGATTTTATGTCCCAAAAAAATGGTTTTTTATCTAGATTTAAAGCGGGCATGCAATATTTTTTAGAAAAACCAGATTTCTCTCTAATTCACTCACTACTAATAATCAATAACCGATCGGATCGTTCCCGGTTGGCTCGATCGCGATCGCCCTCAGAAACCAAAGCAGAAAAATTGCCAACTGTCAACTGTCAACTATCAACTGATTCCCACACACCATCCCACGGCCCGCCTCCAACTTCTAAAGCAGACAAATAACTGCGAGCATCCAAGATAATTCTAGTACGCTGTTTGCCACTTTTGTCAACATTCTTCCCCAACAATTCTCGCAATTGCAGTCGCAAATTACCCTGGGCTGTATCGCGACAACAAAAAACCATTCCCTCTGCTGTAGGGGTTCTGACGTAAGTACCCGGAGAATTAACAGTGCCAATTAATTCTACTTCAAATTTACTGTTTCTCGCCTGCATTTTCCACATGCCCCAAGGTTGAATGTGCCAGCTAACTTGCGAATTCCAAGGTACAAACTCGTAAAACTTTCCCCGGTGGTGGAGGCAAATCATGGCCGCAGATTCCATCCACCACAACACGCCCCGTTTGCCGCCTCCCGCTGTTAAAGTTAAATCTGTTTCTCCTTGAAAACAATTGCAATTAATCCAAAACCATTTCTGAGGAAAAGCACCGCCCCAGTTTTTTTCGCTGTAAGCTGGAGCATCTTGAAATTCGTACCTGCGATCGTTCCAATCGATCCAACCTGTAGCTAAACCGTTAGCCATTAAAATTTGCCATCCCGGTTCAAATACGGGCAGAAAAGATAGCATTCCCGCTGTCGATTTTTGGATGCCGCCCCTGTCTCCCCAGCCGTAAATCGGTTTGATTTCGTACTGCCAATAACCGCGGCTGCCGCTCCCCGGATCGTGCAGATAACCTTGATTTAAAGTTGCAGTAGCTTGATAGCCTTCTTCTACATGGCTGTCAAATACCTGCGGTTCTAAATATTGGGGCCCAATTTGCAAATCTGTCTTGCCCCAATGTCCCAAACCCAGGCATTCTCGGCTCGCCCAAAACTTCTTGACATCGGGGAAAGTGCGGCACAAATAGCTATCTTCCGGCCCCAGAATTTGAGCTGCACCGCCGCTGTAAGGTTGGCCCCCTGCGGGGTCTTCGATCGAATACATGAAGGCAAAAGATTCCCCGTGAATCGGTAATGTTACTCGATAATACCAGCCTTCAAAAAAACGCCGGTAACTACCGTCCCAGTGGTAGCCGCTGTGGGGAGTTTCAAAATTTTTGAATATAGTAGGTAGTAAAGTTGACATAAAATATTAGAGTTATTAGTCATTAGTCATTAGTTATTGGTTGAAAACAACAACTGGCAACTGTCAACTGGCAACTGTCAACCTGTATGCTGTTAACTGGCAACTGTCAACAGTTTGCTATCGACTGTCAACTCTCAACTGTTTAATATGTTTCTAGCACCTTGGAGATCGCTCCTAGCCCGAGCCCTGCAACGCAACAGCAGTCTGGTTTATGCCCGCTACGTCCAACTGGCAACAGTTCGCGCTAACGGGCAACCCGCTAACCGTACCGTAGTGTTTCGGGATTTTTTGGAAGATACCAACCAACTAAAGTTTATTACAGATAGTCGCACTCAAAAAGTACAAGAAATCAATCTCTATCCTTGGGGGGAAATTTGCTGGTATTTTCCCAAGATTCGGGAACAATTTCGGATTGCTGGCAAGCTAATTTTGGTGGATGCGGATTATTCAGAACCCGCATTGCAACAAGCGAGGCGAATAGCTTGGCAGGAGATTTCTGAGGAAGCCCGATCGCAGTTTACTTGGCCTCAACCGGGCGAAAACAAAGCAACAGCAAGGGCTTTTCAACAGCCTGCGCCCGACTCGATCGCACCGTTGGATAACTTTTGCTTGCTGCTGCTGGAACCGGAACAGGTGGATTTTTTGCAGTTGCGGGGAGAACCGCAAAATCGGTCGCTTTACCTGCGCGACGGAGAGGGAAATTGGTCGGTGCGATCGGTCAATCCTTGATAGTTTCTGAAGGAAGGAGGAAGAACGAGGAGTTTTGAGTTTTGAGTTTTGAGTTTTGAGTTACAAGTTGAGAGTTGATAGTTGAGAGTTGTCAATTGTCATCAGTCAGAAAGAAGGAAGAAGGAAGGAGGAAGAAGGAGGAAGGAAGAAAAAAGAAGGAAGGAGGGAGAATCCCACAAAAAAAGGATTAACTTCTTAGATGCCGGTGCCGTCTAAAAATTCTTGAATTACTCGATCTTTTAACTGACAGCTAGGAGTGACAGCTAGTTCGATGTTTTCAGCGACGGCGACACTGCTACCTAACTCTAAAACAGCAGGTACTGAGTTGAAATCGGCAGCAGAAGTTAAGCTAACAGAGTGTTGGGGTTGCAAACTTTTTACTTGCTGTTCCAAGGCTTCAATGCGATCGAGCAAAGAACGGATCGCCACAGCTTCGGAATCCGGCAAACTGCCGTGTTCTAGGGGATTGACGCGCACTCCCGATTTGTACACGATGCGGCCGGGAATCCCTACCACAGTACAGTCAGAAGGCACGTCCCGCAGCACCACAGAACCTGCACCGATGCGGACGTTATTGCCGATTAACAGATTGCCGAGTACCTTCGCACCGGCACCGACAACCACATTTTCGCCCAAAGTTGGGTGGCGCTTGCCACTTTGCTTGCCCGTGCCACCGAGGGTGACACCTTGGTAAATCAAGGCAAAATCGCCAACGATCGCAGTTTCGCCAATTACCACTCCCATACCGTGGTCGATAAATACACTTTTACCGATCGATGCGCCTGGGTGGATTTCAATCCCCGTCAAAAAGCGAGCAATGTGGGAAATTAAACGGGGTATGAAAGGAATTCCTAGCAAGTACAGCCAGTGAGCGAAACGGTGCAGCACTAAAGCTTGAAGGCCGGGATAGCAAAACAGAACTTCCAGCCAGTTGCGGGCTGCAGGGTCGCGATCGAAAATTATATTGAAGTCAGCTCGTAAAGTCTTTAGCACTTTCGGAGTTACTAATTTTGGTTAAGCGGGCTATTTCATTTTAGCCCGATGGGGGGAACTAGCAGTCGGTCGGGCAAAACAGGTAATAAATATTTGCACGAAGTGAGTAAGTGCTACTCACGTACTGACAAGGTATAGTTAGACTTGACTCCCGGTTCTATAGTGCCGACCCAAATCCGATAAGACCCTGCTTTCCAGCCTGCATCAGCAATGCTGGCATCCTTGTTTTGACCGGTATCGTCGCCGCAGCGCACCGTATTATCCGGGCCTTGAACCAGCAAGGTAGTATCCTTGCCCCCCGTGTTAACTTGAAGTGTGAGTTGAGAAAAATCTTGCTGCAAAACTACGATGTGGTCGGGAGTGGGAGTAGCAAAGCCCAAACACTTGTTTTTACGTTTGTCGGCGTTGGCTATCGCAGATAGAGAGTACGATCCCCCCGTCGCGCCCCTCAAAACTGCTGTTGGAGATTTAAAACCTTGAGATAAAGTTAATGTGCCGAAATTAGCATTTTCTGCTAAAACAGGTAGGGCCACTGCCGCGATCGCTGCGACCGTCAATATGCTGCCTTGAAGATGTGCCTGATGATTAAATAACATCGCAATGTCCTCCGTCACAACTCGTACTAAATCCGGTTTAACAACCCCTGTTATTGAGAGCGAGTGGGAGAGAGGGAGAGGGAGAGGGGGGGAGGGGGAGAGGGGGGGAGGGGGGGAGGGGGAGAGTGGGAGAGTGGGAGAGGGGGAGAGTGGAAAAGTTGGATAATGCCCGATACCCGATGCCCGATGCCCGATACCCGATGCCCGATGCCCGATGCCCGATGCCCAATTCCCAATTCCCAATTCCCAATTCCCAATTCCCAATTCCCAATTCCCAATTCCCAATTCCCAATTCCCAACTATCAACTCTTCCTTCTACTTATCAAGACTGCGGGGAGTCGATCGTCTCTGAAGTGACACTACCCGTTCTGCCACACGCTGGCCCCGCACAACCGAGATTTTACGGAGGAAAGATGCAACTTTTGATACTCTTAATAATGTTGTTAGCGATCGGTTCCTTATTAACGCAGCTTTTGGTACTGTTACCTATAGCTTGGCTGGGATGGCTGCACATTCCCAATTGGCTGAGCATGACCTCGATCGTGCTATGTATTGCTTGGTGCTTGGTAGATTAGCGATGGGTTAATGCAGGAGTCCGCATCAGGTAGTTCGCTGCCTCATGCTTTATACTGAACGATCTAAGATCGCTAATCTAAAATCTAATATCTGACATCTACCTAAAGAATGATGCAACGAGAAATTTCTTCGGTTTCTGAATTTCGCTTAGCAGACAAAACCTTGCAGAAAGAAGCTAAGCGGCAGTCGCGTTCGATACATCACGCGATCGTTTTGATGCTGCTGGTAACGGGTTTGCTGGGAGCGCACGTTGCGAGGCTGGTGCAGTTGCAACTGGTGGAAGGAAAACAAAACCGGGAAAGAGCCGAAAACAACCGCGTCCGCCTGGTGCCGATGGCGTCGAACCGAGGCAAAATTCTCGATCGCACGGGCAAAGTGCTAGCAGGCAACAATTTAGCTCGATCGGTCTACCTGTGGCCGAGAGAACAAACACCCGAACAGTGGCAAGTCACAGCAGAAAAGTTGAGTCCCCTGCTGAAAATCTCGGTTGCAGAAATTTTGGAAAAAATCGAACAGGTCGAGCCCACATCCTACAGACCGGTCAGGCTGGCTCAAGGAATCCCGCCAGAGGTGTTCGTGTCCCTGGGAGAACTGATAGGACAAATGCGGGGAGTCGAAGTGCGGGCAGAAGCAAACCGCTACTATCCCGAAAAAAGTTTGGCCGCTCACGTTTTGGGATACATCGGCGAAGCTACAGAATCAGACCTCAAAGCTAACCCCGAATATCCGATGGGCATGATCGTCGGTCAGATGGGAATAGAAGCGAGTTCTAACAACAAGATAGCAGGCGTTTGGGGCGATCGGCTGATTGAAGTGAACGCCCAAAATGAAGAATTGAGGCTGATGGGAGAGAGACCGCCCAAAGCCGGGGAACCCGTGCAGCTAACTATAGACTTGGATATGCAAAAAGCTGCCGAAGAGGGTCTGGGAAGCCGCCGGGGAGCAGTAGTAGCTTTAAACGTCAAAACAGGTGGGGTAATGGTAATGGCCAGCCACCCGACTTTTGACCCGAATCTATTTACCCGAAAAATGACGAAAGCTGAGTGGGAAAGCCTTCAAGGGCCGGAAAATCCTTTTTTAAATCGGGCGGTGCAAGGCTATCCCCCCGGCAGCACTTTTAAAATAGTGACTTCCGCCGCCGGTATGGAGTCGGGCAAATTTCCACCGGACTCAATTTTAAGCACTTCGGCTTACATTACTGTGGGGGGAATTGATTTTAACGAACACAGCGGCGGTTACGGAGATATCGGCTATCGGGAGGCTTTGGCCTTCAGCAGCAATACGTTTTTTTATCAAATCGGTATGAGTATCGGACCGGAAATAATTTCTAAGTGGGGACACCGCTTAGGAATTGGCCCGGATACGGATTTGAAGCTTTTGGGGCTTGGCGGTGGCGATTACGGTCAAATTCCGACGCCGGCGGATAAGGAGAAAATCTATAAGGAACCTTGGTATGTGGGAGATACGGTGACGACTGCCATCGGCCAAGGTTTGGTATTGGTGACTCCTTTGGAGGCGACGGTGATGGTAAGTTCGATCGCCAACGGCGGTTATCGAGTCAAGCCGCATCTTTTGGCTTCGATGACGGGCACCCCGGAGACTAAGCCGGTACACACGGGAATGAAGCCTGCAACGGTTGCCAAAATTAAGGAGGGGCTGGTAGCAGTCGTTACGGACGGTACGGGACAGGGGCTCAACGACGGTACGATTCCGGTGACGGGCGGCAAAACAGGAACTTCGGAAATCATCGGACAGAAGTCGCACTCTCTGTATGTAGCTTTTGGACCTGCGGATAAGCCGGAAGTTGCGATCGCCGTGGTTGTAGAAAATGGCGGTTTTGGTTCGGTAGCGGCAGCCCCGATCGCGAAAGAGGTGTTTCAAGCTTATTTTGGCAAACCGAAAACACCTGTCAGCCCTCAGGAATCAACAGTCATTAGTCCTTAGTCATTAGTCTTCTGTAAAAGTAAAGTGCGCTGCCACAATAGATGCTGACAGCGATCTAGTAGCGGCGCACTATTCGGGACTTGACCGGATTTGCGCATTCAGACTAAAGAAACCGGGTTTTTTACTAACCTGCGGGCAAAGTGCAGTATTGTCGCAAAAACCCGGTTTCTGACTTCTCACTTGCTGCCCGATTGTGTGGGGTCAACTATACGATCGAGATTTTTAAGGGGATTGCGAACCGTTACCTGAAGTCGAGATCTCACTGCAAACATCGCACTATTGCAACCGCATAAATATCGCGGCTTTGCGGATTCCTTCTACTTGTCCGGTACTGGTAAATGCGATCGCTCGCAAGTGGTCGAATAGCGGTCTTGCTGACAGTTCAATTAACCGAAACAGCGGTATATTTTGTTCCCAAATTCCCCGACTGTTCGGCCAGTCTAAATAAAAATAGCCGTCGTTCGATGGCGGTAGCGGTTCGATGCTGGTTTGAAAGTTTTCATTGGCAACTAAAGAGCCTGTTTCGGCAGCTTTTAGGGCTTCGTCCATTGCTTCTACTGAAGTCGTGAAAATTTCGTATTTGCCAACAGTTGCTCGGACTCCTTTTGCTTCGGTTTCGATCGCGCTTTTTCCCGGCTTTTTACCATCGTAATTCGGGTTGGTTGTCAACTGCGTCCAAGCAGTAATTTTTTGGTTTCTCAGGGTGAAGCTACCGATGCTGTATTCTTTGCTGCGGGCAATTTCATCTAAGCGGGCGATCGCATTTTCGGAATCTGGCGATTGTTCGGCGACAAAAATCCAGTCTGCACTATTTGAATCGCCGGGCAAAACTGCTAAAGCATATTCACCTTTTACCCAGTTAAATATATCCTCCGGCAGGTTGATGCCCCAATCTTTTTGAATGTCCGCGATCGCGCGATCGGCTATTTTTGAGAGTTCTGGATTGGCGGCTGCTAAAGATGAAAATTCAGTCCAAACATCGTGCAAATCGGTGCTGGCGACGGCGAAAGGGCTTGCTGGGGGAATGTATTGCAAGGCTTGTACGGGTTCCGAAAGTGTCGGGGGTGCTGTTTGCTGTCGATCGGTGACTAAAGCAGTTTCAGCGAGCAATCCCCGCCGATTTATCCCGACAGTTACTGCTAGAAAATTCAGGGGATTTTGAGTATTTGGTTCGGCTGTTTGTTGGGGAATTTGCCAATCTGCTAGCTGCGGGAGATTGACAAATGCTACAGCGATTCTGCCTTGAGTTAGCTGCTGCAAGGCTTTTTGATATTCGGGGGTATTGTCGAGATTTAGGTTTGATGCTTGCAGGTTGTTAATGGCATCTCGCAGTACCTTCGGACTGTTGGCAAATAACACGAAACTGCGGTTGTTTTCCGGCGCGGCACTGTTGCTGGCTAGGGCTGTTGCAAAACTGGGCGCTTGGTTGGAAGTTGCAGTCGGAAACAGCGGATTTAGTGGTGGAATTGCCGCAGGTTTCTGCTTGGATTCCGGCAATTTTTTGTAAGCTATTTTGATGCCTTTGTATTGTTCAAACTGCACCGATTTAGTAGCAGCAGCTTGTTTTTGCCAGTAGGAATCGAGAAATTGTTGGCTGCGATCGATATTTTGCGAGGAAACTGCCAGCAAAAATCCGGTTTGCTTGCCGTTGCTGCTGTCGCGATCGAAGTCTAAATCAGTTACGGCGAAGGTAATTTCGTCACCGATCCAAGGTTGGATATCTCGACTGTAATCCAAGCCTGTGTTGGCGAGGAGACTTTTTTTAATTTGTTCAAATTCCGCGTGCGATCGACTTCTTTCTTCAGGACTGGCAAAGATTTGTCGCAGGGATTCGAGTCGATCGGGATTTACTAACATTGATGCTAGCAAAGGCGATCGTTTTGAGACAAACACAGCAGCAGCCGGAGTTGTTGTCGGTCCGCCGGCAAGTAAATTCAGCGGAGTGTGAGTTGTCAGCCAGTAAAAACCGCCGGCACTCAATCCTAATAGTACCAAAACGCCAATAATAAGAACAGAAAAGAACGATCGCAGCTTCATACCTAAAATCTGTCTTGAAAGAGAGGGAGAGAGGGGGATTGTAGGGGCGGTGCCCCCGTGCCCGCCCTGAGAGGAGAGAGAAAAGCTTTTTCCATTTGTTTTGCGCGTAGTTTATGGGGGGGGTGCAGCATTTTCAAATCGAGCGTGTCACCGGATTTATTAACGGGAATACGCGCTTTTGTACGGAGTCTTAGCCAGAAATTCGGTTTCGCGAGATTGCTGCAAGCTGTCAGTTAAATCTTAGATATTGCAGCATCTTCTAGATCCGTTGCGGGATTTGTTGTTGGATTCGCTTGCAAACTAGCTTGCAAGTCGCCTAATAATTGTAACGCACTAACCCGCAGGGGACGATCGACAGGCAAAGCAGTTAATTCTGCGATTGCTTGCTGCTGTACCTGCCCCTTGCCCAACACCCGCAACCACAAAGTCCCTGCAACTATCGGTAGTTGGTGAATGGCAATTAACCCAACTCTCCAAGCCTCAGGTAAAAAATAAACTCCCTTTTCCCAGCCCTCTGATTTTGGGGGAACTCTAAAGTCAAAACCGTTTAATAAATGTTCCGAAACAGTGGGAGTGAGAACCCACAATCTCGGTAATTGTTTTGCTGCTAAATCTTGATTTTCTCGATCGGCTTCTTGCCGGATTTTTGCCGTACTATTAATCGCTTTAATCGTACAACTGAAAATTTCTTCAGTATCTACCTCATTGTGAAATACTTCAATTATTGCTGTCGTTGCAGCCAGCTTGCCCAACAAACCTAAACTTTGTGCGTATTCGCTGGCAAAGGAAGTGGGTTTAAACCAAACATCAATTTGTCTGTCTTCATCGGGGACATCTTTGCTGGTTTCTACTCCGCCGAGAGGCGATAACAACTCTTTAAAGTATTCTTTGACAAACTGGTCTTGGGGAAATGCGGTCATTTTTAATTGTCAAGTAGTTGTTGTGGTATGCTGAAATTCATTGGTGTCAACTTAAGACTAAAACCGTTGATAAATCTCGCTGCGATTCCGAGATCCGATCCCCCTAAATCCCCCTTAAGAAGGGGGACTTTGAGAAGAATCTTGTTCCCCTCTTAAGAAGGGGGACTTTGAGAAGAACCCTGTTCCTCTCTTAAGAAGGGGGATTTTGAGAAGAATCCTGTTCCCCCCTTCTTAAGGGGGGTTAGGGGGGATCTAGACCTAAGCACCAGACTGCTATCTGTAAGTACGTTTGATGTTAAATTGACACTAATGACTGAAATTATACTCGATAATTTTTCGGAAATATCCCCGCGCCCCCACTCAAATAAATTGCTAACAACATCGATGCATCCCGAACAGCGAGTTGTACTGTCAAATATCAGTTGGCAACTGTATGAAAACTTGCTAGCAGAACTGGGCAACCAACGTGCCAGCAAAATCGCTTACTATCAAGGTAAATTAGAAATTATAGTACCTCTGGTGGAACATGAAAATCGCAACCGACTGATCGATCGCTTAATAGTTGCACTTATAGAAGAACTCAATCTAGAATACAATCCCTTTGGTTCGATGACTATTAAGAAACGCAAAAAAGGAGCGGGTAAAGAACCAGATTCGTGTTATTACATTCAAAATGAATCCAAAGTTAGAGGCAAAACAGAATTAGATTTCGATCGCGATCCGCCGCCAGATTTAGCACTGGAGATAGATATAACCAGCAGTTCTTTAAATCAATTTGATTTATATGCAGATTTGGGCGTAGCGGAAATTTGGCGTTACGATGGACGCAGCATCAAGTTTTATCGATTGCAAAACGGCGAATATGTAGAGTGCAATTTTTCGATCGCCTTTCCCATACTACCGACTGCAAAAGTTAATGAATTTATCGATCGATGTCAAACTATAGGTACAACTTCGGCAGTGCGAGAATTGCGACAATGGGTGAAGAGTCAGTGAGGAGGGAGAGGGAAGTTTTGAGTTTTGAGTTTTGAGTTTTGAGTTTTAAGTTTAGATTCTTTGCAATTTTGCCGTCCTCGGATCGATGATTTTTCGACCCAAACCTGCAAACTTAATTGCCAAATTAATCTTGTCTCCCGAACCCAAAATGTGGGTGATTTCTCCAACTCCAAAAGCCGGATGCAAAACTCGATCGCCCGCTTGCCAATCGATCGATTTTACAGTTTTTTCCTGTTGGGAACTCCGCGCGTTAACTGCTGAATTGCTGAGTTTTTGTTTCGCCCCAGCCGCAGTTGCCGATTTCGTTTTTTTCGCACTTCCAGCTAGAAACTCTTTCGGCAATTCTCCTAAAAATAGCGAGGGAACGCAGTGTTCGCGATAACCTCCCCACAAACGGCGTTCGCGGGTGTGAGTTAAAAATAACTGTTCCCGAGCTCTTGTAATTCCGACATAGCACAAACGGCGTTCTTCTTCAATAGCTTTCGGATCGTCCAAACTGCGGAAATTGGGAAATAAACCCTGTTCCATTCCTACTAGAAATACTACGGGAAATTCTAAACCTTTTGCCGAGTGCAGCGTCATCAAAGATACGCGCGAATCTTCTTCTTGCAAGTCATCTAAATCTGAAGCGAGGGATACTTTAGCTAAAAATGCTGTCAGCGTTGTGTCTTCGTTTTGTTCTTCAAATTGCAGCACCGCGTTGTACAATTCTCTGACGTTTTCAATGCGATTTTCTGCTTCGTCAGTGCCTTGATTTTTTAAGTCGGCAATGTAACCCGAATCTTCGATAATTCCTTGGACGATTAGCGATGCCGGTTGAGTTTCTACTTGTTGTTGCCAGTGAGTTATCATTTGAGCAAATTTGATAATCTGTTTGGCCGATCGACCGGCTATTGTATTGACAGATGATTCCTCGCTGAGGATTTCCCATAACGGAATTCCCAATTGAGTTGCAGCGTCTTCTATTTTGCCGACAGTCGCATCGCCGATGCCGCGCCGGGGAGTATTGATGATGCGTTTGAGGCTGACGCTATCATCTGGATTGGCGATCGCGCGCAAGTATGCTAAAATATCTTTGATTTCTTTGCGATCGTAAAACTTCAAACCGCCGACAATATTGTAGGCAATGTCAAACCGCATTAACGCTTCTTCAAACGATCGCGATTGGGCGTTGGTACGGTAAAGAATGGCAAAACTGCCGCCGCTTTTAAACTCGGGATGCTGTCGCTTTAAGGTATGAATTTGACTGGCGACAAACTCCGCTTCATCCAATTCGTTGTCAGCGCGCCAGACAACAATCGGCACTCCCGCCTCCCGCGTCGGGCGCAAAACTTTCTCGATGCGTTCGGTATTGTTTGCGATCAAGTGATTTGCCACTTGCAGGATGTTTTCGCGCGATCGATAGTTCTCTTCTAATTTTACCATAGTCCGAGTGCGATCGTCCGCCAAACCGTCCCCGAAATCTTCCTGAAATTCCAACAATATGGTATAATCTGCCATGCGAAAACTGTAAATTGACTGATCGACATCGCCGACAACAAAGATCGATCGATTTTGCCATTTATCAAAAGTTTTCGGGTTTTCATTATTGGTAACTAACAGCCGAATTAAATCGTATTGCGTGCGGTTTGTATCTTGATATTCGTCAACTAAAATATGTCTGAACTTCTGATGCCAGTAACTCAACACTGTTTCATTCTGGCCCAACAGCCGCACGGGAATTAAAATTAAATCGTCAAAATCCAAAGCATTGTTTGCTGCCAAAGCATCTTGATAGCGGCTGTAAACATCCGCAATGACGCGCCCCCGGTAATCGGGTTCGGATGCTAGGTATTCTTGAGGCGACAAACCTTGATTTTTCGCGTTGCTAATTGCGTAGCGAACTTTGCGCGGCTCAAATTTCTTGTCATCGAGGTTGAGAGTTTTCGTAACAATTTGCTTGACCACACTTTGAGCATCAGATTCATCAAAAATCGAAAAATTCTGCTTCCACTGGCGGCCGTTTTCATCTCGGTATTTTTCAATATCGTAACGGAGAATCCGGCTGCAGAGAGAGTGAAAAGTTCCCATCCAAATATGTTTGGTAATGGTGCGGTAAATGCGCGATCGCAACCTCGTCTTTTCCTCAGGCGCTAACTCCGTCAAAGGCTTGCCAAATTCTGCTTCAGCTTGTTGATTTGCCAGCAATTTCTCAATTCTTTCTTTCATTTCTCTAGCGGCTTTATTCGTAAAAGTCACCGCCAGAATATTTTCGGGATTTACTCGATGCGTGCGGACTAAATTAGCCACCCGATAAGTTAAGGCCCGCGTCTTTCCCGAACCCGCACCTGCCACGACTAATAACGGTCCGTTGAAATGCGCGACTGCTGCCCGCTGGGAAGGGTTGAGGTGGCTGAGAAAATCCGTTGTTTGAGTCATGGGTAGAAACTAAATTTAATTTTTTTAATGGGTCAATAATACTCGATCGGCGATACCGCGAATTTTTTTAACGTAAGGAGTTAGTTGAGCACAGTATATTATAACTAGCCGCTGGCATTTTTTTTGCGCGCTCCGAGTTAATGTAAGGTGCGCAGCGCGCACCCTACGGTATACATTGGTTCGCAGTAAGGACTTTAGTCCGCATTCCACTAAAAGTTAGAGAGAGGACTGAAGTCCCTACTACGAACCTTATTACAAACTTTACTGCAAATCGGTCATTTTTTAAAGTTTCAATATTTGTTTCAGCCACATAGCTGCTAATATTCCCAATCCAATCCAGATGGCAACAATTACTGCAGCAGCCGTCCGATTTGTGAGTTTGTCGCGTGCTATTTCTGCTGCCGCTTTTTCCCGACATTCGGCTAAAACTTCCGGCGGAATTAGCTTCAATACCAGCCAGATTCCTAAAGGAACAATTAGCAAATCGTCCAGGTAGCCGAGAATTGGGATAAAATCGGGAATTAAGTCGATCGGGCTGCAAGCATAGGCAACGGTAAGACCTGCTAAAACTCTCGCATACCACGGTACTCGGCGATCGATACTAGCTAAATAAACAGCGTAAGTATCTTGTTTTAATTGTCGGGCAACTTGTTTCAAAGATCGCATATAAATGATAACTATGGTACAAACATTTACTGAAACAGCAACCATATCTCTAGAATTGCCGCATTCGATCGCCCTTGTTGTCACTGGCGAACAATTCGAGGCTTTAGCATTGGCGAATCCCGACTTGAGATTAGAAAGAACTGCAAAAGGAGAATTGATCGTGAATCCACCCACCGGAGGAGAATCAGGAAATCGAAATCTTAGTATCAGCGGACAACTCGATCGTTGGTGCGAATTAAATGAGAATTTAGGCAAAGGATTTGACTCTTCTACGGGCTTCATCTTGCCTAACGGTGCTCGCCGTTCTCCTGATGCTTCTTGGGTAAATCAAACTCGTTGGGATGCACTAACTGCAACAGAACGCAAAGGTTTTGTTCCCCTATGTCCCGACTTTGTGGTAGAGTTGCGATCGGCCTCAGACAGTCTTCCAACTCTCCAAGAGAAGATGCGAGAATATAGAGAAAATGGTGCGAGATTGGGCTGGTTGATTGACCCGCAAAATCGGCGAGTAGAGATTTACCGACAGCAAACAGAAGTGGAAATATTAGCCGATCCTGTAGAGTTATCCGGCGAGGATGTATTGCCGGGATTTGTGTTGAATTTAAGGCGAGTTTGGAGTTAAATAGCAGCGCGATTTTTAGTTTCTAAAAACTGAATTTTAAGGACTTTGAAGTGCTTGTCTGAATTCGCGCATTGCTTGCGGGTGATTTTCAATGTTTATACATCGCGTTAATAGTAGAATATTTAAATCTGGCAAAACACGAGAGCGATCGACTTCAGTATATCCATCTTCCCCCAAGGAATACAAACGCAGCCTATTTTTTTCCCAAAACCAAACCTCTGGAATTTGCAAGCGTTTGTAAAATTCCAATTTATTAATCCCGCCACCAGTCACCACCACTTCAACGGCTAAATCGGGACTTTCTCGATCGAGACCTAATTCATATGATAAATCGGCTTCTCGCTTGACCTTGCCACTTTCGCTTTCTAGCGTTATCGAACCAGTGGGAATAAAATCAATTCCTGAGGATTCTAAATACAAATCCATCAGCGTTGAAATCCGCTGTTTTGCTGTTTCATGTTTTCTTCCCGGCATCCGTCTAATCTCCAACACCCCATCTAAAAATGACAATCTCACCCCAGGACGATCGAGCAATTGTTCTACTACTTTAAACTCTCTCCAGGTGAGTCCGTCAATTAAAATAGGTTCATCTACCTTTTCTAAAATTGTCTTCACAATCCGCAACTCCCATCACTCGATTTTAGATTTTAGATTGTAGATTTTAGATTTTTGTTCTCCATCGAAGATCGACTGTCAAACGATTTTAGATTTGAGGTTTTAGATTTTCGATGGTCGATTGAAGATTCTCAATCGTCAACTGGGGAAGTTCTGAGTTTTAAGTTTTGAATTTTGAACTTCACAACTGTCTTTAACTCAAAACTCAAAATTCAAAACTCAAAACTCCTGACAATTGTCTTTAACTCAAAACTCAAAATTCACAACTCAAAACTCCCTACCAACTTATAATTAAGGTTGTAATGGAGACTGAGAAAGATTTTTCCGAGCTTTTTCCGATCGCGCTTCTGCCGTATCCATAACTTCCGCCATTTTCTCAACCATTTCCCCCGGATAATTTTCTAACACCCGAGTTGACAGCGAAACACGGCCCCGACTTTCATCAAGATCGACAACCAATGCTTTCAAAAATTGACCGATCGAAAACACCTTAGAAAGGTCGTCGATATAGCTTTGACTGACTTGCTTGATATGCAGCAAACCGCTAATTCCTTCCAAATCTACAAACACGCCAAACGGCTTGATGCTGCCAACTTTTCCTTCCACCAACTGACCGATTTCTAACTGGCTGAACGCAGAAGATTTAGTTGCCAACCGCTGGGAAAGCACCAATTTTTCTCGATCGCGATCGACCTCCAAAAAACTCACGCTCAAAGCTTGACCTATTAACGATTCTATGTTATCGCGCTCCACTAAGTGCGATCGGGGAATAAAACCGCGCATTCCCCGAACATCGACAGTCACGCCTCCCTTATTTGCCCCCGTAACTCGCACTTGCAGAACCTTGCTGCTTTCCTGCAACTCAATTAATTCTTCCCAAGCTTGTCTGATTGCTAACTGTTTCAGAGACAAAGTAACTTGACCGTCTTCATTTTGTTCGCGGATAATTAAAAACTCCCGTTCTTCCTGCAAAGGCACAACTTGAGACAAATCCGTTACCGCGAGTCGTATTCAAACACTTTACCGCGCACTACTTGTCCTTTTTGAAACTCGTAATTGTGCTGTTCGAGAGCTTTAGCAAAATCGTCCATTGAAAAGGATGGTTTTGCGTTTTGAGAACCTGTAGATTTAGGATTCATGTCAACAATTGAAAGTAAAGAAAACTGAAATTAGTTGCAAATGCTAATTACCGCCCTGCCAAGGAACGCGAATCGCGCTTAACTGGTAACAGTAAATACTAGATTATCCCACTATAGCCAATCTGGAGGCTGTAGCAATTGGGGATGTGAAAAAAAAGGCTTTTGCGATGCAGGAGAGGAGGAAAAATTTTTCCATTGGTGTCAACTTAAGCTACGAAGGTAGTACCTGTCTGGTGTCTGAATTAAGCGCAAAGTCCCCTAGGGTGTGTTTCCAAATCCAGAGAACCCTCCCCAACCCCCGTTAAAAAATGGGGGGCAAGAGTCTCAAAGTCCCCCTTCTTAAGGAGGATTTAGGGGGACTCTAAACTACGCTAAAAGCGAGATTTCTTAAGGGTTTTAATCTTAAGGTGGCGCTAATTAGTCGATACTAGGGATTTTTCCCTCTCGTACTTTCTAAGCTGGTTGCAATTCCTGTTTGAAAAGCTGCTTTACTTGTTCCCACGAGTCGGCCGCAGCGCTGGCGTTGTAACTGCCCCTGTGGTCGCAGAAGAAGCCGTGATCGGCATTATAGCGGAAAATTTGATGCTTGATGCCGTGTTTTTCCAGTTCTGCTGCAATTTGGTCAACTTCTGCTAGAGGAATGCTGGCATCTTGAGTGCCGAAAAAGCCGTAGAGAGTGCCTTTAATGTCTGCTGTGCGGGTGACTGTGGGAGGGCCGCCACCGGGGGTTTGAGTGGCGATGCCTGCGCCGTAGAATGACGCTGTAGCTTCGATCTCGGGCAAGGTGGCGGCAAGGTAGGCGACGTGTCCCCCGAAGCAGAAGCCGATACACCCGAAGCCTTGGGGTTGGACTTTGGGCTGAGTTTTGAGGTAATCGATGGTGGCTTGGATGTCGCCCAGAAGTTCCGATGCAGTGGTTTGGGCTTTGTATTCTTTGCCGATTTTAATGTCTTCGGGGGTATAGCCGGTTTCAAAGCCGGGGGCGAGGCGCTGGTAGATGGCTGGGGCGATCGCGACATATCCTTCTTTGGCTATTCTTTCGGTAACTTCGCGAATGTGGGCGTTGACGCCAAAGATTTCTTGGATGACGATAACTGCGGGGAATTTTCCCTCGGCGGCTGGTTGGGCTAGGTAGGCAGCTATTTGCAAATCTCCGTTGGGAACTGTGATGTTTTCGGTACGAATTTCTGCGTTTGTCATGGGGATTTTTCGGGTAGATGTCGCTGTATTGATTTTAAGTTTAGTTCTGGCAGTTTGATGCGATTTCCCAAAGATTTTTTTTACGAACCGCGAAGGCGCGAAGGGCGCGAAGGTGGGGTAGGGAGAAGTTAGTGAATTATTGAAGATTTAGATATTCGCGGATGTTTTTGATGATTTCTTTTTGCTTGTTTGATAAGTTGCCGTCGCGAGCGAGCAGGAGTCGATCGCCCTTTTTCATTACAATAAAAATCTGATAGGGTCTGTAATTTCTCTTTCTGTTTAATTCTCCTTCGGTGAAGACAATCTGCGAAATTTCCGACAGCGAATCTTGGTAAAGCTGGTTGCTAAAAGCATTTTTTTGTCGGAGGGTAAAGGAATTGAGAGATCGATCGAATTTTGCTGCGATGTGTCGGCTGCGCAGGCAGAATATCCCCGCCCCCAACCACGCGATATCGAAGGCAAAGGGCACAAACGGTTCCGGCCATTCTTCAATGTATCTGACACTAACAGATTTTTGTGCGGGATCGGCAAGAAAGTTATTGATGCGATCGACTATTTTTTGTTGGTATCCTTCCCCAAAGCTGTAATATTCTTTCATGGGGATTTCGCCGCTCCGGGTAACTAATACTGCTCGATGGTGGTAAGTACCTTGTCCGTTACCTGAATCTTTATCTAGTCTAGCTTTTTGCAACTCGCCCGTGGGGATGTTTGCAGTTTCCCAAGATAGGGGAAAGTGATGTTTTTTGAGTTGGCAACTGACGGATCGTTCGGGACTTCGCTGGCAGGATAAAGTAGTTGGCATTCCGACAGCACCCAGTCTGATAATTAATAAAGAAAGTGCGATCGGGCTTATAAAAAATCCTAAAATCCAACTCGTCCATGCTGCTAAAGGAGGATGGCTGCGGAAGATTAATTGCGATTGATTTTGTTTGAGAATTTTCATGTTATTGAGAGTACCAACTCAGATGAATTTGGAAGTTATTATGGCAGATACAAAGGTGTAGCAGGTACAAGTTGCTGAGTTAGATAGAATCCGATAGCATCGGAATAATGAATTTCTCTCCCCTTTCTCTCCTAACTCTGCGCCCTCTGCGGTTTAATAATTCCGATGCAACCGGAAGTAATATTATTTAATATTGAGATATTCCCAAATTTTTTTGATAAGTTCTTTTTGCTTTTTTAAAGTGTGGTAGCTGCGGGATAGTAACAGTCGATCGCCCGATGCCAATCCAATAAAAATCTCATAGGGTATATCACTTTTACTTTGTGATTCTACTCCTATCAAAATAATATTAGTAATTTCGTAAAAGCAACCCTAGAAAAGCTCGGTGCTGAAAGCATCTTTTTCTTGGATAGTAAAGGAATTGAGAACTCGATCGAACTTTGCTGTGATTTTTAGGCTGCACAGGCAAATTATCCCCAGCGTCAAAAATAATATACTAACGGTCAACACCGAAAATGGTTTCAGCCCGCCTTCAATGTATCTAACGCTAAGAGATTTTTGTTTTCCATCGGCAATAAAGTTATTGATGCGATCGACTATTTTTTGTTGGGACTCTTCTCCCAATATGTAAAAGTTTCTCATGAGTATTTCCCCGCTGCGAGTAACTAATAGAGTAATCTGAGGAGTCAAAAGAGTTAGAAAACTCAGAGAATATCTATCAATTCCCTAGCGCGATGCAGCCCGTACTAACAGCAATCCCCCTATTCCTAAACCAAATGCGATCGGCAGCCAAGCAGACATTATCGGACTCAAAACTGCTTTTACACCCATTGAACTGGTGATAAAAGAAAATACGTAATAAGCGAAAATAACCAGTACGCTAATACCAAAACTCGTGCCTTTACCGGAACGGCGCGGTTTAGTTCCCAAAGTTGCTCCTACTAAACCAAATACTAAACACACGAAAGGAAAAGCATATTTTTCTTGAATTCGCACCTTGAGTTTGCGGATTTGCGGTTCGTCGCCGCTGTTTTTAATCAGTTCCAAACGTTCTAAAGCTTGGGCAATGTTCATTTCCTTAAAATCCCGCACTTTGGCTGCTAAATCTAAGGGTGTGCGGGGAAGTTGCAATTGCTGGTGTTGGAATTTAACTATGTTGCGGTACGAACCATCTGGCGAGACTATGTAAGCTGTGCCGTTGAAAAAATCCCAGGTATTTTCGGTGGGATTCCAGGTAGCTGATTCTGATGAGATGATTTGATCGAGACCTGGAGTGGAGCGATCGATAATTGTTAAACCTTTCATTTTCTGACCGTCAAATTCTTCGGCATAAAAAAAGCGCGCTAGCGTTTCATCTTTGCTTTTTTCCCGCTTGCTAAATTCTGTGTAGACAATGTTTCTCTCTTGAAATTGCGGTCTTTCTCGCTTCATTGCCCTATCTAAAGTTAGCGTTGCTCTGTAACTGGCAGAGGGTACAACTAATTCTTGCAATGCGAAGGTGAAGCCGGCAACAACTAAACTCATAATTACTGCAGGCAGAATCAGTCGGTAAATGCTAACTCCACAACTGCGCATGGCTATGAGTTCGCTATCGCTGGACATTCTGCTGTAGGCCATCAGGGTTGCTAGCAGCATTGACATCGGGAAAGCCAATACTACAAAGTAGGGAATTTGCAGCAGGAAAATTTCGAGGGCGGCACCGTAGGGGAGTCCTGATTCTGTTACTCTGCGGACTAATTCAAATAAGGCTCCAACTGTGACGGCGACGGAGGTAAACAGTCCGACACCAAATAGAAATGGGCCGATTAGTTCTTTGGTAATGTACCAGTCCATAACCGAAATTCTCGGCAGCCAGTTGAGGGGATTGAAGGATTTAGAGATTGCTAATTTCATGAAGGAAGAAGGAAGAAGTAAGAAGTCAGAAGTCAGAAGTCAGAAGTCAGAAGTCAGAAGTCAGAAGGAAGAGTTGATAGTTGGTAGTTGTTAGGGGCGAAGCGTAGCCGAGGGGTGCCCCGTACCCGCCCGATCGATGTGAATTTTGTTATTTTTAAATTATGTTTTCGGCTGTTAAAAACTACCGCACGAAGCTGTCGCCCAAGTAATATTGTCGCACTAAAGGGTTGCTGTACAGTTCTTCTTCTGCACCGGAAGCTAATATTTGACCGTCGCGCATGATGTAGGCTCGATCGGTAATTTCTAGGGTTTCTCGGACGTTGTGATCGGTGATTAAAATGCCGATTTTACGATCGCGCAGTTTGGCAATAATCGTTTGTATTTCATCAACGGCGATCGGATCTACCCCGGCAAATGGTTCGTCTAAAAATAGAAACATCGGACCGTCTCGCCCCGCAGCTAATGCTCTAGCTAATTCTGTCCGCCGCCTTTCTCCTCCTGAAATTTGAATTCCCAGACTTGATGCTATTTTTTCCAAGCGAAATTCATGCAGCAGAAAATCCACTCGATCGCGCCATTCCCAACGCGGTACTTGAGTTTGTTCTAGCACTAGCAATATGTTGTCGCGGACTGTCATGTTGCGGAATATGCTAGCTTCTTGAGCGAGATATCCGATGCCTAAATGCGCTCGCTCGTGCATTGGCAATTTGGTGATGTCTAAATCGTTGAGCCAAACGGTGCCTCGATTGGGTTTTTCTAATCCGGTGGCGATGTAAAATGTTGTGGTTTTGCCGGCACCGTTGGGACCGAGCAATCCTACAATTTCTCCTTGTTCTACGGACAGGTTGACGCGACTAACAACATTGCGCTTTCCGTAGGATTTGTGAATATTTTCGAGTGCAATTTTCATGCGCGCGTTTGGCAATTTATCGAAGGAAGAAGGAAGAAGGAAGAAGGAAGAGTTGATAGTGCGAGCATCGGCACTCGCGGCTGGATTTGGGAAATCCCAGAGTGCGAGCATCGGAATCTTGCAAGCTCGATCGGTCAGAAAAAAGAAAGAAAAAGGATTGGTTTAAAACAAGGTTTCACAAAGGCGAAATTTCGCATCGATCTTCAGAGGTATGTTTTTGCTGACGCGAAATTTCGTTGCGACGAGCCTGTTTTATTGGGGAGTAGCCGGACGTTGGGGGGCGATCGAGTTCTGAGCTGCTGCGTCTTGTTCGGGAGCCACCAGATAGACGGACTCTACTTGTCCGGGGGTATCTGGCAGCGCAATAAACCGCCCTTCGTCGATCAGGTATGTCACGGTTTCGCCGCGCAGGCTGTTGCCTTGCTGCAATACGTAAACATCGCCGCTGAGGATGATCCGGCGTTCGCGGCTGAAGTATTGGGCTTGGGCTGCAGTTGCCTGGATTTGGCGGGCCGGGTAGTTGATTTGGACGTTGCCGCGGGCTGTCACAATGCCGGTTTTGGAGTCAGCTTCTTGAATGTCCGATCGCACGCTGAGGGTGCGGGGCGCGCCAGCTTGCGAAAATGTGGGAGAGGCAATTGCGCCGGCCAGAGTCAGGGGCAATAGCAGCAACAATCCTTGGAATACTCGCGAATTAAGTAGTTTAGCGGAGGGCATCATATGTTTGGAGCCTCAAGATTGGTGAAATAGCACGGGGGCAAAACCTGCCCGTTGAGAATCAGAGGACGCCGGATGGGGCGTGCGAAGGCGATCGATTTACGTTAGGTACACAACAAAAGTAGTTTATCGGTTAAGTATTTTATCTTAACGGCCCTAAAAGCTCCCGCATGATTCGATCGACCAGTCCGAGAGCGTCAACAAATTATCCTAGCAAGACAACTGCCGCTTTTGCCGCCAGTTGGGCTGCGGTTGCGGTAGCTGATGGTTGTTTTGACGCTTTGGGCGATCGGGATGTTTCGGCGGCAAGCAGCAGGTGTTAGGCTAAAGCCCGCAGCAAATTGCAGGTTTAGGAAGTTCTTTTTCTACGGTTCGTAGTGAAGACTTCAGTCTGCTCTCTACAATTCGTAGTGAAAACTTCAGTCTGCTCTCTACGGTTTGTATTTTCTACCCATCACCTTCAAGGTCATCAGAAGTTAAAGGTTCTTGAGAACTATGGCGAACGTACAACACGTAAACTTTAGCCTCTCGAATAGTAAACAAAACTCTATAGATGTTTTTAGATTTACCATGAAGGAGCTGCCGCGGACTTCTTCGGGAAAAATGTCGTTTTCAATCGCTAAAGCGCACCGTCTGGGTTTCTCTTGGAGGGTGGCGATGCATTCATCAACTCACGAAATGACAATGATTGAGTAGGCGCGAATTGCTCTATCTACTGTTGCAATGGTTAAACCATTCTGTAAAGCTTGACAGATTAGCATTCTGTCAAACGGATCGCGGTGTAATGGTGGCAGTTGAGCCAGTTGAATCACGCTACTTTCATCAAGAGCAAGACTAGCAATTTGATGAATATGGCAACGGTCGCAGTTTTTTGCTGCTAGAAATAGCTTTCAGCTCAGCGATTGCTTTATTTGTTTGAAGAATCACAAAAGATTCACTTACCTCTACTTGAAGGAGATACTTTGAAGGGTCGCGCAAAAATTCATCAACTGTCATGCTTAACATAAAAAAGCCATAGTTTCCATAAAGAGCGCGGGTACTAACTGTACTATCTTTTAGCTGTTTGCAGCGGGTAATTTCATAGGGAAACCAATGCAAGCGATAGGATGTGTGGGGAGTAAATTTTTCTAAATTCGTCATTTCTCCAATTTCAGGAGGGATGCGAACTAGATTGCTGACGTACAACATTAAGTGCTTGACAGATTTTAGCTTCGCTATAGTTGCAGGAAGTGTAATAATCTGCTGCCAGTCATCCTCCTGCATCTCTCGTCGGGGAGCAAACTCTTCTCGCTCATCTTTGGCTGCAACCTCCACAAGCTCTAATAGTCGCTTCCACGCATCACACTCTAAGTCTTGTTGCTCTGAATGCAACTTAATCTTAGTTACTCGTCTGCCTGAGTAGTGAGCTGCAAAGCATTCGCAGGAAGAATAGCCAGTCATATTTTGATTGAGGTAGCTTAAAATTCTAAGTTAGAATTGTACTAAACTTGTTCGATCTTGAAAATATACGGCAATTGCAAGCCGGCAACTTCTGTACCGTTGAATAATGGCAAAAATTCTGCTACTTTCTCCGGCCCTGCTTGCTGCAATTCTCTCAACAATTGGGCGCTTTGTCCCAGCAACTCATCCACCGCAATTTGGCTGTAAACCGGTTGATAGTAACCGAGCCGATTGATACCTTCTCCCAACAAAATCGCCGCGCCGCGCCAATTTTGATTGCCTAAATGATACAGCGCGACGGCAATTTGCAAAATTCCTTGATAAAATGTCTTTTCAGGCTCGCCGGCTTCCATCCACAAAGCCTCTAGCGTATCGTGACAAGCGTAGTATTCTTGGCTGTTAAACTCTGCTATTCCTTGCCAAAACTCGGCCGGGATTTCCTCTGTCATGCAATTTTCGATCGCTCGATTTTCACTGCGATATTTTGGATCTGGATTGTCGCGTTTTTTGAGCAGGCGGATTGCAAAACTGTTGTTAATTAATCCCGCCTACTTAACCGATTACATAGTTTCTCTAACAGATTGAAGCTGTTCCATGCTAATCTCTTGATTTGTGCCGGCAAAATCGTTGTCAGGCGTCAGAAACAACATGCAGTGACATTCTTTGCGTTCGCGCATCGGAATGCAGGGACAGTTCCAGTAGGCGGCTTTGACTTCAGCTTCTTTGTCTTCGTAGTGGCGGCAAGGGCACAAAGGTGCGCCGAGTTCGTCTTTATGCTTTGCTAGTCCTTCAATAACAACGGCGGTGACAGAAGGTTCGGAACAAAAGTAAGTGCCGGTGCGCTTGGCGTAGGTTTCGGAGAAATTTTTCATTGCCTCCAAAGTTTTTTCGTTGGAGAGTTTGGATTGTTCTGCCATGCTAATTAAGGATTGTAGTTAATGAGGATGTTAGATGCTTTCCTCAATTGTAGCGCAAAATTTAATTTTAAACACTGGATATTTCTGATATATTTGCGCGACAAAATACAGTGAAAGTCTTGACAAAAATTAAGTTTTAGGTTGTAGGTTGTTTGCTGTTTTTTTCGATACGCAAGAGGATGAAAAGCGCCTGCAGACAGGGTTTTGACAGCCTCAAACCGATTTGGCGGTCGATCGCCCCAAAAATTATCCCCCAATGGGGATCGAAGTAGTATAAAATATTAGATCGCTGTTTTTATTTTTGCTATCTAATGGCAATCTCCCGGCATTCCACCCGCAGCAAAAAATCCCCTCACTCGGGCTTGGCGTGGTCCGCTGACGCGGAGTTAGTCGGATTAGTGTTAGAATTAACGCCCCGCACCGCCAGTTACCTGTACGCGCAGTACACAATCGGTTTGCACGCTTGGTTTTTAGGTCAAGTGCAGCAAACAGATCCGGAATTATCCAAAATTTTGCACGACGAACAGTCAGAAAAAGCATTTGCTATTTCTGGATTGGAGGGCGAATTGCTGAGTGCCGGCAAGGACTTTCAACTATTGGGCGATCGAATTTATCGCTGGTATGTAACAGGACTTTCAATGCGAGTAGTTCAGTGGCTTAGTGAGTGGGTAAAAAATTTGCCAGCACAGATAGATTTGCGCAATGCTGACTTGTTAATTCGTTCTTGCGATATTGCTTTTGCGCCGACAACTTACCAGCAATTGCTAACAGCAGAAGAGCCAGAAAATCGGATTATAAAACTAAGTTTTATAACTCCAACCAGCTTTCGCACCAAGAAACATCATTTCCCGTTGCCGGTGCCAGAGAATGTTTTTCACAGCTATTTGCGCCGCTGGAATAACTTTTCAGGAATGAATGTTGACCAAGCAGAATTTTTGGAATGGATTGAGGAAAATGTAATTATTACCCGCCATAAATTGGAGTCGCAAAAGGTAGCGGCGGGCAAGAAAGGTATGGTAACGGGGTTTGTTGGTGCTGTGGAATTTGGGTTGGGTCGATCGGCTCGCGATCGCCCGGATTTTGTAAAATTATTTTATGCTTTGGGGCGGTTAGCGCCTTATTGCGGCACGGGACACAAAACCACTTTTGGTTTGGGACAAACGCGCGCTGCATGGCTGACAAATGAACCGCTTCCTCAAGTGTCAATGCAAGGTTTATTGGCAGCGCGAATTGATGAATTAACTGCGAAGTTTGTGGCGCACAGAAAGCGTGCGGGTGGCAGCCGCGCCTTGGAGATTGCGGAAACTTGGGCGACTATTTTGGCGCGCCGGGAATTGGGGGAATCGCTGTTAGATATTGCTGCCGATTTGGAAATGCCTTATGAAACAGTAAAAACTTACGTGAAGCTGGCAAGAAGAGCTTTAAAAACAAATTCGTAGGTTGGGTTGAACGAAGTGAAACCCAACCCCAACGATAAGAATCCCAATGATAAGAATCCCACCGATAAGAATTCCAATGATAAGAATCCCAATGATAAGTATCCCAATGATAAGAATCCCAACGATAAGAATCCCAATGATAAGAATCCCACCGATAAGAATTCCAATGATAAGAATCCCAACGATAAGAATCCCAATGATAAGAATCCCACCGATAAGAATTCCAATGATAAGAATCCCAATGATAAGAATCCCACCGATAAGAATCCCACCGATAAGAATTCCAATGATAAGAATTCCAATGATAAGAATCCCACCGATAAGAATCCCAATGATAAGAATCCCAATGATAAGAATCCCAATGATAAGAAAATGTTGGGTTTCACTTCGTTCAACCCAACCTACATATACTTTACTTGCTATTCTGCAACTTTCTCACTTCTTTGTGAACGCTCATGCCAATTTCCAAAGCCTCATTTAACAACCGCCCGTATTCAGTAGCGCGATCGCTCACATCCATCGCCATCAAAGCAGCCAGATTATTTTCAATATTAGCAAACAACTCGTAACGGCGACCGATAAATTCCTTGTTTTCCCTGAGAATCCTTTCCGTGCGCACCGCACAGACCAAACTTTCTCTAGTAATTTTTAACGCTGCAATTGCATCCTCGCGATTGATTGAGTTTGCTGGTAAGTTGCCTGCAGCCGTCAGTCGATCGATAATATCTAAAGCTTTAATTACCTCGTGATATTTCTCAACTTCCTCCAACAAACCTGCTAGCACCGCCAAAGGTTTAGCCTTGATCCATTGATAAACATTCCAACCAGCAGCCATCGCCACCGACAAACCCAAAGTTATTTGCAAAACCCTGACAAATAGTGCAGCATCGCTAACTAAATCGAGTTGATTTCTAGTTGCCAGCAAAGCAACAGGTAGCGAAACAACTAGCGTCACGCAAAATATCAGCAACTCGTGGAACAAAAAAGCAAACAGCTTCTTGCTGTCCCGGAGTGCAGCAGGGCGGTAAAAATCCCCTGCAAAACCGTCGCTCAAAGCTATTCCGCTCAACTCCTCCAGTGTTGTTTCACTAATTTTTAACTGCTCTAAATCCGGTTGCATCACTATTTTTCAATCTCCTTAAATTTGCATCCACTAAAAACCTCCGAGTGCTCTAATTGATTCCCACAAACTCAGATAGAAATTGCTTTCTCGGCCGCGGAAAAGTTGAAAAGGCATGCCTGGCGAGCCAAAAAACGGTCTTAGCGTCCATCCCAACTGACTGCCTACAAACGCATAAAGTCCCAACCAGAAACGCAAAATATTTAGCCTGATGTCTTTACCTTCTGCATCTTGTTCGGAAAGAAAGTGCATTCCTTGATAAATAAAACTGACTCCCAAAAATCCCGTAACTGCCATAATAGCAACATTCAAGAGCAGAAAAAAGGTATAATTGGTGCTGCTGATTAAAAAGAATAAGCTGACTGGTGCAAATCCAAACAGCAAAACGCTAATCATTGCCATTGCCGTCATTAACAGCGTCAAATACTGCTCAAAAGTCCGTTTGGAACCGAACATGACATTGAAAAAATACAGCGTGGGAAAGCAGATAATTAGCGTCAGCAAGTAAAGTGCCGGCAGCTTAACTGCTGAAACCAAACACTGCATCCAAGTGCTGGATGCACCCAAAATTGCGCCGTAGATAGCAAAGAATAAGGTACTGGCAATCAACAAACCGAAAATTTTAGATTTGAGTTTTACTCCTTCGCGGATGTCTTCTAGAAACTGTTGCCGTTCCCGCAGCAAATACATGACTACTGAAAAATATTTCATAGCAGTTGCTCCTAACCGATGAGGTTGCGAATCGGTTATAGCTCAGAATAAGTGCGATCGACAATATCTTGGCAAATCGAGGCAATATGTGTTAAGCGCGAGGTATCAGAAACCGGGTTTTTTCTGAAAATCTTGGGCATTCACCACGGGTTCGATCGAAAACCCGGTTTCTTGGGCATAACGTGCAAGTCATGCAAACATTACTTACCACAAATTAAGTTGATTGGGAGCCATATCTAACTGATTCCAGGGCAAAGGTGGGACTGGCGCGCCGCACTGTTCCAATAATGTTTGAAAATGGCGGGCAGTGTGGGGCGATCGCTCTTCTGTGGGACAATGAACGAATAAATAAACTCGCGTTCCCCGTTCCAACCACTGCTTAATTTGCACCGCCCACTCTTCCATAAACGGCAGATTAACTGCTAAATTAGGATTAGAAATAAATCGAATCAAACTAAAAGGTGCGGTAACGCTAAACTGCACCGGCAATTGCGGTTTTTTTCGTTCCGATGCTAACTGGGGGTCATCATCTCCCGTATAAATCGGGCGCGAATCCAGCAAAACTCTCCCCACTTGCAACTTTTCCAAAAGTGCTGTCAGATTTCTAGCATGAGGTTCTTTAAACCAGTTTTTGTGGCGAACTTCTAAAGCTAAAGGCACTTCCGCCCGCGGCCAAGCTTCGAGAAAAGCAGCCAAATCATCAATCTGTGCGGGCGCATAACTTGGTGGTAATTGAGCAAAAATCGGACCGAGATGTTTGCCCAAGCCGCGCATTTTTTCTGCAAAATCTAAAGCACCGGGAATCGCAGGTTTGAGCAATCCGATGTGAGTTAAATCTCGGGGCAATTTGAGGCAGAACTCAAAATTTGGGGGAGTTTGAGCGGCCCATTTGGCAACAGTTTCTGGGTTGGGAACAGCGTAGAAAGTAGTATTGCCTTCAACAGCGGTAAAGCGGCGGCTGTAGAGGTGAAGAAAGCCGGCGGGGCGAGTATTTTTGGGATAGAATTCGCCGAGCCAACCTTTGTAGGCCCAAACGGCACAGCCGAGAAAAAAGTTCATAATAATTTGTGTTTGAGTGCTTTGAGAGAGGTGTTTTAAGGATAGGACTTACAAGGATAGGACTTACGCAAAGCCTCTATACGACGGACGAATAATCTAACGCCGGCAGAGTTGGGTAAGATGGCAGAGTTGAGAGGTGCGCTCGCTCGTAGGGAAAAGTTTCGCTTTAATCCTCCTCTTTCCGGTCAGCAGTTGAAGGCGCTGGCGGTGGTGGAGGTGGAGATCGATCGCTTAGTATAGATGTTACCGCCTTGTGGGGTGGGTATGAAGAAGGAATCGATTTGGTTTTGTGGGGCTTGTCATGCTAAGTCGCATTGAATACACAAAACCCTAGAACACAGATATGGTAATTTCACTACTGTTGCTTGCTTTTGTATTATGAGCGTTACTATTAACATTCCTACAGTCAATGATGAACTCAAGGATTTTGACACCTTGTTTCAACTCTGGCGAAATACAATTGAAAATTGCTCAGACGTAATATTTGATTTTTCCAAATGTTATTTTCTCAGACCTAATGCTGTTGCCTTTTTAGGAGGATTAATACGTTTGATTGAAAGCCGGGACGGAAAATATACAATTAATAAAGATACGTTACATAAAAATGTAAAAATGAATCTTCAACAAAATGGATTCATGAATGCCTTTTGTGAAGATAAAGAAGCTTGGCAAGGTAATTCTATCCGCTATCGAGAAGATCCAAAACAAGATAAAGATGGGTTAGTTTACTACTTAACAGAACAATGGCTGGGGCGCGGTTGGGTTCAGATGAGCGAAAACTTGCGAAATGTCATTATAGGAAGAGTCTGGGAGATTTACGCCAACGCCTTTGAACACGGACACACAGATATCGGTGTCTTTAGCTGCGGACAGCATTACCCCAAACTCAATCAACTCCAACTAACTGTAGTTGACTTCGGCGTTGGTATACCCCACAACGTGCGCCAATTCCAAAATAACCCTGATTTATCAGCAGACAAAGCTTTGGAATGGGCATTCCAAGCAGGAACCAGTACTCGGCGGGGTGGTGTTGCTGGTGGCGTGGGGCTTGACTATTTGAAAAGATTTGTAAAGATAAATCGAGGAAAGGTGGAGTTTTTCAGTCATGATGGGTATGTAGCGATCGACGAAAATCATGAGATTTACCAAAATCGGCAAACCTTTTTTCAGGGGACACTGGTCAACATCACACTTGAATGTGACGAAACCCTTTACGTGCTAACCTCTGATGCCGATGATGAGGAGCCACTTTTTTGAGGGGAACCCAAAACATGAGACAAAACATTCACGACCTAATAGGCAAAGCTTGTATGACACCTGATGAAGGTCAGAAGGTTTACGAGCTAATTTACCCTGAACTCATAGCAAATCGCCCTGTAGAGCTTGACTTTTCTCGCGTAGAAATTTTTGCGTCTCCCTTCTTCAATTTTGCTATTGGACAGCTACTCAGAGACATTCCCTCAGATACGTTAAACCGTATGCTGAAATTTTCTAACCTCAATTCAGTAGGTAGACAGGTACTCAAGCGAGTTATTGAAAATTCAAAGCAGTATTACTCAAATGAAAATACTCGCAAAGCAGTAGACGAAGTAGTTAGCGAACAAGCAAATAGTCTCTAATGGCTGTCAATTATCAAGTTCAAGCTGAAGTTGTTGATATTCGGTCTGACCAGCCGAATAAAGATGATATTTTTCTAGTAGATACGAATGTTTGGTACTGGCTGACTTATACCAAAGCCAGTACATCAGCAATTTCTTATCAAATTACAGACTATCCTACTTATCTAGCTAAAGCTCTTGCTGCTCAATCGTTGCTTTTGTACTGCGGTCTTTCTCTAGCAGAGTTAGCTTATAATATTGAGCAAACTGAAAAACGGCTCTTTTATTCTAGCGTGAAAGCTAAGGAATACCGCCATAACTACCCTGCAGAAAGAGCTAATGTTGTTGCTGAAATTCAAGCTGCTTGGATTCAAGTTACATCTATTGCTGTTTCGACTGATATAACAGTCGATGAAGCTACTACTAACATCGCCTTAACTAGATTTTCAACTCAACCACTTGATGGATACGATTTGCTTATTTTAGAAGCAATGGAGCAAGCAGGAATCGTTCAAGTAATTACTGATGATGGTGATTATGTAACTGTTCCTGGTATTAGAGTTTTCACTGCTAATCAAAATGTAATTACAGCAGCTAGACAACAAAGTAAACTTTTAATGAGGTAATACTTTATTGCTATAATTATTAATTAAATCGAATATTATCCATTCCTTTGCTTCTAAGGGTGGTTAGAAAATGCAAAAAGGACTCCCAGACAGGAATCCTTTTTGTTTGCATCTAAATGACCAATAATTTGTCAATGCGGTCAAGAATGTGTCACCACGGTCAAATAATTTGACACTCGACAATAGCAAAACCCGCCTTATTAGGCGGGTTTTATAATAAATCGGAGCGGCGGGATTTGAACCCACGACCCCCACTACCCCAAAGTTCTGGTTGGTAGCCCGCACCTATTGATTTGTAAGGGTTTCAGTCATTGTCACTTGTTGGGATCTCAGTAAAATCTCTTTTTTTCAGATTTTTCCTCAAACTCCAGCCCTTAACTGATCGATCGCACTTACCATTTTACTACATCTGCTCCAATCTCCTCCTAATTTTCTGATTTACTGCAACACTCGGATTCTAGCGGATTTTTAGCTGCCATGTTTCAAAAATACGGTGAAGCGGATCGGGATAAGTATGAAATGTTACATTGTAAGTTGTTGCATGTCGAACAAATCAATGGAAATAAATGCAGAAGAAATATCAGCAAAAATGCAGGAAAATCTCGATCGAACGAGAAGGTTCTGCCAAATTCTCATAAAAAAACGCTATACATCTAAGGAAGTAGCGGAGATTTGCAGGATAATTGACTGCGATCTCGATCGCTCTGGTAAAAAAAGCGCTATCTACCGCGATCGAACTAAAATCTTTGAGGGAAACCTTAAAGAAATCGTTGAGTATTGCTACAAAGAGATTGTATAGTTTCCTGCTCAAGCAAAAATCCCTTAAATTCCTGATGCTGGGAATTTAAGGGATTTTAAGTTAGAGAACCAAGTTAGAGAATAGAATAACCTAGAATTATGCAGCTTCGTCTTGTGCTTCCGCAGTCAGACCGCTCAGAGCAGAATTAAGTTGTTCCAAAAGGCTGGCTTCTTCTACGTCTTCGGCTTCTTCTGCTGCTTTGTAATCAGCATATTCTGCCGATACTCCTGCTAGCTGAGTTCTCAAGCCGGAAATAGTTAGCTTTTGAGATTGGATGTATGCTTTAGCTGTGTTAATTGCTGCTACTGCTGCTTGAATTGATGCTTCCATAATTTGAACCTACTTGTTTGAACTACTTGTTGCTTGCAAATTGTTTGCAAAAAAATATTATCACATTTTAGTGTAACGGTGATAGAATTTTTTTAAATAATTCCATCACTCAATCAAATGAATTTAACCGCAGCATTAGCCTCTAAATTAATCCGGCAAATCCTGGAAGATTACAACTACTGGCCGGGTAGCGAAGGTGACTCTCCTCTTAAAGTAAGTCGGAGCAAGACACTAGCAGATAACACTTTAATTCTGGCAAGAGACGCATCTTTGCGCCGAGCAGCAATACGGGCAGCAAATCCGGCAGCTACTGGATACAAAATTCCGGATCGGGTAGTCGAACCCTGTACGTTAGCAGCTTGTTTCGGACCGAGAATTGTAGAAGCAAAAGCAGAATTGGATGCTGCTTCTGCCGGATTGAGTGCCACAAATCTCGCCCCTGTTGCGGGCATGGAAATGGCTGCCGAGAAACTGGAATTCCTGACTCAGTTGCACAACGCATTTGGGTTGCTCGCCAACCCCCGCTGCTATATAGTATCGGACGTTCCGCCACCGCCACCGACAATTGTGCTGTCTCAATCAGGTAACAGGGTTACGGCAAAAATTGAAAATATGCAGCCCGGCATGGTCGTGCGTTTCTGCTACGACAACATGGGACAAATGGAGATGATAGGTGAAGATGACAAATCCCCATTTACTGCAAATTTGTCCAAAGCAGGTACTGTAAAAGCTGATGTAATGGCTTTGGTTGGAGGAGTTGCAACATCAATTGCAAATGCTTCGATTGTAGCAACTTACACTCCCCCTGCAACTCCCCCAACCAATCCTCCCGCACCGCCAGTAACGATCGCACCTACACCAGGTCCGGCATTTGTTTTTGACGCATACACTGGATTTTTCATTGTCGGTGAAAGCAACGACGGTGAATCAGTAATTGCCGGAACTTTGCTGATTCAAACCTAAATCTAATTTATTTATGTTCTAACCGATCGCAATTCTTGTAACGCAGAAAATGCGATCGGTTTGTTTTTTCATCATTACAACAGGCGCAATGACAGTTACAATTATTTCTCCAAGTGTAAATCAGGTAGTTGAAACTAATGCATTACCCCAAACGGTAAGGGTAATTGCAGTTCTACCAACTAACATTTCAACTGATGCTCGGTTTTCATTAGATGGCGCAGTTGTCGGGACTGACACAACAGCAACAACATTCAACAATAACGGAGCGATCGAATACCGCTACCAGCTCAACATTCCGGTACAAACAGCGGGAACGCACGAACTAAAAGTTGAGGATTTAGATCCGCGAACCAATCCGGCAACGGTACGATCGAGCGCGACTTCGACTTTTGAGCTGAAGTTCAATGCTCCAACAATTTCACTTTCACAGTCGGGGCAGTTAGTAACTGCAACTGTGACAAATCGCCCGACAGGTTCGTTTGTGAGGTTTAAATTAAAAACACCGCAAGATGCGGAACCAAAATTAATTAAAGAGGACACGCGAATTCCCTTCGACGTAGTAGTTACTGAAGCAGGAGACTTAACAGCAGAATTAGTTTTAGGCAGCAACGTGCAGAAAACAGCAAGACTTGCAGTAACTGCACCAACTCCAACACCAACTCCAACTCCCACACCAACGCCAACTCCCCCGACGGGATTTCCTGCTATTAACTGGCGGGGAGATTGGGAAGCAACAGCACAATATAAAAAGGGGGATGGCGTTAGTTTTGGCGGTTCGAGTTACGTGGCAACGATCGACTCGATCGACTTAGCGCCGCCATCTGCTAGCTGGAATCTAATTGCCCTCAAAGGAGACAAGGGAGATCCTGGCGATCGGGGGATTGCAGGCGAACCCGGTCCGATCGGAATGCAGGGAGCTGCGGGAGTTGCTGGACCCAAGGGAGATAAAGGAGATACTGGCGAGCGCGGACTGCAAGGAATTCAGGGACCAACTGGACTAACTGGAGCAACTGGAGCTAAAGGCGATAAAGGCGACACTGGAAGTCAGGGCATTCAAGGCTTGCAGGGCCCCAAAGGAGACAGGGGCGATGCTGGACTGCAAGGATTGCAGGGCGCGCCCGGTGCAACTGGAGCGACTGGACCTAAAGGTGACACTGGCGAACGGGGAGCTACAGGTTTAACTGGTCCCAAAGGCGATATCGGTCTAACAGGAGCGAAGGGCGATCGCGGTGAAGTCGGCATCAATTGGCGGGGGACCTGGAGCGCGACGACAGCTTACACTCCAAGGGATGCGATCGCCCACAACGGCAGCAGCTACATCGCAACGGCTAACTCTACTGGGGAAATTCCAGCAACTTCACCTAACTGGAACCTGCTCAGTCAGCAAGGCGCTGTCGGCGCAACTGGGGCAACCGGAACGCGAGGCGAGACTGGCGCGCAGGGGCAGCAAGGAAATCCAGGAACTCCGGGACCTGCTGGAGCAACTGGTGCGATCGGCATGAACTGGCGCGGTGCGTGGAGCGCGACAACTGCCTACGCCATTAGAGATGGAGTATCGCACAACGGCAGCAGTTATATTGCTGTTGTAGCTTCTACCAACTCCGTCCCACCTAGCGCTAACTGGAATTTAATTGCAAGTGTTGGCGCAATTGGTGCAACAGGAGCTACTGGTGCAACAGGAGCTACTGGTGCTAAGGGCGACCCCGGCGATTCGATGTTCGAGCTCAGCGGTGACGGCAAGAAAATTTTACCCAAAGCCGATCGACCGATCGGCTGGAGCAATGTAACTCTCGATAAAACAGATCCGATCGGGATATATTTTCATGCCGGACTCGATCGAAATTATGCAATCTACCGCGAACCCGGACCTTGGTCGCATCCCTTTGCAGGTCTCAACATCGGTTTTTTTACTGGTATTAATATCGGTGCAAATCCGGCATACAACGGAACGAGATTCTTCAACAATTCCGATATGCTTACTGAAATTTTCTCAGTAGGCAACGGCGATAATAATGTACGAGTAGCAAATCAATTAATTAGCAAAGATGTAATTGCTACTGGAATTCTCGAAACCAGAGACAAGATTCAATTCCACAAACCTGGGGTTTTCGGCGTATTTTTTGGATTGGATGAAACCAACTGGTTGAGCACTAAAGGCTGGTCTGCTGGAGTCAATGGATTTGGAGATTTGCGAGTAGGTAGCTTGCAAGTCAATGAAAGTTTATTTTTCGGCGATTATCAATTCCCCCTGGGAGCTCAAATCGGTCCGGCGACTCACTGGAACGGAACCTACCGCTACCGCCACCTAGGAGATTGGGGTGCAACTGACGGAGCAATTTTAGTTCACCGGGCTGCTGTTGCCGATCGCGCTGCTTCTGCTGCTGTTGCTGATAGCGCTAATGGGATTAATTGGGGTGCTGCAATTAATTTGCCACTAATTGCTGGAGTTAGTGGAAGTGCCAACTATCAATTATGTGGCAAGTTAGCAAAAATTAATGTTGATGCTACTTTTACGCTTGAAGATTCTAGCGCACAAGGAATTTGCAATTTGCCAGCAGCAATCAATTGCTGGCATTACGGACTAGCCCATGTTCGCAACCCAAATCTGATGGGATCTTCTTTAGGAAATAAATGTGATTTGCTAATCAACCAACCTTCTCCGGTATTGACTGCTGCTTGGGGCAATGTAGTAATGACAGCAACACCTGTTCGAGTAATTTCTAATTTTGTAGTACCTCTCAACTAATGATCCAAATAACCTACCCAAAGCCCGGTGAAATAGTCAGGGGGAGTGCCGTCCCCTGGCGGGTAATGGCAGTCGCGTGGACTGCAAGCAATCGAAATACGGATGTAAGGTTTTTGCTCAACGGAACGGTTGTCGGAACCAAAACCAGCGCGATCCAAACAGTTGAAGAAGGCACAAACAAATTCAACTATACACTTAGCATTCCCTTGATTGCCCCCGGCAATTACGCGATTGTAGCTGAAGAAATCGATACCAAAGCTCAAACAGTTCGATCGACTGATTCGGTTAATTTCTCCGTTGAATTTGTAGCGCAGCCGATTTCTAACGAACCGAATTACAAACCGACCGACAGTTTGTGGTTGCTCAACCAACAGGATAAATTAGTTCCCAGGCGCGATCGAACTATCCTCGGCAAAACAATCGAAGCCGATCGCCTAATCTTTAACAAACCCGGCTGGCGCTACCAACTGGAAGTTGCCCAAAACAACTGGCTGGCAACAACGAGAGAAAGTGCCGGCGATGACGCTTACGGCAACATGGAAATCGGCGACCTGAAACTTCACGGCGCGCTGTATTTTGACGAATTCTCGCTGATCGGAAGCAAACAGGCAGCCCAGAGGCATTGGGATGGCGAAAGTTATTCCTGGCGGTTAGTTGGTAGCTGGGAGGGAGGAGAAGATGCGATTTTGGTCAGGAGGGCGAAACTTGCCGATCGCGCTCTATCTGCTGATGGGGCAAAATCTTTAATCTGGTCTGATACGACAATTGTCTCGCTGCTGCCGGGGATACAGGGCGAAGTCAACTTTCGATCGTGCGGTAACGATCTTTGGAAAATCAAAATTGATTGCTTGATTGACTTTGAGGAGGAAGTTAGCAAAACAATTTGTCAATTTCCGGCAACGTTTCCCCGACTTTACCTATCAGAAAGAATCCACATCAAAGACCCGGCATACGGCAAATCATCGATTGCAGATTTCGCTCACATTCACAAAGATGGTTCGGGAGAAACGATAATTACGTTCGATCGCCCGATCGTCGGTTTGGTTCGATGTATCGGTAGTTGGGTAATATAATGCTGCAATTAGCTAACAATTACAACCCGCAAAAAGAATATCCAACTTCTAGTTGGTTGGTAAGTCCCAAGTTAGACGGCGTTCGCTGTGTATACAAGCCTGATGAGGGATTGTTTAGCAGGAGCGGAAAAACTAAATATTTAGGTTTCAATGCGATCGAGTCTTTTTGCGATTTCATTTGTCGCGACAAGAGATTGTTATTTGTTGACGGTGAATTGTATATTCCGGGCGAGCCCTTTGATGTTATCTCGGGTATCGCTAGAAAATCTAAAAATTTCGATCCAGTTCAGAAAGCTCGCGTTGAGTTTAGGGTGTTTGCAATTGTATTTGCCGATCGCTCTCAAGAACCAACAGCTAATGTGATGGTCGATCTAATTGAGTCATACATTCCATCAGGCAACCGTGCAATCGCTGTCATTCAACGAAGTATTCCCAACAATCCCCTATCAATTCAACAAGAACTGGATGCAACCAGAACTAGCGGTCAGTCGCAAGAAGGTATAATGTTGAGAAACCCTAATTCAATTTATGCTCCGGGGCGATCGGACAGTTTGCTGAAAGTTAAAAACTTCACGCGATCGACTTTAGTTTGCACTGGATACACTAGGGGAACTGGAAAGTTTGCAGGTATGTTGGGTGCAATTAATGTTGAATTAGCGAGCGATCGCCGGGTGACTGGCAGGCTCGGAACTGGGCTTACTGACAGCGAAAGGCGCGATATTTGGCAAAATCAAATCGACTACCTCGGTCGATCGTTAGAAGGAATTCACCTGGGAATTACGCCGGGGGGAAAACTCAGACATCCGGTGTTTGTTGGGTTTATCTAGAAATTTGCATAACTATAAAAACTCCCCGATCGAATGCAGTGAATGTAACTTCGATCGGGGAGTATTAGTTATGTTCAGGTATCGATTTATTATACCATTTACCTAGCAAAATACAGCTAAAAACTAGCTATAAACTAGCTAAATAAATGAGCTAGTTCGGCAACTTTGCCTGCCAGTTTCCAGCCAGTAGCTTCGGAGAATACTGGCGTTGTTTTGTTAACTCCCCAGTCGAGGAGTTCGCTGGTTGGTAAGTTAACTGTGCCGTTTCCATCGGGAGCTTTAATTACCCAGATAGTTTCCGGTACTGGCACAGTTTCTGCTAGTTTTTGAGATTCCTCAATTAATTCTGCCGGAATTGGTGGGGGCAGGGTGGAATCAACTGCATTTTCGACCGCTGCGTTTTCAACTGCCGGATCTGGCTGAATGAATTTCTTAAAATTCGCAGCAAAAGTCAGTTTTGGTCGGCGGTAAGCGCCAACTACCAAGGGTTCCCCGTTTTT
>JALOON010000014.1 GCA_025454405.1 Oscillatoriaceae cyanobacterium Prado104 | reverse complement strand
CTGGCGCTGTACAATTTAGAAACTGTAACGGCGGCGGTAATTCAAGCTAGCTTGCTGCACGCGGGTTTTGACGGCATCGACCCTTGGAACGAGATTATGGAAGAATTAGCGGTTAAGTCGCGATCGCACTACCGCCATTTAATTTACGAACAGCCGGATTTAGTCGATTTCTTCCACCAAGTTACCCCGATTCAAGAAATCAGCCAATTGCAAATCAGTTCTCGTCCGGCGCGTCGGGGCGGCGGCAAAAAAGACATCAGCGGTTTGCGGGCAATTCCGTGGGTGTTTAGCTGGACTCAAACTCGCTTTTTGCTGCCTTCTTGGTACGGTGTCGGCACAGCTTTGCAAGAATTTTTGCAAGAAGAACCGGAAGAAAATTTGAAACTTTTGCAGTATTTTTATCTGAAATGGCCGTTTTTCAGAATGGTGATTTCTAAGGTAGAAATGACTTTATCTAAAGTGGATTTGCAAATTGCCGGACATTACGTGCGGGAGTTAGCGCCTGCTGCTGATAAAGAGCGATTTAGCGCTTTGTTCGAGCAAATTTCTGCGGAATATCACTTGATTCGGGGTTTGGTATTAACTATTACCGGACACCAACATTTGTTGGATGGCGATCCGTCTTTGCAGCGTTCGGTGCAGTTGCGAAATGCCACAATTGTGCCTTTAGGTTTGTTGCAGGTTTCGCTGTTGAAACGTTTGCGGCAGCATGGAGTTGCGGGGATTCCGGGCGTGATTCATTCGCGTTACAGCAAGGGCGAACTGTTGCGGGGAGCTCTGCTAACAATTAATGGAATTGCTGCTGGGATGCGGAATACGGGCTAGTTGGTAAGGAGTTTTGAGTTTTGAATTTTGAGTTTTGAGTTAAAGATAGTTCTGAAGTTTAAAACTCAAAACTTATTCTCATAGCAAAAGTCGGTTAAAAACTCACATCTTGCACCAATGTCAATTGGGGGTTGTTCGTGGGGTTGGGTTCAAGGTAGAAATCGAATAACGAGCGAAGCATATTCGATTTCTACCTTGAAAGGGTTTATTTAACTTGTCTACTGCGTTTAAAGCTGTTGGCGAACCCGCCCCTACAGGCTTATTGGAAATGGTGCAACATGTAAGTTAAAAACCGACTGCAAACCTCTATTAGAATGAAAGGTGCGATCGAGAAATTGTCGCTAATCCACAAGTCCGCCGGGGAATCAATTCCCCGTCTCATAGCAAAAGTCGGTTAAAAACCGACTGCAAACCTCTATTAAATTATGGCACTCTTAGTATTAAATTATGGCACTCTTAGTCCTCTTCTAGAGGACTTTCGCTATGAGACAGGGGTTTTCAACCCCTGTCGGACCCTCGGACTTACCAACAATTTTTACTTGCGATCGAACAATTCCCGTACCAAATTAGCCAAACGTTCCGCACTGTCTGTCACCGCTAATTGACGCGCTGCTTCAGACATTTTCTTTAAATATTCAGCATCGCTCAATAAATACAAAACCTTAGTTTTTAACAAATCTGCCGTCAGTTCGCTTTGACGGAATGCTAAAGCAGCACCGGCTTTAGCAAATACTTGCGCGTTAAAATATTGGTGGTCGTCGGCTGCGAAAGGAAAAGGAATTAAAATAGAAGGCATTCCCGTGACAGCTAATTCTGTCAGAGCACTCGCGCCCGATCGACTTATTGCTATATTTGCCCGCTGCAACAAACCCGCTACATTATCGTAAAACGGCATCGATAAATATTGTTCGTGCTTTAAACTTTCCGCATCCGGGTCGTTATTTCCAGTCAGGTGAACCACCCAAGCACCGGCATCAAACCAAGCATTCGCGCATTCTCTAACTAACTTATTAACTGCTACTGCACCTTGAGAACCGCCCATCACTAAAATTACAGGCGCGCGATCGGGAATTGGCAAATTTAGAGGTTGCGGCGCGAGGAATTGCGATCGCACCGGAGTTCCCGCAAACACTGTTTTTGCTCGCGGCAAATGTGCGGCAGCAGCCTCAAATCCGATCGCGACTTTCGCACACAAAGGACTGAACCAGCGCGTTACTTTGCCGGGAATTGCGTTAGATTCGTGGAGGATTGCCGGCAAGCCTAAAGAACGGGCTGCGACAATTGCCGGTGCAGCAATATAGCCGCCCGTAGTAAATACTCCTTGAAAATTTCCTTCTTTCAGCAACTTGCGTACCTGAAGGATCGAAGCGACCAGCCCGCTCAAAATTCGCACTGTACCCAGTCCAAATCGCTGCTGGAAGCCTTCAACGGCGATCGTGTGGAGGGGGTAAAGCGAGGAAACTAATTGCGTCTCCATGCGGTCTGGAACTCCCAACCATTCGATCTGAAATTCTGATAACTGCTGAGCTGTAGCGATCGCGGGAAATAAATGCCCTCCGGTGCCGCTAGCTGCAACTAACAACCGGGCAGGGGCTTTTGTTAAGGTATTTGTTTCTCTTACAAGTTCCACAGGTCGATAGATTGTAGATTTTAGGTTTTAGATTATTATGCTTAATGGTTCCAGCAGTTTCAGCCAATTTCCGATCGGGAACTTAAAATTAGATTGTGCCGACTTTCCAAGCAGCTGCCTGTTTTTGTTACAGGCGAACACTTGTCCGCGCTGCGTCCCCCGATCGATCACCAAATTATCATCTAATGCGTAACTTTTTGAATTTAGTGTCAAATTTATCTCTGTATTCCCCCAACAGGCGATCGGCCGCGACCGATCGCGCGAGAGCGATCGCGCCTGTTTTAGCGTGTTTGACGGCTTTGGGGGCGATCGGGCTGCATCCTGCAAGTGTCCGAGCTCAAGCAGGGCGAGTGGCAAGTCCCCAAGTTCAGGCTCAAACTCCGGCAAATGCGCCCGCCCAACTCACGAAGTTGCTAACAGAAATTGACGCTGCCGCCAACCGCCGCGATGTTAAAGGTGTTATGGGATTTTACGGTCAAAATTTCACTCATTCGGACGGTTTAAACAGTCAGAGTTTGGAAAAAGCACTGAAGCAATTATGGGAACGCTATCCCAATTTGAATTATCGCACGGAACTCAAATCTTGGAAATCTGAAGGCAGCGCGATCGTAGCTGAAACTATTACTACAATTACAGGCACTCACAAACAGGATGGCAGGCAATTAAATTTGAAAGCCACCATTCGTTCCCAGCAGCGATTTGAAGCTGAGAAAATCGTGCGCCAAGAGATTTTAGCCGAACAAACTCAGCTCAGTTCCGGCAACAATCCTCCAACAATTCAAGTAAATTTGCCGGAGCAAGTTAAAGTCGGACAGGAATATCATTTTGATGCGATCGTCCGGGAGCCGATCGGCGATGATATTTTAATCGGGACTGTTGTGGAAGAACCGGTGAGCGAAAAAACTTTGTTTAATCCCTCTGAAGTAGAGTTGGAATTGCTGAATTCTGGAGGAATTTTTAAAGTTGGCAAAGCACCTGATTCGCCCAACACTCGCTGGGTGTCGGCTGTTTTGATGCGGCAAGGCGGCATTACAACGATCACTCAACGCTTGCGGGTTGTCAAATAATCTCGAAGGAAGAAGGAAGAAGGAAGAGTTGACAGTTGACAGTTGACAGTTGACAGTTGATAGTCGAACGTTAGTTATTAGTCATTAATCAATTCTCTCTCCCTCTCCCCCTCTCCCTCTCCCCCTCTCCCTCTCCCCCTCTCCCTCTCTCCCCCTCCCCCCCCTCTCCCTCTCTCCCCCTCTCCCTCTCTCCCCCTCTCCCCTTTATGATTTCTATTCAAGATCGAATTGTTTTAATTACAGGTGCGAGCAGCGGTATCGGAGAGGCTTGCGCTAAAATATTTGCTCGCGGCGGTGCCAAATTAATTTTAGCTGCCCGCCGCTTGGAAAGGCTCGATCGACTGGCAAAGAAACTTGCAGAAACGGGGGCGATCGCCTCAGCAAATGACATTTATTTAATAGAATTAGATGTGCGCGATCGCTCTCAAGTTGAAGCTGCTGTCAACTTGCTTCCCGACAACTGGAAAGCGATCGATATTTTGATTAATAATGCCGGTTTGAGCCGTGGTTTGGACAAACTGCACGAAGGTAGTTTTTCAGATTGGGAAGAAATGATCGATACCAATGTTAAAGGCTTGCTGTACGTGACTCGCTACATCGTGCCGGGAATGGTCGATCGAGGCTGCGGACATATCATTAATATCGGTTCGATCGCGGGCCGCGCTGCTTATCCTAAAGGCAATGTTTACTGTGCTTCCAAAGCAGCAGTGAGAGCGATTTCTGAAGGGTTGAAACAAGATTTGTTAGGAACGCCAGTGCGAGTTACGGAAATAGAACCGGGTTTGGTGGAGACGGAATTTAGCAATGTCCGGTTTCACGGCGATGCTGAAAAAGCTAAAAATGTTTATCAAGGATTGACGCCACTAACTGCTGAAGATGTAGCTGATGTTGTTTATTTTTGCGCCACGCGATCGCCCCACGTTAATATTAGCGAAGTTTTGCTAGTTCCGACAGACCAAGCTACTGCAACTCTGGTTTATAGAAAATCACCATAATCCCAGTTTCTCAGTGAGTTCTCAAATTATTCCCGTTTGCCTCAATATTTTTCAAATCTTAAATCTCTAATTTCCCATAAATCGCAAATCTAAAATCCGCAATCAAAAATCAGATGACAGGCTAAGCTAGAGACTAAGTTACTGTCACCCTCGATCGCGGAAAATCTCTGCGAATGGCGAATTGCAAATTTTACATCCTACAACTCATGACGCTGAAATAGTCAAATTGTTTCCGTAAATTTCAAAAAAATCTCAAATACAAACAAAATCTAAACTTCAGTAAGCTGGGAGCTATGAATTCCATAGTTCCCACTATATTTATTTCAGGGGATTATTTACATTTTTTCAGGGATCGATAAGGGTCGCAGCGAGTGCTTTATAGATAGGCCGCACGCGCGATCGAATAATAAAAATTAGACCATATAATTCCGGATGCCAGCACTATTGCTAGTAAATCTCAGCAGAGGTAAGCTGCCTTGCATCTAAATCTCAGATACAGACTGTCAGGATGCGCATTTTACAATAATTTCCGCCAGATTGGCTGCCAAATTTAGATGCAAGGCAGCTTATACGTACATACATACGTACATACGTACTTCCGACAGATAATCCCCTTATGCGAGATGACTGGCTATGTCCCAAGTAACAAATCCCACTCAACCCCTAAGTGCCATACCGAATGCTGTTGGCGGTTTAATTATTCAAGGCTTTCCTAATTCACCAAACAGAATTAACGGCAGCACCGGTTCGGATGAAATCTTTCTAGGCTCTGCTAACGACGAAGTTAGCGGTGCTGCTGGCGATGACATCATATTAGCCCTAGAAGGCGATGACATCGTGAGAGGCGGAGAAGGCAATGATGTTTTGTTCGGCGGCGAAGGTAACGATACGGTTCAAGGCGGAGAGGGAAATAATATTGCCTACGCCGGTAAAGGTAACGATCTAGTCGAAGGTGGCACTGGCAACGAAGTTCTTTTTGGCAACCAAGGATCGGATACCGTCAATGGCGGTGCAGGCATAGATACTGTGTTTGGAGGTAAAGGAGATGATTTAGTTGGCGGTGGTGCTGGCGATGACTTCATGTTTGGTGACCTTGGCAACGACACCGTGAACGGCGACCTTGGCAACGACAACCTTCAAGGCGGAGAGGGCAATGATGTCGTCTTTGGGGGTGAAGGAAATGATGTGGCGTTTGGCGGTAAAGGCGAGGATGTGGTTGAAGGAGGCTCTGGAGATGATTTGGTCAGCGGCAATTTAGGAAATGATACTGTCAGGGGCGGCGAAGGCAACGATATTTTGTTCGGCGGTAAAGGTAACGACATTCTAGAAGGCGGTGAAGGCAACGATATTCTTTCCGGCAACAGAGGAAATGATACTCTCACCGGTGGCGCGGGGTCTGATATATTCCGCTTCGAGTTTGTCGGTGCTGATAATATGGATACGCTGACAGATTTTAACCCAACAGAAGATAAAATACAGCTCGATCGAGCTGTGTTTAATGCTTTAATACCGGGCAATACTGCAAATCAATTTGCTACGGTTAGCAATTTCAATCCCAACAATCCTGGGGCTGCGGGCGCGGCAAATCTCATCTACAACCCGATTGACGGTTTGCTGTACTATCGCAATCAAAACGGTCAGGTTTCGATCGTCGCTCAAGTTGGTTCTAATTTGAATATGGGGTCAAACAACTTTGAAATCATCTAAACTTCTAGCAGATTTAGGATTTAGGGCCGGCATCTACAAATAAATTGCCAGCGATTTACGCAAGTATTATATAGGTAGAGTTCACAGCGCGCATCTTACCGCAGCAGGTGGCGTGTTCGGCTACTTTTTGCGTGAGTTATGTTGCTCTCCAAATTTACCCAAAGTCACTCTGTCGAGTCCAGATCCAGATAACTATTTACGGCAGAATCTCTCAGTCTCCCCACCATTTCTCGAAGGACTTAAATCGATTTAATTATTACCTGTTTGGGGTGATAGTTAGTTTTTGTGTCGGATAATGAAGCGGATCTCTAACAATTTTGTTATTTTAATTCAAGATATTGACAGAGCATCTAGTCGTAAGTTAAATTGAATATAAAGGCATTGAAAGGTCGAATCAATGGTTGTGAGTGTCAGGGGCTGCACTATTCACAAACCAAACATTTTTTACAGTTTTTAAGAAAAATATTTGGCATCGTAAAGACCATTAACAACTGGGAGAACGCTGTCGCAAACAATTGACAGTTGAGAGTTGACAGTTGGTAAGGAGTTTTGAGTTGTGAGTTAAAGACAGTTCAAAATTCACGCACTCAAAACTTAAAACTCAGAACTTCCCCTCTCCCCCTCTGTTTCAAGACAAACTTGTTACAACAACGATCGGTCGGCGCAACAAGATAGATAGTTAGCACTTACGCAGGGAGGCCCTTGCGACCCGGTTGCTGCGTTAATATCTCTTGAAAATACCGACAGTGTTTCCCAGAAACCGGGTTAGTGGCGCAAGCCGTAACAGTATATCGATCGCGCAAAATTGAAAACTTGCTGACAGGCGATCTACCCGACCGTAAGAAAAATTAACAAGCAAAATTAATCATGCCAAATAAATCGTAAAAACTGTTATCGATCGGGGATTTAACTATGGTGAGCATCGCAGCGATCGAACAAAATGCAAATGTAGATATTCAAACTCTATACAAAACAGGTACTGTTTTGCAGCAGCAAGGCAAGATAGCAGCAGCAATTGACAGTTACCGGCAAGCGATATCGTGTTGGAAAAAAAAACCCGATCGAGCAGTTTTGCCCTACGCGGCGAATGCCTGCAGCAATTGGGGCTGCCTGCTGGTGCAGGAGGGCAAATTTGATGAAGCAATTGCGGTTTTTGAAGCGGGAATAGCCGTAGCGCCCGATAATGCTCCGCTGTACAATAATTTAGGTATTGTGCTGTTGGAGTTGCAGAAGCCAGAACAAGCGATCGCCCTTTACCGCCGCGCGATCGAGTTAGATTCACAATTAGTTATTGTCCGCTACAATTTGGGCAAAGCATTCCAACAATTGGGATTGCATACTTTTGCCAGCGAATGTTTTGCCTGGGTGATTAGCAAACAGCCAGATCGCGGTTGGGCTTACACGGATCTCGCTGTTTCCTTGATTGCCCGAGGCAAATTAGCTGAGGCAATGCTGTGTTTCCAAAAAGCTATTGTCCAGCAAAATGAGTTTGTTGAAGGTTTTTGCCGCTTGGTAGAGATGCGGTTGAATTGGGCAGCGGAAATTAACGAACTCGATCGAGTTCAAATAGCTTGCGTCAAATTTCTCAGGCAACTGCAACAAAACTTACCCAAGGCGATCGCAGCAACTGATTTTTTGGGCGAAAACACTCGATCGGAAGATTTAAAAATCGCGCTCGATCGAGTTACTGAACTCTCAAGCAGCAATCCGGTTTACCCTCGATCGTTATTTGTAAATTTCGCAGAAATTTATTGGCACTTGGGAAATGTTCTCGCTGAGTACGGCGGGTACGAACAGGCAGAGATTTATTACAAAAAAGCTTTACAAATTCAACCAAAAAATCCCGATATTTACTTGCGTCTCGCTGATTGCTTGCGGCGGCAGCAACGATTTGCAGCAGCGATTGTAATTTACCATTTGGTGCGGGAAATTGCGGGCGATCGAGCAGATATTTCTGCTGCGTTGCAGGATGTATTGAAACAACAGAAATTGCTGCATCACCCAGAAGTCCGACAGGGATTGCAACGTAATCCACAAGTCCGCCAAGTCCGCCAGGAATTGAAGTGTAACCCACAAGTCCGACAGGGAATTAATTCCCTGTCTCATAGCGAAAGTCCTCTAAAGAGGACTGCAGAACCGATAGATATTTTTAACTCTAAAGTTCGCCAGATAATTAATTCTCCCTTCGATCGCGAAAATCTGCTTCAAACTACTGAAGAACTTATCAGTCCTCTGAGGAGGACTTTCGCTATGAGGCAGGGGTTTAAACCCCTGCCGGATCGGGCGACGACGGATCGCGCGGCGGATCGCGTGGCGGATTGCGGCGGTTTAGATTGCCAGCGGTGTCTCAGGCGGATTTTCCAACAGTTTGAACCCGTACATTTAGGTGATGGCATGCATGCTTGTCGCGGCAAAGAAACTGCCGTCGCGCCGCCGGAAACCTCCGTCACTGTACTGCCAAACGGGCGGGCTTGGATCGTACCGCAAAAAAATTCTTGGATGATTTGCAATGCGATCGCAATTATCGATGAAAACGATCGGCTAATACCCGAACTTTCTCGCGAATATCCGGGTGAGTTGCCGGGATGCGAGAATCTACATTCTACGCGACACAGATTTCTTAATTTACAACCGGAAGAATTGCCGCCTTTAGAACAAATAGACGGTACGGTAGCCGTGTTGGCAGGATTGTCGGGAAATGTCTATTTTCACTGGATGGTAGATATTTTACCCAGAATTGAAATCCTGCAGCGTTGGGGGGTAAATCTGGAGGAGATAGATTGGTTTTTAGTGAATAGCTACCAGCAACCTTTTCAGCGAGAAACCCTGAAAGCTTTGGGTATTCCTGAATATAAAATCATAGAGAGCGATCGCCATCCTTACATTCAAGCCCGAAAATTAATTGTTCCCTCTTTTCCGGGATATTTGGGTTGGCTGTCGCCGCAGGGGCTGGAGTTTTTGAGGCGGGTTTTTTTAACGGGAAAACCCCAGCAACTTCAAAAAGCCTTCGCTAACGATCGTTCAGAGATAAATGGGGAATTGTGCATTTCAACTCAAGAAATCGAGTTTTTAGTGGATTTGCCAGGAGAAGGCAACTATTTCTCCAAGAAAAACCCGGTTTCTGACAGTCCGGGCGCAAGTCCTGTTTGCCCCGAACGCATCTACATCAGCCGCAGCAAATGCAGCTACCGACAAGTCATCAATGAAGAGCAAGTAATTGAAATTCTCAGCGGATTTGGCTTTGTTTCGGTGCTATTAGAATCTATGACTTTTCAAGAGCAAATCGCTTTGTTTGCTCGGGCAAAAGTAATTGTTGCGCCCCACGGCAGCGGTCTGACAAATATTATTTTCTGTTCTCCCGGAACCAAAGTAATTGAGCTGGCATCTCCTAATTATATCAGGCATTATTATTGGGCGATCGGTCAGCAGCTAAATCTCGAACATTATTACATAACAGGAGATAGTTTTGATTGCTACCCAATCCGACAGTTAATGTATCAAAATCCCTTAACTGAGGATATTTGGGTAAATTTAATTCAGTTCAAAAAAATATTGGGTAAGATGAATCTTCTTACCTCAAAAAAATTACTAAATTTAAAATCCACAGACAACCCTAAAACTCCTAATAAGATTATGAACCAAGAATCTGCCGATTACTTCCAAAAACGGGCCGAATTTTATCTAGAACAAGGCAAGTTAGGTGATGCTGTGACTGCTTGCGAGCAAGCCCTGAAACACCAACCCGATTTTGCACCAGCTTGCAACACTTTTGGTAAGATATGTCAAGCCCAAGGCAATTTATCTCAAGCCAAACAGTGGTATACAAAAGCCCTGGAACTTCAGCCAATTTTTCCCGAGGTTTATACTAACCTATCGGTGTTGTACGCCCAAGAAAAAAACTGGGAGATGGCTTTACTGTGCCACCAAAAATTAACAACAACAACAGTGCCGCAAAACCCCGAAAATCATCACAACAAACCTCAAAGTATTTTAGATTTAAACCCCGAGGATATTGAAGTCTACATTCAAGGTGCTCAAGCGTTTTACGCTCAAAGAAAATACGAGCAGGCGGCAGCAGCTTGCCAGCGAGTTATTCAAGTGAAACCAGATGCGAGGGTTTATAAAATCTTGGGTAATGCTAGGCAAGCCCAAGGCAAGATTGATGAAGCAAAAAACTGCTACGGTAAGGCGATCGATCTCGATCCAGATTTTGCTGAAGCTTATACAAATTTGGGGACGCTTTACGCTCAACAACAGCAGTGGGAATCGGCGATCGCATTTTATCAAAAAGCGATCGCCCTACAACCTAACTTAGCATCAACTTACCGCAATTTAGCTCGCGTGCGATCGCAAATGGGGCAGCTAGCTGATGCCGACGAATGCTGGTTTAAAGCGTATTCATTGGAACCAGATAAAGCAACTCCTGAAGAACATATCAATTTGGGCGATAACTTTTTGAAGCAGGATCGGGTAACGCAAGCTATTCGCTGTTACTGCCACGCGATCGAGCTAAATCCCAATTCCAACGAAGCTTACCAGCATTTAGGCAATGCTTTAAAAGTTCAAAAAAGATTGCAGGAAGAAGTTGCTAATTATCGCAAAATTATCGAGCGCCCTACTAATATTTTTGGGGATTTTTTCAAGACAGTAGTTGTGGGTTTGAATGCTAAACCTGAGTTGCCTCCACAATCGCAAACACCTGTTTTTCAAGGAAACTCTGCTGCTAATTCTTTATCGAGCAATCCTGCAATTCCTGCTGAAAAACCTCGCGTGCAGCCGCAGCAAGCTGCCGTACAGCAGCAGTTAAATTCGATCGCCCGTCCGGCAAATCCTGCACCCGCTGCTGCCGATTCGATCGATGTTTTGTCGCAGGTAATGTCAGGAAACAGCGGTTTTACCGAAGATTTTCAGAGGCTGGAAGCGTTAGCAAACAGCGGCTTTACAGAGGGTTTTAGGCAGCAGGAAACTGCGGAAACTTGCATTCAGCGAGCGGAAAATTATTGCGCTCAAAAACAGTTCGAGCGGGCAATTTATGAGTGCAGGCGAGCAGTTGAAATTCAACCAGAAGCGGTGGTCGCTTGGAAATTGTGGGGCAGTATTCTGCAAGATAAGGGTAATTTAGCGGGGGCGATCGAATGCTATCAAAAGGCTGTGAAACTTAAAACTTACGACGCGCAAGCACAGGTAAATCTCGGCAGTTTGTACGCGCTAAACAAACAGATCCCGCAGGCGATATCTTGCTACAAAAAAGCGGTTGAACTCCAACCAAATTTGCCAGCAGCTTATCGAAATTTGGCTCGGGTGTGGACGCAAGAGGGCAAACTGCAAGAGGCGAATGATTGCTGGTATGAAGCCTTTTCCTTGGAACCGGAAAAGGTATCGCCCCAACAGCATTTTAAGCTGGGGAATCAGTTGTTTAAACAAAGTAAGTTTGCGCAGGCAACTGCTTGTTACCAGCGGGCGATCGAGTTAAATCCCAACTTTAATGCTGCTTATCAAAATCTAGCAAAATCCCTGAAAAAGCAAGGTAAATTAGATGAAGCTGCTGTCTGTTTGCAAAAAGCAGCAGCACTTAATAGCAACTGTTTGGTATCTGGCTCGCAAGCAGTCGATTCTGTACCGGCGGCGGTACAAGCCCAGGGCGATCTCAACACTCAAAAACTGGAAATTGAGGATACGATCGCCCCTGCTGCACCAATAGATCCTACCAAAAACGGGCATTCAAAGTCGGCAGAAAATCTCGAATTATCATCGCTAGCGATCGTCCCTAGCAAACCTCTAATACTTGTCGATTCTGTCAGTGCAGAATCTGAGTCTGTGAGTGCAGAAGAATTTATTAAGCAGGCAGAATTCGATTTTGCTCGCGGTAAACTTGAAGAGTCGATCGCGGCCTGCAAGCGAGCGATCGAAATTCAACCAAAAGCGGCACTTGCCTATAAAATTATGGGGAATGCTACCCAAGCAATGGGCAAGTTAGATGCGGCTCGGTGTTGGTACGCTCAAGCTTTGGAAATCGAGCCAAATTTTGCGGAAGTTCACTCTAATTTAGGCAGCCTGCACGCCCAGCAGAAACAGTGGCAAAAGTCAATTGCCTGTTACCAAAAAGCAATTGAAATTAAACCGGATTTAGCATCAGCGTACCGGAATTTAGCTAGAGTATTGTTGCATTCCGGCCAGCAGAAAGCTGGGGCGAAATATTGGTATGATGCTCTCACTCTCGATATCAATTGGGCAAAGCCTGAAGAACACTTTACTCTCGGCAATACTATGTTGGAATTGGGAGAGTTGGAGAAGGCAATTTCCTGTTACCGGCGGGCGATTCAGTTGCAGCCGAGTTATGCGGATGCTTGCCACAATTTAGGGGAAGTTTTAAGCGTTCGAGGTGAGTTGGAAGAAGCGATCTCGGCTTACCAGCAGGCGATCGAACTCAATCCGAATTTCGCTGCTTCTCATTACAGTTTGGGTAAGGTTTGGGCGAATTTGGAGCGGCGGGAAGAAGCGATCGCCTGTTTTCGGAGGGCGATCGAATTGAATCCCGATTTTGCTCAAGCCTATCAAAGCTTGGGGGATGTTTTAGACAGTCGCGGTCAAATTGATGAGGCGATTGGTTGTTATGAAAAAACCATTGAATTGAAGCCGGATATTTGGGAAGTTCACCAAAAATTAGGTGATGCTTTGCAAGAAAAAGGCGAAATTGATGGGGCGATCGAGGCTTACAACCGGGCGATTGAACTGGCAAAAAATTAGAAATTAGTTCTGGGATTTCTGAAACAAAACAACAGGTTTTTGCGTCAAGATATCTCGGGCAAGTCGAAGGTTTTTTGAGTAATTGGGTTGTTTGTATAAGTTCTAATTCAGGCAAAAAACATCATCAGTCAAAAGGATTTGACTGGAACAATTTTTAACAGGTATACATCATGAACAGCGAAGCCAATAACGTCATTGAATTTCCCCTTCACAAACATTCCGATTCCGCGATCGCGCAGACTTCCAAGTCTAAATTATCGTTGGCTCCAGCCTGTGCTTTAAAAAGGGAAAACTTAGAATTTAAGGAGTCAGATAAAAAGAACAGCGCTCCTGCCAGGAGTAAGGTAAATGCTGACTATAATTATGCTAAACCTCATTACAGCTTAGGGAAAGCATTTGCTAAAAAAGGAGAATGGGAACAAGCGATTTCCTCCTACCGCCAAGCCTTAGCTTTAGATTATCATTCTGCAGAAATTTACCAGAGTTTGGGAGAAGCTTTGGTGAAAAATGGCGAGTTCGATGAAGCGGTAACAGTTTATCAAAAAGCTGTGGAAATTCAGCCAGATTTGTGGGAAGTCCACCACAATTTAGGGGATATCTGGCAAGGCAAAGGCAGATTAAATGAAGCGGTGACTGCATACCGTTTGGCGATCGAATTCAACCCTAAATTTTCTTGGTCGCACAACAATTTGGGCGATATTTTAATTAAACAAGAGAAATGGGCAGAGGCCGTATCGGCTTATCAACGCGCTATTGAATTAAATCCAGATTTTCATTGGTCGCACTATAATTTAGCCGATGCTTGCGTCAAATTAGAACAGTGGGAAGAGGCGATCGCGGCTTACCGCCAAGCGATGCAAATCCAGCCTGATTTGCCTCAAATTGAGGAAAAATTGAACGGCGCATTGCACCAACAAGTTAAGTCGCATTTGGAATTAGCATTCTATCACTACCTGCAAGCAATTGAGCGCGATCGAACCGATACAGACAGCTTTCAAAAAGCACTAGAAATTCGACCGAATTATGCTGAATTATATTTAGGGTTGGGGAATGCTTGGGCTGCCAAAAATCAACAGCAAAAAGCTATTGCTGCTTACCAACAGGCTATTGCGATCGCTCCCAATTTAACAGAAGCTAATTGTAGGTTGCAAGAGCTGGGCAGAGAAACAGAACCCATAGAAACAGAATTTAGTTTTGAAGGATTTATAGATTTAGCAGACAGAAATTTTGTTTTTGGTTGGGTGAGAAATATCGATCGGCCCGATCGAACTGTTTCCGTCGATGTTTTTGTCAATCAAAATTTTGTTGGCACTTGTGTAGCTAATAAATTCCGTCAAGATCTAGCAGAACATTTTAACAATCGCGGATGCTACGGATTTTTCATGGAAATTGGCAACTTTTTACCCCGACACCATGAAACAATTGAAATCAGCATCAAAATCGCTAAAACCGATCTACATTTAACTGGTTCGCCAGCCCAACTGTCGGTTGGTTGTGCGGGCAAAAGACACAAAAATCTGTCGGGAATTAGCCCTCGCTCTTCCCTCGATCGTTTACTATACCGCCAGCCGATCGATTTACCAAAATCTAATTCCTTAACCGTTCCAGAATTGGCAATTACTTTAATAATTGTCAATCGCAACGGCGCGCAACTTCTCGCCAAATTTTTCCAAGCTTTTAGCCAATACAATTCCTATCGCAACTTAGAGATTTTAGTTGTTGACAATGCTTCCGAAGACGACAGTTTAAAAACATGTGAAGACTGGCAAAAAATCTTGCCTATCAAAACACTTAAATTACCGTACAATTACTCTTTTGCGAAAGCCAACAATTTAGCAGTTAGCCAGACAAAATCGCCGCTGATTTTATTTTTGAATAACGACATTATCTTTGATGGAGATATCATTCCTAAATTAGTCAAAATAATGCAGGACGATCGAGTGGGCGTTGCCGGCATCAAACTACTTGACGAAATCGAATCCGATCGACCTTTAACTGCGACACAAACACAACATCTGGGCATCGGTTTCAACTTTGACGAACCCAATCTGCCATTTCGCCCCTTCGATTTGCGCTACGCACCTGAATCTCTAGATATTAGTAATTTACCTTGGCGCGTGCCTGCTGTTACTGGAGCAGCAATGATTTGCCGCCGCGAAGATTTCCTAGCAGTTGGCAAATTTCATGAAGGCTATTTCTACGGCTATGAAGATGTAGATTTTTGTCTTTCAATGACGCAAATCCTGGGGAAAGAAATCGTTTGCGCTAACAACTTAACCGCATTGCACCATCGCGGATTTACGCGATTCAAACAAAAACCTGAATTTAAACAGCGAATGGCAAATAACCGCCATCTCCTGGAAAGTCGCTTCGGTTATTTTGCGCGCCGCCAGCATCTGAGCGATTTCTTTAACAAAGATTCAGCTTGGAATTCGCACCCTTTGCGAGTTGGATTTGCTGTTACTGAAGCCGATATGTCATCTGCTACTGGAGATTATTTTACCGCTTTTGAATTAGGCGAACAACTGGTCCGAGAATTTGGTTGGGATGTCTTCTATCTTGCTAAAGAATCGGATTGGTACGATGCGGCTGGATTGGATGTAATTATCGTCATGCGCGACGACTACGATTTGCGATCGATAAAGAATGCCAAACACAGCTTAATCAAAGTTATTTGGGCGCGCAATTGGTTTGAAAGATTGGCATCGCAGGAATGGGTTGGAGATTACGATTGCGTTTGGTGTTCTTCGGAAAAAGCCACTGCTTATTTGCAACAAAAGCTATCTAAACCAGTTAGCTTAGTCCGAATTGCCACCAACCTAGAACGTTTTCAGAAACAAACATTTGATGTCAAATTTAGTTCGGATTATTGCTTTACAGGCAGTTATTGGGATGCTCCTAGAGAAATTATTGAGTTTCTCGAACCGCAGAATCTCCCATTTAAGTTTGCTTTATACGGCTCTCACTGGGAGAAAATAGACAAGTTTAAGCCTTGGTACAAAGGAGCATTGCCCTATACGGAAATGTCGCAAGTTTATGCTGCTACAAAAATTGTTATCGACGATGCGAATTCGGTAACGAAAGAATGGGGTTCGGTGAATTCTCGCGTGTTTGATGCTATAGCAGCAGGTGCTTTGGCGATCACTAATGGTAAGATTGGCAGTCAAGAAGTATTTGGCGGTTTGTTGCCGGTTTATGATTCTCAAGAATCTTTAGAGCAACTGTTGAGAGAGTATTTAACTGACGAACCAAAGCGTCTGGCTTTAGTAGGAAAACTCCAGAAAATAGTCCGCAAGCAACACAACTATCAAGAGCGCGCTCGCAGTGTTTATCAGGCTTTGCAAGATAAAATGAGCTTGACTTTCCGCATTGCGATTAAGATTGGCGTACCTAATTTGGCAGTAGCGCAAGAGTGGGGAGACTATCATTTTGCTTTAGGAATGAAGCGAGCTTTTGAACGGCAAGGACATTCGGTACGCATTGATATTCTGCCAGAATGGGAGACGCCTAAAGGCAATGGAGATGATGTGGTAATTGTGTTGCGAGGTTTGAGCAGCTATCAACCGAAACCCCACCACATTAACTTAATGTGGAACATCAGTCATCCCGATCGCGTTCCCCTGCAAGAGTATGAAAAATACGATCGCGTGTTCGTTGCTTCGCAACAATATGCTGACAAATTGAGCAAGCAAGTAAAAGTGCCGGTTCAGTCACTTTTACAGTGTACAGATCCGGATTTATTCCATCCCGACTTAGAGGGCGATCGCGATGTTGGAGATGTATTGTTTGTCGGTAATTCTCGGCAAACTTACAGACAAATTGTTCGCGATGCTGTCGAAAGCGGTATCGATGTTAATGTCTACGGGGCAGGTTGGGAATCTTTTTTACCAGCAGGATATTTGAAGGGAGAACATATTCCCAATAATGTACTCAATCGCTATTACAGTCATTGCAGCGTCTTGCTCAACGATCACTGGCAAACCATGAGTCAAAATGGTTTCATTTCCAATCGTTTGTTTGATGCAGCCGCTTGCGGAGCCACGATTATTTCAGATAAAATAGCAGGATTGTCGGAAATATTTGGCGATCGAGTTGTTACCTACAGCGATGCTAAAGAGTTGCCCAAATTAATTCAAAATTGCTCGCAACAACGCGCTCAAAATTGGCAGCAGCGCCTCGATTTTTCTCAATACATCCGCGAAAATCATAGTTTCGATCGGCGGGTAGGTGAAATTCTGCAAGTTATCCAGCATCTTAATGAAGAAAAGATGCAAAAAGTAAAAATCAACTCCCAGCAACTGTTGTCAGTAACAACAACATCTGTTGTCTTCGCCAACAAACGCCGATCGCAAGCCATTTTCCAAGGAGTTTTCAGCAAAAACTTGCTGCAAAACTCTAATTTTGCTGCTGGTAAAAATCTTGATTCTCTATCAGAAAATGCGTTACTTCCTAATTGGAAATTAGGAATTAGACCCACATGGAAGCTGAACGCCGATCTGGTTAAACTCAGTCATGCTCCTGCTAAAGGGGAACCCGTCAACAGCGAAACAGTTTTGTACCTTCAACTTCAAGAAGCAGCGCAACAAAAACCCCGTTCCTACCTGCGCCAGGTTGTTGAAATTTCCGAGCGTCCAGCCCATGCAATATTGAATGCTTCATTGCAATTGTGCCTGCGCAATTCCCACAGACCAATTCTCATTTTAATCTTGTTTGCTGACAAAGAACTCACTCAGAAAGTTTATCAAGAATCGATTCCAGTTGGTAATAGTTCTGGGTGGTCAACGGCAGATTTATCAATCGATTTGCCAAAAGTTGCTCCCGAAGCACCGGAAAAACTTTATGCTGTTTTTCACCTGGAATTACCGGCCAATCAAGGAGGAGAATTGTGGCTATCATCTGCCAGCTTAACTGTTGCTGATGGTAGCATCGGATTTGAGCCGCTGCATTTCTGCTTTGTACCTTTTGGCGACTACGCTAAAGCCAGTGCCAGATTGAGAGTTTGGAAATTAGTTGAGTGTTTGAAAAATGCAGGTCACAGAGTGACGATCGGTCATGCAGATGATTGCGACGTATATGTTTATCAAAAAGTTAGACCTTTTGATAAAATTCAACAGATTAAGAATCGGGACGCGCTCATTGTCTATGATTTTGATGACAATTATTCCTTGCCAACCCAGGGAACGCAAGACGATTTAATTGCCTTCATGAATTCTGCAGATTTAGTAACAGTTGGCAGCAAATACCTCGGTGAATTTGCAGGTAAATACCATCCCAATATTTTCGTCTTGGAAAATCCTGTAGATATTATTTCTGAGACAGTGGAGCGGCAACCGCGTGCTGAATTAAAAAGAATTGGTTGGTTTGGCGCTCCTGAAGGTGCATTGCAACTGGAAATTGTTAATATTGACGAACCGATTACCACAGTTACTAAAGGCGGCAATATAGAGTTTGATATCTATACGGTCGATCGAATTTTAACCGAGTTCGATGTACTGTTATTTCCCTTGGAGCCTACAGAGTGGAATCTTGCCAAAAATGCCAATCGTTTAATTAAGGCTGTAGCCCTAGGAATTCCCGTACTTGCAACAGCTACTCCAGAACATATTAAAGTTGCAGGCGAACTCGGTTTAAGCGAACAATTTTTAGTAGAGTATCGCGGAGACTGGAAAGCAAAATTAGCAAATATGAGAGCTAATTTTGCCAGCGTGCAAGCAGAAATTTTACAAGCGCGCCAGCGTGCTCTCGAACTCTATTCTACTGAAAGCATCACCAAAAATTGGTTCGAGCATCTTGTCAAAACTCCCAAGCGCTGGATGCAACAACCAATCAGCAAAAATATTAGCGAATCCCTTCACCCTAGCGCAACAGGGCGATCGACTTCTCAGGTAGCAGTTTTGCTTTACGATTACCTACTGTCCGGAAACTTTAATTTAACCGTAGAAGAATCAGAAGTAAGTTGGTCAGATTTCGGGACGAAGTACGCGATCGCTGCTGCACCCTACAATCTTTGTGCAGCTACAGCACAAAAAGCTAATTTTCAATATTTCTACCCTCAAGTTGATTACTTTGAATTTTTCCAACATTTTCAGGAGGTAGTGTCGCAAGTTAAGGAAGAGTGGATTTTATTTGTTTCAGGAGGCTATGTCTTATCTCAAGGAATTTACGCCGAGTTGGACAAGCATTTACAAGCAGCCAGTCCTGAATCCATATTAGTTATCAATAGCAACTCTTACGGTTGCGTGTCCGATACTCAAACAGTTTCTGGAACTGATTTAATTCAGTCGATTTGGAAGCGAGTTAGTCCGGGAGTGATGTTAGTGCATCGCGATTGGGTGAAGCAATACCTATCAAAAATCCCCAGATTTCTTAATTACTGGACTTGGTATTTACTGCTACAAGCACTTAGAGAAAAGCCAACTCAGTATCGCTGCACTACAGTTCCTGCAGCCCTACGCAAAGTACCAGTACAAACTGTTAATCTTTCATCCGCTTATGCTAAGTGGCTGGAAAGAAACAATCCTCAAGCAGCAGCAGAAATTCCTAATTTGGAAGATCAGTGGTATCGAATTACTTACGATATTAGCACTGAAATTATGAGTGAGTTTGCCGATTTACTGCCAAATGCGCTTGCCTACGGCATGGAAAAATTGGATGTAACTTACCGCCAGAAAGAACGCCAAAAATAACGCCAAAAATAATCCCAAAGTTAGTGTCAAACATCAACCAGGAAGCAGGAAGCTATCATGACAGAAACATTGACGGCAAAGACCGATAACTTATCCTTAGAAAAACCAGAAATAGATGCTTTTTCCGGTTATCGAATAGAACCTTTAATTAGTACGATCGCCAAGCAAACTAATTTTAAACTTGCTTCTTGCTTGGATGTGGGATGCGGCAGCAGACCGATGAAATCCTGGTTTGAGAAATTTTCTGCGGCCGATCGGCCAACTTACATCGGGGCTGAAACAGATGAGGAAATTTTAGCTTATCTAGCAAAACAAGGAGTCGAAGCTGTCAATCCATTCACCACAAAACGCGATTTAGCTAGCGATTTTGTATTGGCGATGGAAGTAATAGAACACATCAAGCCGGCAGATTCTGCAAGTTTTTTTGAGTTTTGCGCTCGCAATACTAAGAAAATGTTTGCGCTGACAACCCCCAATTTTGAATACTGGCAAAATCTTAAAGCTACTGGCGATACAACAGGATGTCGCTGGGTGCCGGATCATTTTAAGGATTTTCGTCCTAACAGTACCAACTCCCACCATCACAAGCAAGAGATGACTCCTGAGTTGGTTTTATCTTACCTATCCGTGGCGTTTCCCAAACCTAATTGGGAGTATCGAGTTTTTCGTGCTTGGCCTTGGTCGATTTCCGATTTAGCCCAGGACAAAAACTGGACTCTCTATTTTAAAATTTTTGCTTTCGCTTGGCGAGTTGCTGAAGAATAGACATATCGATTTTAGATTTTAGATTTTGGATTTTCGATTGAGGATTGAAGATTGAGTATTGTCCCATATCCCACGCCCTTTCGTCAATTCTTACTTCTTCCTTCTTCTTTCTTCCTTCTTCCTTCTTCCTTCTTCCTTCGATACAACTGTCAACTGTCAACTGCTATAAAACCTATCATGAACGATTTAAAGACCAGACAACAATCTAAAAATCATCTCACAGAAATGATGACTCCTGGTTTGATTGAATACTGGAGCCAATTTCATTTATCTACGCTAGCTCGCTTGCTGCTTTCGTGGGTGCCTATGGTGAGAAGGTTGGGTGAAATTAGCATTGATTTTGAAACTATAGGCTCCTTTGGTTCGGGAAGTTGCTCTCACGAAGCGGCACTAGCTTTACTACTTCCCAACACCGAAGTTTTTTGCCACGACATCAGCTCTAAGTATATTCCCAATCAAACAAAAACACTGTTTGACTCTTGCGATCGACTGCATTTTATTGAAGGAGATTGTTCAAAGGCGATAACTACCCAGAAATTTGATTTTGTATTTTCCATTCAAACTTTAGAACATATTGAAGATTACTTTTCTGCTTTATCTTTGATGGCAAATGCAGTTAAACCAGGGGGGTATTTATATATTGACACTCCCCACTTTAACGAACGTCCAGAGCTGGAAAAAGATATTGAATACCATCGCAAGTTAGCTTGGGAAAAGCACGAACACTATCACTTAGGATTTTCCCGAAAAGCGACGATAGAACGCATTAAAAACCTCGGTTACACAATCGTCAATAGTGGCTATTACTGTTACGGTAAGTTCGATCGCATGGCCCTCGAAGGTATCCGTTGCTCTTTAGGAAAAAATACGGTCAAGGCTAGTAAAGATAGCATTGTCGAAACGATCGCACTTTTGGATAAAAGCTTGGAACTAGCAGAGGATTTTTATCGCGATCGATTTGACGAGCTAGATACTTTGATGCTGCAAAAGCGTGAATGCAGTGCGATTTCTATTCTGGCCATAAAGAATGCGAACTGAACAAGAATATCACTGATAATTTTCCAGAGAGGTCAAAACAAAATGCCTGCAAATCAAACATCAAATAATGGTTTTCCTCACAACCCACAACTCACAAGTAAAATGTCTCAATTGTACAAGCAGCTAATTTATGCGGAAGCAGAAGTTATTGGTTATAAATCACAGCTAGTCGCTCAAAAAGAAAAATCTGACCAATTAGAAGAGCAATCTAAGAAATTAAAAGCTGAATTAGCGACTCTTACAAAAAAGCACGCAGAAGTTTGCCAGGAAGTACAGCAACTGCGCAAATAATCGGTTAGTTACCCCTATGAATGTCGGTTCGGGGAATAGCGGTATGGTGCGTCGCCTCTAGATAGTTGTAAATAGCCCAGATTGTCATAGCGACGCGCCCTACTTTAACTCTAGCAATTCCGTAAATAATCGGTTATTTACACCATTCATGAATCAAAAATATGAGAGAGTTGACTTCATTAAAAACACCTGTTTTAGCCAGCACCGTCATGTCTAAAAAACTCAATATTCTAAAATATCCCTGGCACACTTCTCACGATTATGAGTTGTGCAAACTCCCGCACAACATGATTTTGCTGTCTAACACTCACCGTCGCTGGAATGTCAATAATCGACCGATTCCTGATAGTGTGGAATTTGTGAATAATATCAACAGTCGAGAAACCGATCTGATGATTCTCCACGTAGATCAGTGGACTTGGCACGAACTTGACAAACGTTTGTTGTTTCTAGATTATCGCGATCGCTACAAAAAAAACAAGATTATTATCAATCACGGCTGCAACATGGTTGATGGGTGTTCTTCGGAACAAATGAAAGAATTGATTGGCGATAATTTTATGGTTTGTAACAGTTCCACGGCTCATAAACTGTGGGGAATTGAGAACTCGCGTTACATCCGTCACGGGATGAGTCCCGAAGAATGGCCGCAAACTAATTACGGTCGCGCTAATATTGTAGTCAATCAGGCTTTTAGTAAAATTCATCAAGAATATCGCAAGAATGATGCGGTGTTTGAGTTTGAAGAAAAAACAGGTATTAAAATTGATTGGCTCGGTCGCGATTTCAAATTCAACTCTTTTGATAAGTATCGAGCTTTTTTAGCTACTTCTTCAATTTTGTTCAGTCCGTCCTATGCTTCTCCGAACCCCAGAGCTCGTACTGAAGCTATGTTGTGCGGTATGGTTTTGGTGACTACTAATTGTCACGGTGAGAGCGAATATATCCGCAATGGTGAAAACGGCTATGCTTCCAATAATATGAACGAACTGTACGAATATCTTGAGTTTTTATACAACAATCCCGATGAAGTGCGTCGCGTGGGTAAAGCTGCTAGAAAAATGGCTCAAGAGGTATTTCACATCGATCGATTTATAGAGCTGTGGCAGGAAGTATTGTCGCAATTCAGTTAATGGTTGAGAGTTGATAGTTGACTTGAAAGCAGTCAGCAGTTAAAATTTTTAATCGCGAACTTATCGCAGTTGATACTTAACAGCAAGGTGAGTAAGGCCATGAAAAAAGCAATGAGTGGGACAGAAAAAAAAGTTGTTGAATTTCAAATTAATTTAGCTGATTTTCACTATCAAGAAGCTGAAAAAATGACGGAGTTGGGAAAATGGCAAGATGCGATCGCTTCCTACCAAAAAGCTTTAGCACTCGACCCCAATCTCCCTTCAATCCATCAAAAAATCGCTGCTGCTTTGCAAAAAAAAGCCCAAACAGAAGCCAGTAATTTGCTAAAATTTTATCAACAAAAAATTCAGCAAAACCCTGACGAACTGCAAAACTACTACCAAGCTTTAGATATTTGTCCCGATCGCGCCGATCTCTACTTTGGATTGGGGAAAGCACTGGCCAAACAAGGACAATTCGATCGGGCGATCGCAGCTTATCAAAAAGTCCTGCAAGTGCAACCGGAACATCCCCAAGCGGCTATTTTGCTGCAAGCGATTTTGCTGAAACGCGAACAAAATTTACTGCCAAGCGAGATCGAATCCTCTCCCGATGCCAGTCAAAAATTAAACCTAGAACAAGCAAAACACGCCTTAGATACTATCAATAAAATTACCTTAAATAGTTTTTTGAATTCAGGGGTTAAAATTCATTTTTCAACCATCGATCGACCAGAAATCAGTATAATCATCATCTTGTACAACCGTGCTGAATTAACCCTTAGCTGCCTCTATTCCTTACTGAGAAATCCCTTTAAATCCTTCGAGGTGATTTTGGTTGATAACAATTCCACCGATGCCACGCGCCAACTACTGCAACACATTTATGGTGCTAAAATTATCTTAAATGACGAAAATCTTCATTATCTTCTCGCTTGCAATCAAGCCAGCAAAGTTGCTACTGGCAATCATTTATTATTTTTAAACAACGACACCCAAATATTAGGTGATAGCATTACGGTTGCGGTGAATACCCTCAAATCCTCAGATGAGATAGGCGCTGTGGGGGGCAAATTAATCCACCCTGATGGAACTTTGCAAGAAGCCGGCAGTATCATTTGGAAAGATGGTTCTTGCATCGGTTACGGACGCGGAGATTCTCCTGCTGCACCCCAGTATATGTTTCAGCGTGCTGTTGATTACTGTTCGGCGGCTTTCTTGTTAACCCGACGGAATCTATTTTTAGCAATGGGTGGTTTTGATGAAGATTATCAACCTGCTTATTATGAAGAGACTGATTATTGTGTTAGACTGCAAAAATTAGGCAAAAAGATTATTTACAATCCTCAAGTCGCGATTTTGCATTATGAATTTGCCAGTTCCAGTCATTCAAGTTCTAGCAAACACGCGATCGCCCTGATGGAAAAAAACCAAAAAGTATTGAAATCAAAACATCAAGATTGGTTTCAGCTTCAGTATCCATCCGATTTAAATAATCTTTGTTTTGCTCGGACTCAAGCTCGGGAAAATCGCCCGCGCATCCTATTTATTGACGATCGAGTCCCCCATCCTTACTTAGGTTCGGGTTATACTCGCAGTCACAACATCCTCTGCGAAATGGTTGCTTTAGGGTATTCTGTTACTCTATATCCTACCGATCTTTCTCATACTGAAGATTGGACGAGTATTTATGCAGATATTAGTGCAGAAATCGAAGTAATGAGAGGTTGCGATTTTAGAAATATTGAAAGTTTTCTGAGAGAAAGAAAGGGATATTACGATATACTATTTGTCAGCCGTCCCCACAACATGAAACATTTAAATCTAGTTTTATCAAACAATAAAACTTTACTAGGTAAGACAAAAATTATTTATGATGCTGAAGCGATTTTTTGCGAGCGAGAATTGCAACAACAACGGCTGCAAGGGAAGCCCGCAACACTCGCAGAATTCACAATTGCACTCGAAGGAGAATTAAAATTAGCCGAAAAAAGTCACTGCATTATTTCGGTTTCTCAACAGGAACAACAAAAATTTATCGACGGTGGATATAAAACAGTGAAATTGCTCGGCCACTCTATTCTTACCTCTCCGACACCTAACAGTTTTGAGGAACGCCACAATCTGCTGTTTGTTGGCTCTATATACGACTTAAATTCTCCGAATGCAGATTCCGTTCTCTGGCTGAGTGAAAGTATTTTTAAAATCATCCAAGCCCAGCTAGGTGAAAAGGTAAATTTGTCGATCGCGGGTACAAATACAGTGGGAGAACTCAAAGATAGAGTTCGTAAATTAGGCAATAATTCTATTCAAATGCTAGGTCGAATAGATGATTTGACAGACTTGTACGATCGATCGCGTTTATTTGTTGCTCCCACGCGATTTGCAGCGGGAATTCCTCATAAAGTTCATGAAGCTGCGGCTCGCGGTTTGCCGATCGTGACAACATCAATTATTGCTGAACAGTTAGGATGGAAACACGACTCTGAGTTATTGGTTGCTGACTCTGCTGAGATGTTTGCGGCGCAGTGTATTAGGCTTTACCAAGATGTTGAACTTTGGAATTATATCAGGAAAAATGCCCTCAAACGAGTTGAAATAGATTGCGATCCGCAAAAATTTTCAGCCACTTTGCAGTCTATTCTTAGAGAAAACACTATAGTAGTTGATAGTTGACAGTTGACAGATGTTTTCAAGTAAGCAATCTCCAAAGAAACTGGGTTTCTGGGGCGTAGTTCATATATTTATACAAATTTAATCCGGAGGGGACAGCTCAACCTTGAAATCATAACTATGGCAATCCTACCGCCAACTCTACCGCAGAAACATAACTAAAACAATTCGCCAACCGCTATCAATAAAATATTATGCCATATCACAAACCTTTGCAAGCAAAACCGAAAACGCTATATAACTCTAAAGAGCGCTACAACTTCCAAGGAAAACCCTATCAACATCTGAGAACAGAGATTAAGTTAACCTCATTCAAAACTGTAGCTACTGCTATTTTATTAGGACTTCCTTATTTGGGAGTAATTTACGCTTTGGTTGCCTCAGGCGCACAAATAGTAGCTATTATTTTGGTATTAGCAGGGATTGCGATCGGGGGTTCGATCGGACTTTTATACTATTTAAACAGAGAAGAGCCAGTCAAACCGCCTGCCCATCCAAATAAGCGACGCTAATACCAAGCGATCGCCCCATTAAAAAAATTTCCTCCCACTATCCGGATAGCTGGCAAATCCACAGGAAAGTGAAATGGTAGATGCACCCTGATTGATAACTCCCGACCAATTCTGGCCGGGATTTTTTTGTCGATCGCCCCCCACGCCGCACAGGAATCATCGATCGAATCCCTTCAACGTTAATCCGCGTGTGCCTGCGGTGAAAAATCAAAATTATCCCGAAACAAGCGCAGCCCTACCGGAGAATAGATCGAGTAGATGCACCCTAATTAATTAACTCCCGACCAATTTTGGTTTGGAGTTTTTTTGCCCGATCGCCCGCGTACCACCAATTTTCCCAAATTTTCCCAAACTGTCCTGAAAGAGGTGCGGTGAGGCAGGAAACTAGATTATTAGATGCACCCTGATGAATAACTCCCAACCAATTTTGGCTGGGTTCCCAAACCATCCTGAAAGAGGTGTGGCACTACCGGATACTAAATTAGATGCACCCTGATGAATAACTCCCAACCAAATTTTGGCTGGGAGTTTTTTTTATCGATCGAGCGCAGCTTGCCACCAATTCTCCCCCATTTTCCCCAATTTTCCTGAAATAATTGTGTTGAGGTGAAAAAGTTAATTAGTAGATACACCCGATCGATAACCTCCGACCAACTTTGGCTGGGGGTTTTTTATTAGTCGATCGCAGGTTTGCCGTCTATGTTGCCAAATTTCCCCAAAATGTCCTGAAAGAGGTGCCCTGATGCCGGAAACTAAATTATTAGATGCATTCCCAAACCATCCTGAAAGAGGTGTGGCACTACCGGATACTAAATTAGATGCACCCTGATGAATAACTCCCAACCAAATTTTGGCTGGGAGTTTTTTTATCGATCGATCGCACTCCATACCGCCAATGCGCTATCGATCGCATCCCCTAGCGCGTCAATTCGCATAAATCTGCAATTAAAGATCGAAATTATCCTGAAACAAGCGCATCCCTACCGGATAGTAAATTAGTAGATGCACCCTGATTGATAACTCCCGACCAATTTTGGTCGGGTTTTTTTTGGCGATCGCACTTACATCGCAAATTCTGGCAAATTCTGGCAAATTTTCCTGAAAAAGCAGCCACGTTACTGAAAACCAAGATTATTAGATGCACCCTGATGGATACTCCCAACCAATTTTGGCTGGGAGTTTTTTTTTGGGTCGATCGCCATCGGTGTCAACTTAAAGTCAAATATTTTACCAGACTGTTGGCAAGACTCTGAGATTCAGATCCCCCCTAGCCCCCCTTAAAAACAGCAGTTGAGACTCAACACAAAATAGTTGATGCCTTGAACGAACAAGCTAAAAGTTTTTATCTGCAATACGGATTCATACCCTTAGAGGGCGATGAGCTGTCTCTTTTTATTCCTATGAAGGGGATATTAGATGCTTTTAGATAAACTTACGGATTGTCGATCGAGCGCACATATTTTAAATATTCGCTTAAGTAACCTTGATATTAAGAAAAATCCCATCGACCTCGGACGATCGCAAGCATCAAATATTCTATTTTCAAAGGTTGTAAAGCTTTACTAAATATTGGGCTGACATATTTAACATCGGATAAGCTAAAAACACACCATCAATACGTAAGTATTGGGATTTTATCTACTTTGAGGCAGAAATTCGATGGAAAAAAATCACAGAAATCAATTAGCAGTAGCGATAGCGGGTACAATTTTCGGATTGGGTGCGATCGTAAATCAATTCGCTTCCCAAGCACAAGCCGCTGTCCTCACCTATAGTTTCCAAACAGAATTTGAGGATAATTTTATCATTAATCCTGCGTATGGTAACACATATCGCGCTCCTTACAATGGCTCATTTAGCTTTGACAACTCTTCTTTAACAGGCATAGGTGACGAATCAGTTAGTGTATTGTCGGGGATATTTAATCACGGCTCCGCGATCTATCCTCGACCAGTAAGTCAGTATCTTGTATCTTATCCTTTATCGGCAACACCACAAGATCTTGATGGTTGGAGTGTTGTTAAGATTTCAGGTGCTTCAGTCAATATCAGAAATGGGCGCTTGCTAGGAATCACAGTTACAGGAAACAGATTTGTTACAACCAATTTCGCTGATGGGGAAATTACTTGGAATATCCATAACAATACTTATGTAGCAAATGAACTGTGGTACGGGAGTCGTGGTGGCAGTTTGTTCGACACCTGGAGCGTAAAAAGCAATGTAATTTATACTGGTCCGGAGTTTGTTGTTTCTGTGCCAGTTCCCGAACCAAGCGCGATCGCGGGATTGTCTTTAGGTTTGGCAAGCCTTCTAGGAATCAAGCAAAATAGGAAGCAAAAAGAAACAAGTTCGCCACAAATAATATAATATCAAATCGGTAGCACCGGCAGGATAGCATTTAGGTGATACAAGAAAAGATTGATGGGTTTCGACTTGAAATAATCGCTCTTTTTACTCAACATTCCGATCGAACCTGCATCCTATGATAAAATCGTTTTTTTTCCGTAAATGGCATTAGAACTAATTCAAGCTGTGGAACAAGCAGATTCTTCCGATAGCTTGTTAAACGCAGTTAAAGCACTAGCGGCGGCTTCCTCAACACAGGCAATTCCTACTTTGATCGCAGTACTCGGCTACAACAACCCAGGCGCTGCTGTTGCGGCCGTTGACGGACTGATTCAAATCGGAGAACCGGCGGTGCTGCCACTGCTAGAACAACTTGACGGCTACAATTACGGCGCGAGGGCTTGGGCGGTTCGCGCTTTGGCGGGAATTGGCGACCCCAGGGGTTTGGAAATTTTGCTCGATGCGGCGGCGAATGACTTTGCTTTAAGCGTGCGGCGGGCGGCAGCTAGAGGTTTGGGAACGATTTGCTGGGAACTGATGCCGGAAGCGGAAGTTTTAGAAGCTCGAGTTCGGACTGTGAAAACGCTGCTGCAAGCGTCCCAAGATCCGGAATGGGTGGTTCGCTACGCAGCCGCGGGGGGTTTGCAAGCTGTGGCTGGTGTGGCGGCTGCTGGCACGGATTGGCTGTTAGAAGTGCACGCCCGACTGGAGGAAATGGCCGAAAGCGATGAAACTTTGGCGGTGAGAGCCCGCGCGCTACTTGCCAAGGAAAATTTGCCATAGCGAACTCGCGTGATGCAAAGTTGGGTAAAACTCACATCTTGCAGCATTCTCAATAAATCAAGAGAAACCGGGTTTCTGGACGAAAAATATACGTTTTGTTGCAGAGTTTGTGCCTCTAACCCGGTTTCTGCCACAGGTGCAAGATGTCAGGTAAAACGCACAAATACTCTAAAAAGTAAAAGTCGTTCTGACCACCCCAATCACCAAATCGGAATTATCATTATTGTGGTCGGGAGCCGTCAGCCAAATCAGAGCGGGAGTAACCGAAATATTGTCGCTCAACTGAAACTGATAAAAGCCTTCAATATGCAGCGAAGTATCCTTATCCTCCGGCAAAGTTCCATTGGTAGAACTCGTCACCCGCGGCTCCATACCTACCAGAATTCCCCCCAAATTTCCCTCTTTAAACAAATTAGGAAAAGATAAAGTAACTGCCCAGTTCCAGATTTTCTGGTCTCCCCGCTGCACCGAACCAGTAGGAGTAACCAAATTGGATAAAATCCGCTGGTTGGTGTAGCCCGCCCAACCGCCAAGCGCAAATCCCCGGTTAAGCTGCCACAAAGCTTGTACCCCGTAGGAATTGCTAGAAGTCTTGAGGTTGCTGTCAGTATCTAGCCCAAAAAAACCGAGGCGGATCGGGAAATTAGCAGCATTGCTGCCTGTACCCATAACCAGGTTGTAGGAATTAATGTAATTTAAACCTAAAGTAAAACTGTCGCTCGGCTTGAAAGTCAACTGAGCCACAGCCCCGTAGGAACCATTGAAGAAACCGTTACCCCGCGTTGGATTAGCTGCGCTGCCAGCCAAATATCCCAAACTCAGTTCTAGTTTGTCTCCCAACTCTTGCCTGATGCCGGTGCCAGTACCGCCAGTCAAGTTGTAAATCGGGTTGCGAGTACCGAAGTTAGAAATGCCATATCCATCAAAGTAAGGGCTGACATTGTTTGTAAAATCGTCAGGAGCAACGCCATTTGCTGCGACGATCGCAGTCGTCCTGTTTCCCAGAGGGAATTGGTAAAACAGCAGACCCAAACCTACAGTATTGCTCGGAGTACCGAAAGACCAGGAATTAAACCGCAATTCGCCTTCAGCAGTTTTAGTATTATTAGTCGAAAACGAACCTAGATTTACAACATCAAGTCGAGTTCTCAGCAAATCTTTGCCCGAAAAACTCGTGTTGAAAACGAGGCGTGTCCTGCTACCAAAAGCAGTCGTTGTATCCGCATCGCGACCGTTGGCATCATCTCCTGTCAGAACGCCTGTCAAGGCAAAGATAACTTCGCCGTTAAGTTTAGTTGTAGTCGAAAATTGATTGGCTTCTAATTCCGCAGTGCGGGCTTCTAAAGCATCGACGCGACCGCGCAAAATTGCCAATTCCGCCGCAAATTCTTCTTGCAATCTTTGCAGGGCAGCCAAATCTTCTGTTTTGGCTAAATTTCTAGTGTCGGCAGTAATTAACTCGTTTACTTTATCCAAACAGGCATTCAAACCGGCGGCAAATTCGTAGCGAGTCATCGCCCGGTTGCCGCGGAAAGTGCCGTCTGGGTAGCCGGCGATACATCCGTAGCGTTCTACTAGGGATTGCAAAGCACCAAACGCCCAGTCTGTGGGTCGAACGTCCGAAAGTTGCGAAACAGAGGTTACTTGACCGATAGCCTCTGCACTGCCATGTTCGCTGCCATTACCTTCAGCGCTGTACTCGTTAATTTGTTCTAAAGTATTGGGCTGCGATCGAGGTTGGGCAATCGGGGTCTCAGATTGGGCAATCTGTTCGGGTTGTTGTGGGGCGAGTGTTTCTGAGTTGATGTTTTCTGCAGCAGCAGGTTGCGTTTCGCTGGAGTTCGCCTCTAAAACAGTTTCGGTGGATTGGGTGACGGGCTGTTGCCTGTCTGAATCTGCTGCTGCGATCGCATTTTCCGATGCTTGTGACCCTTCGGCAACTGGGGATGCAGGCTCGATCGCATTCTCAATAGTCTCAATATTTATTTGGCTCCCTATTGACTCTGAATCGGGAATCACTGCTGTTGTTTCAGGATCGGCAGCCTCTGTTGCAGAATCTGTTAACTCCGATCGATCGATTCTATCCGTTGTTACCAGTTCGTTAAGCGAAGCTATCCCGTAGGGAATCGGTGTTTCTACTGCCAGGGCGGCAGAACTTGCGATTAAACTCGCAGCCAAAAGGGCTGGACTGATGGAAAGTCCTTTCCACAAAATTTTTGACATTTTGACCTCATAACACCGCATTGAGCCGATCGCCCAAATCTGCTTTGCGGGCGATCGAGAATTTCCTCCATTACTCAGCTCAGCAGTGGTTTTTCAGGATTTATGCAAAAAATAATTTTTGACACGCTACATATATCGGTAAGATGCGCAGTGCGCGTCCTAAATATAGAGTGGAACTTACTTCCCTCTTCCTTCTTCCTTCTTCCTTCGACTTATTTGTGGAGTTGCATTGTGAAAGCTGCTGTGGAAAAACTCAAATACGCCCTCGTGCACGAATGGCTGACGCCCCTAGCTACGGGCGGTTCGGAACTCGTAGTGCAGGAAATCCTCAAATACGTAGAAGCCGATGTCTATGCCCTGATTGACTTTGAATCCACAAATCCCGACAGCTATCTTTTCGGGCGACAAATCGGCACCACATTTTTGCAGCACTTTCCCAAAGCCCGCAACGGCGTGCAAAAATATTTGCCATTCCTGCCGATCGCGATCGAACAATTAGATTTACGGGAATACGACATCATCCTCTCATCCTCCCACGCCGTCGCCAAAGGCATCCTCACCAGCCCCCAGCAACTGCATGTCTGCTACTGTCACACGCCCATGCGTTACGCTTGGGACTTAACTTTCGACTACCTGCGCAGCAGCAAAGCCGGCAGGGGCATCCCCGGAATCTTCACCCGGTATTTGCTGCACCGACTGCGGCAGTGGGACGCCATTGCTGCCAATCGCGTCGATTACTTTATCGCCAACTCCCAACATACAGCGCGCCGGATTTGGCGGTGTTACCGGCGGGAGGCAAAAGTGATTTATCCCCCGGTAAATATCCACAGATTTCCCTTCATGCCGCAGAAACAAGACTTTTACGTCACGGTTTGCCGCTTGGTCAGTTACAAAAATATAGGGGCGATCGTTGAAGCCTTCAATCAACTGGGGCGGGATTTAGTAGTTATCGGCACGGGCCCGGAATTAGAAAAGATCCGGCAAATGGCAAAACCCAACGTCCAAATCCTCGGGCGGCAGCCGGGGGAAGTAGTAGAAAAATATCTGTCGGAGGCAAAAGCCTTTGTCTATGCAGCTTGCGAAGATTTTGGCATAGCCTTGGTAGAGGCTCAAGCTTGCGGGACACCGGTTATTTCCTATGGTGCGGGCGGCGCTTTGGAGACAGTGACCGACATCCGCCAGCATCCAGAAACGGGAACGGGCTTATTTTTTTCCTCCCAAACAGCAGCAGCATTAGCCGCAGCAGTTCAAGAATTTGAGCAGTTGCAAAACAAATTTCAGCCGGAAATGGGACGGCTGCGCGCTGTCCAATTTGCCCCAGAAGTCTTTGGACAGAGGTATCTAGCCTTTGTGGAACAATGCTTTCAGGAATTTCACTCCCGCAGTTTTACTTAACGCGCGTAAATCGTGCCTTAAAACTAAGGTGCGCAGTGCGCACCCTACAGAAATCTAGTAGAGCAGAGTCAGAGACAGAAATTACGTATTTATACGGGATAAACCAGTATTTTTACTCGATTTTTTCGCAAATGCACGTGATTTTCGTCAAAAAACCAGGTTTTTGGCTGCCCGCGCGCCCGGATTAAGAGAGTAAAGCGTGCATTCGCACCCTACAGAAATCTACTGGGGAAGACTCAGAAAATATTTTTGAGTCCCAAATTTTGAGTCGCTAAGTCGCGAAAAATTGCAGCTTCAGCCTTCATAAAGCTTATATATCAAGCATTCTAGCTTCCGATCGCTCCCTCCTTCCTTCTTCCTTCTTCCTTCTTCCTTCTTCCTTCTTCCTTCGGAAATTGCGTATTGGAAACATTATTCACAGAACAAAGCGTCTTGAGGCTTTATGATCGAGACTGTGTGTGGTGTGAAGTGTAAGGAGTAAGATGACTGCCGACAGCCAACTAATCTCCGGCAAGGTAATTCGAGCGATCGCGAGACGCGGTTTTCAACCTGTCCTGGAGGGAGACAGACGCATTAGTCTTTCTCTGGTGCGCCTCGACGGAGAATTTTTCAAGCGGTTATTTGACATCCTGTTTTCCTTAGCCGTTCTGATCCTGTTTGCTCCGGTATACCTGCTTTTGGCTCTCTCGATCGCCCTAAGCTCGCCCGGTCCTATTTTTTACATACAGGAACGAATAGGCAAAAACCGTAAAAAGTTTTACTGCCTTAAATTCAGAACGATGGTGGAAAATGCGGACGACTTATTGCTGGAAATCATGGAAAAGTCTCCGCATTTGCGTCAAGAGTTTGAGGACAATTTCAAACTCAAAAAAGACCCGCGAATTACCTGGATTGGAAGATTTTTGCGAATGACCAGTTTGGATGAATTCCCTCAGTTTTGGAATGTTCTCAAAGGAGATATGAGCGTAGTGGGACCGAGACCTTTAGTTGAGGAAGAACTGCCGAGATACGGCCGTCACATCAACAAAGTTCTCACGATCAGACCTGGAATTACAGGTTTGTGGCAAGTCTCCGGTCGCAATGACATTCCTTATCCCCGCCGAGTCCAGATCGACCTCTATTATGCAAAAGAAAAAAACCTTTGGATGGATATGTGGATCGTTTTCAAAACTATCGGCGTGGTGATTTTTCCCAATAATAACGGCGCATACTAATTTTTTGTCCGCAATTACTGTCAGTAGTTTAGTTATGTTTGTTACTAGCTACCGATCGTGAGTGCGGACATATCGATCGAGCCCCCGGCAAAAAACCAAGAATTTCCTGATGCCGATCGGAAAATAGTGAGTTAACGTAGAGCTTGAGAACGCGACCGGCGGGCTACAGCAGCCCCAGCCCGGAAAGTCCAAAATAAGTGAATACAGTCTGTCAACGGAGAATCTGTTCAACAACTCCGCCGTTCTTTGGGATGGGGATCGATCGAAGCAATTCGATTAACGCAAGAGTTGAATATCTCATTTAGACGCAGTTGGGTACGCACAGCTCCGGATGCTTCCCCAGTCCGGACTATTTGTAAACTCAATTGGTTTGGGCGCAGCGTAGCCCAGGGGTTGGGTAACAGCCAAGACATCTTAACTGCGTTGCGGGAGGGGACACAAAACGAGTTTGCTGGCTCTCGGCCTTACGGGCATTTTTTAAAATCCAGCGCCCCGCAAGGGGATGTCAAGCCGTCTTTTTAGGACGGGGTTTCACACCTAATTTTTCTGATGACGCAACGGAAGCGAGCGCTAATAACAGGTATCACAGGCCAAGACGGCTCTTATTTGAGCGAGTTCCTGTTAGAGAAAGGATATGAAGTTCACGGGATTATCCGGCGGAGTTCCTGTTTTAATACCGATCGAATCGACCACATCTATGTCGATCCTCACAGCGAGGGAGCGAATTTATTTCTGCACTACGGCGACTTGACTGACGGCACTACTCTGCGCCGCATCTTGGAAGAAGTTCAGCCCACAGAAGTTTATAACTTAGGCGCTCAATCTCACGTTCGAGTTAGCTTTGACTCCCCGGAATACACGGTTGATGCTGTCGGAATGGGAGTGCTGCGGCTGTTAGAAGCAGTTCGAGACTACCAGCGCCGTACAGGCATAGAAGTGCGCTTTTATCAAGCAGGTTCTTCGGAAATGTTCGGTTTGGTGCAAGAAGTTCCGCAGAAAGAAACGACACCTTTTTATCCCAGAAGTCCTTATGCTTGCGCGAAAGTTTACGGACACTGGCAAACAGTAAATTATCGGGAATCCTACGGACTTTTTGCCTGCAACGGTATCTTGTTCAATCACGAATCTCCCCGCCGGGGCGAAACTTTTGTCACTCGCAAAATTACGCGCGCCGTCGCCAGAATTCTTGCAGGAAAACAGAAAAAACTTTATTTGGGCAACCTCGATGCCAAGCGGGACTGGGGTTATGCTAAAGATTACGTGCGGGCGATGTGGCTGATGCTGCAACAAGAAAAACCGGACGATTACGTGATCGCTACCAACGAAACTCATTCGATCAAAGAGTTTCTCGATTTAGCATTTACTTATGTCAAGCTAGATTGGCAAAAATATGTAGAATTTGACGAACGCTACTTGCGTCCGGCAGAAGTCGAACTGTTGATTGGCGACTCGACAAAGGCGCGCAAGCAGTTAAATTGGGAACCTTCTGTAACTTTTGAAGAGTTAGTTCATTTAATGGTTGATGCTGACATTAAAGCTCTCGAACAGCAAGAACGGGGTTCTGGCAACGGATTTGATTAACGCGCGAAACTAAGCAGTCTCCGCAACTGCTTGATGGTGAGTGATGTTTGGGAAAACAGGCTTGCTGTTGCGCGGTGACTGGCGCTGATTTTGTTAATTGAAATCTATTGCAGCAAGCAGGCTTAATTGATTTAGGAGAGAGTAGAAAGAAGGAAAAATCAATAGTAAGGTGCGCGGGCGCGCCCTCTATGAAGGTTAGTTTGTAGTGAGGACCAAAGTCTTCAGAATCTTGCAGGGTTTAGTCTCATTACAAACTGTGGTTATCGATCGGACACGATAGGACCGGCTACCGATCGCGCGATCGGTGCGCGGGGTACATCCTAAATATACAATGCGTGTGTCCGGGACTGTTTTAAAATTTATGAGGCTGACTTATTTAGCAGCAAAAGCAAGCTCGATCGCTAGCAATTGGCTGATTGTTGGTTGACAGGGGGCAACATTTTTCAGGGGAAATTGTCGATCGACCTTTATTCAAAATCAAATGAGGATAAAAATATGACAGCCTTAGATTTCAGCAACAAGCGGATTTTAGTAACGGGCGGCGCGGGTTTCTTGGGGCGTCAAGTAATCGACCAGTTGGTCAAAGGTGGGGCCGATGCTAACAAAATAGCCGTAACTCGATCGCGCGATTGCGACCTCCGCATCATGGAAAACTGCAAGCGCGCGGCCGACCAACAAGATATCATCATTCACTTAGCAGCCCACGTCGGCGGTATCGGTTTAAATCGCGAAAAACCCGCAGAATTATTTTACGACAATTTGATGATGGGCGCGCAATTAATTCACGCCGCCTACGAAGCAGGAGTCGAAAAATTTGTCTGCGTCGGCACGATTTGCGCGTATCCGAATTTAACACCAGTTCCTTTCAAAGAAGACGACCTCTGGAACGGCTACCCAGAAGTAACTAACGCACCTTACGGCATTGCGAAAAAAGCCTTATTAGTGCAACTGCAATCCTACCGCCAGCAATACGGATTTAACGGCGTCTATTTGCTGCCAGTGAATTTGTACGGCCCGGAAGATAACTTCGATCCCAGAAGTTCCCACGTGATTCCGGCATTAATTCGCAAAGTCCACGAAGCGCAAGAAAGGGGAGACAAAGCGCTGCCAGTGTGGGGCGATGGCAGTCCCAGCCGCGAATTTTTGTATTCTACAGATGCGGCGCGGGGAATTGTGATGGCAGCTCAATTTTACAATGAATCCGATCCCGTGAATTTGGGAACGAATAGCGAAGTAAAAATTCGCGATTTGGTAGAAACAATTTGCGAATTGATGGGATTTGAGGGAGAAATAGTTTGGGAAACCGACAAACCGAACGGTCAGCCGCGCCGCTGTTTGGATACCCAAAGGGCGAAAGAAAGGTTTGGTTTTGTAGCTGAAGTAGAGTTTAAAGAAGGGTTGAAAAATACGATAGACTGGTATCGGGAACACGCAGTTTAAACAGTTGGCAGCGTGAAAAACCCGGTTTCTTCAAGAAACCGGGTTTTTGAAACATTCGGGTTGCGGTAAAATTTAAAGCAAAAATCATTGTGCCAATTGATATTATGTCGGGTCGATCGCGAGTCATAAAAACGGTTTGTATTGAGGACTTTAGTCCTCAAAAAGCTCGCGAGTCATAAATTAACGCGCCATTCATCTCACGCCAAATCAAAGATTATGGCGTGAGGCTTCTGTCTGTTTAAGCTAAAATTAAGTTCATCCGGTTACGATGTGGTAAGACTTCAAAAATGTTTGTTGGTGGAGTTGGGGTTGAGTGCTGGTCTTGCTGATGGTAAGTTTGGACCGAAAACTGAAGCATCTCTCAAACAGTTTCAAACTAATAAAGGATTGTTGGCAGGAGGAATGCAAATTCTCAAAAAAATAAGGACTGAAGTCCTTACTACGAGCCAATACGAACCTTGTAGGTCCGATCGTTAAAACTTTGAAGTTGTAGCAGTTTGCGGCGGCAGTACAATCTTTTTGGCTAAACCCAGCAACTGCAAAACTTGAATCGCCCACCAAGTCATGTCAATTTCCCACCATTTCCATCCGGCTTTTGCAACATTTGGGTAAGCGTGGTGGTTGTTGTGCCAGCCTTCTCCGTAGGTGAGAATTGCTGCCCACCAAAGGTTGCGGGAATTGTCTGCACAGTTGAAGGTGCGGTAGCCTGTCATGTGAGTGGCTGAGTTAATTAACCAGGTACTGTGCCACAGCAATACTGCCCTGAGAAATACGCCGTAAATTACAAACGACCAACCGCCCAGCAAGTACAGCAAGATTCCTAAAGGAATTTGCAGCAGCAGAAAATAACGATTTAACCACCGATAGAACCCATCTTTAGCTAAATCGGGGGCATACTGCTGGTAAATTTCGCAGTCAAAAAACTGTTTCTGGGGGTAAAACACCCACATCATGTGACTCCACCAAAAACCCCGCCTGGCGGAGTAAGGATCTTTGTCCTTGTCTTCTGTGTAGAGGTGATGCTGGCGGTGTCCGGCAACCCAAAAGATGGGCCCGCCTTGCAGTGCTAAAGCGCCAATTGTCCCGATCGCGTATTCCAACCATTTTGGCACCTGCAAGCTGCGGTGAGTTAACAGCCGGTGATATCCCAGGCAAATGCCAATACTGCCGAACAACCAGTGCAAAAATACTGCTACACCTAAAGCAGACCAAGAAAAAAACCAGGGGGCTAGCAAAGCTAGGGCGTGTACAGCCGCAAAAAATACTGCCGTCGTCCAGCTAAACGCTGGCGACTGCCTGCCCTCTGGGGCAGTTTCAACAAAATTGGAAGTCATGGTAAGTCCTTATTTAAATAAGCGAGATGTTCGCAGGCAAAGCACCGATCGTCTTCCCCCTGTACACTGATGAGAACTGACGCTTGCGACAGCATACCGTTACAGGTGGAAATCCGAGTGCAAGTGTTGCTTACATATTCAGCTTAACAAGCCTTTTGTTTTTTTGCAAGTATAACTTGCATCATGCCTATGCCCGCTCAACGAAACCCAACTCGACAGCGTTTGATCGGCGCAGCGCTAGAGTTATTTGCCTCTCAAGGAGTTACCGAAACGACTACCAAGCAAATTGCAGAATTAGCAGAAGTCAATGAAGTGACGCTATTCCGGCAGTTTGGCAGCAAGCACGGCTTGCTTTTAGCGGTTATTGAAGAGGCTGCCGTATTTACTAATTTGGGTCAAACTTTAGTAGAGCAGGCCGATCGAACGAGCAGCATTTACCAAGCGCTGAAAGACTACGCTAATGCCTGTTTGGAGGCGCTAGAACGAGTTCCCGAAGTCGTGCGATCTGTGGTGGGCGAAGCCGGAAAGTACCCCTCAGAAAACCGCGCAGCCCTGGGTGCGGGCTTTACGCAAGCCAACCGCTACGTAGCTGAATATTTTGCCACAGTCATCGATCGCGGCCAGTTGCGCGCTAATTTGAGCGGCCAAAAGCTAGCGAGTTTGCTTAACGGAATGTTGCTGGGATATGCGGTAATTGAATTTACGAGCGAATTTCACGAACTTTGGCAGGATCGAGAGGATTTTTTGGAGAATTTGGTGGCGCTGTTTTTGCACGGGGCTGTGTCTGATTCCGCTCCTGTTGAGTCTGAAGCAGATGTTAATGAAGGAACCGCGAAGGCGCAAAGGGCGCGAAGGGAAGAGGAAGAGGAAGCAAATGTGAGTCTTTTAAATAGCAGTGCAGCGGAAACGGCAATTTTGCCTGAATCTGGGGAGGTTGGCCTTCAAAATCGCGATCGCGCGATCGGCCCGGATCGATTTCCAGTCACATCAAAAGTTGAAAAAGTGTCGGATTTGCCAGCAAGTTTAGTCGCTACTATCCTGCAGCGAGCTAAAAAATTGGGACAGCAAGAATATGCTTTAGCATATGTTTTGTTTGGAGCGGGATTGAATGCCAAAGAGATTATTAATTTGGATCGATCGCACCGCATCAGCGACTCGCACCAACAACTGTTGCAAGTCACTCAAGGTTTTGTGCGACAAGTTACGGTGAATCAGTGGATTATGGGCAAGCGCTACGGTTCTTATACGAACAATCCGCTGACTCAGTGGTTAAAAAGTCGCAAAGATAGCGAAGTAGCTTTGTTTTTGAATCCCAACGGCAAGCGGCTGTCGGAAATTGAGTTAGAACAGTTTTGGCAAAAATTAACTGCTGGATTGCTGACTCTTGAAGGAGAGGCGATCGCGATCGAACAAACTCAACAAACTTGGTGCGTCGAGATGTTAATGCGGGGCATAAATTTAGAGGATATGCGGATCTTGACGGGGTGGGATGCTGCTAAATTGTTGCCTTACGCGCGGCGGGCTCGAGAAAAAACTGCCCTGGAACAAGCCATCCGTCTCGATCGCAAAGTTTAGACATCGAACAATTTAAATTCAAATTCAAATTCAATCGATGTCCGAGCGCACTTCAATTGCTGCGATTTACATAATATTGTGCCAAATTTTAATAGTTTTGTCACTGCTACCGCTAGCCAAAAACTCTCCTTCCGGGCTGAAATTAACTGAGTAAACTGAATTTGTATGACCTGCAATATTGCAAAGTTCTTGACCGTCTTTTACCCGCCAAATCTTGATAGTTTGATTGCTGCTGCTGGCAATAACCTCGCCATCGGGACTAAACGCGATCGAATCTACATACCAGGAATGACCCGCGATTGTTAAAATTTCTTGCCAATCTTTTGTCCACCAAATCTTAATAGTATTGTCGTGACTGCCGCTGGCAAGAAACTCTCCATTCGGACTGAATGCTACGCAGCGCGCGCAGTCTGTATGACCTGTAAGAGTGCGAATTAATTTCCCATCTTTGACGCGCCAAATCTTAATCGTTCTGTCCCAACTGCTGCTAGCAATTGTTTCTCCGTCCGGGCTGAAAGCAACACAATAAACTAAGTTAATGTGACCGGAAAGCGTGCGGATTTCTTGTCCGTCTTTGACGCGCCAAATCTTAACTGTTCTGTCCCAACTGCTGCTAGCAATTATTTCACCATCAGGGCTGAAAGCGGCACCGTAAACTGAGTTGCTGTGACCTGCAAGAGTGCGAATTTCTTGCCCGTCTTTCATCCGCCACAGTTTGATGGTTTTGTCGTGGCTGCTGCTGGCAAGTATCTCTCCATCTGGACTGAAAGCTACTGTATAAATTGAGTTTTTGTGACCTGTGAGGGTAATTATTTCTTGTCCGTCTTGTACTCGCCACAGTTCGATCGTTTTGTCATCGCTGCCGCTAGCTAAAATTTCTCCGTTGGGGCTGAAAGCAACAGAATAAATTAAGTTTTTGTGACCTGTTAATGTGTGCAGGCATTGCCAGTTATGAGTTTGTTGTTGTGGCTGGGCGGGAGTGGGGGTTAGTTTTACAGGCTTGGTAGTTTTTTGAGGTGTTGCAAGTTCGATCGCAACTTGGGGATTCAAGTCTTTTAATACTTCAACAACCGTTTGATAGCGGCGGTTGGTGGCATTCTCGATCGATTTGTCTAAAATTTTTCCTAATTCCTCGCTTACCGGATTGTTCGATAAATACTGACGCCAAATCCAGGTATCTTCACCCGGATCGAAAAGGTCAAAGGGAGAAACTTGAGTTAGCAAATACAAACAAGTTACGCCCAAACTGTACAAATCGCTGGCAAAAAATGCTTTGCCTCTAGCTTGTTCGGGGGCGATGTATTCGGGGCTGCCGATGCTAGTTCCTGTTTTGAGTAAAGCTGTACCCGTGGCAATTTTTGCCGCGCCAAAGTCTACTAAAACTAATTGTTTGTCGGGGCGGCGAATGATGTTTCCCGGTTTGATATCTCGGTGAATGACGTTGTGCGAGTGGATGAAATGAAGTACGGGCAGCAAACTATTTAGTAATTCTCGAATCTGACTCTCTGTAAATGTGCCTTCGGCTTCTACTATTTGTGCTAGGTTTTGTCCGTCGATAAATTCTTGCACTACATATTGGCGACCTTCTTGGATGGAATATGCTAGTAATTCGGGAATTTGAGGGTGTTTTCCCAATTCGTCCAATCGCATTGCTTCTTGTTCAAAAAGTTCTGCTGCTTTTTTGCTGCTGCGATTGCTTGCTGATGGGATGAGGTGGGTTTCTCCCGGTAGAAATTGTTTGATAACGCAGCGTGGTTTTGAGGGTTTGTCTTCGTCAACGGCGAGTAATGTTCTGCCAAAACCTCCTTGTCCGATCGCTCTTATAGCCCGATATCGATCGCGCAGCAGCAGTTTCGATCGACAGTTCCTGCAAAGTTTTGCTGTTGGCGGATTTTGCGGTTTTGTACAATTAGGATTTAGGCAATAAGTCATTCGATTTTAGATTTTAGATTTACGATTTGCGATTTGGAGTTATAATTGTAGGTTGGGTTGAACGAAGTGAAACCCAACTCTATGGGATTGTGGTGTTGGGCGAAGCGAAGCGGAGGGTTCGTTCCTGGACCCAACCTACAACTACTACCATTAATTAGTCTTTAAAAATCCCACATTACGGGATTGTCGTCTAGATGGTCAGTAACTGTCCGACCGATCGCATCAATTTCTTTTAAGTCTTCCTCACTCAATTTTACCTCAGCAGCTTTAGCATTTGCCGCGGCTTGTTCGGCGTTGCGCGCGCCGACAATTAACTTATTCAGCGCGCTCATTGTTTCCGCGATCGGGACAATTTCTGTATTCCAATTACCCGACGGCCAGTGAATTTGGTAAAGGTCGATATAATCGGTATTGAGGTTTTTTAACGAGCGATCGCACGCTTCGATTACCGCATCGTATTTGAGGTGATTGGCAAAAACTTTGCTAGCATAAATTACTTCCGCTCGCACATCTGAAAGTGCTTGACTGACAATTTGTTCGGAATGCCCGTTGCCGTAAACCTCAGCCGTATCAAAAGTAGTAATCCCGGCTTCAAAAGCCGATCGCATTGCTTTGACTGTTTCGGCATCCTCGATGCCCACCCACATTGACTTGCCTGCTTGCCAAGTGCCCATAATTATCGGGGTGATATAAATTTCCGATCTGCCCAATTGTCGCTTTTCCATACCCTCAATCCCGATTTTTTTCGCTACTATTTACTTAGACGCTATACAATCTTAGCAGAATAAAGTTGCTGTGTTTGCTGGGCAGCACTGATTTTGTTACTATTTTTAAAACAAGGGAAAATTCCTATGAAATCAACTACTCGCGCGCTTAAAGAATGGAATGCTGCAGTTAATGCTTTAGAAGGTGGCAAAACGATCGTCCTGCTGCGCAAAGGAGGTATCCGCGAAAAGGGCGGACAATTTAATGTGGCTGACAAGCAGGTTTTGCTGTATCCGACTTTTGAACACCAACAGCCGGATTTATTAAAGTCTGATTTTGCGAGTGAAGTAAACACTGTAGCATCTGGTTGGCATCCCGAAACAATTAGAATTGGCAGTTGGGCGGAAATTACCGATAATTTTTTGGTGGCTTGGGAACCCGCGATCTCCGGGCTATTTCCCTACCATATTTGGAACGATAAGTTTATTAGAGATCGCCTGAAATGGAAACCCGATCGACCAATTTGTATTTTATTATTGCGGGTTTATCGTTTGGCTGAAGTAGCAGAAATTCCGTATATTTCGGAATACGGCGGCTGTCGGTCTTGGCTCGATTTGGCTGCACCAATTTCCCTGGACGGAAGCAAGGCTGTTTTGAGCGATCGAGAATACATCAAACAAGCAAATGAAATCCGCAATATTATTGCAAATCCGCAGAATGCTTTCTCAGCTTAATTTTACCTAGATTTATTTAGCGGTATAGTGCGTCGCTTTGAGATAATTTCAAGTAGCGAGAATTGTCGCGGCGACGCATCCTACTTTAACTAAATACCCGATCGTGCAATTTTGCTCGATCGAAACTACCTCTATAGATATAAAGCCAGTTCTGTCTGGGGAGAGAACACTTACTTGAAAAAAAATAATAGCCTTGTAGAGTAACTTATAAAAGCAGGTACAAATCATGACCTCACAGAACCCTCCAGATACTCGGCAAGATGATGCAAAATATGACCCTCAAGATAATCCCGGAACTGAAACCAAGATACCAACTACAGAAGAGGGTGATACTCCGATTGATGAGAGATATCGCATGACCGGTCAAGAATCCGGTTCTGATGTCCGTCCCGGCAGCGAACCTGAAGCGCCTGGAGGTGTCTCCGTAGTAGTTGGCAGTCCAAATCAAGGAACTGAATCTCGTTAAAAAGATTTTCATAAATCGAGCAAATCTTTGCTTGGGACGCACCATAGATATGCAGATAAGGTAAGTCCAGATACTGCCTTATTTGCAAATAATTATTTAAAAAAAATACTCCTGCAGCGCTAAACTCTACAGCAATGATTTACAGCCATGATTCTGAATCTTCCTTAGTGATGGATAATTCAGTTAATATTTTTGCTAGCTGTTTTTGAGCAGTATTTTTCGATTGTTCCCAGTGCAAAATCTACAATTAATGCCATTGCGGCTGCCGGAATTGCCCCGGCAAACAGTAATTGATTGTTAACTGTAGCAACTCCCCGAAAAATAAATGTTCCCAAGCCTCCAGCCCCGATCGCGGCAGCAATTGTAGCCAGTCCGATCGCGATTACTGCAGCAACTCGAACTCCTGCTAAAATCACTCCCAATGCTAAGGGAATTTCTACTTGAAATAGCAATTGCATGTCGGTCATTCCCATACCCTTTCCCGCTTCGCGAATCGCCGGATCGACGCCGATAATTCCAGTATAAGTATTGCGGATAATTGGCAGTAAAGAATATAAAGTTAGGGCGATAATTGCGGTGCGATCGCCTATTCCGCCCAATACTGGTACCGGAATTAACAATCCAAACAATGCCAAACTGGGAACAGTTTGCATAATATTGGCAAAACCCAGAATGGGCTTTTTCAATTTGGGTTTTCTCGTGACTAAAATTCCCAGCGGAATGCCGACGAGAATCGCTATGAAAATCGCAACAGTTACTAAATATAGATGTTCGATCGATCGCTGAACCATCTCAGCACCGTACCGATTGATAAATTGCATCATTAGGCAAGCAAAAATAGTTGACAGTTGACAGTTGACAATTGACAATCGATCGTGCGATCGTTCCCGTTCGCGATCGATAATAACTAATGACTAATGACTAATGACTAATGACTAATAAGTAATGACTAATGACTAATTAACTAATGACTAATTTTAGGCAACTGCAAACATTCCAGAAATGCGCGGGATTCCGGGTGCTGGGATTTGACAAATTCAGCAGGCGCAGCCAATTCTACTAACCTTCCTTCTTGCATCAAACCAATTCTCGAAGCCAAGAAAAAAGCTTCTTGAATGTCGTGAGTCACCAAGATAACAGTCTTGCCTAACTGCTGCTGCAATCGATCGAATTCCCGCTGCAATTCTAAGCGAGTAATTGGATCTAAAGCACCAAAAGGTTCGTCCATCAACAGCAATGGCGGATCGGCAGCAAGTGCTCTAGCAACTCCCACGCGCTGCCGCTGTCCCCCAGATAATTCACGCGGATAGCGCTTAGCAAAATGTTCGGGGTCGAGGTTCACTAACTCTAAAAGTTCGCGGACGCGAGATTGAATGCGCGAACTTTCCCAACCTTCCAATTTCGGGACTAAAGCAATATTTTGCTCGACAGTAAAATGGGGAAATAAACCAATTTCTTGAATGACATAGCCGATTTTTCGCCGCAATTGAATTGGATTCCACTGAGTTGTTAATTTGTCCATGACGGTAATTTCGCCGCTGGTAGGTGTCAGCAGGTTGTTAATCAATTTCATAGTAGTTGTTTTACCGCTGCCGCTGCGTCCCAGCAATACTAAAACTTCTCCTTTCAGAACTTGGAAATTCAGTTGATCTGTTAAATTTCGGCGGTTGAGGCGATATGTAACGTCGAAGCATTGGACGGCAATTTCACTGTTGGCAGTCATGAGTTATTTTGGCGAACTTGGTTTTCAGCAATTTCAACTGGGCGAGTATCGAGCAACAATTGCCCACTTACAATCTACAATCTAGCAGCAACGATCGATCTAAAATCTCAAATCAAAGCCCAAACTTGATAGATAGTTATCGTCGAGCACTTCTAACAGCAATGACCGACATTGCAGGCAAGTTAATTGTTTGAGTAACTCGCGCATCCCTTCTATTGTTATCGGATATCTAGCGCCGATAAGTTCGGGATTTACTTCAACTCTGGGATGCAATTTTGCGACAAAACCGTAAAGTTTTTGATTGGAAAACGAACTGTTAATTGCCCATCCGATCGCATTTATAGGCACGATGCGATCGATCGCATCTTCTGTCACTCCTAATTCCTTTTTGATAATACTCGGAACTGCCGCTTCTGCGCTCTCTCCAGCGAGAATGCGACCTCCGGGAAAATCCAGAGTTGTTTCTCCGATTCCCGGCCGATACATCGGTACGGGAAACAAGAAGTTGTTGTCTTGAATTGTTAAAACAATTACTGAATCTGCTCTTTCTACCCGCCAGTATTCGAGAATTTCACCTTCTGTATTTTCGAGATGTTCGGCAATTAGTGTTAGCCAACGAGAGTTAATTTCTACTATGCGATCGAGTGTTTTCCAGTGCGCTTTTTCAGTTACTTTCATACCTTAAACAGTTGACAGTTGACAGTTGATAGTTGACAGTGGTTAAGGAGTTTTGAGTTGTGAATTTTGAGTTGTGAGTTAAAGACAGTTCTGAAGTTCAAAACTCAAAACTTAAAACTCAGAACTTCCCCTCTCCCACTCTCCCCCTCCCAAATTTTTTGCTCTCGGTTGTAAAGTTTTACTACGGTCATGCACTTTTCAAATGAGAATTCTGTATCATAAAGTACAGAATAATTTTTATGTGCCTGCACGCTGCGTCGTGACAACCCCGCAAAAATTGCAGGCTATTGGCTGGAAAGGAGTTTTTATGACACTGGAATCTGATGTCCGTAGCTGGGAACCGCAACCGACGCAGGGCAGCGCCCGCGCTTGGGAACAACTGGCAGAGCGCGAGAACCCTCCCGCACCCCAATATGCCCCTTCTACTTGGGTAAAATTGTTCGAGCCGCCAACCGCATTCAGCTTTGATGAAGCGTGGCTGTTGTGTCAGTGTGCAGACAATAAATGGTTGGCTTGGATTCCTGACTACGGCGAAATTCTGTTGAACGAGAACGAATTTTGCCATGAATTTTGTACCGTTTCGTAAAGAAGTTCGTAAAGCAGAAACTTTCGATCGCGCTAGTTTTGACTGTAGTATTAATAATCAAAAGAGCAATAGTTTTGCTATTGCTCTTTTTACTGTTCGTGACAGACCTCTCGAACGACTGCAGATGAACTCCGATTTAAAGATTGCCAAGCTATTTTTCTAAGAGGTCTATCGATTAATTAGAGTCGATCTTACTTACAAACAGCACGGTTATTGGCATTTCTGACGATCGTGCCTACTCTGCCGTTAATTTGAATGGGGTTTTTGGTGCTGGCGCGAATCAACCGAGGCTGTTTGCGCAAACATTCTCTGATAGCTTCCGACCACGAAGTGAGCGCTCTGGTGAATTCTGCAGGCGACGTAGCCGACGGGCGAAATTCATCAGTAATTATGTGGTCGCTGGTGATACTGGTATCAGTAGCAACATTGGTAATAATTGGAAAATCGAAGGCTCTGGGCAAAGTTCTCTCGCGGATTTTGCCCGGTAATGTTTGGTACTTCATCGAGCCGCCCTTGTAGTCAATACCCGCTTCAGTTGTTGTTACAACTGATTGAGCGAAGGCCGTTCCAGGCAAACTTGCTACTAAAACCGTGCAGCAAGTCCAAAATAATTTTGACGATTTCATCCGATTCATCTCCTCAGCTTTTTAGGGTTAGCAGTAATTAGGTACGCTCAAAAAAATGTTTTTCAGTTGATTAAACACCTGACGATTCCGAGCTTTTGAGGTTGAGTTTCACCCACCTAACTTATTAGCTAGCAGACACTTTCAAAAATGTGAGAACTGATGCATTCCGATCGACTGTAAAACAGTTGCAGTTAAATAAGATATTTACCTGAAATTGTTACAGCATTGGCAGTCGGTTTCACCAGCTAGATTCATTTTCGATCGATATCATCCGGCACTCTATCAAATTTTGTCTCAGATATCAAGCTTTCTGGAACATGAGCGGGCGGACACGGGGACACCCCCTCCGCTTCGCTTCGCCCCTACACTATTTGCAGGCAATTAAAGCTGTGAGTGTTGCCAGCGATACCTCAGCGGCGATCGATTGGCGTTTGAGCCTTTTGGAGGGACAATAGATAGAGAAGGAGCTTAAAAATTGGTGATTTTTGTGGAAGATAGCAAAGTTTTTGACGTATCGGAAATTATGAGTGTTCCTGCGGCTCCGGCGGGATACAAATCGGGCTTTGTGGGGATTGTGGGACGCCCCAATGTCGGCAAGTCAACGCTGATGAATCAGTTGGTGGGGCAGAAAATTGCGATTACTTCGCCGGTAGCCCAGACGACGCGCAACCGCCTGCGGGGCATTCTGACGGCACCGGAGGCACAAATAATTTTTGTCGATACTCCCGGAATTCACAAGCCCCACCACCAATTGGGTAAAGTTTTGTTGCAAAACGCTCAAATAGCGATCCGATCGGTCGATGTAGTGCTGTTTGTCGTTGACGGATCGGTGGTTGCGGGCGGGGGCGATCGGTTTATTGTAGATTTGCTGAAAGATGTGGAAATTCCGGTGATTTTCGGACTTAACAAGTTAGACGAACAGCCGGCAGATAGCGGGGCGATCGACCGTTCTTACGAGCAAATTGTCAATCCTCAGTGGCCGGTTGTCAAATTTTCGGCTTTGACAGGTGAAGGAGTTGCATCGCTGCAACAGTTGTTAGTCGATAATTTAGAGGAAGGGCCTTATTATTACCCGCCGGATTTGGTAACAGACCAACCAGAACGATTTATTATGGGGGAATTGATCCGAGAACAAATTTTGTTGCTAACGCGGGAAGAAGTGCCGCATTCAGTAGCGATCGCGATCGATTTGGTAGAAGAAGAACCGAAAATCACCCGAATTCTAGCTACAATTCACGTCGAGCGGGATTCTCAAAAAGGAATTTTAATCGGTAAAAGCGGAACAATGCTCAAGTCGATCGGCAGTGCGGCGCGCGAACAAATTCAAAAGTTAATTGAGGGCAAAGTATATTTAGAATTATTTGTCAAAGTGCAGCCTAAATGGAGGCAATCGCGCACCCGTTTGGCCGAATTGGGCTATCGGGTGGAAGAGTGAAACTTTGTCATTTGGCAGTTTCCCTCTCTTAATCCTCATGTGCTCAGAAGCAGAGTTTAGAACTTCATCGAACGTTTTGAAAGTAACTTAGATGAGGGACAGTTATGAGCTTGAATGAGTTGCCGGGAGAATATGCTATTGGACGAGACAGGATGGATTTATGTTTGCGTTATGGTGAGGTAACATTGGGAATTAAACTGACATAGGCTAAGATTTTGCAAAGATCGAGAACACAATGACGATAATTCCAACTATGAACTACCGAAACCACATCACGATCGAACCAAATAAACGCGGTGGTAAGCCTTGTGTGCGGGGCTTGCGAATTACGGTTTATGAAGTGCTTGAGTACCTGGCTTCCGAGATGACCGAAGCAGAAATTCTCGAAGATTTTCCCGATCTGACGCGAGAAGATTTAAAAGCCTGCATTGCTTATGCTGCCGATCGCGAGCGTCGGTTGATGACCGCAACCTTATCTGCATGAAATTACTTTTTGATGAAAATTTGTCGCCTAAGTTGCCGAATCGTTTGAGCGATATTTTCCCAAATTCGCTTCACGTTCGAGATGTGGGAATGAAAGCAACAATCGACCCAATAGTTTGGGATTATGCAAAAGACAATAACTTGATGATTGTCTCGAAAGACGCAGACATGCACGACCTGAGCTTAGTATTTGGAAATCCACCGAAAGTTATTTGGCTTCGCCTGGGAAACTGTTCGACATTGCAAGTTGAAAATTTGTTACGTCGTAATTTTAACGCGATCGAATTATTTTATGAAGATGAGAATTTATCGCTGCTTGCTTTATCATAATTGTACCGCAACTGCGATATAATTATAAGTTATGTGGCTAAAGGAGTCCACTATGACCATGAAAGTCTTTTCACATACCCGCAGCCCTAAACAACGCGACTGGCTCAACGAGAAGCGTGAATTCGCACGTATCCCAGCAGTTGGAGAGTACGTCGCGATATCCAGTGACAGCCCTTGGTTCAAAGTTGAACTTGTTGTGCATACATAGATACGCTAGATGTCGCTCGCTGCTGATGGGCGATCGCTTATAATCGGATGAAAGCGCGAGCGATAAAACTCACCCCAAAAACACCTATGAAAAGCACGATCGAAATCGATAGCTCCCTCATCACCAATGCGCTCCAAGTCACCGGACTGACTGCACAACAAGAAGTCATCGAATTGGCCCTGAACCTGCTGATCCAAATGAAAAACCAAGAGAACCTACGTGCGCTACGGGGTAAACTCGCCTGGGACGGCGACCTCAATCGCATGAGAACGGATACGGAACAATAGTAAGCCCACGATTATTGTTGATTCCAGCTTCTGGATTGACTACTTTAACGGACAATCCACCCCACAAACCGATCGCCTTGACCAACTCCTCACCACCAAACCGATCGCGATCGGCAACCTTATCCTCACCGAAGTCCTCCAAGGGTTTCGTCAAGACTCCGACTACAACAGGGCCAAGCATCTCCTCACCAATCTCAGCGTCTTCAATTTCCTCGAAGCCGACCTCGCCATCAAAAGTGCTGACAACTTTCGCACCCTCAGAAAGCAAGGCATCACAGTTCGCAAAACGATCGATGTCATTATCGCCACCTTCTGCATCGAAAACAATCACGAACTCTTATTTGCCGATCGGGACTTTCTTCCATTCGTCGATCGTCTTGGACTGAAATCTGTTCTCTAAACCGATCTGCTAAAAATCCCATATCAAACTATGAACTACCGAAACCACATTACGATCGAACCCAATAAACGCGGTGCTAAGCCTTGCGTGCGCGGCTTGCGAATTACAGTTTATGAAGTGCTTGAATACCTGGCGAACGAGGAGAAACCCATGTTAACCCTAGAAATGGCAATCCAAAAAATCCAACAGTTTTCCCCCGAACAACGCAATAAAGTTATTGAATTTATCGAATTTCTAGAATTTCAAGCCAGCCAAACTAAAACGATCGAACAAAAAAACGATGACTCCGATCGAGAACAATCCTTTTTCGATCTAGCCGGAATCTGGTCAGGAAAAAATATCACCCTAGACGACATTCGTAAAGACGCATGGGGTAAAGAAAACCAATGATTTTGTGTGACACCAATATTCTCATCAAATTCTATTTGTCCGTTGGGCGATTTAGCTAGTCAATTTAATTGTTTATCGATCGCGCATAGGCTTCTAAAGTCCGATCTAGCCTTAACAAGGATGAGCCAACGCCATTTTGATAAGCTTCTAAAAAACAACGTCTTTTCAAGGAGCGGATTGCATTTAATGCGATCTCTGTGTTATAACGATCGAACATTACTTGTAAAACTTCCATCAAATTAATAGCTTTTTCTTGAAGCGCCAAATATTTCACAATCTCCTGTTCTGATTCAGTTAACCTTACCCATACCCGACTTAGTTGAGAGCCAATCTCGTTACTTAATATCAAAGAAGGATAAGCTAAAAAATCCGTTACATTGCCTGCGAATAATTCTTCAATCATCGTGGCTGTCATTTCTAAGCATAAAGGATGACTCTGATACTTTTCAATTAAGGTGTCCCACATCTGTTCATCTGACAGTTCTTTATCTCTTAATATTTCTTTAGCAGACTCTCCCAAACCTGTGAGTTTTAAACAGCGGGTGAATTTATAACGAGTAGCGATCGCATCTTCTGGTTGTTCGCTAGTAATCAACAACAAACTACTGGCATTAGACAATTGTGCAATCTGTTTAAATAAAAGATGGTATCCTTCAAATTCTGGTTTATAATGACCGGCCAATTGTCCTGGCTGAAACAACATCTGTAAATCATCAATAATAATTAAACAGCAATGTTTGCGTAAAAACTTAAGCAAGACATCGACTTGGCGATCGAGGGTATTGGGAATAATGGGGGAAATAAAAGCTGGCAATAAATCGGTTAAAAAACTATCTATAGTTGGAGAATAGCGGAGACTGCGATAAACAATATATTCAAATTGCGTTGGGATTTCTTCAATTAGTTTGATGGCTAGGGTGGTTTTGCCAATTCCGATAATGCCAGTTAAGGTAATGATGCGGGAGCAATCTTGAATTAGCCAGGTTTTTAAAGTGTTTAATTCATCGCTTCGTCCGTAAAATGCGGTAATTTCAGGGGCGTTATCTATGTCTAAGTAGGGTTTGTTTGCAGTTGGCTTGGATAGGGGAGAAGATTTAGGCGATCGCATTCGATTTGAAGAAATGCTTACTTTGTTTTCATTTCCCAAATATCCAATTGAGCCACTCTTAGAAATAATAATTTTTTCTAAAATATTCCGGGCATTTAATTTATTAACATCTTCCCCTAAAACATCGGATAAAGTTTGCCATAATTCCGAGGCCCTATCTCGAACATGACCTTCACTTAAATGGTTGTCCGAGGCAATTTTGGCATATTTCTGACTTTGTAACGTTCCTTTAAGAATTGTTTCTTGCAGATAGTCTAGGTGTTGGCCTGAATGGGCAAACAGCAGTTCGTCAGCGAGTTTCAAGACTTCTGCGATATCCATAGATCGGTCACATGAGTGCGGTAATTCCTATCCTATCCGATCTTTCCGACATTTTCCCGACATTTTTGGGATTTTTTGGGAAAAAGTTCCGATCTCGATCCGATTGATAAAAAGTAGGAGTTATTTTAGACTGATCGCAGTTAAACCACAAATGTGCAGTATAAACCAACCAAAAAGAGCATTGTACTGCAACGATGATTCCTCGTCGAACTCTCGGTTTAATAAGGAAATAATCGGGAATTTTTCTCACCCGATTCACTCAGATTGATTTGTATTATTTGAGGGCATTAAGTATGAAAAAAATTCTTTGCATTGCATATCTCACTGTTGCTCTAACTGTGAATGCTGGTTCTGCCAATGCTCAATCGGGTCAGGATGCTGTAATACGAATTTTGACAGGCATAGGTTCAGAAGCTGCAAAGGAACTTATACGTATAATGTTAGCACCCCGTCCTAATGCACCCCGTCCTGATGTCAAGAGAGCTGCATTTACTGATAAAGAATGGCTAGTGGCTATTGGCCAGAATGGAGATGACTTTAGCTACTACGGGGTAAATCTGAGAACACGTAATAGCCTAACGCTTAAAGGGGCAAGAGTTTCAGGCAATAGCCAAAGTCAGGTTTATACCTGGAATAATGGCGATTACCGCTATCAAGTTGCATGGCAACCGAGCGCTCCGCAAGTCATTCGTCTGCAAGTGTTTGATGAGAGGGGAAGAGAATTACTGAATCGTCTTCTCTATAAAACTAATTGATAGCCTCTAAACTGTGGAGTAGTCCTTACACTCGTCTTTTCATACTATCGATATCACAGGATTAACCATCATGCGTTTGCTAGCTACAACCACTCTAGTTTGTTTACTTTTAGTTCAGGGCATTTGCGCTAAGGCAAAGGCAGCAACGATCGATTTAACTCAGGGACAATGGGAAGTTACAGGATCTGACATCGCTAATTGGAACGGTTCAGACTTAGTTTTCGAGACGCAAGTCGCAAACGGTGCCGACTTTGACATCACTGGTTACTTTGATTGGTACAGCAACAAAACCTATCGAGGACGCGAGTTGTTTTCTGGAAAATACAATTCCAATGGCTTTTTAGATTTTAGTGGCTTTCAGCTAATCGATCCGATCCGGATTCTGTTGAGTGATTACCAAGCCGAAGTTCTGGACACATCACAGATTAGTAATGGAACCTGGAGAACAGGGGGCATCAGAGGTACATGGGCCGCCACCAATCCGACTGCGATTCTAGAACCAAATTTACCACCGACTGCTACCGTTGTTCCCGAACCTAGCTCTGTTTTCTCGATGGGCATCGCGGCATTGGCTGGAACCATTTTCAAACGGCGTACCAAGCGTAAAACTATTCAATAGATGCGATCGCATTTGATTTTTTATCGACGAGCGATCGCGCTTTTTGTAGAGAGGCGATCGCTCTTTACTTTTTTTTATCGATCGGCGATCGCTCTTTGTCGTAGATGAGTTATGCTACCAGATAATTTGACACGAGCGTCAAAAAGTTCCTATTTACCTGAGCCAAGGATAAGATTTTGCAATAGTCGAGAACACAATGACGATAATTCCAACTATTAAGGGCGATCGTTGAGAGAATTGACAACTCAAATATACAGACTTTTGAGCTGTGGCAAAAACAGATTTTACAAGCGCGTCGGCTGCTTGAACCATCAATTTCACTCAACTTTACCCATGAATTAGAATCCCCGTACCGACCGGGCGGGGAGTATGTCAATTACGGACGTTCAGCAAATTTTTGAACAGCTTTTGGTGCAAAAGCAGCAACTAAAAAAGAAGTTGTAATGTATTTGCCATCAGAATTTTTGCTAGTTATGGTAAGTGCGGCAAACGCGATCGCTGCAATCAGTGCAATAAAACTCATTGCTCGCATTGCCGAGAAGTGTCCGTTATCTTCCTGCAAAAATTCAGCCATATCTGGTCCGTTTTCAGCAGAATTTGCTGGAGCTTCAAGGGCAGCAGAATTTGTCATTTGATTAACCTCATACATGATTAAAGTTTAACTAACAGGACTTACGCAAAAACCGAGAAATTACACTTAGCCGTAGTGGTAAGGTTCGTGGCGCGCACCCTACAAGTCGATCGACCGCGATAAGATTCGTTTGTAGTGTGGACTTTAGTCCGCATTCAGGGAGCGGACTGAAGTCCACACTACGAACCTTTTTTATTACTGGTAATCGACCGGACTCGATCTAAGTCCTATACAAGTGAAATATACCGTTGTTTAGTGCGGTAACTTGCTCAAAGCGTGCCAAGTTCTCGGCCCGACAATTCCATCGGCCGTTAAACCCTGATTCGTTTGGAACTGTATTACTGCTACTTTTGTCAGTGTTCCGAAGTATCCGTCAACAAAACCGAAATAGTATCCATTCAATTTCAAGACATTCTGAACAGTTTTGACGGCATTACCCGAACTACCATTCATCAGAATCGGCATATTAACAGGTGCACCAGAGTATAGTGCTTGCCAGGTTAGAGAACCGACAATCCCATCTTCAGTTAAAAAGACGCGGTGTTGATAGCCTTTGACAGCGCTTTCAACATAAGGGCCGAAAATACCATCGATCGCGCCATAATAGTATCCCCAATGAAATAGAAGCTGTTGCAGTTCCTTGACCGCTGAACCTGTAGAACCCCGCTTTAAAGTGGGTTTCATAATTCCAGATGCTTCAACAACTGCTAGATTTGAGGCAGAAGCAGTATCGGCGACGATCGCCATAGCTTGATTATTGAGAGTTTTTTCTTCTGTATACATGATGGGAATCCTCTGTGCATTCGAGTGTTTTCATTTGATATTTCAGGTATAACTGCTGTCTGCGATGGCTTCACAGTCGCTTTTTATAGTGACGCTTTTGTGAGTTCACACATTTGAGTGTCACTCATTTGACTTATATATGCACGACCTGAGCTTAGTATTTGGGAATCCACCGAAAGTTATTTGGCTTTGCCTTGGAAACTGTTCGACATTGCAAGTTGAAAATTTGTTACGTCGTAAACCGCAACTGCAATACAATTACAGAACCCATTTGACATCTTTTCTTGAAAAATTATGAATGCTGTTCGACCCTGGCTTTACATCGGCAAATACCGTGACACTCTAGATCGCTCGTATTTGGCAGCCAATCGCATTGGTGCGATGCTCCAGCTTGCCGAACACGTTGAGCAAGCTGGGATAGTCTCGCGCTATCTTGCTGTTGAAGATGGCCAAGGGTTGTCAGCACAGGTGCTGCGTGAAGGTCTCGATTTTGTTTGTGCCATGCGAGAGCAACAGCGGCGTGTGTTGATTGCGTGTGGTGCGGGCATCAGCCGCTCAGCGGCGTTTGCAACAGCGGCGTTGAAAGAAGCCGAAGGGCTCGGTTTGTTAGTGGCACTTCAAGAGATCAAACAGCGCCACCCTGAGACATATCCACACTTCGCACTGTGGAACTCGCTTTGCAGCTACTATGGTGAAGATGTAGAGTTGAGGACATTTTTTCGTGTGCTCAATCGCAGTGTCGATCGAATGTAAACGTTGATAGATGGAAACGTAAATCTTGCGCGACCGAAGCAGTTGTTAGATCGTATTAGAGATGGTGTTATTCAGAGTAAGCTTAATAGGAGTTGAGATCGTGCAGATTAATATAAGCCCTGAAGTGGACGGAAGTAATAGTGGTTAGGGTGGGCAGCGCCCATTCTGTTGACTTGCGAAGTATTATGGAGAAACCAAGGCAGTAGTTTAACAACCAGGAGCTAACCCATGCAAGCGATCCTGTTGAGCAGTGAAGAAGTCGCAAAGCGTGCCTATCGAGTCTATGAAGGCGGAATTCGGCAAAAGGTTGAGACAGAGGAAAATATCGGCAAAATGGTCATCATTAATATTGAAACAGGTGACTATAAGGTTGATGAAACGGGGCTACAAGCAGCTAAAAGCCTCCAAGCAAAGTCTCCCTATGCCAGACTCTTTGGCATCCGCATCGGCTATAATGTAGCGGCTTCTTTTGGCGGTGTTATGGAGCGGGTGAGCAGTGATTTCCGGTATTGTGAGGGAAACGCAAATGGCAACTAACACTTCTTTAGAGGAACGGCTTGCAGCAGTGGAAGCAGCGATCGCCCAGTTGCAGAAGCAAATTGTGGCTTCTGGACCGACGAATTGGTTGCAACAAATTATAGGGTCTTTCAAAGATGAACCTGCCTTTGAGGAGCTACTTGTCTATGGACGAGCGATTCGCCAAGGGGATGAGTCTCTCCTCGAAGCTCAAGATGAGCTATGAAATATTTACTGGATACAGATCGTGTGAGTATTCTTCAACGTCAAGCAGGGATAGATTTTAGCAACCTTAGACAGGAAGCTATCGAACGAGCAAAAGCTTTGATTGTTGCAGTTTAGTAATTTTTGGATTTGGTATGATTTATGAATCTGTTTTTTGGAAAGAGGACTTACTAAAGCAAGCTAAAGCTCTCCGTGCCAGAATAACGCAAAAGCGATGGACTGAAAGCTCTTTTGCACGTCTTGAGCAAACCATAATGCTTGGATTCTATTCAATTCGGAAACTAATCGAAGCCAAGAAATTATCAGACTCAGTTGTAAATAAATGTATTAATGTGAAGTTCTATGACTGGAAAGGTAATCCAGTTACAAAGATGAATTGGGGCAACCTAGATAAGTTATACGATCTTGATTCTGCACAATCAGCTACTAAAGGCTTGATTTTCTTCTGTCATCAATTCGTGCATAGCTATATTTTTGTCACTTCTTTTGATGAAAATAATTTTCTAGATGGAATTTTCATTAGTTCGGATAGAGAACGTCATAAAGCGTTGTACTTTATCGAAATGCAGCAAATCATTGATTTTTTTGAGCAAGTTGGCAACGACTACCCTTCTTCAGGATCATTCATTTTTGACGAGAAGCTAGGTGATTATCGTGTTTTAAACTTATCTCGTGACGATCCCGATTTTATTGCTAAAATCCAAAAGTTCAATGGCTGAAGTAGGTGAAGTTTAATTGATCTGTGCCTTCATAATCTCCTGTAGATGGCGCGGTCTAACAACCGTGTTGCAGCGGAACGATTAGGTTTCTTAGTTGAGTTGCAAAAGTAGTCTACGTCCGCTGAACACGAACGTTATCTCGTAAACGCTAGCTAATCCTACCAACCTGTGAGATATCATAGAGAAGTCTATAGAAGCCGCATCGTAATTGGGAGTCAGCATATGCAAGCGATCCTTTTAAGCCGTGAAGAGGTTGCTCAACGTGCAGAGCAACTGTACGAAAGCAGAATCCGCCAAGAGGTGGAAGTTGAAGAAAATATTGGCAAGATGGTCATCATTGATATTGAAACAGGTGAATACAGAGTCGATGAAAACGGCTTGCGCGCTGCTGATTACTTGAGTGAGAAACACCCCCATGCCCGACTCTTTGGGATCAAGATTGGGTACAACGTCGCTGCTGCTTTTGGTGGCGGTCTAATGGAGCGTGTAGTCAAGTGATTTCAGGTATTGTGGCTGATGGACACCCGATTATTACCATTCCATTTCAGATTCCGAATCGCGCTGACTTCCCGATTGAATTCGTGGTAGATACAGGATTTACCGATGAGCTTTGTTTACCGCCTGAAGCAGTGGCACTACTGAATCTTCCTTTCAGATACGATATGCGTGCGAATTTGGCAGATAATAGCCAAGTGATGCTACCTCTTCACAAAGCAATTATTATTTGGAACGGAGAGGAGCGAGAAACTCGTGTGTTTGCGACAGGGCGGCGACCCCTAGTTGGAACTGCTTTGTTAGATAGCCACGAGCTTGTAATCCAGTTTACAGAAGGTGGATTGGTAACGATCGATGAGTTATAGAGGTATTGTTGGTGTGTAACCTTCATTGGCAAATACGGTCAAATATCGTTTTATCACTATGACTTCATAGCCCAAGCCCTTTCTAAGCTATCTAGGGGATATAACCGCGACATTGATGACGTACAAGCTATGTACGAACAGAAATTATTTTCCTTAGAAAAACTACGCGATTGCTTTAAGGCGATCGAATCTGAATTGATCCGATTTCCTTCTCTTAATCCCGAACTCCTGAGAAATAGGATCGAGCAATTTATTGAGCGTTGTGAAAGTACATCAGAGAGGAATCAATAATGGAGCTAAATGAATTGCCCGGATCGGAGTTAATCTTACCTGGATTGGAAGATCTTCATCATGGCAGAAACAATACAATCGGGTCGCTATTAATCGCAATCGCATCTGTACGCTTAACCGAAGCAGGCTTGGATATTCCGAAGGAGCCTTTAGTATCAGAGCCAGAACTAGCCTTGTATGCCCATCTTCAGAACGAACGCGATGATGCTTATTATTACTACAATGCTTTACTAAATAGCCTCAACAGCTTTTGTGCCGCACTTGAGTCGAGAACACAACGACGATAATTCCAACTATGAACTATACAGAACCCATTTGACATCTTTTCTTGAAAAATTATGAATGCTGTTAGACCCTGGCTTTACATTGGTAAATATTTTTTCGCGTGCTCAATCGCAGTGTCGATCGAATGTAAACGTTGATAGATGGAAACGTAAATCTTTGCGCGATCGAAGCAGTTGTTAGATCGTATTAGAGATGGTGTTATTCAGAGTAAGCTTAATAAATTATAAGTTCGTCGATGGGAGACTGTGTGAATGAATCAACCGAAAATATTCGACGGGCACCTTCACGCTCCGTTCTTCATCTTCTTTCGCCGCGATCCAAGGCTCACCGACGAACAGGTCCTTGCTCATTTCGGATTGACGACACACCGACACGTCACCAAGTTGCCGCCGTCAACAACCTACGCTGTCATTGCCGATGCCGGCGACTGGACAATGCTTGCAGACGATTGGTTCTACCAACTCTGGTATATGCCATCGACGAGGGTCGCCATCGAATCTCTGGCGAAAACCCGTGACCTATTCACTTGGTCAATTGGGGAGTGCGACGAATCGTTTGAATACTGTCTCTACCGATGCGGTCAGTTGGTTCGCCAATACACAGTTGATTCCCCACACTTTGACGATCAGTTGGTCAGGATAAACTTTGGGGAATGTCTACCCTTTGAATCAGAATTGCTGGCGTCTGACGTACCGATCGAGGAAAAAATGAACCGGTTTTGTTCTAACCTTGGAATCAATCCTATCGTCACCCAGGACATGCTTCGGCTATACTCCAAGCCTTACGAGTCTCAGCTCGATCCGAATGTCGGCATACGAAATTTTTGAGTGACGAACAAGGCGGTGCACCGGAGCGGGCGATTTGAGCGTTTTCACAGGTTCAGGTCACTCGCGCCCGCCCGGTGACCTTGGTCGTTATCTCGTAAACGCTGCCTGACTTGGGAGATGATTCGGAACCTCGATCGAGAATTAAGGATTCCATCGGAGATTCTCATCAGATCCTATGAGTCGGTACAAACCCTCACTTAACCACAATAGAACCCCATTCCAACAACAGTAAAGTAAACTGATGCGTTCATTTGAACTCGGAGCATCTGTTAAAATAGGCAGTAGGTGGAGTGAGTGACCGAAATGCCAACTGCTGCTCAATTAGAGAGTTTATATCGCGTCAGCTATCAGTTAACGTTCATCATGTTGCAACCGATTCATCTGATTTGTGTCGATCGCCGTACTCTTCATGTATACGTTCTAGCTGGATATGATGAAGACCTTGAGTTTGAAATAGTACCGAATGGGGAGGTATTCTGATGAGCCAAGTGAATTTTGAGGCTATGAGCGATGCCGAATTAAGACGGTACTTTCTAGAAAATCGCCACGATCGAGCTGCTTGTCAGGCATATTTAGACAGGTTCAGCCAGCGTCCGAAATCGATCGTTGCAAGCCCGAGCGATCCCGATTTTGACGCAAAAATTCAGGCAGCAATTCGGCAGAAATTAGAAGCATCGCGCAGTAGCCAGCCAGCTAACAACACAGTGGACTCGACGGAATAGAGTCACCTTGACGATGATTCGGAAGCTCGATCGAGAGTTAAGCTATAAATAAAACTCCGAGTTCTGCATCGATGCCTATTAGAAGCGAATAATTTCGATCGTGCGTCGCGATCTCTGAAAACAGACATCAAATTCTCGAAAGAAGTTTGTTTGCCCGAGAATTAAGGGAATCTGAGAAGCTTGTGCCCAGGCAAATGCTAGGCGAACGGGTTCCAGATTCCCAATTTGAACATCTACAAATACACCCCGCGCCTCAACCTTTGCCAGGTTTCCAGCCAATGGCAAGCGGACAGTTTGTTCCTCCCAAATTGCACCCAATTGCAGCCCAATTTCATAAGGTAATAGATTGACCGTAGACCCCGTATCTAGCAGTGCATTCGCCGAGATAGAAAAGCCTGCATGAGTCAGAGTGATGGGAATCGTGGGTAATGCTTCACCGTCAGAAAAGGGAAACTCGATCGAACTAGGCATGAGTAGATGCCTCTCGATCGTCGCGAATCATCTGCATCATAATGTTTGCAGCTTCCGTTGCATCGTAGGGCGACCAAACTGGATACTCTGATGCAGAAAAGATGACTTGTAGTTCAGCGTCTGGGATTTGCACGGCTAGGAGTTTGAAGAGTGATAATTTGTCTGACTGGCTCAGATTGTTCACCAAAGGAATTAACTCAGCGAGAGACATGGTTTAAACTCCCAGAAGTACGAGAATACATTTATCATAAACGCTGCCTGACTTTGGAGATGATTCGGAAGCTCGATCGAGAATTAAGAATTCCGACGGAGATTTTCATTTCCGCGTCAGGACTTGAGTCCTTTGAAGTTCGCAGTAAAGACTTCAGTCCTGAAAATAAACATCTGCGGACTAAAGTCCTAACTACAAACCGACTTCAAGGCAATTCCACCGAAGTAGGTTTAGCAATGTGCGGCAGTCCCCAGCCGAGTTTTTCCCGCAAAATGTGGAAATATTCAAAACGCTGCACGCGCACGAAACGCGCTAAATAGGGCGATCGCTCGACTTGTACCCAATCTTCCGGCAACACGTAACATCCGCCGTTGCCATCTACTACCATTACCAACCGATTCGGACTTGCCGGCAAAATCGTTACCGGTTCGGTGTTAGCAAACACCAAAGCCCGCGAAGCCATTGAATGCGGGCAAATCGGCAGCAACTGCAACACCGGTACTCCGGGAATAATTACCGGCCCTCCCGCCGACAGCGCGTAAGCCGTCGATCCCGTCGGAGTCGAGATGATTACCCCGTCGGCTGCAATATCAATTGAAGCGTGACGCCCGATCGCGACTTCAAAATGGCACATGCAAGTCAGCGGTTCGCGGTGCAGCACCATTTCATTCAAACACAGCGCTTCCCACAGGCAGTCGTTGTCCCGAAACAGCCTCACCGCCAACATCGATCGCTCTTCGATTTCGTATTCTCCGGCGATCGCCTTTTCTAAAGCTTGCGGCAGCAAATTCAAGTAAGTTTCTGTCAAAAAACCCATGTGACCGGTATTGACAGTCAGCAGCGGCACGCCGATGGGGGCGACTTGGCGAAATGCAGACAGTACAGTACCGTCGCCTCCCAACACCACTGCAAACTCCATGTCGCTGTCAAAACCGGGGGGGACGAGTTGGTCGATCGGCGTGTGGCACATCGGGCGATCGGGGCTGGAATAGCCCAAAATTCCCCCGGAACCGGACACCGCGCAGACATCCCAGCCGCGGGCAGTCAGCTTGTCTTTGAGCTCTTCGGCGATCCGACAAGCCACAGGTTTAACGTCGTTGTAAATAATCCCAGCTTTCGGCACTTTAAAATGTAAAGGGCATTTTTTGTTTACTGCGTTTCTTGGTTTTAGCCTGCTCGTATTCTATTTCTTTCAGCTTCTTGGTAATGAGGTTAAAGTATTCTTCCAGGTAAGATTCCAAAGTAGTAGTTTCTTTGGGGTCTAAGCCGAAGACGCTGTAAACATCATCCATCGGAGCTTTCAACGGTTTTCCGGCTGCCAAAACTTCTGAAAAAGCCAATCGATCGGCTATGTTCCAACTCCACTGAAAGAACTTAGCAGCTTCGCGGGTCGCCCGCAACAAGGCATCTGGCGTTCGCGTTATTTTAGCTTGTTTCCCCGACAGCCTCTCGCACAACCTCACGATTTCGTCGGCGTCCCAAGCGCGGGTTCCCACCACCGGAAAGGCTTTTTTCTCGGTTTCGGGAACGGAAAGGGCCCGGACGGCAAACTTCGCAACGTCCTGGGTGTTCATGTAGGCAAGGGCTGAGGGCTTGTTGGGCAGCCAGACTGCCTGACCGTCTAAAATCGGCATGGCATAAAGTCCCAGCAGTCCCTGCAAAAAGCCGCAAGGTCTTAATATTGTATAATCTAAGCCGGATTCTGCTAAAAACAGCTCGGTACAGCGTTTGATTTCCAACAAGGGTACCTGGGGATATTTCTCCGCGTCAAGAAATGAGAAGAATACGTAACGTTTGATGCCTGCGGCGGCTGCTGCTTGAATCAAAGCTACTTTTCCGTCCCAGTCTACTTTTTTAATGCTGAGAGAATCGGCAGCGCTGGCTGTTGCTGCGTCGATAATTGCGGTGACTCCTTCTAGTGCCGGAGGTAGGCTGTCTGGCTGGCACAGGTTCCCCGGAACGAGTTCGGCACCCCATTCTTTCAAAAATGCTGCTTTTCTGTAACTTCTCACCAGACAGCGCACTTGATAGCCTTCGTCTAGGGCGCGGCGGGCTATTTGGCGGCCGAGGGTGCCTGTGGCTCCTACAATCAGTAACGTCATCTAGGGATTTATTATGAATCTTAAACTTTCTCTAAGATGGTATCAAATATTTCTCAGTTTTTTATTAAAACTTAACAAAAAGTTGAATTTTTTTACTTTGGAGTTGCAGGAGGGGGATCGGGAGAGGGGGGGAGGGGGAGAGTGGGGGAGGGGGAGAGTGGGGGAGGGGGAGAGGGGGAGAAATTGAGAATTCCCAAGCCCTGGGCTACGCTGTGCCCAATGCCCAATGCCCAATGCCCAATCCCCGATCGCAAATTGAAAATCCAAAATCTAAAATCTAAAATCCAAAATCTAAAATCGATCGAGCCGTTTTTGCCATTCGGCATCTATTTTTGCCGACTGTTCTAGCTCTTGTTCGGTTAATTCTGTTTCCGTTGTATAAGCTAAATCTTCTCCCGTCAAAACGTTTTCGGCTGCAAATTCGCGGGCATAAGCAAGTTTTTTCTGCAAATTAACATCGGGTTGGTTCAACAAGTTCGATCGCTGCTGCCGCTCTTGATTGCGAACTTCGATCCTGCTATTTTTCCACTGAATCCAAAAATAGCGAATTAAGGGAATTGTCAAAAATCCAATGCCGTAAATCAGAAGCGCCGGATAAATACCAGCAATAAACCCAACTGCTGCCGAACTTTTAGCTAGCAGGTTGCCTAAAATTAATGCACCGACCAAATTCACTGCTCCCAAGCCTGCTGCGAGCATAATTTGTCCCGAACTGGCATTGCTGAAACGCCACAGAAATTCTCGCAAATAAGCTGCTACTGGTTGCGGATTTTCTTGAATTGCTGTGGTTTGCAATTGCGGGAAATGATAGACTATTTGCCCTTCGGGGCTGACTTCGGGGCGGCCGTCGAAACGAGCTAAAGCAGGCAGCATGTATTCTTCGTATTCTCTGGCGTATCCCTGTCCCAAATTGTCGAGATAGGGGGCGATTTGTTCGGCAATTACGGCACCTTGGTTGTTGCGAATTGCGGTGGCAATGTTGCTCCACTTGCGCTCTTCTAAATTGTAATTGGGATTGCCGTCTCCAAACAGGAACGAGAAAACTGCTTCGAGAAAGTTCATCTCATTTTTTTGACTTCCCGCCAGCCGATCTCGCCTGCTGTAATAAGGTTCGTCGTTCCAGTAAAATATCCAGAATAAGTCGTTCCAAAAGTAGGGAAAAAAGAAAAAGCCACCGCCACCGCGATCGTCCCCGCCACCGCCACCGTTGTTGTCGTTGCCGGCGCTGGAAAGCAAAATTGTAATGCCAACAAAAATTAGAATCAGAGAAGCTATTAAAACTATACCAAAAGATATCCGAATCAAGTAAAATAGAATTCTCCAGATTTTTTGCCACCATTCCTGCAACTGCAATCGCAAGAATTTGTTGCGCAAAATATCTCGAAAGTTATTGGGAAATAAATAGGCAATGTCGCCGGATTCTGCTACTTGCAGGTGACCGCCTGCTTCGGAGGCGAGGGCTAACAATTCTCGCTGGGCAAAATTAACATCGAGTCCAGCTTTTGCCGCCACGTCTCCAACCGTAACGCGGTAGCCAAGTTGCTCGACGGCTTGCATAATGGTGGGATTGGGAGCCATGTGTTTCTGTTTGTGAAAATTACCCGTTATTTTTATTATAGATTGCGGAATCGGAGCTGGTTTTGACCGAAAAAATTGCTGATTTTTTAGAATTAGCACTTGACATTGGGGGCAAATATTGCTAGTGTTTTGCCCGATCGCCCGTACAATTGGGCAAATTGCTGGAAGAAATAACGTTGCCCAAATATAGAGAAAGTCGGGACGAGGCATTGCCGCGACGGCTCGGCTGAGTTCGCCGAAGGCCTATAAACCGACGTAGAGGGTAAGTCAAACTACCCCGGTAGCATCTCCCGTTGCAGCGTCAAGAATCACCGCACATGAAAGGGCAGTGAGTATGTCAAAATAGATAGGACTTGCGCGAGTGTTGCGCCCAAGCTGGTAGTTTCAGGTTCGCAGTTGCGGTACAGGAGCTTTTTGAGCATGGAGCGCGCAGCGAAAAACGAAAAACACCAACGCAAGTTTTAACAGGAAAAATTTACTGGCGAATCTGTTTCATTAGCCGCTAACCAAAGAATCGCATATGCCCAGAACTCAACGCAACGATAACTTTATTGACAAAAGTTTCACGGTAATGGCCGATATCATCCTCAAGATTATGCCGGCTAAAAAAAGGGCGAAGGAAGCTTTCGCTTACTATCGGGATGGGATGTCGGCTCAAGCTGATGGTGAATACGCTGAAGCGCTGGACAATTATAACGAAGCGCTCAAGCTTGAGGACGATCCTTACGATCGCAGTTATATCCTGTACAATATCGGACTGATCCATACTAGCAACGGCGAACACGAGAAAGCTTTAGGCTATTACAGCGAAGCTTTGGATCTCAATCCGAGAATGCCGCAGGCGCTGAACAATATTGCTGTGATTTATCACTACCAAGGCGAAAAGGAAAAAGAAGCCGGCAATGCGGAAGCAGCAGAAGGCTTGTTTGATAAAGCTGCCGATTATTGGAAGGAGGCGATTCGCTTGGCACCGAACAATTACATTGAGGTGCAAAATTGGCTGAAAACTACAGGTCGATCGCAAGTTGACGTGTATTTTTAAAGAGTTGAGAGTTGTTTGGGAGTTTTGAGTTTTGAGTTTTGAGTTTTGAGTTTTGAGTTTTGAGTTGAAAGAGAGTTGATAGTTGATAGTTGTAGTGCGAGCGTCGGGACTCGCAAACAGTTTACCAATTATCAATTACCAATTACCAATTCCCAATTACCAATTCCCAATTCCCCATTCCCAATTCCCCATTCCCAATTCCCCATTCCCAATTCCCCATTCCCAATTTTTATGATCGATCGAGAACAAGTTCGGAAAGTGGCGCATTTAGCTAGATTGGAATTGACGCCGGAAGAAGAAGAACAATTTACCGTTCAATTAAATGGTATTTTGGATTATTTCGAGCAGTTGAGCGAATTGGATACAAGCAAGGTGAAGCCGACGGCGCGGGCGATCGAAATTAGCAACGTGATGCGATCGGACGATTTGGAACCTTTTACCAATCTAGAAAGTATTTTAGCCTCAGCGCCCGATCGAGATGGGGAATTTTTTAAAGTTCCCAAAATCCTTAGTGAAGAATAAGGCGAGGCAGAGCCTCTGGATCTGGGTTCCAGGCATCGGGAGTTTTGAGTTTTGAGTTTTGAGTTTTGAATTAATAAGAGATGTCTTTAACTCAAAACTCAAAATTTAGAACTCAAAACTTTTCTTAACTGTCAACTGTCAACTGTTTAATTGGAATTTCGATCGTAAATTTAGTCCCGCAATTGGGCCCAGAAGTGCAATACAATTTGCCGTGGTGCTGTTCGGTGATAATATGATAGCTGGTAGATAAACCCAAACCCGTTCCTTTGCCGATCGGTTTAGTTGTAAAAAATGGGTCGAAGATTTTGCTCCAAAGATTTTCCGAAACGCCGCAACCGTTATCTGTAATAGAAATAGCAATTCGATCGCCCTTAATTCGATGGGTATGAATCCAGATTGTGTTGGAGCGATCGGTAATTTCAGCAAAAGATTGGCTTTTATTCGCTACTTCTATCGCATCGATCGCGTTGTCTAAAATATTCATAAATACTTGATTGAGCAGTCCGGGATAACATTCTATTTGGGGCAGTTTGCTGTCAAAATCTTTAATAACGTGAATTTCCGGTCGGTGGGTTGTGGCTTTAATTCGGTGCTGCAAAATCATCAGCGTGCTGTCAATTCCTTCATGGATATCTACCTGTTTCAAGGCAGCTTCATCCAAACGAGAAAAGTTGCGCAGCGATAAGACAATCTCGCGAATTCGATCGGTTCCCGAATTCATCGATCGGATAATTTCTGCCAGATCTGTTTGCATAAAATCGAGTTCGATCTCTTCCAATTCCTCTTGCAAGATTTCTGGAGGATTGGGATAGTATTTTTGATACAAGCGCACTAAATTTAGCAAGTCTTGAGTGTAGTCATTGACATAAGTTAAATTACCGTGAATAAAACAGATGGGATTATTAATTTCGTGCGCAATTCCAGCGACCAATTGTCCCAAAGCTGACATTTGACTTTGCAGCATTTGCAATTGAGTTCGCTTGAGGGTTTGTAGCGTTTCTTCGAGTGTAATATTTTGAGCGGATAATTCTTCTGTTCTTTGTTGCACTCTAATTTCCAGCGTAGCATTTGTTTTAGCTAACTCTGCCAGTGTCAAACGCAGTTTTTTTTCAGCATGAGTTCGTTCTTCGATCGCTGCTGTTAAAGTTAGAACTGTTAGCGACATAACCGTAACAAATAATTGAAGTAATGCCAGAGATTGATTCAAATCCACATGGGCAAATTCCCCCCGACCGCGAACGGTTCCTATGGTAGCGATGGTTGCGATTAGCAATGTCAAAGCTGTTGCACCGGGCTGACCAGTGCGAAATACCGACCAAATTAGAATGGGAAGCAACAGATAATCAGCATCGTATCCTCGATCGAATGTTGCGTTACTAACTACCAGCGCAAAGATAAATAACAGTGCTATTTCGATCGCCTGCAATATCTTAATAAACGCGATTTTTGAAACGAGTTTTGATGGAATTTTTCTGGTATAAATTCGCCAGCCTATCGATGTAATTCGAGACTTAAATCTCTGGTCTTTGTAGAATTGCCAACTAACTCGACACAGCCGTAAAATTAGCTGCCGGCGCTTCCAAATCAGCCTTGCCCAACTGAGGATTACGGGCGCAATAATGAAAATTCCCGAAACATTAGAAATCCACCAAGTCAGCCAAACCGAACCGTAGATTTCCCAAGGCAATTTTCGGCTTAATGCCAAACTGGTAACTCCGACAGTAGCATTAACAATCGGTCCGATCGCGCTGGCGAAGAGCAAAAATTTGAGTACGTCCGCAACTCGTGCTAAAGGATAGCGGTATGGAGTTGATTTCTGCAGGAGATGCGTTCCCAGGAGAGTTCCGAGAGTTGTGCCTGCGGCAATTCCCAAAACTGGTAAAATAGAGATGATAGAAAACCACAAATTAGAGCGATCGAGAAATGCCCAAAAGTTGGCGAGAAACGATCCCAAAAACACTCCGGAAGCAATCCATTTACCAAACAACAAAACGCATCCGACAGCAATTCCGTCTGGAGGCCAAATGGGAGTTACGTCTTGAGGTGTGGAGGCGAGGAGTCGTGAAAGTTCGGCTGTTATATAATAGGCGATCGCTAAGCCAATAATACCGAGCGATCGCGATGCTTGCTTGGGAAAGAGTGCTAATTGTATTCGCTTCATGCATCAGAATCAGTGTGTAATTTCTCAAAAGTCAAACAAAGATGTTTGCGGAACAACCCACACATCCAAAATTCCTGTGACTAACTATTTAATAGCTTGCCTAAAGCACCCCTCGCACTGCACCCGCAAAACTGCTTGTTACTTAAGTTTAGCTACCAACGGCTTTTTTTAATTGAGTATTCTGTAAAAAGTGATTTCGCTAATTATACATTTAGTCAGTATCACTTACAGGTCAGGTAACTTTTTACCGCAGCAACTGCACTTACAACAGATTCTACGTTTAAGAAATACGCTCCAGTCAAGACCGAATCCGTAAAAATACGGTAGTAATCGTGTCTCGATCTCTGTTATGTACTTCACTTACCTGCGATTTGCTGTATAAATATAGGGGTATAAATAAATTAGGACTTATACCAAATCCGGGTTAGATATCCCCGTTATGACAGGGCGGTTGAAACCTGTGAGGGTGCAAAATCGAATGTGCTTCGGCAAGTCAATTCGATTTTCACCCTCAACTATACATACAAAACCCGCCTTCGCGGGTTTCAGGAATAAAGGGGGCGAGAACCCTCCGCTTCGCCCGGATTTGGTATTACGCATCTGAGTTAAAAACCGAGTTTTTCACTCGGATTAAAGACTCAAATCAAAATATTTTCGTAAAAAACCCAGTTTCTTAGATCGGAGTACGTAATTCCTGTAAATATTGTGGCAGTTGTTTGAAAAATACAGTGGCTTCTTTAACAGGCAATGCTAACAAATTATTAACGGTTATGGGGCGATCGACCGCTGCTACACTCCTTGTTTATTCAGAGATTTCGCCTAACTTTTCTCTCAATTCATCGGCTGATAACTGAGGCATTTGTTCTAAAAAAACAGTCAATTCTGTCACGGGCAACGCTAGTAAATTAGTAACCGCTGTCGGCAACAAATTGCCCAGTTCAATCGACCTTGCTTTGTTTCAAGTTCCGAATAATTTTTTCAAGCGTTTTCTCACCCATTCTACAGGATTTTGGTCATCTTCTACTGCTTCTATCAAACCTAATTCTCGCAATTGCTGCTGTCTTTCGCTCAATTCTTCCTTGTGCTTCGCTATTTCTTGTATGATTTGTTCCGATAAATCGGGTCTTTCTGTTAAAATCTTTTGAAAGCCTGTACGGTTGATAGCAAACAAAACTGTATCTTCTAAAGCCCTCACCGAAGCGGTTCTGGGAATTCCTAACATCAGGGATAGTTCGCCGAAAAACTTGCCAGATTCTAGATTAGTTAAATGTTTGTCAAGGGATTCTACAAACACTTCTACCGAACCCGAAAGGATGATATAAAAAGCATCTCCCGGCTCATTTTCGCGAAATAAAAATTCTTGCGATCGCAGCTTGTGCCTGCAGCCAACTTCTATTAATTGTCGCAATTCAATATCGTTTAAATGTTCAAAGTATTTTACCTGTCGCAGCAAGCCGCTGAGAGACGACCTTTTTTTCGTCTCTTCCGCCAGCACCAAGTGTGTTTGGCGCTTGGCAGCAGGCGGAATGTTTTCAGAAGTTGTGGCGCGCAAGTTAACAGCCGTTTCGTTTTTGTTGAACAGCGGCAGCAAAACTTCGGGATTTTGCAAATAAAGTTCTCTGTCGTTGAAGGGAAAGTTGATTCCTTGCTGTCGAAAATTGTACTCGATCGCGAAGTTCAAAGAACTTTTAATTACTTCTCTTTCCGTCGGCTTATCCGTCCACACTAACAGTTCAAATTTAAAACTGTCATCGCCAAACTCGACAAACAATACTTTCGGATTTGGTTCGTACAAGACACAGGCTTCCGCGCAAGCAATGTTTAACAAAGTTTCAGTTACTAACAGCGGGTCGCTATTTTCAGCTACTTCGATAGTTAAGCGCAAACACAGCAGCGGATTTTCGTAACTCCAGTTAACTATTTTGTTACCTATCATGGTGCTGTTGGGAACGATGACGCTGGAATCGTAATTAGTTGTAATGATGGTCGATCGAATAGTAATTTCTTTAACTATGCCCATCACTCCTTCTAACTCCACAAAATCTCCGACTTTAATCGGCCTGTCTAAAAGTAGGGTAATGCCGCTGACAAAATTAGTCGTTAAATCCTGGATACCGAAGCCAATTCCCACTCCCAAACCGCCCGCAACTACAGCTAAAGAAGTCAGGTTAAAGCCGATACCTTGGATGGCGGCAATAACTCCTAAAGCTACTATTAAATAGCGGACAATTATTGCGATCGCCTCTCTATTCCCTTCATCAATTCCCAGTTTCAGCAGCAACTTTTCTTTGATAAAGTTAGTAAAATAGCGCGAGATCGCTACCACGGCTATAAAGGAAAGAATCAGTTCTAAGAGCGATCGTAGCGATACGGGATTTTCGCCAATTCTAAATAAGGTAGTTGTAAATAATTGCGATATAAATGTCAGAAATTCTTCGGGTATGGTATTCACAGTGAGTCTTGCCAATTTAGTAAATATATGCTTGTCTCAAACGCCGTACTATTTCCCTGCGTAGTTGGTTGCTTACGCGGTTGCCACGCCACCAATGTTCTAATTTAATATTGTCTACATAGAACCTAACAGCAAATTCTATGCCATCAATTTTAATATCAGTCATCCGAATTTGTGGTTCTTTCCATGTTGTTTGAGACTGTTTGAAATTGTCTCGCAACCATTCTAAAAAATTAGTTCCGTAGTCGTCCAATCGCGTTTCATCTCCTCCGGGATGAGATATTTTCTGATATAATTTATTGAGTTTAAATTTCAATAACTCAATTTTAGGTTCCCATTCTTCTGGTAAAATAGTTTCATCTTCGGGAAGCAAATCTGGGTCTTGCAACCAAATTTTATACCAGTTTCTAATCGAGCCAATTAGGGTATTTTCGATGTCGGGTGTTAACAGTTCTTCGAGGGTCGATCGACCGCGCTTGCTCTTAGTATCGATCGCAGCACGCAATCCCACTTTTTTCAATATATCTTGATAGGCAACTTGCAAAATACTAATTTCTGCTGCATCCAGTCCCCCTTTTTCTAAAACTTTAATTTGAGCAATTAATTCATCAAACGCTTTCTCGATTTTTGCTAATTGTTGGTTTACCTCTTTTTCGGCTAACAAACGCAACCGCCCTGCTTCCTGTTTTGACATCTTTCCCGGCTGCGCCTCGGCGAATCCGGTAAACTTATCTAAGTTTTCTAGTTTAGCATCAAGGTTGCCTAAAGTATCTGGATGCCCGAGGACAATTTCTCTCAAAATTTTAGTTGTATTTACCGGATCGGCGTCGGGTTTCACTGACAGGTTTATTGAATAAGCAAAGTGAGGAGTCGGGCGGCTGAGATTGACTATATCTTTAGCTGCTAGCTGGGAATTGGGAGTATATATTTCGCAGTGGTTGTCGATGAGATATAAATGCGTTACCCGCAAACCGATTTTTTTAATGACTGCCGTCGAACCGTTGGGCAAAGCTATCATATCTCCAAATTGAAACGGAGTATCAATTAATAAAATTAAACCGCTGAAAAAGTCTGCTAAAATCTCCCGCAAAGCAAAACCCAATACGAAGGTAATACCGCCAAATGCCACCCACAGCCCGGTTAAATCTATGCCCAGAGTTTGCAAGAAAAAGAAAGTGCCGAACAGGTAAATTAAGGGAGGTACGAAGCTTTGCAGGATGGGAATTAATACATCATCCCAGATAGCTTCTGTGCGGCGGGCGTAGGCTGTTAAGTAATAAACTAGAACTTGAGTAAATAGCTGACTTACCCAGAAAGTTGTCGCAGCAATAATTAAGGCAGCGATCGTTTTTTCTATCCATTGAAACAGCCCAGCACCGTGTAAGTTGAAAAAGGCTATTTTCAAGCAGCCGAGGACGAACAGCGCCAGTACCGGAAATTGGGAAATGCTGAGGATGACGAGGGCTGCATCGGTTTCCCAACGCCGAAAAAGCGATCGCAGCAAGTAAAACAGAATTACATATAAAATAGTAGCAGCGCTCGCCGATATAAATAAGGTATAAAGGAAAAAGCTAGTTTGTGCTTCACTGAAAGTCGAAAATAACATTTCTGCTGCAAAATCCCTCTTTAAACAGTTGACAGTTGACAGGGGGCGCAGCGCGCACCTTAAGTCGATCTTGTAGGGTGCTTGCGACGCACCTTACCGTTATTATTTAGAGCGCAAGACTGTAATAAAATAACAGAAATTTTAACCGTTGCGAATTTCTCGCCGATCGCGCGGAACGCATGGATTTCCCATACAGATAAAGCCAGCAGGCATATTTTTAAATACGCTGCTGCGAGCACCAATTAAAGCATTTGCACCGATTGCGACGCCCGGACTGATAAAACAGTCAGCAGCAATCCACGCGCCATCATGTATGATAACAGATGCTGTGATTAAGCCAAAAGCTGGGTCTTGAGGGTCGTGAGTGCCGGTGCAGAGGTAACTTTTCTGAGAAATAACGCAATGTTTGCCGATCGAAATTCGATCGAGACTGTAAAAAACCACATCATCCCCGATCCAACTCCAATCGCCAATTTCAACTTTCCAAGGATAGGTGAAACGGGCAGTCGGGCGAACAATAACCCCGCAACCTATTTTAGCTCCAAATAATCGCAGCAACCACCGCCTGATATGATTGAATGGATGCGGAGTCAAAGGAAACACGATCGCCTGTACCAACCACCAAAGCAAAACAAACCAGCCAGATCTGCCGCGATCGAAATTCGATTGGTCGTACCTGCGCAAATCCACCCAAGACTCACCAGCGAAATCAGCCGATCGAACGTCGCTCATAGCAGTATAATTCATCTCGGAGTTCGCAGAATTTGCACTTGCATTTTCCGGTTCCGGATCGGAAGTTGGCGAATTAGAAAACATCCTTCGATAGTTGACAGTTGACAGTTGACAGTTGACAGTTGATAGTTGACAGTTGATAGTTGACAGTTGACAGTTTTGCGATCGAGGACGATCGCGAACCTTGTCAGTTGATAGCAAATAGTTGACAGTTGATATAGTAAGTTTAAATCATTTGCACGCACTCTCTCTTACTCCCTCCCCTGAGTAAGGGGAGGGTTGGGGTGGGGTAAAAAATTTACTACTAATTTAGACTAGCTATCGTTGATAATAGAGTTTGAGTTTAAGAGTGACTGCATGATATTTCCGGTTCAAAGCAATTTTAACAAAAACCTCAGAGAGATCGCGCGCGGCGGTCAAGTAAATTCCCAAATGTCCAAAGTGAGGCTGTTGCAGATAGCATTAGTTTTGCTAAGCAGCTTTTTTGCAGCAGAATTAATTGCCGCCATTAGTTCTGGCAGCTTGTCCTTGCTAGCAGATGCAGGACATGTTTTCTCCGATGTAGCAGCATTAGTAATCACCTTAGCAGCCACCTTATACTCATCCTGGACAAACCGCAACAGCAAGCCCTCAGATAATTATAACTGTACGGTCGATCGCCCGCTCGATCGACCCGGAACGATCGCAGCATTAATTAACAGTACCAGCTTAGTGGCGAGCGCGTTGTGGATTGCAGTAGAATCGATCGGCCGTTTGCAGTCTCCCTCCCCGGAAATCGACGGTTTCCCGATGTTAATTACCGCCATTGTCGGCTTAAGCATCAACTCGATCGACGCCTTTTGCTTGCACTCATGCTGTCACGGAGACATCAATCTCAAAAGCGCATTTTTGCACGCCATAGCCGATATTTGTTCCTCGATCGGAGTAATTATAGCAGCGATCGCCGTAGCGTGGCTGCACTGGAACTGGGCAGACGGCTTAATTAGCTTGATTGTATCAACATCGATCGTCCTATTAACCCTACCACTGCTAATAGAAAGCATCCGACTGCTGCTGGGAAAAGTATCGGCTACAACTGCAAATCAACAAACTTGCGATTGCCCAAAAATCGGTGCCGAAAAATTGCTATTTCCCTCCCTCGAAGATCTCATTAAATAGCATCTAATTTTGGGTTGTGGCAAGTGGTTTTCCTCCAAGTTCACTGGTATTTAAATACCAGTAGACCGCGCAGTTGAAACTGAAATAAAATGAGTTTGGCGATGTACAAACACCCATTAAAGAATAGAACATAAATCATTAGGTTAATTGCAGCAGATTTCTGTAGGGTAAAATGATTTTCTTGAATCTTTTGACCCTATTGAATATTTATTGTTTTCCAAAAAACCTTGACCCTGAAAAAAACATACACTTTCCTGTTCCCTATTCCCTCTTCCACTCAGACAACTTATTCACCAAGCCCTATTTAAGCATTCACTAATGCCACTTTGATATCCAATGCCAAATATCTATCCAATGCCAGATACATCCAATAAACAGATAGCTGATTGTCGCTGCTAGTTTTTTGAAACCCCAAAGCCAAACTCTGTTTTTCGTACCTCGGGTGAATCATTAGCGTATAGATATCGCAAAGATTGGGAAAATCTTTTTTCATGTCACATAAAACTTGCTGTATGTGTTCGAGAAAAACCAAGCGGTATGCTTCAAAATATGGCTCGTCGATAATCCAACTGCGGACAAATACTGACTGGCAATTCTCATCTCCCGGTACAGCGACTTTGAAGGGATCGACATCGGAAACAGAACTTAAATGCAGGCTTTTGCTAGGAGGGTTAAAAAAATTAACTTCCGATTCGGCAGCGGTGGGGTAAAGTAAATAAAAACCTACCGGATTGAGATTGTCGCAGCGGCGCAAAACTCCCATTCCTTTTGAATATTGGCCTGCCATAACCCGGAGAATTCTCGCAATATTGTAGGGAACTGCATTATTGTTGCGGTTCATCCAGTTGTAATTAGTTGCTAATAAATTGGCGACAGGGATGGCATCGCACCGAGGGTCGAAATCATCTATTTTAAGCGGTACGGGATTTTCCGGCGCAGCAGTATCTAAAATTTCTGGGATTGCTTGAATTTCGATCGCGGTAGCGTTACCGTCAAAGTGTTTGGTAATTAATCCGAGTGCTTCTAATTTATCTAACATCATGCCGGCAGCCCGATCGCTCCCGCGATCGGAATCGCTGTAAAATAGTTCTGCTGCTTCCCGGTGAGTACACTGCATCTCTGTTTCTAGCAATTCGAGTTTTGCCAGCGGCGGTTTGAGTCTGGGCTGGCTTTCCTGAAGCTGTTTCACCAATAAGTAAACCCACAGCCTGATCAAGCATTCAGCCCTAGTGCGAGTTACACCTACTCGTTTCATCAGCAGCGAGACAGCGACGCGGCGTTGAGATTGAGAATACCAAGCATTGAGTTGTGCAATATCCATTTCTTTCGGGAAGCTGCGAAGGAACTCTTCTTACATATTGACTCAATTTTCGAGAAAACTTCACCTCATTTCAGGTTGCTTCTGCGGGTTGTGGCTAAACTTGTCTAATTTCGCCTCTCTCTGGGAGATACCTGCTTCATGCTTGCAAATTCACCGCTTGGCACAGCAAAATCAATTTTATAGCAGAAAGAAGAAGGAAGAGGCAGAGAGGGGAAGCTCTGAGTTTTAAGTTTTGAGTTGTGAATTTTGAACTGTCTTTAACTCAAAACTCACGCATTCACAACTCAAAACTCCTTACCAACTGTCAACTGTTGTAGAGGATTACACCATGTACAGCGCTTATATCAATCGCATTGGCAAGTTTGTGCCGGGAGAACCAATTAATAATAATGAGATGGAAGAGTATCTCGGTAAAATAGCCTCGCGCCCTTCAACAGTATTTTAGATCGGGAATATCGGCAGCTTCCTCAGTTTTCAGTTCGCGATCGCGTTCCATTTTCGTTCGTTCATTGCAGTACAATATACACGATACCGCAAACAAATCTCAAATGGAAGCAATACAACTCTCTTTATTCTCAAACGAGGCAGAAACAATTCCTGCCAAAAAGCAGAAAAAAGCAAAATTAGGTCGTTACGATCGCATTCAACGCCAACTAGAAACAGATGAGTGCGATCGCTACAAAATATTCAGCGATATTGAATCTCAGTTACTGCCAGCATCAGACTATACATTTGTCGATCTTTTCTGCGGTGCGGGCGGCATTAGCCTGCTGGCGAATTACTTCAATCATTGAATCGGGGTCATTATCGAAAAGCTCAGTTAGAAATACATCCGGGTGCTGTGCCTCAATTCCATAAGGTTCCAAAGCCTCCTTCGAGAAATGTTTGAGGTTATCTGTAACGATGACTTTAGCATTTGCTACGATCGCAGCAGCTACAACATGGCGATCGCCCGGATGATTTGTCATTGCTTCTACTAAACTTGCAGGCACTTCGACAGTTGCATCAGGAAAGGTGTTCTTTATCATCGCTTGAAAACGTGCTGCTTTGGCCTCTGTCATTCTTCCTTTTTTTACCAGATTGCGGGTAGCACCATCGAGAATTTCTTGTGAAAAATGAACGCAGTACAACTCAGCCTCAGCAGCACGCAGCAGCGTATCGCATAAAGGCATGGGGAAAATGACGCAGGAATCTAAAACAACCGAAGGAACTTCCATACTACTTAACTTGCATCGGATATAGATTCTTCGTAAAAACCTTCATCTTGAAGGAATTGAGTTAGTTCCTTAAGTGCTTGGCGGCGCTGAACTTTCCGCTGTTCCTTGTAAGTCATTAAGTCTTGGAAAAGTATCCGCCGGTGCGAACCAACTTCAATATAAGGGATTGCTCCTTCATCTAGCAATTTGACAAGAAATTTTCGCGATACATTCAGGAGATCGGCAGCTTGATGCACCGTCAGTTCGCGATTGTGAGTTACGATGGATACAGCTTGACCTGATGCCATTGCGCGCACAACTTGACCCAGCAAATTGTAAACTGATTCGGGAATGAGAATTTCTTCTCCATGACTTGCCACTAATTTTACTTGTGCGGGTTCGAGGCTGAGAATCTGCTGTAATTTTTTTATAGCTTCTGTTTCTTGTTCGGGAATTAAAACAGATTCTGGCGATGGTTTTTGTTTCAACATAGTCTCTCTCGTGATGTATTTTTCTAAGATTTACGGTTTCATGCAGCCTGAAATAATCGTTCTATTTTCTTAATTGCTGGCAATGGCTTACCTTCAGCTTCACAGCTTTCGATGAGTAACTCTAGTACCTCCCGCGCATTGCAAATAGCTTCTTCATAAGAATCGCCGTGAGTCACCGGCTGCATTACATCATCAAATTCGGGCAAAAATACGACAAAGCACCGATCTTCTTCTGACCATTGGATAACTACTGTATATTTCACGGTTCTGTCTCCTCTGCTTCGATTTGCCTTAAAGCCTCAAGTGTTTCGTTGACTAACTTCTCTAAATATAGTTTAGCATCTTCCCTGAGTTCATTACTGTACAATAGATATGATGCCGCAAACAAATCGAAAATGGAAGCAATACAACTGTCTTTATTCTCAAATGAGTCGGAAACAACTCCTCCCAAAAAGCAGAAGCAAGCAAAATTAGGGCGTTACGATCGCATTCAACGCCAACTAGAAACAGAGAACTGCAACCCCTACAAAATATTTATTGATGTTGAATCTCAGTCACTGCCAGCATCAGACTATACATTTGTCGATCTTTTCTGCGGTGCGGGTGGCATGACACAAGGTTTATTGCAAGCAGGATTGCGACCTTTAGCAAGTGTTGAAATTAACGAAATTGCCTCAGCAACTCATCGAAAAAACTTCCCTGATTGCCATCATGTATGCAGCGATATCAAAGACTTCAAATCGCAAGATTTGCTTGCTGAAATTGGTTCGCCCGAAGTTCATCTCGTTGCAGGCGGACCGCCGTGTCAAGGCTTCTCAGTTGCCGGGAAACGCGACCCCAACGACCCTCGAAATCGCCTGTTTAGAGAGTTTGTCCGCGTTGTTTCTGAAATGCGTCCTTGGTACGTTGTCATGGAAAATGTACCCGGAATATTGACTATGCAAAAAGGATTTGTTAAGCAAGCCATTTGCGAAGCTTTTCAGGAAATTGGCTATCCTAATATGTCCGTTGCTATTCTCGAATCAGCAACCTATGGAGTCCCGCAAATCCGCCCGCGAGCGATTTTTATTGCCAATAGATTCGGGATGCAGAATCCCTATCCCAAGTCGCAATTATTGCCAGAACAATACAAGGCAATTGAGTCAGCAATTGCTGATTTGCCCGAGTACACTCCGATACCGGAAATCAATCACGAATGGACTCGCCATTCTGCTAAATATATGGAAAGAATTGCCAAAGTTCCGCCTGGAGGTTCTTTATACGAAACCTATGCTGATGCTTTCAAACGCCAGTATCCCGGAAAACCCAGCATGACAGTGAAAGAAAATCACGGCGGCACGCACATTCACCCGTATCTCGATCGAGTTATTTCTGCTCGCGAGATGGCGAGATTGCAAACTTTCCCGGATTCATTTATTTTTGAAGGTTCGATGAAAAAGGCTATGTGGCAAATTGGAAATGCAGTGCCGCCTCGCTTGGCGGAGTGTATCGGCTTGGCACTTATTCCATATTTGAGCGATATTGCTTTGAACACAGCTAGTAAAGTTAATAATTTCCCCTTCCCGAAAGCTTAAAAAGATAATTTATTTTTTATCTCTCAGGTAGATGAAGTCATTCATCTCAGGTAGATGAGGTACAGAAAAACGCTCAAAAACTCTGAAATGTAAAGGAGATCGTGCATTTCATGTTGGTGGGATGCGCGTTAACCCAATTATACACCATATTTTGTATTTTAGGGTGTTTTTATTGCACCTATTTGGTGTTAAATTTACTGAAAAATAAAAAAGTGGTCATCGCTTTTACCAAACACAGCCATATACAAATAACCATTCAAATTCCCCCATCCCGGCTCAAGAAGGATGCCGTGCAGAGGTACAATAGGACGATCGCCCCTACCCAAACCCCGATCGAACCCTACACCCTGCCCCAAGCGAGCAACATCAGATAGAACAAGTGGTGCAATGCTCAGTTAAAATGAAACAGTAGGCGCTCCGATCGCCCGATCGTTCAGGTAGTTTTTCAAGGAGGAAATAATGCTAGATGAAGCAATTCTCGAACGTCGCTTAGCAATCATCGAGCAAGAAATTGCTAACCTTAAACGCCAATCTGAAAGCAAATCCATTTCTAGCAACTGGCTCGATCGACTTATTGGCTCAATCTCCGATAAATCGGCTTTTCTAGAAGCTCTAGAATACGGACGTGCATTTCGTCAAGCTGACAAACCTAAAGACGATCGCCAAAAAATAACGGATAATAAGACTATCGCTAACATTGAAGGAAGATGACTTCTCAAACGATCGAACTTTTGGAAGAGTTGCTAGGCAAGTTACAGCAGTTACTCCCGGAAAATCAGCAGCTTTTGTTAACTTTTGCAGAGTTTTTGCTGGAACGACAAATGCGATCGATTCCCGAAAACACTTCAGTTGAAGCTGCACCCCCGACGGGGCAACAACGGGTTTTGGGTCTGCATCAAGGGATGGGCTGGATGAGTGAGGATTTTAACGAGCCACTCCCTGATGCGTTTTGGTTGGGTGAAGCATGAATATTTTGCTGGATACGCACGTCTTGATTTGGCTGGCGATCTCTCCCCAAAACTTATCGCAACCAGCGACGAATATTATCACCGATCCAACTCATACTTTATTTACTAGCTTGGTTAGTATTTGGGAAATGCAAATTAAGCTTCAGCTTGGGAAGTTAACATTAAACCTGTCCTTGACGGAATTGATAGAACGCCAGCAGCAAATCAATGGATTGCAAATTTTGCCGATCGAGCTAGCTCATATTTTTGCATTAGACACATTGCCAAATGTTCATCGCGATCCGTTCGATAGACTCCTAATTGCTCAAGCCGTTGTGACTCAAATGCCTATCTTAAGTATTGATGCTGTATTCGACAGCTACCCAGTACAAAGATTGTGGTAGAGCGATTGGTTGCATAGGCTTTAACGAAGTATTTTCGCAAAAAACCCAGTTTCTCGGCTCATTGGCTCTTGCATCCCCACACAGAGGTACAATAGGACGATCGCATTTCCCAACTCAAACCGTGATAGAGCGCTACACCCTGCCCGAAATGGGCGACATCTGGACTGAAACCGCCAAACTCAAAACCTGGCTGCAAGTAGAAATTGCTGTCTGCGAAGCCCAAGCCGAACTCGGCTACATCCCCGCCGCGGCAGTCGAAGAAATTAAAGCTAAGGCGAATTTTGACCCGAAACGAGTTCTCGAAATTGAGGCCGAAGTCCGCCACGATATGATTGCTTTCTTGACAAATGTCAATGAATATGTAGGCGATGCCGGACGCTACATTCACCTCGGTTTAACCAGTTCCGACGTGCTCGATACTGCCTTGGCTTTGCAGTTAGTCGCCAGCGTCAATATCTTGTTAGAACGTGTCGAAGATTTGAGCCAAGCTATTCGCTATCAGGCACAACAACACCGCAATACTGTAATGGTAGGTCGATCGCACGGAATTCATGCCGAACCGATTACTTTTGGTTTTAAACTAGCAGGATGGCTGGCAGAAGTATTCCGCAGCAGAGAAAGATTGGTCAACCTCCGTTCCTCTGTTGCAGTCGGTAAAATCTCCGGCGCTGTCGGCACTTATGCTAATATTGACCCGCGAATTGAAGCCATCGCCTGTCAAAATCTCGGACTCGAACCCGATTGTGCATCGACTCAGGTAATCTCGCGCGATCGCCACGCCGAATACATCCAAACTTTAGCACTTTTAGCAGCTTCGATCGAGCGTTTTGCCGTCGAAATTCGCAACCTCCAGCGCACCGACGTGCTCGAAGTTGAAGAATACTTTTCTAAAGGGCAAAAAGGCTCGTCCGCCATGCCCCACAAACGCAATCCGATTCGATCGGAACGTTTGACGGGAATGGCAAGAATTATCCGGGGAAATGCCGTCGCGGCCTTAGAAAATGTAGCTTTGTGGCACGAAAGAGACATTTCTCACAGTTCCGTAGAACGGATGATTTTGCCCGATAGTTCGACGCTAATTCACTTCATGTTAGTAGAAACCACAGACTTAGTAAAAAACCTGCTGGTTTATCCCGAAAACATGAAACAAAACATGAACCTTTACGGCGGAGTTATCTTCAGCCAGCGGGTGATGCTAGCTTTAGTAGAAAAAGGCATGAGCCGCGAGGAAGCTTATAAAATTGTACAAACTTGCGCGCATCAAGCTTGGAACAAGCCGGGCGGCAATTTCTACGATTTAATTGCTAAAGATGCTAGCGTTAACGCTCGGATGACGAGCAAAGAAATTGAGGATTGTTTCGATCCGCAGTACCATTTGAGGCACTTAGATGCAGTTTATCAGCGCTTGGGAATTTGAGGGAAATTAACAACAGTTAAAAATGAGTCGGACAAGCGATCGATTGTTCTTGAATTATAGCGCTTGTTCCACAGTCCGCCGGGGGTTTAAACCCCCGTCTCATAGCGAAAGTCGGTTGAAACTGATATCTTACAGCAATGTTAATTGGGGATTTTTCGTGGGGTTGGGGCGGGTTTATTTAACTTGTCTGCTGCGTTTAAGATGGTTGGTGAACCCTTTCAAGGTGGTAATCGAATATGCTTCACTCGTTATTCGATTACCACCTTGAACCCTACAGGCTTGTTGAGAATGGTACAAAATGTCAGTTGAAACCGACTGAAAGACTCATACAGTATTTTCGATATTTTCGATCGACCTTTAATTCACCTAGAATTTGCTATAAAAGCGAAATTTGCAAGCAGTCTTTCAGTCCTCTGGAAGAGGACTTGCGCTATGAGACAGGGGTTTAAACCCCTGTCGGACTGTGGGACAGTCGAACTGTCGAACAAACGCGAAAATTCCCCAAAACGTGAAGTGTCAAAACCTTATAAAATCTTAAACTAACAAAACCATGAAATTAACTAGACTTGCCAAATATCTAATTGTATTTATACTGGTATTGCTATGTGCAACAAACCTGCACCATCCAATATTGACTCGCGCAATGGAGACACCGCAAGTGGAAATTCCCGAATCGGAAACCAGCCCGACAATCGAACCTGCAACTCTGATGAGTCAACTTCCCAGTTGGGCGCGACTTGTGGACATCCGCACAGTCAACCGCAACATTCGCCTCGATATTCGCTATGCTACAACTAATAATTTCTTAAAACGCAAACTTTATGCCACACCAAAATGCGCTTTGAGAGCTTCTGTAGCCCAAAGATTAAGTAGAGTGCAAACAGATTTGGAAAAAATCGGACTGGGTTTAAAAGTTTACGATTGCTACAGGCCATTCTCCGTGACTAAGCAAATGTGGGAAGTTTTGCCCGATCCGAATTACGTTGCAAATCCTGCTAGGGGTTCGCGACACAATCGCGGTGCTGCTGTAGATTTGACTTTGGTCGATCGCGCTGGTAAAGAATTAGAAATGCCGACGGGTTTTGACAATTTTACCGTAAAAGCTCACAGGGATTATAGCGGAGGCAGCGCTCGATCGCGCAAAAACCGTCAAGTGCTTGAAGATGCCATGAAAAAGCAGGGATTTGTAGGAATAACAACAGAATGGTGGCACTTTGATGCGGAAGATTGGCAGAGATTTGCCATCCTTGATGTGTCCCTTGGGGCGATTCCTTGAAAGGAGGCAGAGCCTCCAGACATGGATTCCCAGGCAGAGCCTGGGAACCAGCAAACAGGAGGCAGAGCCTCCAGGCATGGATTCCCAGGCTCTGCCTGGGAACCAGTAAGAACTCGTTACCAGGCTCTGCCTGGTAATGCAGATCCCGAGGCTCTGCCTCGCGTTTTTGCTTCTTCCCTCTTCCTTCTTACCGCAATTTCACGGAAAATTCGTATTCATATCCCCTGAAATTAGAATCTAATTGAAAAGTGTAATTTCCAGTAACGGGCATTTTTCCCGCCCACTCAGTTTTACTGCCTTGTGTATTCGGATCTCCCGCCAAAAGCTTGCCATCAGGAGTTAAAATTGACGGGAAAACTTGTTGCCGATTCCTAACAGTCATCGTTTGGCCTTGTCTGGCTCGAATCTGGTAAGAATGACTCCCACCGCCGATAATCCTACCTTTAACAATGGCTTCGTCTCCCCCCGGCAAAAAATTAATCTGCTGGTTGACAGTAGCGCAACTGCTTTCAGTGCGGTTTTTCGCAATCCAACCCGGAACCGGATCGGTAATGCGCAGCCATCCATCTCGTTCTTCAGCAACAGAAACAAACGTATGATTTTTGAGTTTTCCTACTATATTGCTATCATTTACTTGGGGGTTCGATCGCACGTTTAGCGGCGGATTCGGATCGCTGACAACTGCTTGCGAGATTTTGCAGCCGGAATTTGGCGGCGTTACAACTACTGCCCCAGCTTTGCGCTGCGATACTCCTGCAACTTGCGCAGATTGAATTGCCGGGGTAGTTTTAAATTGCGATCCTGATTTTTGAGATTCACTCGCCCGAGTGTCTGCTTCCGCAAGTTCGGGTTTTCCAGATACGCGGTTGTTTGCCGGCGCTACCTCGGTTGGGTTTTCGATAGATGCTGCTGATTCTGCATTCAATTGTTTCATCGTACCCGCTTGTATGGTGGCTGCTGCTACTCCCACCGCCGTTGCCACCCCGATTAAGCTGACAGTAATAATTTGACCGTTTGTAAAGGACATAAATAACTCCTCTGTATCTATATTAAAAATTTTTGTTTCCCTATTGGCGCGATCGCCCCTCAATCTATAGTCTAAATACTCAATACGGGTCGATCGGTCAGCATTTTTTATAAAACTTAATAACTGGAATTGCCGCAATAATTTAATATACTGAACGCCTAAACTAATGGTAATCTGGCTCTGGGTCAATTGCGTGCAAATCTGGCAAGGAAATCGTTGAGCGCGAGGTACACAAAATGTCAAAATTGATTCCTCTGGGATTGCCACCCCGCGATCGATTGTTGGAGGAAGTAAAGCAGGAAGTTAAAGCAGGGCTCTCGCAGTCCCCGCACGCTGCTGTACTCGCTAACCTCAGCAGCGACTCGGCACCCCCCGCACTCGCCCGCAGTTGGGGCGTGGAAGTGAAAGCGGGCAACCGCCCCAGTTTTCAGCTTCCTGCCAAGGCTAGCATGGCGAAAGTGTTCGATCGCGCGGGTGGCAAGTTGGTAATTTTGGGCGCGGCGGGTGCCGGCAAAACTACGACGCTGCTGGAATTGGCTTTGGTGTTAGTTGCGCGCGCTCAAAAAGATGCGACTTTGCCCGTTCCGGTGCTGTTTGAACTTGGTAGTTGGCAAGCGGAATCGGGGTCGATCGCCGATTGGTCGATCGCTCAACTTCGCCTCAAATATAACATCTCTCCCGCTGTTGGCAAAAAATTGCTGGCAGAACAAAAGTTACTGCCTTTACTCGACGGTTTGGATGAAGTAGAAACCCAAAGCCAAGATAGCTGCATTCAAGCAATAAATCAGTTTTTGGCAAGCGATATTAAACCAAAACATTTAGTTGCTAGCAGCAGTTTTGAAGCTTACAAAGAGTGCCAGACTAGGTTTAAATTGCAAGCAGCAGTTTTGCTGAAACCCCTGACAGAAAATCAAATTCAAGAATATTTATTAGAAGCGAGAAGTCGCGAACTGTGGCATAGCATTGAAAACGAACCAGATTTATTAAAATTGGCAAAAACTCCGCTGTTTTTAAGCATGATGGCGCTGGCTTACGAGGAGATTTTAATTGAATCTTGGAAGCGTTTATCTTCAGAATCGGAACAGCGCAAATATTTGTTAACTGCTTACATCCGCCGCCAAATGACAGTTCAGATCGATCGAAAGGGCCGGGGCAAGGAATTGCGCCCGGAAAAAACCCGGCATTGGCTGGGGTGGCTGGCAAAAAAAATGGAACAGCATAGAGTTCAAGAAGTTTCGATCGATAAAATTCCTCCAAACTGGCTGGAAACTGGCGAACAGCAGCGCAGTTATTATTTTGGAGTTAAATTATTGGGCGGGCTGATTTGGGTGATTTTAGGCGCGATCGCAACTTTAGTTACCGGCTCGATTTGGGGATTAATTGCGGGGGCTGCGATTGCAGTAATTAGCGCTTTGTTGCCGCCAATCGGGGCGATCGAACGGTTGGTAATGCGCCTGGTTTTGTGGTCTAACGGCTGCGTTCCTTGGAATTACCAGAGTTTTCTCGATGCTGCAGCCGGACGGTTGTTAGTGCAAAAAACGGGCGATCGGCGCTATCGATTTATTCACGATTTATTGCAAAAACATTTTGCAGAAATTAGTTGACAGTCGATAGTCGATTCAGATGCTCAATGCCTTCAGTAAACAAGATATTTGCAGGGATAGTCTGAATGATGTTATAGCGATCGCAAATGATTTGTAAATATCTTGCTCCCTCCCCTTAATAAGGGGAGGGTTGGGGTGGGGTAAAAAATTTACAAATGATTTATGACTGCTATAGTTCCCCCCATTTCATCGAGTATTTCATCCCTAATCCCCCAAAAAACCTAACCTTGTTACCAATCGATCTATGCTTCTTTACTGCCATCATACAATCCTTCCACTTTTGCCTGTCGTGAGGTTACGATCGCATTCACCGCAACAAGCAGTACCAGCCAGAAACCCGTATCAATATCCAGTAGAATGCCAAAACATGAAAATATTAGGAGCCCCCAACCTACAAATGCTGGTAATGGTAGATTCAATTGATTTTCAATCCAATGACACAGAAAACCAAAAAGAATCAACAAGAACCCTGGCATAAGAAGCCAGTAGTATCCCCAGATCCGAAGTTCATTCGGTTTGGCAGCATCGATCGCACCAAGATCGATTATTTCCTGCCAAATTCCACTAAATCCCATTGCTCCTGGTATTCCTAATGCGATCGCACTGTGCAATAACCCGATCGCAATCAGAGCAAGACCGTTGATTTTTTTCATTCTATTGCTCCTGGAGTTAATTATAGATCGATCGTCAAATTTTGGTGCGATCGTCCGAATCAGAATTTGTTCGATCGCTTCAAATGTCTCAAGCAGCAACCAGTTCTGAAATTTTGGCACGGGCTTGGGCGATCGACTCTGCTAATTTAGTCCCCCCATATTCATCGTTTTCCACATGAACAAAGGTGATATCGGTGATGCCCATAAACCCAAAAACAGTGACAAGATAAGGGTCGTGATAATTCATATTCTCGTATTTTCCCCCAGGTTGAAATCCAGAATCGCCTCGCGCTTCAATGACAAACATTTTTTTACCCAATACTAAAGGCTTGAAAACGTTTGCAGCATCGTTTGGTTCAAAATCAACCGTTCGTCCCACGCGCACAATTTGGTCAATATAAGCCTTGAATCCGCTAGGAACGCTGAAATTGTACATAGGAACGCCTATGACATAGATATCAGCAGCTAAAAATTCATCTACTAACGCATCGCTGAGACTAATAGTTTCTCGCAATTCGGGAGTGTGTTGTTCGGGTGGAGAAAATGCGGCGGCAATCCACGCTTCGTCAAGATGGGGAATGGGATTGCGTCCAATATCTCGGTAGGTGACGGTATCGGTTGGATAAGCTTGTTTCCATTGTTCGACAAACTCTCCGGTCATGCGACGAGAGTGCGATCTTTCTCCTCTCGGGCTGGAATCAATGTGCAATAAATGTGCCATTTTGTGAATCTCCTATTGCATGAGAAAGTGTCAGGGTTTTCATCAATTGAAACGAAGCATTGGAAGGATTTAACCGCAGAGGGCGCAGAGGACACAGAGGGAGAGAAGAGAGAGATGAAGACAGGATGATGCTACTGGATTTAATATCAGGTGCGGTCTTAGATCCCCCTAAATCCCCCTTAATAAGGGGGACTTTTCCAGTTCCCCCCTTAATAAGGGGGGTTAGGGGGGATCGAATGAATCGATCGCTCTTTTAGATTAGGACAAGTCCCTCGCATCCAGCTATTTGATTCTTGCGGCATTAGCAAAATCTTGCGATCGATTTTGAGGATTCTCAGAAACAATAATCAAAAGGTGACTACAATGGAATCTCAAGGATTTGGATTCGCATCATGAAAATAACCACCCCCCTGCAATCAGCATCGAAGCACTTACCTATCCTGTCCAGTCAAGATCGGGGTTGGGAACATATTGTGGTCGAGCAATTTCAATGTCCTCCCGGTGAATGCACCATGCATCACAACGACGAGCACACCATTTGTTTGTCGCTTTCTCCCCGTCCGATTCGTTTCTTCCAAATCAAGGGCGGCAAAAGTTATAGCAGTCTCTATGGGAAAGGAGATATATCTATTACTCCAGCCAAGATGCCGCTTTTTGTCCGTTGGGAGGAGAAAGATAACTACTTGCAAATTCGGATTGCCGCTCAATTTATCCAGCGAGTTGCGAGAGAATCACTGGATAAAAACCCCGATCGACTTGAATTTTTACCTGAATTTCGGCTGCGCGATCCGCAGATGGAATCGATCGCCCTGATGCTATTCAAAGAACTTCAACAAGAAAATTTAGGAAGTCAACTTTACATCGATTCACTGACTAATGTTCTAGCCGTGCACTTACTCAGACAATATGTGACAACAAAACCGCAAATTACGAGTTACAGAGGGGGATTAAATGAGCGTCAATTGCTACCAGTTTTGGACTACATTCACGATTATCTCGATCGAGAGATTAACCTTGCCGATTTAGCAAATCTAATTGGTGTCAGCCAATTTCATTTCAGCCATCTATTTAAACAATCTCTCGGCATTTCTCCCTATCAATATCTCCTCCAACAACGCATCGAACGGGCGAAACAGTTGTTGCAGCAAACCGATCGATCGATCGTGGATATTGCCTTAGCGTGTGGATTCAACAGCCACAGTCATTTGAGCAAACAGTTTCGGCAGCTTACAGGTACAACACCGAGCAAATACAGGGGTAAATGAAAAAAATTGTAGGTGATTAACGTTGCTATTTTACTGCATTAGTTGGCAACGTCTTAATTAATGTCTCAGTCTGGAGATGCCAAATCTTGATGAACTCGCTTTCACCTGCACAGACAAGGGTTTGAGAATCTGGGCTAATTGCTAAGGCGTTAAAACAGGATAAATGGTTACTCTCCAGAGTATTGATTAATTTATGAGTTGGAAGATGCCAGAGTTTGATGGTGCGGTCTAAACTGCCACTAACCAGTTTTTTTCCATTCGGGCTGATGGCTGACGATCGGGACGATCGGGCATGGCGCTTTTAACTTTTGATGTTGGCAAGTTGTAAAGGTTAAGACACTCCCCAAAGTTTGATAGTATTGTCCGCACTTCCACTAACAATAGTTCGTCCATCCGGGGTGATGGCGACGGCATTAATACCTTTTGTATGTTCTTTGAGAGTTTTAATCAATTCTCCAGTTGCAAGCCGCCAAATTTTGAGGCTTTTGTCTGAACTACCGCTAATCATAATTTTGCCATCTGGGCTAATGGCAACGGCATTAACACTTTTGGTATGTTCCTCCAAAGTCCCGAGCAATTCTCCAGTTGCAAGCTGCCAAATTTTGATCGTATTGTCCGCACTACCACTAACAAGAATTTGACCATCTGGGCTGATAGCTAAAGCTTTAACTGCTTCTAGATGTCCTGTAATAGTTCTGATTGCATTCCAGTTATAAAACATACTTCCCGTGACTATATTCCAAAGTTTGATGGTTTTGTCATCACTACCACTAACCAGAGTTTTACCATCTGGGCTGATGGCTACAGCATTAATTGCTTGTGAATGTTTGTTGTGGCATGACCTTAAACCTGTTCTCCAGAACTTGCTATCTAAAAACCAGATATAAGTGTTTTTGTCAATACCTCCACTAAAAATAGTCTGCCAATCTGGTTCTTTGCCTCTATTGCGATCGATCGCTAGGGCATTAACTTTACCTGAAATATGGTTGCGGACTTTTTTCAACTCTCCTGTTTCGATATTCCAGGTTTTGAGGTTTTTGTAGCCACCACTAACGATCGCTTGACCATCGGGGCTAATGGCTACAGCATAAACATGGGATAAATGTGCTGACATCGTTTTTTTCAATTCGCCCGTCTGGAGATTCCAGATTTTGAGGGTTCTGTATCCACCACTAACCAGAGTTTGACCATCTGGACTAATTGCTAAGGACTTAATCCCATTAGTATGTCCACCCAGAATACTTAGGCACTCACAAAAATCCCAAGGATTATATGCTTTTAGGGCTTGTTTAACTTTCGGATCTGCACTTCGACCAAGCTCAGTGACCGCCCTTTCCCTAAGTAGCAAATAAGCCGTCTTTTCTACCTGTATTGATTCATCTTGCAATGCCCCAATCACCAAATCTAAGCCAGCATCTCCATACTTCAAGGATTCCGATAGTGCAGCAATTCTTTGCTCTTCAATTGCACTAGCCAAGCGACTCTTAACACCTTCAATTCCTCCCAAAATTGCACGGCCTTCAGGGATTGGGGTGTGTCCTCCCAGTACGGCATCATATTCTTGGGGACGATCGGAACTATCTGGCATGGCACTTTTACCTCTAGAGCGCTTGTTGCTAGCCTAACTCACCTCTTCTGAAAAAGAAAAGCTGATGTCAGAAAGATTTACGCCCGGTAGAAGGACGCAGCAGCTTAACTGTGGTGCTGTTGTTCAAGATTAAAGAATGGTTAATGTGCATGGTCTTAGTTAGTCGAGTTTGGTCTCTCGCCTGCTTTTGAGTTTATATTTTGGAGAAGTCTATTGGTTTTGTGCGATCGCTCAAGCCGTCTTGTATGATAAAACTTTACAAAACGGTGAGATGTGGCAAGTGAGATATTTTTCTATCGAATTTGTAACTATGCAGTGTTCCAAGATTGATAGCAGCACAAATTTTTTTGCAACACAACTAATTTAAAAGTGACAGTAGGTCAAAGGCGATCGCAGACATTGCTCTACAAGTCGGCTTCTCCAGTCAAAGCCATCTGACCCAACAGCTTAAGCGCCTGACTGGAATGACTCCAAAACAGGTTCGCTAACTCTATCACTCACAAGTCAAGGAGACGAAGATGAAGTTCAAAGCAATCAAAGAACATCAGGGAATCGGAAGTGAAAGACGAGACTTACATTGTTCGACCGATTGGACAAATGAGCTAAATCTCGGATTACCCTTACACCAGAAGACCTACAGCGTATCGACGTGGTTGCACCAAAAGGCATTGCTGTTGGAGAACGTTATGCACCTCGACATATGAGCAGTGTGAATCAGTAAACGTATTCAGAAATGAACATTGCTTTGACCGGGCGCAGATCTAAATTCTTGCGTCGCTATCGAAATCTTGCGGTTAGTTTTCAAATGCCTGGATGAAAGCTTGTGAAGGCAAATAGACTCAGCGCAAAAAATGACGAGAAAGCCATCGTCTTAAAACCTCTGATTCGGTTTATACACCTGAGCTGATGTGAGCGATCGAGGTTTAACGACCTAAATCCTCGTGGCATCCTCACAATCTCGTACAGAAGCATCAGCCCTAAGTTCAATAACACTGTCGGCAAAGCTACCTCTTGCGAGGTATGTCACTCAGTGCCAATATGTCATTTAATGACAAATATGGCAAGGAAAGACAGCGATGAGGAGTGATGACGACAGCGGCACGACAAGCGATCGCAAACCAAGGGGGATGAGTGAGCAACGGCACCGGCGGATACGTCTGGAGATTTCACGGGAGGCCGCGCGTTTGTTCTGGGAACAGGGTGTCGCTGCCACGAGCGGTGAGCAAATCGCAAACGCCGTAGGAATCTCGGTGCGAACCCTCTGGCGGTACTTCCGTAACAAGGAAAGCTGTGCTGAGCCGATCTTGGCGCAGGATGGCGAGGAGTGTGTGGCAGTGTTGCGCCGCTGGCCTCGGCAGGTCTCCCTCGAAGATCACCTCGTCGAGTGGGCAACAAACCGCCGCAAAGATCCCGATCGGCAGTCCTACGACGATGCCGTGATTAAGATGACCGTGCTGGCTGAAAAAGAGCCGGATCTGCGTGCAGCTTGGCTGATGACCCACGATCGCATAGAGCGCGAGATGGTCGAGGTCATCGCCGAACGCCTGCGCCGACCGACCGATGATATCGAGGTGCGGCTACACGCGGCAGCAACCACCGCAGTCTTGCGCGTCATCAGTGAAGAGGTCAGTGCCGCTCTGATGGCGGGAGCCGATCTCGCTTCTCTCGGCAACCCGATCGGGCGCATGGCCCACGCTGTGTACGTAGCCACTGGTGGAGCCGTCGGCGATCCCGTCGAACCTTGAAAACAACCGCAACGGCAATTAGCGATCGGAACACGGGCGAAGGAGACAAAGATGAAGATCAAAGCAATCAAAAGACATCAGGGAATCGGAACGGAAGTGAAAGACGCGACTTACGTCGAGGCTGCCGGGTGGGGTAAGTATCGGTGGTGGCGGTATGTTCTGGGGCTGACGATCGTACTCTTTGCATGGATGGTCGCCGCTAACTTCGTCAGTGCGATCGTCGCGCTTGCGCTCGGCGGCAAGGAGGGTGTCGCAGCATTCAGTCGGCTGGATTACGCCGCGTTCGGTCCCGTGGGGGGCTTCGTCGTGGTCATGGCGGGTTTTCCGGTGTTCCTCGCGGGAGTTCTCATCGCCGTCTCCCTCATCCACCAGCGTCATCCCCGGACGCTCATCACGGCGAGGAAGAAGATCAGTTGGCGGCGCGTCGGTCACGGCTTCGTGGCTGGGTTTGTGCCGTGGGTACTACTCGGTGGGCTGGGGCAGTACCTCCTCTACCCCGATACCTTCTCCTTCAACTCCGACCTCAAGACGTTCGCGATCTTCGTGCCGATCGCGCTGATCCTGACTGCAATTCAGACGACCACCGAGGAGCTTTTCTTTCGCGGCTACATCGTGCAGGGCGCGAGCCTGATCTGGTCGAACCGTGTGTTTCTGGCGATCGTGTCGGCTGCGATCTTCACCCTGCCGCACGCCACCAATCCAGAGTCACAGGAGGGTGGCTGGATCGGGATGTTCCTCGGACTCTTCCTCGGCACGGGTCTGCTGTATGCGATCGTTTCATTGATCGACGGCACCACCGAGCTTGCGATCGGCGCACACTTCGCCAACAACATCGCGTATTTTCTCTTGTTCAACTGGTCTGGAAGCTTCTTCGCCGCACCAGCCCTGTTCAGCATCAGCGAGTACCATGCGAGATTCTACGACATCATCTCCCTCGTGCTGATTCCCGTTTTCCTGGTGATTGTTTTCCGGGTGTTCAAACGTGACAAGGCATCGGAACCCGTTTCCCAAAGCCATTGGACTGGGCATCGGTGATCTCGTCAGTTCGTAAAACCATCAGCAAATGGATCAAAGGAGTTGATCATCATGTCTAAAGTACCTTCTAACTACCCGCAGCAGCCAGGGAATTCCTTGGAGCGGTCTGCACCTAACAAGCCCTCCCGTCCGGGCTGGCTCGAAATCATTGTCGGTCTTGTTGTCTATTTGATCGTTGGGTTCGTCGGTGTCTCCCAGTTCAAGCGACTTGGTCTTGACCCCGCAGTCCAGGGACTGATTTTGGCTGCGTGGACGGGTGTCGCCACGCTAATTGCGTTCGCGGTGGCGGCGCGGCTGCGGATTCGTTCCCTGAGCGCCTTCGGTGTGCGCCGTACCTCTGTTCGCTGGCTCCCGATCGGGGTCGGAGTCGGAGTGGTTGCCTTCGTACTCAAGACTCTGGCGATCCTGGCATGGATCAAGGTCACCGGGGATGCGAACAATGTCCAGGATGTTTATGTAGAGGGTGTTCGCGGTAATCCACTGTTTCTGGTTTTAAGCCTGGTGTTCCTCACCGTCTTCTCACCCTTCGGCGAAGAACTGCTTTACCGTGGCATCGTCACTAACGGGCTACTGCGCTACGGTTCGTTCGTTAGTGTCGTCGGCAGCACCGCGATCTTCGCCCTCATGCATGGGATCAACACCGTCTTCCCCGCAGCCGTGGTGGCGGGTCTCGCCACCGCCGAGATCTTCCGCCGCAGTGGATCGATCTGGCCCGGTCTCGTCGTCCACTTCGTTTTCAACCTGCCCTCGTTCCCGATCGTGATATTCGTTGGCACGGGCTGATAGGAACCGCAGCATCCCTCAATTAGGAATTCATCATGCAATATCTTTCACAGGACTTAATCCTTCTTGCACTCAATCCCCAAACTGGGAAAACTCGCTTCTCTTGGTACTCTGCACTCGACTATGGCTTAGTCGGTTCTTTATTACTGGATTTAGTACTGCAAGGCAAACTTGAGCTTGACAACGACAATCGTGTGATCGTTGCGATTAGCGCTTTGCACAACTCCGCAGGAACCGCAGGCAACACAGGCGATGAATTTTTAGATCGACACCTCAATGAGGTTCTGGCATCGTCTCGTCCTCGAACTGCCAGGTTCTGGGTGACTCGTTGGAAGCGAAGATACAGATGGTTTCAGCCGATTGTGTTGCAAAACTTAGTCGATCTAGGTGTTTTAGAACGACAAGCGCAACGCATTCTTGGACTGTTCCCAACGCAGCGATATTTTCTAACCGATGAATCCATTCAACGCGAGATTGTCCAGCAAGTTCGTGCAGCCGTGTTAGAAGGCATTGGATTGGATTCTCGGATGGCAGCATTGATTAGTTTGATGCAAGCTTCTCACCTGACCGATGCGGTGTTTAGACCTGAAGAACGTCCTGAAGCGCGATCGCGAATTAAGGCGATCGCAGAAGGGGAGCTAGTCGGTCAAGCAGTTTCAAAAGCAATTCTCACCATTCAAACAGCCGCGACTCTGGGTGCAGTCAATGTCCGATGAAATCGTTAGGGATTGTATAGAACAAACGGATGGTCTTGTTGCGCTTCCGGGTATATCTCCTTACGTTACTAGCAAACATGCAGTGATGGGGCTGACACGCTGCTGCTAGGCGACACCAGCGGCTCTCAACTACGCCAAACAGGGCATTCGGAGCAATGCCGTTAATCCCGATCTCATTGCAACTAGCCTCATCCAACAGCAATATGCCTGTACAAAACGTTAATTCGAGTCATTGAGGCATCGCTTTTTTAGTCAAAGCTTACTACAACACACTCATCAGGAGATTTCCAATGAACCGGAAGATTTTAGTAACTGGCGCAACTGGGAGCAACGGTACAGAGATTGTCAAGCGACTCTCAGCACAGAATGTGCAAGTCCGCGCAATGGTTCGTAACCACGATCGAGCAAAGGAGATTGCACTTCCAAATGTTGAAGTGGTGGAGGGGAACTTCGATCGCCCTGAGACGCTATTGGAGGCGCTGGCTGAAGTAGATCGTGCCTTTCTCTTAACGAACTCTACAGAACACGCAGAAGCGCAACAACTTGCGTTCGTTGATGCGGCACGTCAGAGTAGTGTCCAGC
>JALOON010000143.1 GCA_025454405.1 Oscillatoriaceae cyanobacterium Prado104 | reverse complement strand
AGCTACATGACTACACCAACAGACCGATCGAGGGCGGGGAAAACTATAGCTCGTATGCGCGAGCTCTCTTCGGAACTACCCCCTAGGGGGTAAGTTCCGCTTAAAGACAGTTCAAAACTCAAAACTCAAAATTCAAAACTCCTTCCTTAACTCAAAACTCAAAATTCAAAACTCAAAATTCAAAACTCCTTCCTTAACTCAAAACTCAAAATTCAAAACTCAAAACTCCTTCTTTAACTCAAAACTCAAAACTCAAAACTCAAAACTTCCCCTCTCCCACTCCCCCTCTCCCCCCTCTCCCCCTCTTCACCCTGCTTAATTTCTGACTTTAGACTGATTTATTCTTCAGCTTCAACAGCGATGATAAGTAGTAAGGATGACATAACTAGAGGACGGATTTACTGCTCATCCTCATTGCGCAAGTCGCGGCTTCTGCAAGATAAAAGCCGATCGAAACAAATCCCCATCTAAAAATTACCAAATCCCCTGGGTAAAAGTTAGGGGCACTCTTTCTGATGCCTAATGAGGCGCGATCGTTCTGGAGGTAAACTATGTTTGAAAGTGAGTTATTAATGTCGCCGCACATCCCGAAACTTACCCTGGCTCAAATGCCAGTAGAAATAGATATTCCGATCGAACACCCAAATATCGGAGGTTTGATGTTTCTGAGTCCCCAGTTTTTCGTAGCATTAATCGCCGGAGTTATTATGGCTTTCGGCTTCCAATTTTTGCTAACAAATTTCTCGATCGCCGCTAAAGTCTCCAACTGGGACGAGGCTTTGCCCGATGACGGCGATGAAGAATCAGAGAGTTTGGGAACGAAAATTCGCAAGACAGAAGGGTTAGTAGGAGGTTGGGTTTTAGTTACTGTCAACATTGCCTTATTTTTGGCTTGTTTTCTAGCAGTAAAACTCACTTCGATCGCCAGCATCGACTCGGCGGCAATTATCGGAGTTGTTATCTGGTCCGCGTACTTTTTAACCTTAGTATGGCTGGGTTCTAGCGCCGTCGGTTCCTTGCTGGGTTCTTTAATTAAAACTGCATTTTCCGGCTTTAGCGGCGTGATGGGAACGGCCGGTGCAGCGATTAGCGGCAAAATGGCGAGCGATCGCATGGTGGATACTGTAGAAGCATCTGTAGCCGCCGTCCGCCGCGAATTGAGCTCGGCTGTAGACCCGGATAGCATTCGCGAAAGCCTGCAAGATTATGTTGGTTCTTTGCAGTTACCGAATTTTGATGTTAAAGAAATTCGCAGTCAATTTGAAAAGTTGTTGGGCGATCCAGATTTCAAATCTTTGGCAGGCAGCGATGTTTTAAAAAATGTCAACCGCCAGACTTTTGTAGATTTAATTAGCAGCCGATCGGACTTTTCTAAAGAGGAAGTTGAGCGAGTTGCCGACCAACTTCAAGGTGTTTGGCAGCAAACATTCGGCAAGCAGCAGCAAGACCCAAATTTAGAGTTAATTGATTTTCTCAAATTTGCGGCTCCCGACTTGCTAAAGTCTGACGAACTCAACGCCAAGCTGTCTCAAATTTTGGAAAATAGGGAAGGTAAATCGCAGTCCGGCGGTACGGTGAAGCAATTAATGCAGTCGGGTGTTGAAGCTTTGGTAGGAACTGTTTTATCGCGCACCGATCTGTCAGATTTGGATGTAGAAAAAATCTCCGGGCAGTTGCAAAAACTGACAGAACAAGGCACGGAAAAAGCTAAGTCTTTGGCTTCTCAAGTTGGCGATCGAGTGCCTGCTTTGCCTTTCAACACAGCTAAGGCTGATGTAGAAAACTACTTGACAAACGCTCAGCCTTGGCACTTAAATAGAGAAACCATCAAGCAGGAATTTAGGGATGTAATTTACGATCCCGAAGCCTCTCCCGGAGCGGTTTTGCGCCAATTAGAAATGTTGAATTCCGAGTATTTTACCGGGATTTTGGGCCGCCGTGAAGGCTTTACTCAGGAACAGGTAGCGGAAATTACCGAACAGCTTGAAAGCGTCCGCCAAGAAGTGTTAGAAATCCTGCGCGATGCGGCAGGTCAAGAACAGTCTCAAGATTTACGGAGTCGGATTGAAAATTACTTGCGATCGACTGGCAAAGCAGAATTGAATCCTGAAGGTATCGAACGCGATTTTCAAGCACTTTTGCAAGACAGAGATGCCGGATTTGAGGCTTTGCGCGATCGCCTGTCGCAATTCGATCGCGATACTTTGGTGCAGTTACTCGGCCAAAGGGAAGATTTCAGTCCCGAGGAAGCAGACCAGTTAATCGGTAGGTTAGAAAGCACGCGCGATCGAGTAATTTCTCAAGCTCAAGAATTGCAAGAACAAGCAAAATCCAAAGCCCAAGAATTGCGCCAAAGAGTAGAAGAATACCTGCGCAATACTAACAAGGAAGAACTCAATCCCGAGGCGATCGAACGCGAGTTTCAAATGCTGTTCAGCGACCCGCAAGCTGGATTCAAAGCCCTGGGAGAACGCTTGTCGCAATTCGATCGCGATACCTTAGTGCAGTTGCTTTCCCAGCGCGGCGACCTCAGCGAAGAACAGATAAATCGATCGATCGATCGCATCGAATCGGTGCGCGATAGCATCATTCACGCGCCGCAAATAGCTGCGGAAAAAGCCAAACAGCAGTACGAAGAAATTACTGCCAAAATTGGCGAATACCTGCGGAATACCAACCTCGAAGAACTCGATCCAGAAGGCATCAGCCGGGATTTGAACAAATTGTTTGAAAATCCCAAAGAAGGTGCTTTAGCGCTTCGAGAAAGACTTTCTCAGGTCGATCGCGAAACTTTAGTAAAACTGCTTTCGCAGCGGGAAGATTTGAGCGAAGAACAGATAAATCGGACGATCGATCGCGTGCAAGATTCAATTCGCAGCATCGTGAAATCGCCCCGCCGCTTGGCCTCTCGCGCGCAAACACAAGTCCGCGATTTCCAAGCAAGTTTGGAAAATTACCTGCGGAATACCAACAAGGAAGAACTCAATCCCGAAGGTATCAAACGCGATTTGCAGTTGTTGTTTAACGATCCGTCTGTTGGGGTGCAAAGTTTGGGCGACAGACTCAAGCATTTCGACCGATCGACTTTGGTAGCACTCCTGTCGCAGCGCGAGGATATTTCCGAAGAGGAAGCTAACAGAATTGCCGACCAGATTGAATCAGTCCGCAACCAATTTGTCGAACAAATTCAAAGAGTGCAGGACAAATTTCAGTCAACAATTGACAGCATTTTTGCGAAAATTCGGGATTACCTCAATTCGCTCGATCGACCGGAACTCAATTACGAGGGCATCAAGCGGGACATCCGCAAAGTATTTGACGACCCGCAAGCCGGATTTGATGCAATTAAGGAACGTTTGAGTCAGTTTGACAGACAAACTTTAGTTGCTATCATCAGTTCCCGTCCTGACATTTCCGAAGACCAAGCTAACAAAATTATCGACCAAATCGAAGGAGCTCGGGACAGCGTGCTATCGCGTTCTGAACGCTTGCAAATGGAAGCGAAAAAACGCATCAAAGAAGTCAAGCGCAAGACCAAGCAGCAAGCAGAAGACGCGCGGGAAGCGGCAGCAACTGCTGCGTGGTGGCTGTTCGGAACCGCACTGACTTCTGTAGTTGTTTCAGCTTTAGCAGGCGCGATCGCAGTAGGCGGTATTTCCGGTTTGTTTAGCTAAAGTTTTAACGAGTTTCCATAGCAGTTCTCCTGATTTTAGGCTGGCTAAAAGCTAGCCTATTTTCTTTGGAACCGCAAAACTATAATCAGGTTCGTAGTGAGGACTTCAGTCCTCATTACAAACTAAATAATTCATCACAAACAAAAACGGGGATGAACAACCCGGATTTGGTATAAATCACATTTTGAGAATTATTGTATTACCAAGGACTGCCGATGATGCTAAAAGCCGCCCAATAATACGGATGCGAGAGATTTTTGGTATCGAGTTTAGGGATTTCGGGAGGCAAAAAAATCTCGCCCCGAGAACTTCGCAGTTGACCGTTTTCAATCTTGACTTTACCTTCGATCGCGCCTATTTGTGCTTGTCGCAAAGCTTCAGATTTAATGATTGGCACGTCTTTAAATCCGCCGGTTCTCAATTGTTGGTAAAACTCGGTCATCAGCGCCAGAGTGCCGGCATCGCTGACGTACCACAGGCTAGCGAGAGCTGATTTTGCGCCGGATTGCAGGGCTAAACCAGCAAATCCGAGTTCGGCTTCTTTATCTCCTAATGCTGTCCTGCAAGCGCTCAATACTAACAGTTCGAGGGGCGGATTATTCCATTTTAAATCTCTCATGCGATCGAGTCCGAGTTGGGTGTCCCAAAACTGAATGTAGGAGTTATTAGGACCTCCGGGGCGAAATTCTGCGTGGGTGGCGAGGTGGATGATTCCGTATCTTTGTTGCAGCCGCTGCGATTGCAAATTGACGATCGTGAAATCTCGATCGATAAATGATTGACCGGGCCATTGTTGGGCGATCGCGCTTAATTCTAACGGTACGGCAGGCAGCGGTTCCTTGTTAGCTGCTTCTGGGAAATTTGACGCACCCATTGCTAAAACTCTGGCATTTCTGACGCTGGCGTAATTGATGTCTGTGAGTTTAAAAGCAGGGATGCGAGATAAGCTGTATTTTTGAACTAAAAATTGCTGTCCGTCGTGCAGTGCCGATAGCGGTACAGTTCGCAAACCTTCGCCGACGCAAAACAGTAAAGTTTCAATTTTTGCTGCTTGCAATTCTGTTTCTAAAGGGAAAACTATCCATTGGTAGAGTTTTTGTGCCGGTTCTAAATAGCTACTGGTATTGAGTTTTCTGAGATTAGTGATTTCCCCGGTAAAATCTTTGACAGCAGCTAGTAAATTGCGCTGTTTTGCTTCGGGAACGCTGCGGAGAATTGGTTCTCGATCGGGCAAGATTAAGATTAATTCTAATCGATCGGTGCGCGGAATGGCATAAATTAAAGCTGGTTTTTTCTTTGTTTGACTAGCAAGGCGCGATAGGGTTTTTGCTATTTGGTCGGCTTTTTGTAACGGCGCTGCAAAATCTTCATCAAAGTATTTTTGATAGTCTTCTTCCCAGCCCTGTTCGATTCTGTTTACAGCTTCGGTTAAATCGCCGCGATCGAGAATATTTCTCATTTCGGAACCGTTGAGGCCTTCGGTTTGGGTGTTTTGGGAAGTTGTGGCAAAACTGCCCGAATTGCCAACAATTACGATTAACGTCAGACACCCAATAATAGCAGTTCTGATTTTTTTAGAAATCGATCGTTTTTGCCGCTGCGGTGATTGGTAGTGCAACATACGATTTTAGATTTTAGATTTGGGATTTGCGATTTGCGATCGTCTGAAATTTGCGATTGTCTGATTATATCGTGTCCGGTCGATCGACTGCGATAAGATTCGTTCGTAGTGTGGACTTCAGTCCGCTTTATTTTGCGGACTGAAGTCCACACTACAAGCTTTTTTTGTTAATGATAATCGACCGGATTTGATATTATGCCTCATTGCGCCGATTTTATGTCCAAATGCTGCACTCTCTCCCGCCTGCGGTCGATCGATCGCGATCGCCCAATTTCTTTTTCTCAGATGTCTGTTAATAATAGCAGTAAGGTGCGTGCTGCGCACCCTACATCAGCGAGTTTATGCATAATCCCTGTCTATCAAAAACTGACGTACTTTACAACTTTAGATTTTAGAATAGTTACAAAATTTTCGGAAATTGGTATCTCATCTCAAATCAAAAATCCCAAATTCCCAAAAAATCTAAAATCTAAAATCACAAATAGCTTAATGTCAGCTATAGCGATCGCAAATGATTTGTAAATATCTTACTCCCTCGCCCTTAGTAAGGGGAGGGTTGGGGTGGGGTAAAAACTTTACAAATGATTTAGGACTGCTATATCACCCAAATACTTTAGCGCTTTCGCGATATTCTTCTGCCGAAAGCAGCCGCCAACTCTCATCGCCCAACAGTTCCAAAACCTGCTGGTGGTATTTCAACAAACTCAAGCGGTGACCGACACTTACAAAGGTCGTTTTAGTTGCTTGCAACTGTTCGTACAAATGCTGCTCGTTCTTCAAATCCAAAGCACTTGTAGCTTCATCCAAAATAGCGTAACGCGGTTGGGTCAGCAACAATCTCGCAAAAGCTAACCGCTGCTGTTCTCCCAAAGATAAAATCTCACCCCAATCTAAATCCGCATCGAAACCGCCCAACCTGTCAGGCAAATCTGCTAAGTTGACTGCTGTCAAAACGCGGCGCAATTCCGATTCCTCAATATCGCTGCTAATGTTGGGGTAAAGTAACTGCGATCGCAAGCTACCTAAAATCATGTAAGGACGCTGCGGCAAAAACAGCATTTCGCCAAATTCCGGGCGCGTCAAACGACCCGTTCCCGCATCCCACAAACCTGCAATTGCCCGCAGCAAAGAACTCTTGCCCGCACCGCTTTGACCGACGATTAACAATCCTTCGCTAGGGGCTATTGCTACTGACAAATCCCGAACCAAAGTCTTTTGATGTTTCGGAGTTTCTAAAGTAACGTGTTGCAGGGATAACTGCGAATTAACTACTACATCAATGGCAGTTCCTTCGGGACGGGATACAGCCCCTTCTGCTTCCAAAGTATCTGTAAATACCGTCAAACGATTGATGCTAGCAGCAAAAGCACTTAACGATTCAATGCGGGCGACAATTACTGAAAAAGCGCGCAAAACTTGAGTGAAAGCAAAGCCTGCTTGAGTGATATCTCCAAATTGGATGGAGCCCGTCGTGTCGGCAAAATAAACAGGTGCCAAAAACAAAGAGGGAATAATCACCACAGCATAGCCGTAACCTGTCGTGAAATAATCCAAGTTTCTTTGCCAGCCGATTAGCAAATTAAAGTTGCGGAATACTTCGGCGAAGCGCTGCTTGATTTGCATCGATTCTCGTTCTTCCCCGCGATAAAAGGCAATAGATTCGGCATTGTCGCGAATGTGTACCAGTCCGTAGCGAAAGTTAGCTTCTTTTTTGAGTTGCTCGAAGTTCAGAGGTACTAATCTTTGACCGAAAAACAGAGTGGCGATCGTCCCTAAAATAGCATAGACAATCAGGAAAATCGAAAGTTGTTTCGAGATCGACCACAGGATACCCGTGAACGAGAATATATCAACGATCGCACCCAGGATAATCAGGATAAATGCTAAACTTGTCTGGGTGAACGACCTGACATCTTCAGAAATCCGCTGGTCGGGATTGTCGATTTCTTTGTGCGAGTTGATTTCGTAATAAGCTCGATCGTGAAAATACTTATCGAGGAACTTATTAGTCATCCATTCCCGCCAGTACAG
>JALOON010000076.1 GCA_025454405.1 Oscillatoriaceae cyanobacterium Prado104 | reverse complement strand
TTTTGACCATCTCTATGCCATAACCTGGCACTAAATCGATCGCAAAAGGCTCAAAACCATTGCTCTCGGGGGCTGAGAGTTTTATTCAGCAAGCCCTATGTAGGGTGCGCGCTGCGCACCTTACTGGCATCAAGAACCTGTCGAATTTTGTCGAGCCAGATGGTAAAGTGATTGCTGTACCAAAAATGGATGCCCTCCTGAAATTTTCATTAATTTAGACAACTCACTTTCAGACAAATTCAATCCATAACGTTGTGCTAAATCCAGGACTTGATGGCTGGCAAACTCTTTGAGTTCGAGTTCCAATCCCGCATTAAACAGCGACCGATCGATTTTTGAAGGCAGCTCGATTTCTGTAGAATAAACCAGGAGCGATCGCAATTTTTTCCACAATAAATTGTTGGTGTTTTCCCTGGCAGCTTGTTCGTACCAGGAATGCAGTAACGAGAAGAAGTCACCAGCAATTTTGGGGTGAAGAAACACTTCATCAACTCCATCAAATGCTAGAACTAAAATTCCGTTAATTTCCGGCAGGATGCAATCTTCAAAATAGTTCGTGCAGTTGCTATGACTGCTAAATTTGTTACTCCAGCGCTCGTCCGCCCGATAGGGGAGATGCAGTTTGCGGGTAACAGCCGTACAAAACCACCGCAAAAAGCGATCGATATCCTGGAAAATAACTCGATCGACTTGCTGCAAGCTGAGTGCTACCCTATGGACTTTTGGCGCGCCTGTAAAATCAGTATTCTGTTGTTTTGCCCGATCGAGAATGCGTACCATCAAAGATGTTTTTCCCATTTGGTTAGCCCCTGTAATGCGAATTAGTGCGCCCGATCGCATCACTTCATCATAGCAGCGATTCTCGACGGGAGGACGCTCTATGTAAAGAGGAGAATCAAGTGGCAGCAAACCCATAGGAGGTTCTAGAAATTCGAGATTTGCGATCGGGCTGCGCGCCTCTATAGGGGATTTTGAATTACTTTCTTTTTCCCTATTTTCTAGCTGTTCTATTTTTCCCCGCACCGCTGCGGGGGGTGTTAAATTACTTGCCAATTCTTTGTTTTTTGGCTGTTCGATTTCTTCCTGTTTCAACTTGTCTTCACCCGACTCTTGCCAAGTTCGATCGACCCGCTGTGCTAAAACTGCCATTAAGTTAGTTTTGCTCACTTTCTCCCCCAAACTGGACGATAGCAACTGCCACAATTTAGGACCGACATCATGTTTGATATATTCAGCAGCATAGCCGCATTCCCCTGCAATTTCGTCGTACTTCTTGCCTTGCAAAGTACCGTGCAATACAGCTACTTCAATATTTTTCAAATGTTTGGCGGTTCGAGCAAACACGGCCGCATCGGCAATTTTTAAAGCAATTTCAAAGGGGATAAAACTTACTTCGCTCATATACATATTACGCTGCTCCTCAAGTTGAATCCTCAGCCCAATGTTGGGTTGTTGCGACTGTAATCTGAGTTTACGCGACAAACAATTAAATTGGAAAGATCGGCGACGATCGATCTGTTTCCGCAAAACTGGCCTTGACAAAAATTAAATTATTTGCTGTGGCATACATATCTTAATGAAGCTTTATAAAAGTTAATTTTTTGCAGGCTTTGACCTAGCTTTTATGTTTTTTCCGGATAGCAAAATAGAAAGTCTGTATCGAGATATAGAGCCTACGATCGGGACGACTTCTTGTTAAAAGTTTGCTGAGTGACTATGAACTACAGCATCTCAAAAGGAATAGTTAAGTAATGGAATTTGCAACTATCGGCAGAATTTTAGCAAATGATTTGCGATCGCCGCCAGCATCCTACAGTCCCTTTAGCAGAAGTAGCAGCACAGTTGTCAGCTTAAAGATTTGCCTTCTACCGTGCGGGAAGAGAAGTTATATTAGGCTGGATTGGCCGGAGAATATTCCCCAAATTTCCAGCGTAGATTTGTGGCATTTCGGGTTTCAATTATGCGATCGAGCGTAAATTCAATCAACCTTTGTGCTCCTGCAAAAGCCGCAATCTCTTTTGCATCCCACAGAGTTACAGCAGTTCCAGTTAATTGCAGTGTATGTCCGCGATCGAAATCCACAAACAGCAATCCAGCCTTGGGATTTACAGCTAAATTGCCCAGAGTTTGAAACATATTATTACCCGCATAATCTGGAAAAAGTAGCGTGTGGGAATTCATCACCCGCACAAATCCTGGATAGCCTCCGCGATGAGAAGCATCTGCACCATATTCCGGATGGAAGCTGGCAATAAAAAAGGTATCCGCTCGATCGATCCAGCTTGCATCTGCTGAATTCAAAGTATTTCTTGTGCAAGCTTCGGTAGGTTGTAAAGGTGCGATCTCGCTTGTTTCTAAATAACGAATCTGAATGTATTTCGGACAGTTAAAAAATGATTGTTGGATTTGAACCTGAAGTTTATCTGGTTGCTGTATTGTAACACGGCCGTTCAATCTCAACCGCCTGCGATTCGAGAGGTCGATCGCCAGCAAGCCTATTTGAGAACTACTCTCCAAGTTTTTGTGGAGCAAATTAATTAAATGATTTGAGATTATACCACCATCAGCGCTAGTTGTTTGAGCAAACAAATCGATCTGAATTGTAGATTCATCTAATGCCCGGATAAAGCCCGCTTCACCTGCCAGAAAAGATGCCCAAATAGTACCATCTGCTGCGATCGTGCTGGCAATAGCAATCTGCTGCGCGCGCAGAAAATCTACAGCAGCCGGCTGAATCATGTTGCTAATAACTCTGCCAATTTGTGCGGCTTCTGCTCGCACGCCCGCACGAGTTTGCACCGCAATTTCTCCAGAATGAAAGGGCATCATTGCATTATCAATCGTTCATCACTAATTACATTATATAGCTAGTCTAAATGATTAGTAAAATTTTTACCCCACCCAACCCTCCCCTTACTAAGGGGAGGGAGTAAAAAATAGATTGCACACAGGATTTAGACTTGCTATATCCAGATTTCACTCAAGTCCCGGCATTCTCTCGTAACCTGATAGTTGTTTGATTCGATCGATCCAAGCCATCACATTCGGGTAGGGTTCCAAAGAGACTTTACCGTCAGGAGCAAGTCCTACATAAGGATAGCACGCAATATCTGCAATGGTAGGGCTGCTGCATTCTAACCAATTTCTTTCCCGTAAATGTTCGTCCATAATCTGAAGAATTTGCTTGCCCTTTTGTTGCGCAGTTTCCCAATCAAAATTCATGCCAAAAAGGAAATGCAATCGCGCAATAAATAAGCTGGAATTGATTTCATTGGCCGCAAATGACAACCACTGCATTACCTTAGCCATTGACTCGGCTTCTAATGGCAACCAGTCTGTTCGATCGCATTTTCTTGCCAAGTAGACTAAGATAGCTTGGGAATCTCGAATTGTAGTGTTTTCATCAATCAGCAAAGGAACCTGTCCGAGGGGATCGATCTTGAGAAAATCTGCCGATTTATGCTCGCCGCTTGCTAAATTAACCAATACTCGATCGTGCTTTAGTTCAAGCAATGACAGCATCAGCCTGACTTTGTGGCAATTTCCAGACAATTCAGTGTGATACAGCTTCATCATAGGATGTTGTGCGCGCTTCTTCAGGCAAGATTAACTTGCATTATGGCGGATCGTTCCTCGATCGCTCAAGATCGGTAGCGGATCGGTTTAGTTGAGTAAAAGCGATCTTGCCACAAGCAGCTCAAATATGCTATTGCACATTCCCCCAACATTTGGTAAATTCATCAAAAAATTAAAATTGAGTTTTGAGTTAAAGAAATGTCTTTAACTCAAAACTCAAAACTCAAAACTCAAAACTTTTCTTAACTGTCAACTATCAACTATCATGACAACCCTCAAAGCTTCACCACAAGGACTCGCACTCATCAAGCAAGCTAGATGTGCAAAAGGCTGGGCTACTAGCGATTTTCGCTGGATGGAAGCAGCCAGCGAAATTTTAGGTGTTTCCTGGGTAGAAGATGGAGTTTTTGCTATTGGAATTTCTGAAGGAACTTGGAAGCGATTTTTAGCTGGAAAATATCCCATCAATGCAGAGGCATTTAAGGCTTACTGTCAGGTTCTTGAGTTGAATTGGGAGGAAATAGTTGGGCAAAGTTCCGAAGCAGTAACGCCGTGCCTGGATGAAGTACAATTAAACAGCAACTCTGAATTAATTTGCGATCGAGTTGCTGTTACACCTACATTACCGATTTTGCTAAAGGCTGATTGGAGTGAAGCACCGGATGTCTCTGTTTTTTACGGACGCAAAGTAGAATTAGATACTGTCAAACAGTGGGTGGTTCGCGAAAAATGCCGCTTAGTAACTCTGTTGGGCATGGGAGGAATTGGCAAGACGGCTTTATCGGTGAAATTAGCCAAGGAAATTGTCGAAATAGATGACAATTCTCACTCTCAAATCCCAAATCTCAAATCTCAAATTGATTGTATCATCTGGCGATCGCTCCGCAATGCTCCGACTGTTGAAGAAATTTTAGCCGAGGTAATTTTCTTTCTTTCACAACAACAAGAAATCAATCTACCAACTAATCTGGAAGGTCGAATTTCGCGGTTGCTGCATTATTTGCGAACTTCGCGCTGTTTGCTAATTCTAGATAATGCCGAGTCGATTTTGCAAGCGGGCGATCGCACGGGAAAATATCGCACCGGATATGAAGGCTACGGGCAGTTATTGCGCTGCATCGCAGAAACGCCGCACCAAAGTTGTTTAATCGTAACATCCCGCGAAAAACCGCAGGGATTGGCGGCATTTGAAGGGGAAACTTTGCCAGTACGATCGCTCCAATTAAGTGGTTTGCCGTCAGGCGACGGGCGAGAATTATTTAATGTTAAAGGAACTTTCACCGCCACAGAATCTCAATGGCAAACCCTAATTTCAAGGTATGCCGGAAATCCCCTGGCACTCAAAATTGTAGCATCATCTATTCATGATTATTTTGATAACAATATTTCCTATTTTTTAGATACTACCCAACAAAGTGCATTTCTGTTCGACGATATTCGCGATTTATTGGAACAGCAATTTTTGCGACTTACTGAATTAGAACGCGCGATCGTGTATTGGTTGGCGATCGATCGCGAACCCGTAACTTTACCAGAATTGCAAGCTGATTTTGTTGCCGCTATTCCCCCCCGCGATTTTTTGGAATCTTTGAATTCGCTGCAAAGAAGGTCGCTGATTGAAAAAATCAATACCAGTTTTACTCAGCAACCTGTCGTCATGGAATATGTCACAACTCAGTTAATCGAACAAGTTTGTGAAGAAATTGGAGGGGGGGAAATAGGGCATGGGGTATCGGGCATGGGGCATCGGGTAGGGGAAAAAGGTCAAATTCTACCTGATTCTTTACTTTCTATTTCACTGTTTATCAATTATGCACTTTTAAAGGCAACGGCTAAAGATTACATTCGGGAAACCCAAGCAAATTTAATTTTACAACCCATTATCGATCGACTGACAACAACATTAGGAAGTCCTGACAATATGTTCGATCGTCTCAGTCAAATCCTCAACTCTCTTCGAGGAAAAACACCAAAAGTAACGGGCTATGCAGCGGGAAATGCCATTAACTTGCTGCATCAGGCGGGTGTGGATTTGACAGAACTTGATTGTTCTCAATTAACCGTTTGGCAAGCCTATTTACAAGGAGTAACTCTGCATAACGTTGACTTCACCAACTCCGATTTATCTCGCTGTACCTTCACAGAAACCTTGGGAAATATTTTATGGGCTGCATTCAGTCCAGACGGTCAGTTATTGGCCACTTGCGACACCGATTGTAACGTTCGGATCTGGGAAGTTAAGTCGGGAAAATTGCTGCAAATCTGTCGGGGACATACGAACTGGGTGCGTTTTGTTGTGTTTAGTCCTGATGGTAAAACCCTTGCCAGTTGCGGCGCGGATTGTACGGTAAAGCTGTGGAATTTGCAAGATGGTGTGTGCATTAAAACTTTTGTCGGACACGAACACGAAGTGTTTGCAATTGCCTATAGTCCTGATGGCAAATTGTTAGCAAGTGGCAGCGGCGATCGCACTGTCAAACTTTGGGATATCCGCGACGGAAATTGTTTAAATACGCTGACAGGACATACAGATTGGGTGCGTTCCGTTGCTTTCAGTCCCGACGGCAAAACTCTCGCTAGCGGCGGGGCCGATCGCGCAATTAAGCTGTGGAATCTAGCAGAAACCGAAAACACAAGTTTAATCGAAAATCTCAGATCGAAAATCGAAAATCCCAAATCCCCAATCGAAAATCCCAAATCCCCAATCGAAAATCAAAAATCGAAAATCGAAAATCCCAAATCCCCAATCGAAAATCAAAAATCGAAAATCGAAAATCCCAAATCCCCAATCGAAAATCAAAAATCAAAAATCGAAAATCCGATAACACTTGCAGAACATTCAGGATGGGTGCGATCGGTTATTTTTAGTCCCGATGGCGAGGTTTTAGCGAGTGCGAGTAGCGATCGCACCATCAAACTTTGGGATTATCAAACAGGAGAATGTTTGAGAACTTACACCGGACATCAAGGTAGCGTGTATTCAATTGCATTCAGTCCGACAGGGGATTTAATTGTTAGCGGAAGCGGCGATCGTACTGTCAAATTTTGGGATTGCTATAGCGATAATTGTATCAAAACACTATACGGACAAACCAATGAAGTATGTTGTGTTGCTTTTAACCCGGACGATCGAACAATTGCCTGTGTCAGCTTGGATCAAACCATGCGCTTGTGGGATTATCAAAGCGGAGAGTGTTTAAAATCCTGGTACGGCAATACTGATTGGGCGCTTCCTGTCAGTTTCAGTCCTATTTCATCCACCATTACCAAAGAGAATGCAGGGGCGATCGGGGGGATTTTGGCAAGCGGTAGCAATGACAAAACCGTGAAATTATGGGATTGGCAAACAGGAGATCTTATCCGCAGTTTGGCAGGACATACTGACTTTATTTATGCACTCAATTTTAGTGCGGACGGACAGATTTTAGCCAGTGGTAGCACTGATTCTACTGTTAGATTGTGGCAGGTTAATACAGGTCAATGCTGCCAAATTCTGCAAGGTCACGCCGATTGGGTGTTCGCAGTTGCTTTTCAACCTCCTTTTAATTCCCCCCTGAGTAAGGGAGCACAAAGGGAGATTCTGGTTAGCGGCAGTGCTGATTGTACTTTGAAACTGTGGAATTGTCAGACAGGACAATGCTTAAAAACTCTCACCGGACATACCGATAAAATCTTCGGAATTGATTTTAGTTCCGACGGACAAATTATCGCTTCTGCCAGTGCCGATCGCACGATTCGATTGTGGGATTTTGCTACAGGCGATTGCATCACAGTTCTCGACGGACATACAAATCGCGTCTATTCAGTTGCATTTAGCCCCGATGGCAACACCCTTGCTAGCGCCAGTACCGATCGCACCATCAAACTTTGGGACTGGGCAACAGAAGCGTGTTTGAAAACTTTTATCGGGCATACAAACTGGGTATTTTCTGTTGCTTTTAGCAAGGACGGACAAACTCTTGCCAGTGCTTCTCACGATGGAACTGTGAGGCGTTGGGATGTCAAATCCGGTCAGTGTATCGGCGTGTATGAGGGACATTCCCATCTAGTTTCTTCAGTGGCTTTTAGTCCCGACGGGGAAGCGATCGCCAGCGGTTCTCAAGACCAAACGGTACGAATTTGGAATGCGAAAACGGGTGAGTGCGCGAGAATTTTGATTGCGAAACGCCTTTATGAAGGAATGAGATTAACGGGTGTCAAAGGTTTAACTGAAGCGACGATCGCGACTTTGCAAACTTTAGGTGCGATCGTCAAATAGAAAATCGATCCAAAATAAGGAGGATACAGAGAAACCCGGTTTCTTGAAGAAACCGGGTTTCTTCAACATATTTTTCAAGCGATCGGTTATAATTAAAGTGCTATTGAAGAGCGATTAAAATTAACAAGGTGAAATAAACATTCAAGTACAAAGAAAAGCTGACCGGGAACGTTATGCCTCATACCAATCTTCATCGCAGTGTTCTAATCCTGATTTTGGTCGCATGCACCGGGTGCAGGGACTATTCCGCCGAGATATCGGACCAGTTCAATGCTTCTGGCAGGGAGTCGATCGACTTGAAAAAGGCGGTCCCTTCCCAATGGGAAAAAGTCTGCGTTATTGGTCCGTATATGGACAATGCAGCAACTGAAAAGACGCTAGGCTTCAAATGGCCAGTCGAGAGTCACAGCGCCATTGGACACAGCGATGGAATATCGCTGCTAGTATTTGTCCGCGGCAATTCGGCGATCGAACACGTCGAGCACCCTAGAAATGAGGGTGATTTTGCAAACCTTTCCGGTCAGTGCTTTAGTCCATCAGAAGCAAAATTTAAGCGGGTTAAAGATCTTCCCGACAGTTGGCCAGAGCTAGTCCAAGCAAAATGAGGCATAACAATTCATTCAAGCCGAACCCTATGTAGACAATAAATATCATGATGGCTTCACTGATTGCAGCTCAGATCTTTATACCATTGGTTTTCATTGCATGGTTTGCGATCGCCCCACCTCGAAACCGACTGGGATTTGCGCTACAGGCTTTGGTAACAGCAATTGCTTTAGTAGCGATCGCCCGCATAGGAGTTTGGGTCTTTCCACCTTGGTGGACACCTTATCTTTATGGACTACTCTTTATTCTGGTCTTATTGATTGGGTTCTGGCGATATAAGCCCTTGCGAAAGCTGCCATCTAGCTGGTTGGGCTGGATTGCTATCATCGCTTTTGTTGCTTTTGGTGTATTTGTAGGCAACGAAGCTGCGCGTAGTTGGGCTGGACAGTTGCCACCTTCGGTTGCTGCTGTTGAACTGGCCTTTCCGCTGAAAGATGGAAATTATTTGATTGTCAATGGCGGTAGCAATCTTCGTATCAATGCTCATATGAAAACATTAGACGAGACAGTACCACGCTTTCGGGCTTATCGAGGACAGAGTTATGGCATTGATATCATCCAAATCGATGCGTTCGGTTTACGGGCAAATGGCATCGTTCCCACCGATCCAACTGCTTATCAGATTTATGGTAAGCCCGTCTTAGCACCCTGTTCAGGCAAGATTGTGCAAGCGGTGGATGGATTTCCAGATTTGAAGATTCCCCAGACTGATTTGGTGAATCGGGCAGGTAATCATGTTGTGCTGCGTTGTAACGACATCGATGTTCTACTGGCGCATTTTCGATCTCAGAGTCTCTTGGTACAACCTGGAATAGAGGTTCGGGTTGGCGATCGTCTTGCGGAGGTCGGCAACTCTGGTGCCAGCGACGAACCTCACTTACATATCAGCGCTCAACGTCCCGGAACCCCTGGGCAGCCATTTTCCGGCGAACCATTGCCGATGCGCTTTGATGGACGCTATCTGATTCGCGGCGATCGCATGAGTCATTAGAGGGGTATTTTTACCGGATTTTTCATCAAATTCCAAAGCTGATAGTAACTTTGTCGGGATTTAAACACGACATCTGCACTTCGCGTGCGGGTGAACGCGACCGTTATGCCACATGAACAAAGTCCATCTTGACCTGATGAGCAGGCTGTTGGGTGCTGCATCCCAGCAGCTTATCAAGAATCTCCACTTGAGAAAAGCGGAGATTCCCAATTAAAACCCAAAATTCCCCACATCACTCAACGTCGCAACCGACACATTCTTCACCAACAAAAGAGGACAAAGAACACCGCTTTTCATAACCTCATCGGGGTCGATTTCCACCTAGAACACAAAGTTATTAACTTGGTTCAAAGCCTCTGGTTTGACATTTTCTATTAACAGGAACGGACGGAAAATCCCGCTGCCGATCGGCCCATCTGGGTCGATTTCCAGTATCGTTCCCGTCCCTCCAGAAACTAGGCGAATGTATTCGTCTGCTATGGCATTACTTCCCGTGTAATTCAATGTATCCAGCAGTTCGCCAAACACCAGTTTGTCAAGTCCAACTTGAAAATTGGTGATGATATCCCCTGCATCCATCAAGCTAGTGTAAACAAACTCATTTGTTCTGCCACCGTCGGTCAAAATATCAGGTGTTTCCATCTCGATCGGTTGTCGATCGTTACCAATCAAACTATCAGTTGTTTCCCCCGTTGTCGGTTGTCGATCGTTATCGATCGAACTATCAACAGTCTTCGCTGCCGCTGGTTGTAGATTGTTATCGATCGAACTATCAGCAGTTATCTCTGCGGCTGGTTGTTGATTATTATCGATCGAACTATCATTAGTTGTCGCTTCTGCTGGTTTTTCATTGTTATCGATCGAACTATCAAAAGTCTTCGCTGCCGCTGGTTGTTCATTGTTATCGATCGAACTATCAACAGTCTTCGCTGTCGCTGGTTGTTGATTGTTATCGATCGAACTATCAATAGTTATCGCTGCCGCTGGTTGTTGATTGTTATCGATCGAACTATCAGCAGTTGTCACTTCCACTGGTTGTTCGTTGTTATCAGTCAAACTGTCAGTAGTTGTCACTTCTACTGGCTGATTATCAGAGGAAATAACGCCGGAATCTTCTACTGAAGTATCGACTTTTGCAGTTTCGCTAGCAGGCGAGAAAGTTGGCGCGTCGCTAACTCGAACTAAACTTAGCGGAGAGGAAGTAACTGGCGCAGAATTGTTGAAAGTTTTGTTATTTGTAGAACCATTGGTAGGATTGTTGTCGGAATTGGGAAGCACAACAATCGGATTGGCTGTCGCAATGACTTCCTCAAATGCGCCAATATCCACTACTGCCGTACCATTATTATCGCCGTCTTGAGGACGCACAATCCCCCGTTGGTCGGTCGCTGGCGCATTGGCATTATTCCCCGCATCGATGGCGGGACTTCCTAACAGCAAGGCATGAGTCTGCGTCGTTCCGCTAAAGTTTTGTAGGGGACTCAGTAGCGGATTGAGGGGATTGGCTGCCGTCCCGACTTTATCCCCATTTTTACCGTTGTTGAAGCCGCTGCCACCGTTGCTGCTGCCAATCAGGTTGTTGCCGCCACTGATGAAATTCCCCGATAAGTCGCGATTGTTTTGGTTCCCGGCGACGAGGGTATTGCGGACGGTGACGGTACTGCCTGCGCCGCCGTTAAATAATCCGTTGCCGTTGCCGTTGCCTTGATTGTTGGTAATGGTACTGTTGGTGATGGTGGTGTTGCCGAGGTTGGTGGCGATGCCGCCGAAGTTGGCGGCGCTGTTGCCGGAGATGGTACTGTTGGTGATGGTTGCGATGCCGCGATCGCTATCAATACCGCCACTAAATGTCGTCGCCCGGTTATTATTTAAGGTACTGTCGCTCAGTGTCAGCGTACCGCCGTCGTTATTAATCCCGCCACCTTCTCCCGCCACGTTATTGCGGAGGGTACTGTTACTGACGGTGAGGTTTTCCCGGTTGAGAATGCCGCCTCCCAAACCTGTAGTATTTGCACCCGCAATTGTTAATCCGTTGATGGATACATTAATTTGACTGGCATTGCCGTTATCGATATTGAAGACGCGGGAAGCGTTGTTGCCGCTGACGGTGAGGCGATTTGCACCCAAGCCTTGAACCGTCAGGCTGTCAGTAATTCGCAGTTCGCCTGTGGTGAGGGTAATCGTATCGGGGTTGTTGTCGGTGAAGACGGAACCTGCGAAGGTAATGGTATCTGCGCCGGGGTTGGCGTTGGCGTAGAAGATGGCTTGGCGCAGAGAACCGATGCCGCTATCGTTGGTGTTGGTGACGGTGGTTAAATCGCTGAAGGCAATGGTGACGGTTCCGCCGCCATTCGCCGCGTCGCGGACGTACTCGATACTTTCGTTGAGGGTGACGCTGACGGTTTCGGGGATTTCTGGCAAGAAGTCGTCGATGGGAACCAGGCGCAAGTTTAATTCTGATTCTCCGTCGGTAAAGGTGAGGCTGAAGTTGCGATTGTTGGGGGTGACGGGAATGCCGTTGACTTCCAGGGTGTAATCGTCGCCGAAGGTTGCGGTGTCGAACTCATCGAGGTTGAGGTTGACTGTGAGTTCGCCGTCGGTTTGGTTGCGGGTGAGGGTGTAGATTCCGACATCGCCAGTTTCGTCAGCGAAGGCATCGGTGAGTTGCAAGCTGACGAGGGGACGGGTTTCGATGTCGGATTCAAATGCGCCGATGTCTGCAAAACCATTTTGTATCCGATTGACACCGCGTTGGTCTGCAGGCAGCGGTTCGCTGGTGTTGCCGTCGCCGTCGAAATCTCGCGTGTCGGCTGGGAGAGTGGCGTTATTTCCGGCGTTGATGGCGGGACTGCCACTCAGTAAGGCGTGGGTGAAGGTTGCGCCGCCGTTGTCTTGTAGGGTTCCCAGTTGCGGATCGATCGGACTTTCCACCGTACCTACTATATCGCCACTGACACCATCGGTAAAGCCTGCGATTCCTGCGCCATTGCCAATCAGGTTGTTGCCGCCGGAAGTGAAGGGATTGAGTGCAAAAATATCGCTATTATTCCAATTTCCGGCGACGATGCTATTGGTAATAACAGTATTGCTGTCCGTTCCGTTAAAGACACCGTTGCCGCCACTATTACTAATATTTGCGGTAATTGTGCTGTTGAGAATCGCGGTATTTCCGAGGTTGGTGGCAATGCCGCCGTAGCTTTCGGCAAGGTTATCGCTGATGGTACTGTTAATAATTGTAGCCGTGCCGCGATCGTTGTCAATTCCGCCGCTAGCAGTTTGACCGAAATTACTATTAATCGTGCTGTTGGTGACGGTTAGCGTGCCGCCGTCGTTGTTAATTCCACCGCCGTCAGCTAAGGCGAAGTTGCCCAAAATTGTAGCACGATCGATCTGTAAATTTCCCTGATTCAAAATCCCGCCACCTTGACTGTCGGCACTGTTACTATCGATCGTACTGTTGCCAATTGTAGCAGTTCCCAGGTTGAAAATACCACCGCCAGAATTGGCAGAGTTTAAAGTAATAATGCTGTTGTTAACGGTCAGATTTTCACTGTTGTAAATTGCGCCGCCGTTATCGGTTGCTGCACCTTCGGTTAGGGTAATGCCATCGATCGAAAATGCGATCGCATTCTCACTATTCCCATCATCGACATTGAAGATGCGAGAAGTTTGGTTGCCGCTAATCGTCAGATTATTTGCTCCCAGTCCCCGAATCGTCAGATTTTTTTGAATCTCCAATTCGCCTAGATTCAGGCGAATTGTTCCACCATTCAAACTCGGATCGAAGTCAATAATCCCGTCAGAATTTGTAAAGAAAATAGCCTCGCGCAGAGACACATTGCCGGGAGTGATAACGCCATCTAATTCATCCGCAAGCGTATCGACTCTCAGGGACTCGGCAAAGGTAAATTCCGCTTCCACTGCGCCAATATCCACCCCTAAACCTTGAGGTCGATCGACTCCTCTTTGGTCGAGTTCAGTTGCATTGGGATTGCCATTATCGATCGCCAAACTACCGGGAAGAGGAACGTGAGTTAAAGTCGAACCGCCGTTATCTTGTAATGGACTCAATCGCGGATCGATCGGGTTATTTAGCGTACCAACAATATCTCCATTTACGCCATTTGTAAAATTGAGACTGCCGTTACCATTCCCAATTAAGTTAAACCCATTACTGCTAAAACGACCATCTACATCGGAATTAGCAGCACTAATATTTCCAGCAACAATACTATTGCCAATTTGAGGGGTAATTACAGGAGTCTCGCCAATCAATCCCACACTGAAAATACCGCCACCAGGACTTCTTCCCGTGTTATTGGCGATCGTGCTATGGGTAATGGTAAAAGTCGCGCCAGAATCATTAAAAATACCACCGCCAAAGTCGGCAGAATTACCACTGATAGTGCTGTTATTCAAACTCAAAGTTCCAGCATTGTTGATGCCACCACCGTTGCCAGCCGCGTTGTTATTGCTGATGGTACTGTCAGTAACTGTAAGGTTTCCAGAATTGCGGATACCGCTGCGATCGAGATGATTGCTGATGGTACTGTTGTCGATCGTTAGATTGCCAGAAGAAGTATTGAAAATGCCGCCGTTTAAGTTATTGCTAACTGTACTTCCTTGTAATGTTGCCGTTCCAACATTGACAATCCCGCTACCGCCTTCTCGTTCCTCATCTTGGTTGTTCCGAATGATGCTGTTGACAAGTGTTAAATTGCCTTGATTGTTAATGCCGCCAGTGAAACGTCCTCGACTGTCGCGAATGATACTATCGCTGAGATTGATGGTTCCAAAATTGAAAATAGCGGTGTTGCTACCGTTGGCAAAAGTTAAGCCGCGAATCTCAACATTGGCATTCGGTTCGATCGATAAAATTCGAGTGCTATTATTTCCATTTAAGGTAAGGTTATCTGCACCCAATCCTTGAATAATTAAGTTTTTATTCAGGTTCAATGTTCCCAAGGTTAGCCCGATCGCACTGCCACTCAAACTTGCAGCAAAGTCGATCGTGCCACCTGCATTTATCGCAAAAATTGCTTCGCGTAAAGATACATCACCTGGAGTTAAATCGCCATCAAATTCATCAATTGCCGTGTCTACTGTCAGGCGATCGACAAATTGAAATTCCACCGCACCGATATCAACTCTTGTGCCTGAAAGACGGGAGTTTCCCAAGAAATCGCTTCCTGTCAGACTCGGATCGCCTGCATCAATAACCGGACTGCCAATTTGCGGCGCGTGATGGTTTTCTAAATCGCTCAATTGCGGATCGATCGGGTTATTTACCGTCCCAACAATATCGTTATTACCAAATCCCGTACTTCCCTCAGAGATGCCAATCAAATTAAAGCCATTGCTGGTAAAATTGCCATTGGCATCGGGACTTTCTCCCCCCACATCAATGTTACCTGCAATAATCGTATTTTTAACCGAAGTTGTCCCGCGAAAACTGCGAATGCCACCGCCATTACCGCCATCAACCGCATTCTCTGTTAGGGTACTGCTAACCAGTCGAATCGTGCCGTTCGAGTTAAAAATACCGCCACCATTGTCTTCTGCCGTATTGCCGCTAAAGAGAGTGTTAGCAGCTTCTACAATGCCGTTAAAATTGCCAATGCCTCCGCCATCATCTTCGGCGATATTGTTGCTGAGAAGGCTGTTATTGAGGCGCAATGTTCCCAAGTTGTGAATGCCACCGCCGTCGTCAGAAGCAACACTATCTCGGACGATCGTATTGTTGAGATTGAGGATACCGCGATTGTCGATCGCACCTCCATCTTCTAAAGCAAATCCGTCAGCAATTGTCAACCCATTAATATTAACTTCTGTATTGCCACCGATGCGGAAGATGCGCGATTCATTGCTGCCGCTGATGGTGAGATTATTTTCCCCTAAACCTTCAATGGTAATATTTTTATCGATCGCCAATTCCCCTAAAGCAAGTGCGATCGTACCGCCGGAAAGAGTTGGAGAAAAGCGAATCGTTCCCCCAGACTGCGTTGCTAATAGTGCTTCTCGCAGAGAGACATCCCCTGTATTCAAGTTACCATCATTTTCATCAATTAATGTATCGACAATAAATTCGGTAGTAAAAGTAACTGAATCGAGCCGAAGCAAATCTCCTGAAATGGATTTAATTTGGAAACCTGAAATTAAGCGATCGCCAAATAATGTAGAAACATTTGTTTCCCCACCACTGGTCTCGATCGTTCCCAAACTATTGCCATTGATATCGAACGCTTCAATCTCTCTTTCTCCTATTATACCATTCCCATTTCTAAAGCTATCACTCAGAAAAGCTAAACCGTAGGAAACATTAGAAGCCACGCCTCCCTCGAATCGAAACGTCACAAATTCGTTCCCATCAACAACATTCTCGGATAAACCACCAGTTACACCTACCCCAGTCGAGTTAAAAAAACGTAGGGTGTCTGACCCAGAAATTGTTACTCCAGATTGAGTAAAGCTGGGAACTGTGAAAGTTCCTAAATTGTCGAATCTAAGTGTTTGCATTGTTGTTTTATTGGATAATGGGTAAATTGAGTAGTGTTGATAATCCCTTTATAAATTTTGCTCAAATAACCGTCGATACAGAAAAGTTAAGGAGTTTGAGTGGGGAGAGACTTAACTTTTTTGTTAAGAATGTTTGCAAGCATTCGAGTTCCAGCCTTGCTGGCAAGGGTTAAGGGGCACAGCCTGAAAGTTAAACCAGTTAAGTAACCCTTAAGTACACCCCAGAAACCCGGTTTCTTGAAGAAACCGGGTTTCTTCAACATATTTTTCAAGCGATCGGTTATAATTAAAGTGTTATTGAATAGCGATTAAAATTAAAAATATCAGATGAAATAAATTCGCTTGATTCGATCGTACTCAATTAAAAATGGAGATTTTAGCCAGTCATGAAATTCCCGTCGATCGCAATCTTGTAATAGAGACAGTACGATCGCCCGATCGGCTAGAAACCGGAGAAGATGATAAGATGAAAATTTAGTGCTTCGAGTTGTTTGCCGAAAATTCAATACTTTCATCTCAATCATTACCCTTTATCCCAGCAGGAGTTCTAAGAATCTAGATTAGTATAGTGAAATCCTTGTATAACAAGACTCATGATTCGGCATTTGGCATGATGCTCTTTTGCTACATACTGTTGTACAATATATTATTGCGATCCGATTTTGGTTACAGTAAGGACAGGTTGCGATCGCGTCACACAACAGTTTAGAGCATAGATATATCTGTTATTTCATACACGGAGGAGACAACTTATGACTGAGAGTTTGTTACAAAGAATTTCTATCAGTCCAGAAATTTGTCATGGGAAACCTTGCATTCGAGGATTGCGTTATCCTGTTGAGTTTTTACTCGAACTGCTCAGTTCTGGGATGACTCACGAGGAAATTTTAACTGACTACGACGATCTAGAAGAATCTGACATTTTAGCCGTTCTTCTGTTTGCCGCTCGTTTGAGCCAAGTTAAGAGTATTCATCGATTGGCATCATGAAGTTTCTTGTAGATGCTCAACTGCCCGTGCGACTGGCTCGGTTTCTGCAATCCGAAGGCTATGACACCTTGCACACTCGCGATCTACCGCAGCAGAATGCAACACCCGACGTATTCATCAACCAGGTTTCTATCCAGGAGCAGCGGAGTGTCATCACAAAAGATGCTGATTTTGTTGAGTCATTTTTGCTTCAACAGCAGCCTTATAAGCTACTCATGGTGGCGACAGGAAATATTAAAAACACTGAACTCGAAGAATTATTTTCCCAAAACTTACAACAGTTAGTAATTATAGTTTATCAATAAATGCGATCGCCAATTTCTTCAGCAATGATAAATATCGATTGTCCGATCGCCCCCTAATATGAAATGAAAGAAATTCGTTTTAGCGATCGTGTTCAATTAAAAATGGAAATTTTAGCCAGTCATTAAATTCCCATCAATCGCAATCTTGTAATAGAGACAGTACGATCGCCCGATCGGCTAGAAACCGGAGAAGATGATAAACCGATCGCACAGAGGCGTTGAGATGAAAATTTAGTGCTTCGAGTTGTTTACCGAGAATTCAATATTTTCATCTTAATCATCACCCTTTATCCCGGCAGGAGGTCTAGATATGAAAAAGATTAGCTATAGCCAAGATGTTGGTGCTCTATTAATTGAAATTTCCCATGAGCCAATTGCCTATGCTGAAGACGAAGGATAAGTCATTTTACATTATTCTCGGGACGCCAAACTCGTTCTAGTTGAAATCCTAGATTTTCGGCGTTTTATGTCCAATGAAACGGTTGCTGCATTTAGATGTAGCAACAAACCAGACGATGGCGCTCGAAATCTATGGGGAACTCCTCAGTTTGGATGGATTAGCTCTGGATACAGAAAGCGCTAGGGACTGGCTTCATCAACAGGTTGAGCTATATCTGCTTGCGAGTCGCACCGGTCGCCCTGAGCTAGAATTGAAGGGCGAGATAATTGTAGAAATTCGGGCGGTCACTTACGCCAATCTCATGTATTTGGGTGTGGATATGCCTTGCTGGTTCGGTGGTTGGAGTGGTTCGATCGAGTATGAGCAATTGGGAACCCTTGCCAGCCGAACTAGATCGAGAAAAGGAGATTCTGAATGAGAGTAAGAAGAGGTTGACATACAGGAGCGATCTGCGGTAATCTTAGGCAATATCAGGCACTGGTTGTACATAGCCATATAAATTAAATCTTTTATTCACAATGCTTTCACAGCTAATACAGCAGCAAGTACCTCTTGGTGGCAAAGTAAAATTTATTCTAACTAGTGGACGCGAGATTTCAGGGATACTTACCGAAATAGGTCGCGATCATGTTGCAATTGAAACTGAAACAGGCATTTCTAAACTACCTATAGAAAGAATAGATTTTTGGGAAGTACCTAGTGGAGAAGAGCAGGAGCTAAAGGGTGCAGTTCCCTGCGATTCACATGTCTCTGAAGTCTCCACAAGACAAGAGCAAGAGCTAAAGGATGAAGCTTCTAAAAATTTGGAGACTGCTGAAGTAAAAAGTTTTAATTCCAATCAAGAAGATTCAAATATAGATGATAAGAATGCCAGAGTATCAACTATAACATCTCCATTAAATAATTTTAATCCAGAAATATTTAAAAGATTAGTTGAGATTGAGGCACGTTTTGATGCAAGTATTAAAATGTCAAAAATTGACTTATTTTCTCCTAGTTTTGAGTTCCCTAAAGAAGAATTAAAAGGTAATCGACAGCAAGAAGCTAATAAAATATGGATAAGAGCAAAAAATAAATATGAAAATGCTATTAAAAATAATGAGTTAGGAATTAAATTTGGTAGATTACCTGCCATAGCATTAGATTTCAAGCTTTTAAATGAGTGGTTTAATGCCTCACCAAGCATAAAAAATCACTTGGGTTTTCTAGAGTTAATTTCAGGAAATAAGAAAGAAGCTCTTAAGCATTATACCAAATCCGCAATTCTCTCCAAGAGAAAAGAAGACTGGTATAATCTGGCTGTTACTGCGAGAGAAGTTGGTGATGATAGCTTGGCTTGTTATGCATTGAGCCAATTCTTTATAAAAGCAGGTTTGTATTCCGAACAAAACCAAAATGCTTGGTATGTATATGTTGGCATTCTAAGATCATCAGGTGATTTTTCTTTGTTGCAACTAATCGCTGGAAGCAATGAACATGAACTATCTGAAATTGAATATCAAATCTTACTCGAAACGGAAATATATCTACTGAAGTTAACAGACAGGATTGACTTAGCTACAGATTTAGTACGCCAATGGTCACAGGATTCATCTTTGAAATTGCTAGTTCAGGAAGGACTTAAGTACTTTTCTGGAGAGTTAAGCGATGCCTATCAAAAAGTGCTACGAGACTTTAGCTCTACCAGTAATAAGAATAAGACTCAAAGTGATGATACTCTGGTGAATCAACCTCGTGGCCATATCTACATATATACTCCTCAACGTAGTTTTGGATTCATTCGTGGATCAGATGGTGTGGAATACTTCTTCCATAGAAGTGCTGTGATTGATGAAGAATTGCACAGCAGAATCAACAAAATACAAGTATCTGAAAGGATACCGGTAATATTTGAGTCTGCACAAGGATCAAAAGGTCCTTTAGCAATTGGAATTTCGCTACATAGAACTATTAATGAATTATTTAGTTTGGCAACTCAGTATGCAAATGATGGTGAATATGCAAAAGCAATTTCTCAGATTAGAAAAGTACTAGCTATCAATGTAGATTATCCAAAGGCTCAACAATTTCATGAGAAATGGCGGGAATACGCTCGCGCGATAGGTGTTCCTAGGGGAACCAATACATATGCTCGGGCTAAACGTATCCAGCTTATAGAACGAGATCCTGAAAGAGCGGCTCAATTACTTCGATTAGCGATTAAACAGGGGGATAATGTAGAGAGCGCTATTAAAGACTTGGCACAGCTTTTAGTTCAAATCGGTCAAACAGAAGAAGCTATTAAACTGTTAGACCAAAATCGCAACAAGATCACGAATCCTCAAACTGTAGATAACTTGTTAATTAATATCTATCAGAAAGCAAATCAATACGAAAAAGCGATTGATTTGCTAAAACGAAAAGCTGCAAATTCTTCTAACAAGGAAATAAAAACCCAGTTTTTAAGGTCAATTGCTAGCTGCTATTTAAAGCAAGGCGATTATCAAAGTGCTGAATCGGAATTCAGGGCTATTGAAAAATTAGGGGTAGAAAATACTCAAATCAATATTGCTTTCTGCTTAATTAAACAGGAGCATTATGATGGTGCTGAAGCAATTTTGAACAAGATTTTGGCACATTCAGCGGACACACAAGCTGCTGAGTTATTGGCAGCCATAACAGAAGCAAAGAAAATTGGTCAGGCTGCTCAGGTTGATGAAATTCTTGTAGAAACCTTTTTGTCTGGCTTCTCAAATGAAGTTAGTGAATTTACAAAATTTTTCCTAGAAAAATGTGAGTTTCAGGGTGTGCCTCCTGTTCGCTTGCAAGAGCAGAAATTTGATCGCTCAGATGTTGATAAATTAGAGAAGCTTGCAACAGAATCCAGAACCTATCGACCTAGAGAGAGATCCGGCTACTATTTATCAGCAGCTAAAATTATTTCTCTAATTGAGGAATGGGATGATCCAAACCAATTCCATAAGTATCTTTGCCGTAGTTTTGCTTCAAGAGGTGATGCAGCCGTTATAGAAAATAGCTCATTGGATATTGCGCGTGATTGTTATTGTGAGGCTTTGAGCGTATATGATGGGTATAGAAGTACTGGTCGAGATGAGCAGGATGCAATAAATTCAATTATTAGATTTTTAGCATCAACACTTGGTCATATCAACATTCCTACCAGCAATAAAATTCCTTCGATCGATGAAACTTTAGAAGATATATTAAATAGACATCCAAATCGAGAGCAGCTATTTGATGTAGTTGCCTATCTAATTAATAGAAGTAAGTTTGCTGCAAATCGTATCTTAACTAGATTATATGCAAAGGCTACTTTTCAAGCTATAGCTCTTGAATATTTAGAGAATAAGCTTGAACTAGCGAGGAGCGGTGCGATCGATCGTGATGACTTTCTACAGAAGTGGAAGGAGTTGCAGCGCAAAAAATCTGAAGAGACGCGCAACATCTCTACGGAAATGAGCTTTATTGCTAAGGCAGATCTTACGATATCCTCCTTAGAGGATAGAATCACAAGGATAAAAGGAATAGAAGCAAATCTCTTATTTAATATCGATCAGCAGCGCATTAGAGAATTGCAAAAAGTGTTAGAGATTGCATACGATTTGTGTAAGCAAAGTACTTTTGAGGAAAAGGAACGTTATTGCGATCAGATAGATACTCGTTGCAGAAATCTGTTGAAAGAAATTGAAAATGGACCAACAAAATTTTCTGTTGAGAGCATCTACCCTATTCTTGAGTCACTTCAAAATAAGGCAAATATAAAACTTCAAGAAATATATGAAAGTTCCGTACCCCAATTGACACTTCGTTTAGCTGAAGGGTTTGATTCATATTCACATGATGCAAATCAAATTATAGAAGTGCAAATTGTTGTTGAAAATAGAATGGGTTGTAGCCCAGCGGAATCATTAGAACTAATTGTGGAAGAAGATAATGAATTTTTCACAGTTACTCGTAATGAGATTATGCTGGATTGCCCTTTACGCGGGGGTTCTCAAGATATTTTAACTATACCTATACGATTAACTGAAGAGGCAGTAAAATCAGAGACATTTTCTTTACCGATTTATGCTCAGTATCGGACACGTGCAGAAAATATAGTTCAAACACAAATAGCCAATTTCTCCATTCGTCTCTATTCTGAAGAGCAGTTTGAAGAAATTGAAAACCCTTACGCTGCCTATGCTGAATCAGCTATTGTTGAAAATAAGGATATGTTTTATGGACGTAATGAGCTAATTAGTAATACTGCTCGCACCATCCAGAATTCTCATTCTCAAAACAAGTGCTTAGTTATATTTGGACAAAAACGTTCTGGAAAATCTTCCATCCTTCATCATCTTAAACTTGAACTGCAACAGGATAAGAATTTACTTATTTTAGATATAGGGAATATAGGCTCAATATTAGATGAATATTCTTCTACGCCTTTGTTATACCAAATTTTGTGGAGCATTATCAAAAAACTTGAGTATGCTATTGAAGATAAATTAGATGAGGGCTATGGGTTAGTATCTATAAATTTTCCGACTGATTATGAATTTTATAAACATCCTAGCACATTAACTCTCTTTAAGGATATTTTTGAGCGATTCAAAAGAAATATAGCTAAAGCAGATGATTGGAAGAAGGTCAGAGTCGTACTTTTGATAGACGAATTTTCTTACATTTATAGTCAAATTTTGAGTGGTAAAGTTCCTGAAGAATTCATGAGAAATTGGAAAGCATTACTACAAGAAAACTTTTTTAGTGCCGTACTTGTGGGGCAGGATGTTATGCCAAAATTCAAGCAGAGATTCCCTAATGAATTTGGAATTATTCAGGATGAACGAGTTAGTTATCTTAAAAATGAAGATGCTATTAAACTGATTGATGAACCAATTCGGATTGGTGGTAAGCAGGGAAAGAGTCGTTATGTGGAGAAAGCTATCGATAGAATTGTTGAGTTAACTGCTGGAAGTCCATTTTATATTCAGATTCTTTGTAACCGCTTAGTTGAGTATATGAATCGTAAGCGAGCGAAGCTAGTTACAAAGTCAGATGTTGAGCAAGTCAAATTCGAGTTAATTCAAGGGGTTAATGCTTTAAGTATTGATAAGTTTGATAATTTAATTAGTTCTGGAGATACTTCAGCAGATGCTATCTCAGATGAAGATGCCAGGAAAGTTTTAGCGTCCATAGCTGAAAATAGTCGCACTGGCGCATGTAGTCGTCATAGCATTGTATGTGAAACCCAGATACCTATTGATGAGATTTTAAGAGACCTCGAAAATCGAGAAGTAATAAGACAAGAACAAGAAAACTATTACCGTATGCGAGTTGAGTTGTTTAAGGAATGGTTAATTGCCCATCCACAATAGGAATGTCATGAATCTTGAGATTGAAAATCCGTTTGCTGATTATGGCAATATTGTCACTGGGAATCGTTTCATTGGGCGTAAAGATAGTTTGCGAGTAATTGCAAATAGAGTCACACGTCCACAAGAACCAGGAAACCTTGCAATCATTGGCGATCCTCGTATTGGCAAAAGCAGCTTAACATATAAAGCTGTAATCGAAAGCAAGCCAGTGCTTATTTCTAAAAGGCTCTTACCAATATGGATTAACTTAGCAACCTATGACCAGCCTCCAATATTCTTCAAGTCCTTGATCACAAGATGTATTGATGAATTGGAAGACTTAAATTGGGTGACTGAAACAATTCAATGTGCGGCTAATCACGCTCTACAGGATGAAGCCTCTTGGAGTGAAGGCTACTCTCGTATCCAAAGATTTTTTGAAAAGATTCGTCAGAGTAATATTCGTGTACTTTTCATATTAGATGAGTTCGATCATGCTCGATTCCTCTTTAAAGGCGACATCTCTGGCTTTCAAGGGTTACGTGAATTGTCATATCGTCCAGAGTGGAGAGTCACTTTTATAACTACTTCACGACGTACTATCCGCGAAATTGAGCTACAATCACAGGCTATTTCTACATTGGATGGAATTTTTCATAAGCATTATCTAGCAATGTTCGATGATGAAGACTTTCAAGCTTTTGCCAATCGTCTTAGTTCAGTTGGGCTGTGCATCACTGTTGAAATTATCGATGAAATAGAATTTTACTGCGGGAAGCATCCTTATCTATTGGAAATGTTGGGCTATGAAATCGTAGAAATGTTTCGCGAGCAGCAGCAAGTTAATGTTAATCTTGCTTTCCAAAAAATTGAACGATCTTTTGTAAATCACTACGACTCTATTGTCTATCTTCTTCAAGAGGATGGAAATCTTGGAAAGTTGCTACAAATACTATTTGGTCCAGTAATTGATGTTAAGCAAACAGATGTTGATGAGTTTTTAAGATATGGATTTATTAGGCTGAGTAAGCAAAGCACTTATACAGCATTTTCGGAACACTTCCACTCATTTTTAAGCTTGATAGAACGAGAAACTGATTTATGGAGTGTGTGGAGAGATACAGAGAAAAATCTTAGGATTTTACTGACATCAACATTACAAAATAAGTATGGTAGCGATTGGTTTGGCAAGCTTGAAAAGAGCCATCCTAATCTCTGCATGGATAAACAAAGTGGAAAAAATCTTTTTCAGAAATGTCGTGAATCTCAGGAAAGAGAAATAAAAACTTGGCGTGATAGGGCATCACAAAACCCTCTAGACTTTACTTATCCGCAAGATCTTTTCGCAATAGTATTGAAGGAATGGCAAATATTTCAACCCATTTTTGGTAAAGATAAAGCTTACTGGGATCAACGTTCTCAAGTGGTATCGAAGGTCAGAAATCCTCTTGCTCACAATCGAGATGATGTTATTTCTGATTATGAAAGACAGATAGCTGAAGGCTATTGTAAAGAGATTCTTCAACGCATTAATAAATATTTAGAGCTTTGATTTATAGAGTAGCCTTACGCTTAGCAAGGTATCTAAATGCGGCATAACAATGCGTTAGTGCGGGCGGTTGCCTCATCTGTTATCAATCCCGAACAAGCAAGGAAAAATCAAGCAGCAATCGACCTTCTAAACTCCTGGCTAGAGAATTGGGCGATCACCTCTCTAACTCTTTGTACGTTAAAATAAATACATATTTACACATATTTACATTGTCAACTATTTTGGAGCAAGTTTGATGAGCGTTGCTCAATCTATAAAACCTCCGGCTAGCCATATTACAATTACCCTCAAATGAAACGGTTGCTGCATTATTAGTTTCCTAAAAAACTGATTCGCTTTCCAAAATCTGCGGTTTCGATGGAGATTCTGAAGGAGAGTAAGAAGAGGTTGACATACAGGAGGGATCTGCGGTAGTCTTAGGCAATATCATATATTGTATCGCAACGGCAATACAGTTATAAGATTTAGTTGAACATCCATCTGGGCAATGTTAGATTTTCATGACCAATCGATTTGTTTCACCTTCGGAGCATGAACTAGACACCCTCAGAACTCCTCTAACGGTAGGGGAGAAAAGAGTCTTTGAGTTTTTTAATCAAAATCTTTCAGAAGATTGGGAGATCTATATTCAGCCCCATCTGAATGGCTTACGTCCAGATTTCGTCCTATTAAATCCGAAGGTTGGCATTGCTGTTTTTGAGGTTAAGGACTGGGATTTAACGGCACTACCTTATTACGTAAGGTACTCATCAACTGAATCCAATGACCCAGAATTGTGGGCGACATCGAGAGATGGAAAGGCCTTTCGGATCAAAGATAATCCAGTTGAAAAGGTTCTCATCTATAAAAATAGTATTGCTAATTTATACTGTCCACAAATCAATAATAATTGCACCGATCGATCCACTGCCTATCTTTCTTTAATCACTGCTGGAGTGATTGTAACAACCGCAGATACTAAAACTCTAGAAGAGTTGTTTTTTCCTTTCTACCAAACGCGGAACCTCCTTGGGAAAGCCAAACCTTACCACCCACTGGCAGGGTGTGATGCGCTTTTGTTAAATGACCTAGAAACTGTTTTTCCTACTGCAAGTCGATGGCGCGCTTCTAAATTTATGGAGCCTGAACTTGCTACATCTTTGCGAGGTTGGTTAGTTGAGCCAGACTTTTCCGCTACTCAGCGGCAACCTCTAGAGCTTAATCCTAAACAACGGCAACTGGCAATAAGTCGCACCAGATCTGGGTATCGTCGTATTCGCGGTGCTGCTGGCTCCGGTAAATCATTGGTATTGGCAGCAAGAGCCGCTCAGTTATCAATTGAACATAAAGACACCTTAGTAGTTTCATTCAACATTACGTTATGGCATTATCTCCGAGATTTAGCAGTTCGGTATCCACTCCCAGGTAAAACGATTAATCGCTACATTACATGGCTCCATTTTCATGAATGGTGCAAGCAAGTCATCTGTAGTGAGGCAGGTCTAAATAATGAATACAATGGGCTTTGGCAAGGGAATCCAGATATTTCTGAAGTACTAGAAATCGAGATTGTTCAGTTAACTAATCAGGCGATTGACATCGCAGGAGCACAAATTACCAAATATGATGCCATTTTGGTTGATGAAGGACAGGACTACAACCCTATCTGGTGGAACACGCTGCGACGAGTCCTAAAATCAAGTGGTGAAATGGTACTAGTTGCCGATGAAACTCAAGATCTCTATGAACGAGCTAGGAGTTGGACGGAAGATGCTATGAATGGTGCAGGCTTTAGCGGTCCTTGGGTCCAACTAGAAAGATGCTACCGAATGCCTCATTCGCTTATTAAATACTTGAGGGACTTTGCAAAACGATACTTGCCTGACTTGAAACTTAACTTGCCAACAGCACAAGTATCTGAATTAGATTTATATCCTACTCATCTTAGTTGGATACAACTTAGCTCTTTTCAGTCAATAGCGAAGGAGTGCGTCAGTGCTGCGCTCAAAATGCCTGGTTTAGCTGCTCCAAATGTTATTGCTTACCCAGATATTGTTCTTTTGCTTCCAACTCACAAATTTGGGTTAGCCTGTGTATCACTTCTTAATGAAAAAAACTTCAATGTCATCCATATCTTTGATGCAGATCAACAAGAAAAGAAGAGCCGGAAGATGGCATTTTTTATGGGTGATGCTCGAATCAAAGCTTGTACAATCCATAGTTTTAAAGGATGGGAAGCTCGCTATATGGTTATTGCTATTTCTGAAGATACAGATCTCGAGTCTGCTTATGTTGCAATGAGTCGGCTAAAACGACACACAGAAGGAAGCTATCTAACTGTTGTCTGTTCTAATCCAAAACTTGAAGAGTTTGGTAGAACGTGGACGGCGTTTGAGAAGCTTTGACTCTTTTTGAATCAAGGTGTAATCTCAGTCTAAAATTACGGAAGTAATCAATCGTTAGTAAGATAGTATTCGCAGGCTAACAATTCAAATGCAGGGGACGGACGAAAACCGCTAGTGCATCCCGAAAGGAAACTGCCACCGCTGATTTGAGCTGTTAAATGCGTGACTGCTTATCAAGAATCTCCACTTGATAAAAGCGGAGAGTACCAATTAAAACCTAAAATTTTCCACATCACTTGAACTGTCAGTTGTTGTCGCTGCCACTGGTTGTTGATGGTTATCGATCGAATACTACCGTATCATTATTATCGCCGTCTTGCGATCGCACAATCCCCCGTTGGTCGGTAGCAGGCGCATTGATGGGAGTAGTTCGATCGAGTTTGTGGTGGAAGCTTATGAATAGATGGGCGATTGCCTCTCTAACTCTTTGTACGTTAAAATAAAGGCAGATTTATATTGTCGGCTATTTTGGAGCAAGTTTGATGAGCGTTGCTCAATCTATAAAACCCCCGGCCAGCCATATTACAATTACTCTCAAGCGTCTGGTTGCTTTGCTGGAGGAAGATGAAACTGATGACTATGGGATTTTGCAACCGAGTCAGTCTGCGTTTAAAATGGCGATCGAGTTAGTGGTAGAAGCCTATGAATGGATGGGCGATCGCTTTCCGAAAGCTTCGGTTTCTACGGATGAAGAGGGCGGTATTCGCTTGACTTGGACAAAGTTGCAGCCAGAGTGTGAGGTGCGGTTGGTTTGTCCGGCTAGTGTCGGGAAACCCGCGTATTTGTACCATGAATTGGGGGAGTCTTACGGGGTTGAAGAAGATGTTTCAATATCGGTACTGGTTCGGTGGTTGGAGTGGTTCGATCGAGTATGAGCAATTGGGAACCCCTGCCAGATGATACGATCGTTTACAGAGCGTTACTTCGCAAACAGTGGATTGATGAAGATACCGGACGGGTGAAGCCAGATGCCTATTTTTCGCGTACCAATGAGTCTGGGTTGTCTGTCAACATTGCCAGTGTTTGTTCGCCCGAACAATGCGCGGGTTCGTTCAGAAAGTGCTATGGTGTTGCAAGTCTCCAGACGGGGGCGATACGGGAAATTGGTTTGGATGTCGATCGCGATTCGATCGACCATGCCAATATCGTTGGGTTGCCCGATCGAGAGGATAATCTAGCTGAGGCTGAACGATTGGCTGGTTTACTGGCTAGAAGCTCTCAACTCGTGTGGCAACCTGAGTAGCGGTTAAAATTAAAAATAACAAATGAATGAAAAAACAAGTATTGATTTAGTTAATTCGATTGCCACTGATAAGCTTAGTTCTGTAGCGCGCGATCTGAGTGAAGTGGCACTTGACGCTGCTTTAAAGGAAGGTGTATTTCGTGATATTCCAGTTTTTAACACCATTGTTGCTTTATACCAAGCTGGTGTTGAAATTCGTCAGCATCTTTTCATCAAGAAAGTTATAAACTTCTTGCAGCAACTATCCAACACACCCTTTGAAAAACGCCAAAAATTTGTTGAAGAAATAGAGCAAGACCCCAGGAAGAAGCGTGAATTCGGAGAAACCTTAGTACTGTTAATCGATCGTGCAGACAGCCTTCAAAAACCATCAATTCTAGGACGTTTGCTCAAGCACCATATCCTCGACAATATATCTTACGAGGACGTAACTCGATTATCGTTCATAGTCGATCGCGTATATATCTCTGATTTGAATTACCTGCTTGAGTTTAAACCTGGTATTCAGAATAATCCAAATATTGCTGCTAGTCTTCAAAGCGCTGGACTACTTAGTTTTGCGGGAATGGATGGTGGAACATTGAATGAACTTTTTTCTGGAGGCGTTGTTTATGAGTTGAACGAGTATGGGAAAATGCTATTGCGATATGGCTTAGATTCAGCAGCATAACAATTCAAATTTTGATAACCAGATCGGAGTCAATTTCTACTTAAAATACAAAGTTATTAACTTTGTTAAAAGGCTCTGGTTTGACATTTTCTATTATAGCAACCACCACAGTCGATCGTTATCAGTTAAGCTGTCAGTAATCTTCGCTTCCGCTGATTGTTGATTATTGTAGCAATCCTAAATCATTTGTAAATTTCTTACTCCCTCCCCTTATTAAGGGGAGGGTTGGGGTGGTAAAAAACTTTACAACTCATTTTGCATCTTGCGCTTCAACTTGAGCCCCATTCCGCCAACACCGAACAGCAATAACCCAGCCGCAAAAGTAGGTTCTGGCACTGCCGTCGGGGCAGTTTCCAAGCTGTAATTGACATCTCCCGCACCACCTTGTTGGTTGAATTGGTAAGCAAAAGATGCTTCGCTAACCTCAAAAAATCCGGGAATAAAAGAGTAGGTTTCAGCGGAAAAACTCAACCCCAAAAATGTGCCATTTAAGAATGAAGCTTCAGCCCTTGAAATCGGATTTGCATTACTAAAAACTGGATTGGAAAAGTCAAAATCGAGATTGGTAATGGTTAAGAATTCGCGACCATTTCCCGTTATATTAGAGTCGTCAAAGCTCAAAAAACCCGAGTAAGTTTCGCCGACAAAAGGACCGGAATCGGTGGTTCCAGAGAAGTTGTAGGTGAGGGTAGCCGATCGAACTGGACTGATGGCAACCAAGCTGAAGGAAAGAGTGGCAGCGGCAAGAACGAGTTGTTGTAAGTAGTTAATCATTGTTTTTTTCCTGATTATTAAGGTTGTTGGACAGATTTCATGAAATCGATTCGATCGAGATTTTGGGTGTGATATCGTTTCCGGTAGCATCGGAATGATTTAACCGCAGAGGGCGCAGAGGGCGCAGAGAGAGAAGAGGGAGATTAATAATTCCGATGTAACCGGATTTAATATGAAACTTAGTAGATGCCCCGATGTTTATAGACTAGAACAAAAAGTTATTAACTTTGTTCAAATCTTCTGGCTTGACATTTTCTACTAACAGGAACGGACGGAAAACACCACTGCCGATCGGTCCGTCGGGGTCGATTTCCAGTATCGTTCCGGTCCCTCCAGAAACTAGGCGAATGTATTCATCTTTTAAAGCGTCGGTTCCCGTGTAATTCAATGTATCCAGCAGTTTGGTAAACACCAATTTGTCGGGTCCGACTTGAAAATTAGTGATGATATCTCCTGCATCCGTCATGCTAGTGTAAACAAACTCGCCCGTCTTGCCACCATCAGTCAAGATATCTATGGTTGGAGTCGCAGTTGTTTCTGGATCTTTAGTCAAGATATCTTTTGTTGGAATCGCAGTTGGTTCTGGATCGTTAGTCGAGATATCTTTTGTTGGAATCGCAGTTGGTTCTGGATCGTTAGTCGAGATATCTTTTGTTGGAGTCGCAGTTGGTTCTGGATCGTTAGTCGAGATATCTTTTGTTGGAATCGCAGTTGGTTCTGGATCTTTAGTCAAGATATCTTTTGTGGGAATCGCAGTTGTTTCTGGATCGTTAGTCTCGCAGTTGTTTCTGGATCGTTAGTCAAGATATCTTTTGTGGGAATCGCAGTTGTTTCTGGATCGTTAGTCAAGATATCTTTTGTGGGAATCGCAGTTGGTTCTGGATCGTTAGTCAAGATATCTTTTGTTGGAGTCGCAGTTGTTTCTACATCATCAGTCGAGATATCTGTTGTTGGAATCGCAGTTGTTTCTACATCATCAGTCGAGATATCTGTTGTTGGAGTCGCAGTTGTTTCTGCATCATCAGTCGAGACATCTGCGGTTGGAGTCGCAGTTGGCTGTTCGTCATCAGTCAAGATATCAGTAGTTGGAGTCGCAGTTGTCTCTACATCATCAGTCGAGATATTAGTAGTTTGAGTCGCAGTTGTCTCTACATCATCAGTCGAGATATCAGTAGTTTGAGTCGCAGTTGTCTCTACATCATCAGTCGAGATATCAGTAGTTTGAGTCGCAGTTGTTTCTGCATCATCAGTCGAGACATCTGCGGTTTGAGTCGCAGTTGTTTCTGCATCATCAGCCGAGATATCAGTAGTTTGAGTCGCAGTTGTTTCTGCATCATCAGCCGAGATATCAGTAGTTTGAGTCGCAGTTGTTTCTACATCATCAGTCAAGATATCTGTTGTTTGAATTGCAGTTGATTCTGCATCATCAGTCGAGATATCTGTTGTTTGAATTGCAGTTGGTTCTGCATCATCAGTCGAGATATTTGTTGTTGGAATTGCAGTTGGTTCTGCATCATCAGTCGAGATATCTGTCGTTTGAATCACCGCCGACTCGTCATCGCCTTCGATTCCGATCGAGATGTTGCGGTTTGCAGAAGCGTTAGGCAGGTTTCTTCCTGCAGAAATCGCACTTGTAATGCTGTTGCTATTATTTAAAGCGGCAACGGTGACATTATTCAGCAACACCAGGGGGCGGAATGCGCTATTGCCCGCAGGACCGTCGGGATCGATTTCGATCGTCGTTCCCCTTCCGGCGGCAACGAAGCGCAGGTATTCGTCTTCTAGGGCGTTGGTTCCGGTGTAACCGATACTATTAAACAATTCTGTGAGGACAAGACGATCGCGCCCTACTTCAAAATCGGAAATCGTATCGCCTGCATCCGTCAAACTGTTGTAAACAAACAGATCGTTTCCTCGACCACCTATTAGCATATCGGCACTTTGGAAGCCGGTAATTTCATCGTCGCCACTGGTTCCGATGAGGGTATCTCGTCCGGGAGTTCCCAGAATTTGATTCCGGGGAATGGCATCGACGGTAATTGTGACTTCGGCAGGGGCAACCGCTTCGCCGTCGCTAATCAGGTAAGCAAAGGTGTCAGTCCCCACAAAATTGGCGTTGGGGGTGTAGGTGATGGTTCCGTCGTCATTAATTGCCACTTGACCGTTTTCCGCAGGGAAGACAAAGCCAGCTTCTAAAGTGTCGCCGTCGGCATCGGTGTCGTTGGCGAGGACATTGATAATTACAGGCAAACCTTCCTTTGTCGTAGCGGTGTCTGGCCGCGCCGAGGGGACGGTGTTGTCGAGATCGGGTCGATCGATCGGATTTCCCACTTCGGCAGCGTTAATCTGCTGGCTGAGGGCATTTCCGGTATTGTTCGCGATCGCATCCCCCACGGTTTGCGTTCCCAATCCCACAGCTTGCAAGTCGAGGGCGACTTCTCCTTGGGCGACTTGTTGCACTCGGGCAATTGCGATCGCGCGATCGTTCAAGGATAAAGTTGTATCGTTGGCGATAGTGTCGATGCGCTGGTTTAGTTCCCCGAGAATAGGTGCGATCGCGGGGTTGACTCCTAAAGTAGTTAGGAGAGAGTTTAATTGGGCAGGATTGCTGAAATTCGTACCCGTCGTTAGGGAATTTGCGATCGCATCGATGGTTCGATTCGCCGCAGTCTGGAGGGAAACGCCCGTTGCGCCGCTAATCGACCGAGACAGTTGGACGACGAGATTTTCGACTTGCGCTTGACGGGCAAAGACTTCTAACCCTGCTGCGTTACCACCGGCAATCGCAGCTAACGGATCGAACGCATTCAAATCGATCGCATCGGGCAGTCCAAAGGCTTGACCCACTCGGGTTTCTGCATTGGCAACCGTCGCGCCATCCGCCACCAATTCCGCGATTAAAGTGGTGAGGGGAGTAACAACAGTCGCATCGAGAACGGAACGCAAGGGAGTCACGCGATCGACGAAAGTAGAAGTATCCACGCCACCGACAAAAACTAATTGTCCTTCGTTGCCGTCGATCGCGCCATTGCCATTAACGTCAAAGATGGGAACGGAGACATCCAGCGCAAACGTCCCGTCAGCATTGGTAACGGTAAAGGGTTCGCCGGCATCTTGGATGTTGTTGAAGTTAGCATCGAAGAAGGCTGTTGACCCGGCTAAATAAGGATCGCTGCCAACTCCCCGGAAACTGTTGGTACTGCCGAGGGTAAACCGCGCCAATTCAAACGTAGCAAAGCGAGGTTCGTAGACCGTTTGACCCAATACGCGCACGTTTGCCCCCAGGAAGGCGTTAATCGTACCATCGACATCGAACAGTTCCCAAGGTCGGGACAAGCGGGGGATAATTTCGGAAACGCGGATGCGCCCGTCATCGGTTCCGTTGAGTTCTCCGCCATCCACCAAATCGATGTTGGCAATCCCTTCAATTCCGGCCGTCAGGAACCCGGAAACGACACGGGCTAAATCCACACCCAAACCCGCCGCAATCGTTGCCGTCAGGACGAGTTCGGGGACATCTTCGCCCGTTCCGTCGGGATTGTCGCGATCGCTAACAAAGAAGCCGTCTAACACTTGGAATGCCTGGTTTTCAGCAAATCCCGTATCCCGCCACCGGGACAGTCCGAGGGTATCGAAACCGAAGTCAATATCTAACGCTGCGGTGAAACCGCCTTGTAACAACACATCGAGGGAAACTGGCCCAATGGTGAAAATGGGAAAGGTTTGGTCGAATCCCAATCCCAATTCCAGTTCGGGGACATCGTAGGTTAACAGGGCAATATCGGGACGACCGACAATCAACTCTGCGGTAGTTTTAGGATTGGTGAGAATTGGCAGATCGAGTCCGTCCAGGGCAGAGAAGGCATTGAGGAAGGCGCGACTGGCGACAGTTAATAAGTCTGGGTTGGGTTGCCCTGCGTTATCGGTTAAAGTGAGGGCTGCATTGAGAACGCTGTCGTTAGGATTGGCGGCGTTGAAGCCATCTAAACGATAGGAACCGCGATCGATAAATAAGGTTTCGCCGGGAGTTAACCGAGTTGAGAGTTGAGTCAGTTCGTCGAGGGCAACGACTGCATCGAAGAAGCCTAATTCTACATCACCGCGACCGCTTAACCGCAAGGCTGCTTCAATCAAGGACACTCGGCCATCTTGATTAATATCGAACAGTCGTCCCAAGTCGTTGGAAATGGCGTAGAACAATTTCGTATCCGTATTCAGAAGTTGAATGACCGGACGGAAGGGGGCAATAATTGGGTTGATTTGTTGCAGGATGGGGACGGCAAAATCGCTGACGAAAGCGCCTAAATCCAGTCCCGTGTCGTTGAGATTCACCGTGGGAACCGACGCAGAAGTGAGTTGTCCGCCTGCATAGGTTAAAGGTGTATTCCAGCCTGCATCCAAGTCGAAGCGCAAACCGGGAAGGGCGGGGTTGCCCAGGAGATTTGTCACTCCAGTTAAGCCTAGATTGGCGTTGGCGGTAGCGTTGGCATCGAAAAGGTTGTTAAAGGTGAAATTGCCTAACAATTCGTTGAGAGTCAAGCGATCGCCATCATTTGCCCCGCCAAGATTATCCAAGTCATTCAACGTAAAGCCAAAGTTCAGCAATAAATCTGTGGGATTGCTGGCATCATTGGTAAAGTTGAACGGCAAGAATCCCAGTCCACCTGTGGCATTAAAATTATTAGCCAAATTCAGATCGACGCGGGAGGAAATACCCGTATTATCAGGATCGACAAAGAAACCCAAATCTCGATTAATGCCAAATCCCAAATCGAGATCGTAGTTGAAATTAACCGCACCTTGTCCGTCAAGATTAATTCCCAACGCAGGCAATCCTAGCGTTTCTTCCAATTCCACATTATTTAATTGGAAAACGTTGCCGAGATTGAGTTGAAAGGTGGTTTCATCGATATTGGAATTGCTGGTAACTTGAACGTTGGGGAAGAAGGGAGAAATTGCCCTTTCTAAAATTCCTTCTAAGGCACTTTGGGTTAAATCTCGCGCCGATCGCACTTGATTCACTACGCTGTTGCGGAACCGTTCGATAAATGCCGGGGCAAAATCGCCCACATCCCCCAAAATGGGTAAATCGATCGATAGCAACTCCCGTTCTAAAATCTGCTGCAAGCGGTCTAGCGTCGTTCCCAAGCCTTGGGAAGTGGTCAGGGGGTCAAAAACGCGATCGCGGATATTTGCCGTTACATTCCGCACGGAAATGCCTTGATAATTAGAGTCCGAACTGGTAATTTCATGGCGGATTGTTCCCCCATGCAATTCTTCTTGAATACCATCATCGGTGGCAACAACGGTAACTTGTTGTTCGATATTCCAATTCTCTGGCGTAAACGTAATTGAGGAAATCGGTTCGAGTTGATTGTCTGTAATAAAATCGATCGTGACATTGCTTGTCGGCTGACTTGTGAGACTAATTCGATAAATATCCGTCGCGCCGCCTTCTGCCACATTCGTCCGATTCCCCGTTTCCAGAATTCGTACACCTGCGATATCGTCATCGCTAATCGCAATCGTTGCCGCATTTTCTGCACCGATTTGATAATCGGTTCCATTACTGAGGGTTAAAGTTAGTGCTTCCGGCGGATTTTCATCAATTAAATCGTTAATCGGATTGACAAACAAATTCGCCCCAAATTCGCCTTCGGGAATAGTAATACTTCCCGACAGCGGCGAGAAATCTGTACCTGATTGCGCCACGCCATTGACGGTATAATTTACAGTCAATCCACCTTGCGGTGCGGCATCGTTTAAACTGAAACTAAACACGCCGGGAATTGCGCTTTGTTCGCTAGCATTGCCTCCAGGAACAACCGTTACAGTCGGTAAATCATTGTCGGAAATATTCACCGCCACATCTTCGATGGCAATCCCAGCGTAATCTGTATCGTCGCTGTTAACCGCCTGGGAAATCAAAGCCTCGTGCAACCCTTCTACCAGATTGTCATCCACCGCCGCCACATTCACCGTTTGCGGCGTATTGGCATTATCCGGCGTAAAGGTTAACGTGACAGGCAATCCCGCACCCGCACCCAAATCGATTTGTTCGGTGGGAGTCAACGTCACCGTCACATCGCTGGTTGGCGTACTCGTGAGGGCAACAATATAACTATCGGTAGCGCCACCTTCTGCAACCGATGTATTTCCCCCACTCTGAGTTATCAACACATTGGCAGTGTCATTATCGACATTGATCGAGGCAATTTCAACGGGGTTTAAATTGAGATAATTGGCATCATCGCTATTGCGATCGATTGTTGCTTGAATTGTGTAAGATTGATTCCCATCCGTTTCAGTATCGTCCACTCCCGTCACTGTGAAAGTTTGCGCGACATTCCAATTCTCTGGCGTGAAAACTAAGGAAGAAGTTGATAGCGTTCCTTCGCCAATATCCGAACTGGTAAGATTGACAGTAATCGGTGTGTCCGGTTCGCTTGTCAGCGCAATTTCAAATGTTGCCGTTCCTCCCGCTTCATTCGTTGTCCCATTCAACGGGGAAATACTCAATCCGGCAGAGTCATTATCGGCGATGGTTAGGGAAGCAGCATCAACGGAACCAATCGTATAATTTTCACCCGATAAAATCGTTAATTCAACGGTTTCATTCCCTTCTGCTACAAAATCTTCGATCGAACTTATCCCAATTCCCGCGCTAGTATTGCCGGGACGGACAAACACGCTTCCCGTTAAAGTTTGATAGTCCGTACCGTTCGCCGCCGTTCCAGCAATTTGATAATTAACCGTCAATCCATCAACGGGTGCAGGTTCCGTTAACGTCAGTTGGAAGCGTCCAAATCCATCTTCGCCAATTTCCAAGTCCACCGCAGCAATACTCACTTCGGCAATGCGTTCGTTGTCGGTAATGGTTAACGATGCCGTATTGCTAGCAGGATTAACGCCGTAATTCAAACGATCCGGTTGTTCGCGGAGTGTCACCGTTACGGTTTCATTGGGGTCGATAAAAGCATCGTCGAAAGTATCAAGTTGAATCGTAGCGGTGCTTTGTCCTTGAGGAATCAAAACCGTTCCGGTTAGAGCTTCGTAATCATCACCTGAAGTCGCCGTACCGCCTACCGCGTACTCTACCACCAAACCGCCTGCTGGAGCGGCGCGATCGAGACTGACAACAAACGTTCCCGGTACTTCCCCTTCTTCTGCGGGTGTATTTCCAGCAGCAATACTGACTAAAGGTTCGTTATCAACAATGGTTAAACTTGCCGTTCTTGTTGTCCCCAAGTTATAGTTGCGACCCGCTTGCAGGGTAACATTAACCGTTTCATTCGGATCGAAAACCAAGTCATCTCTGACTCCCACGTTGATATTGGCAACTGTACTGCCTGCGGGAATCACAACGCTACCCGACAAAGTGTTATAGTCCGTGCCTGCAGTCGCCGTCCCCCCAATACTGTAATTCACAACCAAATCTACCGGGAAGGAATTGGATAAATTGACTCGAAAGTTCCCATTTCCATTCGGTTCGCTGGCATTGGAATTCTGGGAGATATTGACTGTGGGAATGGTTAGAGTGCGAATCGTACCAAAAGTATTCGGGTCAGAAGTAGAAGCCCTGTTGCCGCTAAAAGTTAAACCCGTTGCCGCCGCCCTACCGCCATCGCGAACGAAAATCGCGCCGCGTCCCTGACCGCTACCCGCGCCTGTAGCAACGTTGCCGTCAAAACTGCTGTTGATTAGTGCCAAGTTTGCCGCTGAATTGACGAAAATCGCGCTGCCCAAACCCGCACCACCGCCGCCAAAGCCACCAATACCACCGCCACCAGGGTTGTCGCCACTTCCGGTAGTGCTAGCGTTTCCGCCCGCAACACCTGATAAACTACTGCCGCCAAATTGACCCGCAGCACCGCCAGCACCCGCAGCACCGCCACTACCAGCACTACTGCCAAGTAAATTGACGTTAGCGCCGCCGCCGCCACCACCGCCGCCACCGCCGCCACCGCCACCGAAACCGCCAGCACCGCCAAAGCCACCGCGACCGCCACCAGCACCCGGTCGGAAAGCAGCCGCACCGCCAGCACCGCCGCCAGCGCCACCGCCGGAACCACCGCCAGAACCGAAGTTGCCGTTTAGCCCAAAACCACCCGCAAAACCAAATTCACCACTCCCATTGGAGAGGACGTTACCGCCACGACCGCCACTACCGCCATCTCCCCCGCCATTCCCCAGTCCCAAAGCATCCAGTGCTCCATTGCTGAGGTTATTGAAGTTGCCGCCTCTGCCGCCAGCCAATCCAGTTTGACCGCTACCGGAGTCGTTCCCGCCCGAGTTGCCGTCGCCTCCTCGTCCGCTGGTACCGCCGCCCACTGCCCGGTTGCCAATGAAGGTAACACTATCAGCAATGACATTCCCTTGGTTGATAAACAGCGCCCCGCCAGCACCGAGTCCGCCGCCACCGCCGCGAGTCCCACCGCCGCCGATGGCTGCACCATTGCGAATTGTCAGATTTGTAAAGCTAACATTTGCGCCGTGGATGGTAAAAATTTGCCTGTTATTGCCGTTGATGGTAGCGCCTCGATTGGCAAAGTTCCCGATAAAATCAATATCGTTCCCCCTTTCCAATGTTTGCAAAGAACTGTTTAACGCAACAGAACTGTTGAGGAAAATGGTATCTCGTCCGGGGCTGTTCGCTGCCTGATTGATGGCTTCGCGCAGGGTTGTCACCCCATCGTTGGGATTAATCGTGTCGCCAGAACTATTGACTGTAAATGTTGCCATAGGGTTGGCTCCTAGTTCATTTGTTGAGTTTTGTGTTGAAATCGCAGCAAACAATCCACCAGAATGCCAGCACAGTCAAAACTGCACTTTTCTAGGGGAAAATGCGATCGCGCGCGCGGTTGAAAAAATCTGGTGCGATGGGAATCGCTGGCTATTGCTGCTGCCGATTTCTCGATCGCTAATTCGGTTATACGAATTGGCACTTATTGAGTCGATACAGAAAAGTTAAGGACTTGCGTCGCTAGGTGGAACTTAACTTTTTGGGCGGGCGATCGAGCCTTATTGAACGTAATTCCAAAATTCATCTACTGGCCGCATCCAGAATCCATCAAAATGCTGGTTTCCGCGTTCGATAATGCGTTGTTTTCGCTAAACAAAATAACTTTGTAACCGCATCAATTTGGAGAGTTGGTAAATTCGTAAGTCACGATCTTGCCTGCTTGTGTAGGAGTTTTTGGTATTTGAAATGTCGATCGTTCTTGGGATTCGAGATTAAACCGTGCGAGTCACCCAGTAAGTATTGCCGCGATAAATTAATTGGCGGGTAAATGTTTGAACCGGGGATTGGGCAACTTCAGGTTGGGGAGGAACTCGATCGGTGACACCGCTAATTTTTTGACCGAAGGTTTGAGGAGGCATTTCAACAGTTTCACCTCGATGATTCACTTGATAGCTGGCACCGCGATATTTCAAGGTGTATGGCGTTTCGCAGGGAACGGAACGATCGTTAGCAGCTTTGAGAGTTTCGGAATCGTAGGTTGCGCCGCGATAAATGAGTTTCATGATTGTTTCCTTCAGTGCAAGTGGAATTTGTTGATATTTTTATAGTAAAGATTCCTTTTTGAATGCACATCTGAAGAAAGTCTCGATCCGCACTCAACTAAAGAGAGCAATGACTCTATAACTTTAGTTGTTATGAGTAGAGTTACCTAATACCTTTGTGAGACTTACAGCGGATTGCAGGGTCGGCACGGGGGCACGACCCCTACAAAATCCTCGTTTTCTGTACAATGAAACAGCCCTGCCTAGCCAGGGCGGACACGGGGGCACCCCCTCCGCTTCGCTTCGCCCCTACAAAAACCTCGTTTTTTGGAAAATGAAACAGCCCTGTCTGCGAAGGGGGGGTGGATATGTAGCGCTATTTTATGAAATTGGTATTGTAGACTAGGCAAACAAGAACTGCGCCGTATTACCGACAGCCAAATTCAGCCCCAGATTGTCTCTCGTAAATCCTGTCACACCGCGCAATTCGACAAGAATTTGACCGGAACCAAACCCGCTATTGCTTTCAATTCCATCACTGAGGTAGAAAGCCGTGCTATTGCCATTAACCACCAAATCGATCGCCTCAATGCCTTCAAACTGAAGTAAATCGCCGCCCGTTCCCCGATCGAACTGACGGATCGTATCGCTACCATCTCCACTGCGATAAATAACAGTATCTACATCGCGACCGCCTCCTAAAAGCAAGGTATCATCCCCTGCATTACCAATTAGGATATCGGCTCCAACTCCGCCATCTAGGATATCGTTACCACCACCACCGCGCAGCAGATCGTCACCATTCATGCCTCGAATATTATCATTACCGCCTTGACCGTTAATTACATCGTCGGAGTTAGCAAAGCCGCGCACATCATTATCGAGGTCATTGAGGAAAGTAACCGTGTTGCGTTTCCAAATTTTGTCTTGAGTTGAATCTGCATCAAAAACATCAATATTGTCTTCCAACTGGGGGTTATCCCCAAACACAATATTGCCAACTTGTTCGATCGCTTTTACCTGCGGTAAAAAACAATTGAATGATGTTTCGTTTTTGTCGCGCCATTCATCCCACACCAATACAAATTGATAGTTGATAGTTGATAGTTGTAATGCGAGCGTCACCAGCGAGCGATGGTCGATCGACTATCGATCGTTGAACTCGACCGATGCGGGGCTTGTCATAAGCGCGATCGCGCTGGTGAGTCCTGTGAGTTCTACCTTGAACCCGCCCCACGCACTCTCAAAACAAAAAACCGGGCAACTTCAAAGTTACCCGGCAAACTAAAATTTAGACCTCAGATAAATCCAAAATCTAAAACAGAAAATTATTAAACAGCTACAGCTTTCTTAGCAGAAGAGCTCAATTCGCCCTTAGCATACTTAGCTGCGAAATCATCCAAAGATACCTGCTTGACCTTCGTACCGTGACCGGCCGCACCAAAAGAATTGTAGCGATCGGCACAAACTTTTTGCATGTACTTAATCGAAGGCTTCAAGAAGTGGCGCGGATCGAACTCTTCCGGCTTCGCTGCCAAAGCTTCGCGCACTGCAGCAGTAATTGCCAAACGGTTGTCAGTATCGATATTGATCTTGCGAACACCGCTCTTAATTCCCTTTTGGATTTCCTCAACGGGTACGCCGTAGGTTTCGCGGATTTTGCCGCCGTACTGATTGATCAGCGCCAGCAAATCTTCCGGCACGGAAGAAGAACCGTGCATCACCAAGTGAGTGTTCGGCAAGCGACGGTGAATTTCTTCAATCCGGCTGATTGCCAAAATTTCGCCAGTCGGCTTGCGAGTAAACTTGTAAGCGCCGTGAGAAGTGCCAATTGCCACTGCCAAAGCATCTACGCCTGTTTGCTCAACAAAATCAACTGCTTGGTCGGGGTCAGTCAGCAGTTGGTCGTGAGACAGCGCTCCTTCAAAACCGTGACCGTCTTCTGCTTCGCCCATCCCAGTTTCCAGAGAACCCAAACAGCCGAGTTCGCCTTCGACGCTAACGCCGATCGAATGAGCCACTTTCACTACTTCGCGAGTAACTTCAACGTTATACTCGTAGCTTGCAGGAGTCTTAGCATCCGCTTCCAAAGAACCATCCATCATCACGCTGGTAAAACCTTGGCGCATGGCAGAATAGCAAGTACCGGGGGCATTGCCGTGGTCTTGGTGCATGGAAATGGGAATGTGCGGGTAGGTTTCAGCCGCAGCCAAAATCAAGTGGCGCAGGAAATTTTCCCCAGCGTAGGAGCGAGCGCCGCGAGAAGCTTGCAGGATTACAGGGCTGTTGGTTTCGTCGGCAGCCCGCATGATCGCTTGGATCTGCTCCATGTTGTTAACGTTGTAAGCCGGCAGGCCGTAACCGTTTTCAGCCGCGTGATCGAGCAGCAGTCGCATAGGTACAAGCGCCATAGATATTCCTCCTAGTTATTTGTCGTTTTTGAGTAGTGTGCCTTGGGCAAGCTCAATTCTTACGACAATATTAAGACAATTTGCGGTTCATGGCACATTAATCTTTCCGGATTTGCCGCAGAAAGAACAAAGAAGAAGGAAGAAGGAAGAAGGAAGGAGGAAGAAGGAAGAAGCGAAAATCAATCACCTCATGGGTTGCAGCAATCTATCCATAGTTTGGTGCCGCCAGCAGAATTGATTCTGCTTCCCGCTGATGATTTTTTGCACTGCTGATTTTTGCCCTTAAAAAATGGGTCGCCCGGGATTCGAACCCGAGACCAATCGGTTAAAAGCCGAGTGCTCTACCGCTGAGCTAGCGACCCATTAAAACTTTGTTTCCGCACACAATTTCTAATAGTAGCACCCCTCGATCGAAATATCAAGTATTTTTCAAAAAAATGTTGCAGTCATCCGCACCAACATTTCGCAACTAGCCCCAGGCTGCAAATAAATCAGGTGTTCGCCAGTATTCAGCGCGTTTCGAGGAGCCGTCCAAGGTTCCAGACAGTAGAAATCCTTGCCTTTGAGCGTCCAAAAAACCAGCTTTCCGTAACTGGAATTGTAACTGAGAGTCATCCGCAAGCGGCGGCTTGCATCGGTGACGGTAGCAGCCAGGCCTGTCAGTTCGTCAAAGGAAACATCAATTTCTTCTAGAGTTGGGTCAAAAACGCTGGTGAAATAACCCTTTTTCTGAGTTCTCTGATCTCTGTACTGCATCCCCGGAATCTCAAAGCGCAGCTTGGACTTATCGGGAGCCAAAAAGTAAGGGTGCAAGCCGCTAGAAAAAGGCATGGGTTCTGCAGACAGATTGGTATAGCGCTGGAAAATTTCTAAAGCATTGCCTTTAATCTGATAGGTAAAGGCGAGGCGGAAATCGAAAGGATACACCGCCCGAGTGCGATCGTTGCTGTCAAGTACCAGAGTCAAGGCTGCCTTGCCCTCAGTAACTCGATCGGCAGCCACCCAGGGCAAGTCGCGAGCAAAGCCGTGCTGTTTGAGATTCCGCGATACTCCCTTGTACCTGTAAGTATTGTCCGGTAAATTGCCGCAAATTGGAAACAAAATCGGCACCCCGCCGCGTACAGTCAATTCGGGGTTAGCAAACCGTTCCGCATCCAAGTACAAAATTTCTTTATCGGATACTCGCCAGCTAGTGGCGATGCCGCCCCGTTCCGGCACAACCTCCAGAGTGGAGTTAGCCAGTTTGTCGGAGAGGACGTAGGTTTTGTACTGCTTTTGCTCGATCGCGATCGCAAACACAGCGGATTGGGGCAAGTTTGTCATCGTTAGTAGGTCATCGATCATTGGTGGTCAGTAAATGAATCATTAGTAATTGTTTTCCGATCTGCTGCTGTTCGCCTTTGTGTGAAACTTACTCAAATCTACTCCCAGTAGATCTAATGTTCGCGAACAGCTTTTTGCAAGGGAGCCGACTCCTTCTTGTTCGCAGGCTCTAACTGAGCGGCCTTGCCAAGCTTTACGAGCTGCCTCGTGTCGGGCCAAATCGGTCGCGACTTGAATGCCGCTATTAATAATTGCACCCCAATGCTGACATTCGCAAACTCGTTCTTTTAGCGGCATCGATCGAATGCGACCGCAGTTTGAAGAAGTCTTTGATGATGGATACCAACGAGCGACCAACTCAACTGTCGTGTCATACATAGAAGATTTATACACCAACTGGCATCGCAATTCAGAAAACCCGCAATCTGAAATAGCTGCTGCTAAATTACGACCGGCGATCGTCCAGCTTGCCTGCAAATCTTCTCTGCGAATGCCAGCAGTTTTTTTGCTAATTTCTGTCCTGGATTTCTGCAAAAACTCTCGGTTTCCCTTGGCAGTTTTGGCATGAATCTTGGCCGACCGACCGTAGTGTTTGCGAGCATTTTTTGATGCTTTTACATCTAATTGCCTGCTGCCTAGTTGCTTGTTGCGATTTCTCCACCGTGTTTGGCTCAGCTTGGTTTTCACTTTAGCGAGCTGCAGGGGAGATTCGTAACAATTACTATCTGAAAGAGTAGCAAAAATCGCTCCTCTCCAGTCAATACCTGCAGGTTCAGTGACAGGATGCAATAGGGGCGGGACTTTTTCGGCTTTTATAGCAAAGGAAACATACCATTTATCCATCGCGCGCGAGCTGCTCGATGCCTGTGCCCTGCACTTTAATGGAATAGCCTTATTTAACTTAAATGTCCCTAAGGAGGGGAATTTAATCAACTTGGAATCTTCTAATAAAATTTCGCGATTTCCATTAGCAGCCTCTACTGTAAATAAATTACTATCTTTTTTCCTGTTTAATTTGTGCTGTCCTCCTAATACTTTAAAAAATCTGGATAAAGCTTCACTAAAATGCCAGAAATTCATTATTTTGTCAACCCTAGAAGCTCGGGTTTTAGTTTCTGGCTCTTGTAGCAGTTTCTGGATGCGGTTCGCAAAGACTCTGGCGATCGCCACTACTTTTTTACTACTGCTAACTTGAGGATCTTTCACCGATCGAGCGATAGCTAATGCCAAATTGTAACAAAATCTGGCATCACAAGAATAGAGCGCCATCAAGGTACGTTTTCGATCCTTAAGTTTTAATTCGAGTTTGATGGCGTACATAACTGATTAAAATTTTTCAGCGATTTGGGTTCTTACACCTGTCAGTTTGGTTGTTGAGCGAACTTCTCGACCGGCTCGTGGAGGCACGATCGCGCAGTTGATGGTGAGATTTAGGAACCTTGAGAGAATTTTTGCGCAGCAGTATATACTTCCTGCTGCCTATTTTCTCTCCGGAGGCTGCCGGCCGCGCTGCTTCCTCCCTCCTAACCCATACCCGCATTTAGCTGTGGCAGGGCGATGGTCTTGCAGCGGTTGCTAGAGATGCAAGTACCTGCAGCCATTCCTGTTGGGGGCTGCTGTTTCACAGCGACTTTAAAAGACAGAGATGGAGTTGCGGGCAGATAGCTTTGCGGACTCGGTAGCACCTCGGAACTCGGGGATGGGGGAGCAATGAAAGGTTCTTTGATAAATGGCTCTCGAGTAAACGGCTCCGCTGTATCCCGATCGGGTTTCTGAGGTCGATCTGGCAAGTTGCGCGTCGGCAACTCTGGAGTCGGAGTCGGGCTTGACTCAGCAGCCGGGGCAGTTCCGTTCTGGAACAATGACGAACTTTCCTGCTGTTTGGGAGCCTGGGGCAAAGGTGGCAAAACCGGAGTCGGTTTGGTTTGTCCCGGCCCTGGAATAGCGTCCTGTCCTGCGGGAACTTGAGAATTCGGCTGCCTGTAAGTACCGGTGCGTGCCGGGATTTGAACCGGCATTCCCGAAACAGGGGTTTCGAGGACTACTTGCGATCGCATCGGCTTGTCAAAAATACTGGAAATCTGCTCGATATGTTTGAGGATGCGAGACCCTTTAGCACCTTCCACCACTTTCGGCTGAAACTTTTTCACCTCTACAGGCAAAAACTCTACCTTCATGGAACGGTCTCGGAGCGATACTTTCAGCACTGCTGTATCGTAATCGCTGCGCGCGTTGCCACCGAAAATAAAATTGCCCAGCGAGTAGACAATCGGTCGGTCTTTGTAAATTTCTGCACCTTGCAAAACATGGGGGTGGTGTCCCACCACCAGATCCGCTCCTTGGTCGATCGTAAAGCGTGCCAAATCTATCTGCCAGTCTCCCGGATAATCTGCCAATTCCACTCCCCAGTGATAATTAACCACAATCCAGTCCACCTGACCCCTGAGAGCGCGAATATCCTCCGCCACGCGGTTGTTGCGGCGGGCATTAGTCCCTGCTTTCCCCGGATCTGCTGCGTGAAGGTCAGCGTCGAAATAACTGAGGTACGCGATCCGCTGACCTTTAACCTCAATAATATCCGGACGCCGCGCTTCTTTAATATCTCGACCGGCCCCCAAGTGATGGATGCCGGCATTATCTAGAGTATTTATAGTTTCCACCAGTCCGGGTTCCTCGTAGTCCATAGCGTGGTTGTTTGCCAAATTGACAATATCCACTCCGCCCGCCTTTAATACTTGCACCGATTCCGGATCTGCCCTAAAACTTAACTGTTTTTTAGCGGCTCCCAAAGTAGAGCGAGTCAAGGGGTTTTCTAGATTAACCATCGACACATCTGCTTGTCGGTACTCGTCCATTTTTGCGAAGCCCCATTGGTAATCTTTGGCTGCCGATCCTGCCAGCGCATCCGACAGATTTACATTACCTCCGAACATCAGCGTCACCGTTGGGTCGTCAGGGTAAAGTACCTGCTTTTGCTGCACCACTGGTACTACTTCTAAGGCAGCTTGTACGGTATCCGGACGTTTTGGTGGCGGTCCCGACATGACAAGTGCCTGCTGCTGTTGGGAGTCGATCGGAACTAACCGCATTGCCAGAGCCTCGTGGTAGCTGACCCAACACCCCAAAATAAATGAGGCAAGTGCCGAACCCACTAGCAGCAGAGAACGGTACGTTTTAAATTTAACCCAATCGATAACAAGTAGGGAACGGTAACGCCGGCGCCGGCGGTTGGCCGGAGTTACTATACGCACTGACTGTTTCCAGAGAATGTCTGGTTCCCCAGCCAAACGTGCTTTAATTCGCACTCCTTCTACTGCAGGAGAGTTGAGCCTCCAGAGTTGGTGGCAGATAAATTTAACTAAGCCTTCCCGCAGCGGATTGCCAAAGTTTGTATCTGACGCAAATTCGCGCCCGAATTCTACCAAAATCTGCACGCAACCGGCATGAGCTGCTTCGACGCGGGCGTCAATTCCTTCGGGTCGCAGCAAGCTGTCTATCCAGTAGTTCAGGGCTTGAAAGTTGCCCGATCGCGCTTGTTCAAAGATCGACGGCTGCGACCAATTTTCTGCGTATACCATCAATTAGCCTCCTTATTCACTGGTTCGCCTTTACTTATTTTTGGAAAACCGCAATTCTTCTAGCTTAACCGCCTCTGCGCTGACCCGATTTGAAGCTAATTGTCGATCGCTACCATCTTTTACATTTAGCGGCTGCCTGCTGTCAGCGATCGCGATCGCATTCGGGTCAAGTTTAAAGTTACTTGTGGATTCGGGTCGCATAATTTGCCAAAAAATTGACTGCTTGGGTCTGTTTCATCTTCCAAACGAACGAGATTTGGTCTGAGCTTGCGGGATCTGTTGTTTATCTTGTTGTTTGAGTGTCGCCTCGGAGCGATCGCTGCGTCAAGTCCTGGTGCTGCTTCCATGCTGCTGAACAACTGAAACCCTGGTGCGGTCGAGAGCACAATTTGCAAGAATAATAAATAGCGTAGCGGGTAGATTTGGTGATACCATTGATTTGGTAATTCCCATCGGTGTTCGAGTCTCGGGAAACGTGAAACTGGCCGGTCTGTAGGGCTGTGCCTGCCGATGTAAAACTCAAAGTACGTTACCGCAGACAGGCAAGGTTTTTAAGCAAATACACTGCGCAGGAGAACTGACAAATGCTACAGCGCAAAATCTATCAACTCTGTTGTGATGGTCGTGAGGTTTCTATTTTTCTTCGAGATCAGCAACGTTGGATAGAGCGCGCTCGTATCCTAGATATTGAAGGGGATCTAGTCACGCTGCGCTACGAAACTGAGGAAGAAGACGAAATTAGCTCCTGGGAAGAAATGGTGCGTCTCGAAAGTATTGGAGCTGTATCCCAGAAGTTGGCTTCGGTATCGAGAACCAACTGCGAACCTCTAGTTTCTGATGATTGTCCAGAAGCCGAACAAATTCGCGATCGCTACCCCGAATCTAATTTGGATTGATTGCTGGGATTGACTCCTCCCAGCGCATTTAGGGAGGACATACCCAAAGGTTGCATAGAAGCAGGCTGAAGCCGTGCTTCTTTATTTTTCTGCTTTGACCGTATTTCTTCCTGCTCTACAATTCTTCGTCAGGTAGATAAAACTCGGGCATCGCTTCAAAAACGGGACAGTAACCATCAGGGGTAACTTTAAAGCCGAACAAAGCACTTAACTGATTCCAACAGCGCTGACCTCGATAGTGCTGGCAGTTGCCGCAACATTCGAGATGGGTAGTGCGAATGCGATCGCTACCTTGAGACAGCAGTTCCCGCTGGCCGAGTCCCCGCAGTACCAGTTCTTCACCCTGCCAGCGCGCTTCCACCAAACCCGTATCTGCAAAATTCGCCCACCGGGGGTCGGCTGTAATCTGACTGGGCAAACTAATCGCTACCTCCGTCCCCAACTCGCTGAGTTCCCCCTCGTAACTTGTTTCCGGAATCGCGGGTTGGATGAATGTTTCGCCCAGAGGCAGTTCTACCAGAGTGCCGGGGGCTGGCGTGTGCAACTGATAGCGATTTCGCAGTTCGTCCAAGTTAGCGAGGTCGGCCAAATACGCAGGCGCTCCGTGGACTAAAATTACGTGCTGGGGGCGCAAATTGTGAATTAGCTGCGTAGTTCCCGGACCGTCGCAGTGTTCGGCGAGCAAATATGTTTCGATGCTTCTGATTCTGGATGCTTGTCTGTTTCCCTGCCATTCCCAGGCGGGATATCCGGGCTTTTGAGAGGCTAGCACGATCCAATCAGCGGTACGATCGCCCGCATACAAGTTTAAATCTGCAGTTCTGTCAACGATCGCGATGCACGGCGTCTTGCCCAAGAACTGGCGCTGTTCCGGCAGCAAACGGCGCAAGCGGGGCCTCACCCTTTCGTCCCAAAACAGGGGTTGGTGCTGGGCAAAATTTTGCACCGCAGTCGGAAAGTGCGGCAGCAATTCCAGATAAGCGTTGCACCCGTCGGCAACAGTGCCGTCTACCCAGATATCCAAGTCGCGGCCGGTGAAGTAGTGGTGGCTGCGCAGCAACATCAGCAGTTCTTGACCCAAGCCCAGAGTCGGCGCGGGCAGCAGTACCGAGTATCCTTCTGCAATCGCCCGGTGAATGCGTTCCGCCAACTGATTTTCCAGTTGCCGGCGGTGGGGGTGGCGGGCGGTGCCGTAACTTCCCTCTAAAATCAGCACGTCCGGCTTAAGTCCCCTGAGTTCTCCCAGGGGCAGCCCTTCTACCAAACGCGAATTGGACAGGAAAAAATCGCCCGTGTACACCAGGGTGTAAGTGCGGTGGGGCGCTGTATAAGTCAGCAGCACGGCCGCCGCCCCCGGCAAATGCCCCGATGGAAACAACTGCACGCTCAGTCCCCGCCTCAGTTCGACCGCCGACAGCCAAGGCAGGGCCTGACAGAAGCGCGACTCAGGCGTTCGAGCCTCTTCCGGCCAGTTGAGGGGTAGCAGTTGGGTCGTGACTTCGCTGGCGTAAATTGGCAACTGCGGGAAAGTTTGGTGGAGTGCTAGCAAACCTCTGGCGTGATCGGAGTGTGCGTGAGTGCACAGGACTAAATCTGCTGGCAGCGGTCGATCGAGATCTGCCCAAAGGGGTGTAACGTCCTCTATACCGCAGTCGAGTAAAATCCGGTGCGGCCCCATGCGGACTAGCAAACAGACCCCTTCACCTGCGTGACCCGTGCCGTAAGCGAAACAATCGAGATCCATCATGGGGTTAAGCTGTTCCATTAACACCTATCCAAACCTGAACTAAGCTCGATCGGGCGGGTATTTTTGCTTTTTGTTGCACTGCTGTTATGAGCGATCGACCTCGATAGCTTTTGCTTATTCAAAAAATCTTTGACTGACAAATCCTCTATCTTACTCACAGCTTGAGATTTAAATTCTTTTTTACAATTTGCGATCGTCAAGAAACAGTCTTTTTTATGAGAAGATTTTAATTTAAGATGCTCCAGGCGTTGACAAAACTTTATAAATCTTTATGTATCACCAAGTGAGCAAGTATAAATACCAATAAATAAAATTTCAAGAGCTGGAATTGTGAAGGCCTAGTGCTGTCAGGACTGAATCGCGGCTTGACGAGTTCGATCGGTGGCTCGGTAAAAAGTAAAGGTTTGATACATTTTTCTCAGCCTTGAAAGCTGCGGTGTCCTTGTCGAGCAGGGGACGATCGCTAGCAAACAGCAAGTACGATAATGTAGTAGAGTTAGTACCTAGGTAGCGAATAAATAGACAAAGCGGTACACTAATAGACAAATATCTATGGTGTACCGATGTTTAGTTGCTGACCGTTGGTTCCCTTCGAGCAAGCCCTGTTCAAACTGCGGACATATTCAAGACATGCCACTGAAAGAAAGGACTTACAACTGCGGAAAGCAGTTCTGGATGCTGTTATTATGGGATTGGATAAAAAATATCCATCTAAGTCATGGACAGCAGCCATCTTAAGTAAAGAAATCGCCAAATACAGTAATGTAAATGATAAATCTCAATATGAGCCTTACTGTCAATTCATCATTTTTTGGTTGAACAAGTGATTGAACAAAAAGCTGTCAGCACGATCGCAGCAAAAGTAAAGCGATCCGATCCGATCGCAAATCCGGGTGATTCATCCCCATTATAAATTGTAGGGTGCGTCGCTCGTTGAATCTTGGTTTATATCGAAAATTTTTTGTGGCGACGCACCCTACGTGCTGTCAACTGTCAAACGATTGGGGATTGGGGATTGGGGATTGGATGTTGGGGGATTTTCGATTTTTCAATTTTCGATTTTCGATTGGGGAATGGGGAGAATCTTTCCTTCTTCCTTCTTCCTTCTTCCTTCTTCCTTCAACTGTCAACTGTCAACTGTTTAAATTTTTCCACAACTCGATGTAATTCCACCGAATGAGAAGCTTTAAATAAAATTCGATCGCCCGCTGTCACAAACTCTGATAAATGCTTTGCCAACACATCGCGAGAATTCTCAGCTTCCAGATCTGCTACTTCCACAAAATGCATTCCCGCCGCACCGCCAGCCATCGCAGCAGCTTCTGCAAAATCGGCAAACACAAACAAAGCATCGAGGTTTAAATCTCGCGCAGCTTTGCCTACTTGTCGGTGAAATTCGATCGACCTTTCACCCAACTCTTTCATCGTTCCCAACACCGCGATTCGGCGTTTTCCCGGAGTATCTGCCAGCAATCTCAATCCCGCCAGCATCGATTCTAAACCTGCATTGTAAGTTTCATCTAAAATTACAATATCGTCGGGCAATTCGTAGCGGCGCGCCCTACCATCCGGCAACTGCACGGACAAACCTTGCTGTAAATTTTCCCAATTAATACCTAAGATTTTTCCTACAGCCAAAGCTGCTAAATAATTTACAGCATTGTGCCTTCCCGGCAGCGGCAGCGGCAGTTGTATACCTTCCACCAGTATAGTATCGTTACCTAACAATTCCCCGCACAAATCTCCGCCTTCTAAGCCGTAAGTTAAAGTTTTTCCCGACCAAAATTTTGCCCCAGTTGCTATTAAGCGATCGTTATCGTGATTGAGAACCGCAATGCTATCGGACGGCATTTCGGCCAACAATTCGCATTTAGCGATCGCGATCGCTTCTTCGGAACCTAACCGCCCGATATGGGCAGTTCCGACATTAGTAATTACCGCAATATTCGGGCGGGCAATTTGCGAGAGCAGCGCAATTTCACCTAGACCTCGCATTCCCATTTCAATGACAGCATAATTGTGCGATGGCAACAAATCTAACAGGGTTTTTGGCACTCCGATTTCATTGTTGTAGTTGAGTTGAGTTTTAAGAACGTTTCCCCCAGTTGACAAAACCGTCGCAATCAGTTCTTTGGCAGTAGTTTTACCTACGGACCCGGTAACAGCAACTATCGGTATGTTGAAGCGATCTCGCCACCAACGGGCGATCGATTGATAGGCTTTTAAAGTGTCATCAACTCTCAATACGGGGAAATCGGGAACTTCTGCTTGCTGTGCGCGATCGACAACAGCCGCGATCGCCCCTAAGTCCCTAGCTTTTGCAATAAATTGATGCCCGTCAAAATTTTCGCCGCGCAGTGCTAAAAACACTTCTCCTCCTTTCAGGGTGCGCGTATCGGTAGCAATCCCCTCGCACAAAGTTTCTGTGAAAACGCGATCGGACGAATCCGGCAAAGGAACAGACAAAATTTCCGCAAGTTGGGTAACAGTAACGCGACAAACCATTTGGCTAGCACTCACACTTCAACTAATTTCCTTCCCTCGATCCCCGATTTTCGTCCTGGAGGCAGCAGCAGCATCTTCCAGAATTCAGCAAAAGCGGGTAGCTGGCAAGGACAGGATCTAAAATAATACTAATACTAAATTGCCAGCAGATAAATAAATCCTGAGTTTTATCCCGCTATCTTCACAAATATTTGACAAAATTTCAACGACTTTTTGCGTCCGATCGTTGATAGCTAGTAACAGAGCGTGTAATGCTGGTACTAATCAATTGTTTGAGCAAAAAAATCCACCCGATCTGGTGCTGAGAATTGCTAGACCAAAGCACTTAGCAGCAAACAGATACGTTAACTCTAGTCAGGCGAAGCATCAGCCAAATCGATCGAGCCAACAGCGCTAAAAGCTCTTGCCAAAGCCTCGGAGGATGATACAAGTGAACAATACCTGGACAGATAGTTACAACCGACAAACTCACGCACAAGAACAAATACTGTACAACCACCTGCTGCAAGTGGTACAAACAGAGCAACCAGCCGAATCGATCGATCGATTTCGCCAGTTGTTTGTCTGTGGCAGCGGCTATCCCGATCGCGCCGTTGCAGCAGCCCTCGAAACCATAGCAGCCTCCAAGGGGGCCGAACAAGAATTCAAATACATCCTCAATCGCTGCTGCCACATCGCCATCAATCGCTGGCAGCCCTATCCCGGCAAGCAAAAAGCCATTCCCGAACTGATTGCCTTGTTTGAATTGGTTCCCAAACCTTCAGGTGCCGGATACAGCCGCGCGATCGGCAGACTTCCCAGATTAATACATCAATTTACCGCCAGCGAACAGTACCTCACCCTCAAGCGCTTGGCTCAAGTCATCACCGACAACTCGGCAGGCAGCACTAACGGCAAAACCCCCGCCAGTCAGTCCCTCGGCACCTTAATTCCCCGCTATCCCTACCTCTGGAATCACTGCCTCCTCACCGACGACAGCAACTACGAACAGCAGAAAGTCATCAAGAAAATCCAAGCTCAAAAACAGCAGCAATTTGAAATCGACCTCTCCCAGTACGTCGCTCACCAAGTGAGAAAAAGTCAGGTCGCCCGCCGTTTTACATCTATCTCCTTTGGCAGACCTATACAGAATATAAAAAACCCAACTCTGTTAAGCGACCCGGAACTGTTCTTTGCCCTCAAACAATTTGTTGGCAAAGTAGAAGCAGGCAATACATACAAACAACTAGCCGGTAGCTTTCGGGCCAGTACGAGCGAAAGCCAATCCTACCGTTCCTTCAAAGACGACTTATATGAATACCTGATTTCGACCGTTAGCCACGATCCCTACGGCAAAGGTCAATTCAATCAAAAATTGTATAAGCAATTACAGAACACCTTTCCTCACAGCGACGATCGGAAATTCAACGAAGTTTTGATGATGAGAACTTGCAGCCAGTTGTTGAACTTTTTAGTAGTAGAGAGTCCTCACAGGCCCAACCATTTTGTCTTCATTGACCTGATCTCAAACCTCGGCCCCACCCAAACCATCGGTCTGTTGCTAAAAATTGTCCTAATTTGCGATAAAGTCAAACCCTACCTAGAAAAGCGACTGGCAATTTTGTTCGCTCACTACGAATTTCGCGCCAGAGAAGGCGTCGTTTGGTTGGTCAAAGCCTTAGAAAACCTCAATCTAGCTTTGTGCACCAACTTTGGCGGGGTTGACCTATCTTACCTGCGCTGAACAGTCCCCCTACACAACTAACCGCCCAAACCCCATCAGTAGGAGCGATTCTGTGCTAAAGTACCTAGTGTGAATCAGATTCGGTTGCAGGCTTTGTTCATTGCTACAGAATTGTCTAAAAACTTGCCCTTCTGTATCGGCAGGGAGCTCTCCGAAACTGAAATCTTTACACTATCTAAATTTTGGAGTTATTCCTCATGTCGATATACGTTGGTAACTTATCGTACAAAGTTACCCAAGAAGACATCATCAGCGTATTTGCCGAATACGGAACAGTCAAGCGCGTACACTTACCCACCGACAGAGAAACCAGTCGCCCCCGCGGCTTCGGTTTTGTAGAAATGTCAACCGATGCTGAAGAAGAAGCAGCGATTAACGCTCTCGACGGAGCTGAGTGGATGGGTCGCGACCTCAAGGTTAACAAAGCCAAGCCCCGCGAAGACGACGGTCGCGGCAATCGGGGCGGTGGCGGAAAATTTGCTCGCGGAGGTGGAGGGGCGCGTTATTAATATTAATTGACTTACTCCCCGGCATAAATGCGCGGGGATTCTTAAAGGATGTTACGAGGCGGGTTGAAACCGCGCCTCTTCACCTTTCTTCCTGCTTCGTTGACTCTTAACGAGGCTGTTGTCAGCCGTTACATAAGATTTACCCAAAGCTACCCAGAGCTGTACAGCTCTGGACTTTGGCACTTACTTCCTGCTTCTTTCTGGTAGTGTCGGCACTCACCAGTCTACAGGCTAACCCCGTCTAACTGACGGTTTTTTGCAGATTAATTGTGGCGTTCAAATCTCTGTTTTGAGTGTGACCGCAACTGTGACATTCAAACACTCTTTCTTTTAGCAAAAGTGTTTCTTTTTTAGCACCGCAATTCGAGCAAAGTTTGGAACTGGGGAACCAGCTATCGACTACTACCAGCCTGGAACCGTACAATTTGCATTTGTAGGTGACTTGCCTGCGGAACTTATAAAAACCCATGTCAGCAATAGACCTCTCCAAAAAGTCCCAAACCTTCTCCTCGGTTGGTTTATGAGTGCCAGTCCGATCGAGAACTGGCACTCATAAACCAAGCGTCCGCTAGGGGTTTTCGACTTTCTTAATAAAAATTGCCCTGATTAGTCGAGTTAGGTGCATCCTTAGAAAACTTGAGTAAACAGCAATATAAGCTGCTGCTAGTCTGTCAAGAAGTTTACCGCCTGCAATCTTGGATGTACGAATACAAGACCAACAAGATAGACGATAGAATTGTCAGTTTAACACAACCTCATATCCGTCCAATAGTTAGAGGTAAAGCAGGAAAACATACAGAATTTGGAGCTAAATTGTCAGCTAGCTGCTTTGACCGGTATGTATTTTTAGTATGATAGCTAATGACTAATTGCCATTTTTTCAATTAAGGATTTTTATGCAAAAGTGGGAATATTTATTTTTAGAAGCTAGTCCCTATCCTTTTGGAGATAAGCTGATTAGTTTATATGTAAATGGTGAAGAGTTGCGAGATTGGAAACAGGGTTCCCTGCATTTATATGTCAGTCAATTGGGAGATGAAGGTTGGGAACTTGTGGCGCTCCACCACGACTCTAAGTACGACCACAATTATTTGATTTTCAAGCGTCCTAAGGTTGTGAAAAAAACTCGGAAGCCGAAAGAGTCCGGTACCGGCAAGGATGGATAGCTTTAAATTTAACTTTTCCAATTGACAAAAAGTTTATGGTGTGAGTCGCAAGAGTTTTAAAGATTTTTGCCTCAATTTTACTGGATATAACTCAGAGAAACACGCCCGCAAATCGAGAGGCTTTTTTTGCGCGAGAGTAAAACTTGCTTACTGAACCGCTTTCGACGCAGTAGGCGAAGCCTTAGAGAAGGGTAGAACGCGAAGAGAAGAATCAGAAAGAAGTACATAGTCTTTTAGTGGGAAGGGAGTAAATCAGTACATTTACATCGCCTCATTCTCATGTTTAACTGTTACCCTCTTGACCGTAAGCTTGCCAAGCCAAATCTACCAGTCCGTTAACAATCGCCACAGCCACTACCGCCGAACCCTTGCGTCCCTCAATCCGAATGTGAGGAATCATTGAATCGTGCAGGCGCGATTTAGCCACGTCAACACCGACAAACCCCGAAGGCGTACCGATTACCAAAGCAGGTCGAATTTCCTCAGCCTCGATCAAATCCACGATCGCCGACAAAGCAGTTTGAGACTGGCCCACGACAAAAATTCCTTCAGGATAGCGTCTCGCCAGAGTTTCAATACCCCAAGCCGCCCGCGTTTTTTCCTTTTGAGGGCGAGTCAGAGCATCCATCGAACAGTAAACAGGATTTGCAAAAGTGTTTTGAATTTGCGGCGTAATGCCCACCTGCACCATCGGCACATCTACCACGATCGTAGTTCTGGCAGCCAAAGCCGCAGCCCCTGCTTGCAAAGCGCGATCGGAAAAACTAATTAAAGATTTGTACTCGAAATCAGCAGTTGCATAAATCGCGCGGCGGACTATTTCGTACTCCGCTGCTGAAAAACTGTGTTCGCCAATTTCATTGTCGATTAATCCCAGACTCTGGGCATCGCTTACGTGCCATTCCATTTGTTGAATAGCTGTCGCCTGTGAGTTGTCAGGTATTAGCTTAACAGGTTTTGGTCATTAATCTGCAGCCGATGACTAATGACCGATGACTGATGACTCTAAGTTTCTGAGGATGAAGACTTGCTAAATACCGGAGTCAAAAATGCCGCCAGAGCTCCCATCGCAAAACCGGCTACATTGCGAACCAAAGGCAACAACTCAGCAGTCCGAGTCACCACTGGTGCGATGCCGAAAGCCACAAACAGAATGCCCCACAGCGGCGAGAAAATTAGCGCCCACTGCCAAGCTACCAACTGTCCTGGCTTCCGAGGCTGGGCGGCAAACCCGCAGACTATCCCGCCCAAACAAGAAGTAATCAATGTCAAAATCCACTGTTCCCTGGGCAAACCGGGAACTACCCGACATCCGCCCCGGCGCAAACAGCCCTCGATCGACTCCAAAGATTCCACTATCGATCGGTCTTCCCCATTTTCCCGCACAAAAAACTGATTGCCGTAGCGAGTTTGCAGTTCCACCCAAAAAGTGCGCGGCAGCAGTGGGTACAGGTCATCTCCCACATTAAAATTCAGCAAATTGCCCCCGCGCGGATCGGCAACTAACAGCACGCTTTTTCGATCTAGCCCCCAATAATTTTTGACAGCCAAACCCGGAGTGCGATCGAACTGAGTTAGTACCCGCAGTTTCCAGCCAGTTTCAGCTTCAAAGTCGTTTAAATTTTTTGCCAGCCCCTCTTCTTCAAGATCCGTGAGGGCTTTAGCCAAGTCGATAATTGGCGTCTGGGTTTCGGGGAGCAAATCGGGATTGTTGTAAGCTTGCGCGGCAGGGGCAATCGCCCATACTGACACAGCCAGGAACAATGCAACAGCAGATGCTAAAAGTCTTCGCGGAAAAATCTGTGACATAGGAACTTCTAATTCAGGTATCTATGCTAACTGGCCGTTTTAACCAGAGGATAAGAGAAATCTCATATTTCTTTACAATAGTTTACTTTACCGCAAAAGGAGATGAAGGGGAAGGGGGGAAGGGGGCAGGAGGGAGAGAAATGAGATCGCTCCTTCATCAAGGGGATAAGTAACCCGGATTTGGTATAACAGGTCAAAAACACTGTCTGGGATCGAGAACTGATACCGGGTGCGATCGGCAGTTGGGTACTTGTCTTCAGAATTGAGAGGGCTCAAGTCCTCACTACAAAATAATCTCGCTACGAAATAATCTGCTTTAAACCCGATATCTTGCTGGTTTCGTCGATACTCATCGTAATTCTTCCGGCAGTTCAAACTTGCCATTTTCCCCTGCTTCAAACGCAAAAACGTTCGCCACAGCATCAACATTCAGCGGTCCGTAAATGTGCGGGAATAACTCTCCAGCAGCTTCTTCATATTTAATTTCAGCTTGCACTTGTTCGGAGTCAATGGCAAGCAGCAGCAATCCTGTTTTTCCGGCAAAAAATTTATTGGCCGATCGAGTTACTTGCGGCAGAGTAGAACAGTGGATAAATCCTTCGGTATCTAGCGTATCTCCGCGATAGGATTGAACTTGTTTTGCGTCTTTCCACTGTTGGCTGTGAGTGATGTGAAATATAATGCTCATAATTGGATAGGTTTTAAGGGCGATCGACTGATAAGTAACTTGCGCGCGCGGTCAAAAATCCGGTTGCTGCACCAATATCTTTTGGTATTAGCGACAAGATTTCAAAGAAATCCGTTTTTTTAACCTTTGTTTTGTGGCAGCAAAATTTGAGAGGGATAATTCCCGCCGCAACTGACTGTCAGCGTCACAATTTTAGCATCAATTAACCGCGCTTCACCGACAGGCGCACCTGTTCCCGGATTGACATCGCAAGCGGGAAAACAAGTGGCACTCAAACTCAGGCGCAAAGCATTACCTTTGACAATTTTCATGCAGGTTGGTTGCACTAAAATTCTGACAGGATTTTCGCCGGAATTTACCCGCACGTAACCTTGCGCAAAATTCCAAACACTGCTGCCATCTTTCATCTCAGAAAGTATCGCGCACAAATCAAAACTCGGCGCATCCGCAGTACAGAATATTTCGACAATTATCTCTCCAGCTAAGTGCAAATCTGCTGTTAGCGGTGCAGAAGTGTATGTTAACACGTCGGTGCGACAATCAACGGTCGATCGCTCGAACGAACCTGCAGGAAATGCCGCGTGTCCTCCTAAGGATGGCACCGGCCGCCAAGGATCGTGTACGAATATATCCTCAATACAAACATCCAGGCAATTATGTGTTAAAATACCCGCATCTTCTCTCACAGACGCCAGTCCGTTAGTTGCTAAAAAATAGGATTTTCGCTCGCGATCGGGCCATTTATCAAATTTGCGCCATTCATTGCTACCCATCTCGAATAAAGCAATCGGGTGACCGTCAAACATTGCCGAATCCAATCCTTTTAAGAATCGATCGAACCAGCGAATTTGCAACTCATCTACCGGATTGGAAGCTGCCAAACCGCAATCCATCGCGCCAATTTTTCGCCCCCAAGGTAAATGTGTCCAAGGACCAACTATCAAATGCTGCAAGTGATTTTTCCGAGAAACCATTGTTTTGTAAAGTGCGATCGTTCCCCGTAAATAAGTATCGAACCAACCCCCGATATGCAGCATTGGCAAATCTAAATTTTCGATATTTGGCGATAAATTTTTCCAATACTCGCCCGGTCGATAATTATCCACCCAATCATGATAATATGAATCTGGTGCCAAATGTTTTAAAATCTCGGGACGCGCGGGAATAGTATCGCCTAGAGGCAGGTTTCTCGAAGCTCCGTAGAGGGATTGATAGGCTGAAACATCGCCTTTTAAGCGAGCAGTTTCCGCTGCTAGCTGAATTGCCCAGCCGAGATTCGATTGCAAGCAAAAAGCCCCTCCTTCATAAGCCCATTCTGCATACAAATCGCAGCCTACCATTGCCGGACAAATTGTTGTTAAAGCGCTGGGTTTAGCAGAGGCTGCATAGAGTTGAGTCATGCCTTGGTAAGAAAAGCCGTACATTCCGACTTTGCCGTTACTTCCCGGCAAATTAGCCGCCCAATTTACCGCATCAAATCCGTCTGCTACTTCATTAATAAATAGTTTAAATTTCCCTTCAGAAGTACCGCGTCCCCGCACGTCTTGGATGGCGACGATGTAGCCCTGTTTGGCATACCATGCGGGATGGGCGTAGACTACTGTAGAGGCGATCGATCTTCCATAAGGCTGTCTCATTAATAATACTGGAAATTCGCCCTCTGCATCGGGGCGGTAGATGTCGGCGTCCAGGCGAACGCCGTCTCTAGTTAGCATTGATGCTGTTTCTTTCGGGCAAATTTTGAACATAAATTATCTCAAAAAATCAATAAAAAAGTTCGTCTTCTCGATCTTATTGCAAGATATCAATAGTAAGAAATTTAATCCTATCTTTAAGGACTGAAGTCCTTACTACGAACCTGACTGCAAACTAGCAAGGTACGAGGATATCCGCTCGCCCTAAAACTCTCAGATCTTCCTCATCTAATTCAACAGGAGTTCCGCTGCGAATCAATTCCACAAAATCCTCATTCGGCACCATGATGCACAAAGCATACAATCGTTCGTTTGCCGTATTTTCAATCAGGTGAGTGCCAGTTGGAGGAACTAACAAACTATCTCCCGCTTTAATATTAACTGTTTTGCCGTCGCAAGTTGCGCGCCCTTCTCCCTTAATCACGAAAAACATTTCAACTGCCATTTGATGGCGGTTGGGAGGAGTTTTGCCGCCCGGATCGAAAATTTCCACGCAAACTGTTAGTGAATGATTAGCTGTCGCCGGATCGAAAACGATCGCCAATCTATTCGTATCGTGCGGGCTGATGCGAAATACTTGGTAGTCTTTCGGAGACTTGACAACGGGAATCATGCAGTGATTTGTCATAGTTTTATTAAAGAAGGAAGAAGGAAGAGGGAAGAAGGAAGAAAGTGGTAGGTGATAAGTGGAAAAGACTCAAACCTAAAACCTACAACCTACCACCTGAATCTGGAAGAGGGAAGAGGGAAGAAGAAAGAAAGAAGAGGACTCTAGTTATCTAATTGGATGTGGAATTAGGCGAAATTAGTTATTTTTGGCTGCCAAAATGGGAATTTCAAGTTATTAGTCTGCCCGACCTGCCAAGCTGATTTCTAATGCCTAATGACTGACTGCTGACTAATGACTTCTGTCAACTAATTGCTTCCAATATAGCTTGAGAATCCGACACAAATCCAAAACATTGTTTGACATTGTAAAGAGTCGCTTGCCAGCAATACTCTGGAGATGTCGTAGCCGTACAATCTGTGACTAAGATGCAGTCGTAATTTAAAAAATTAGCATCTTGCAGCGTAGCCATTACGCACTGATCGGCGTTAACTCCTCCAAAGAAAAGTGTAGTTTTTCCTAAATTCCGTAAGATACTATCTAAAGGAGTATCCCAAAAGGCACTCATCCGATATTTATCAACGCAAATATCCTCGGGTTTCTGTTCCAATTCATCAACAACTGCTGCTGCCCAACTTCCCGCCATCAGTACGGACGCGCCGTTTTTTGGTAGCGGATCTCCCAAACCTACGCCGTCACCAGCAGGATTGTAAACGTGGCGGCAAGCTGCACCGATATTTAACAAATCCGGGCGGTTTCCCCAGTTAATCCAAATAATTGGAATTGCGCGCGATCGCAATTCTGGCAGCAATTTTTGTAAGGGATTAATTGGCGTTCTTGCAGGCGTTACATCCACGCCGATGTGCGCCAACCAACCATCGGCATGGCAGAAATCGTTTTGCATATCTATCACTAACATTGCTGCTTTTGCTAAGTCTAAATGCAGGGTTTTTGTTTCGGTTTTTAGGGTGACGATTTGCGGGTCGAGTTGCGGGCGGGTGATGTCGGCAATTGTGGCATCAACCATCCAAGCGTTCGGCGGGATTCCTAAGGTGCGGAGAGAATTTGGATGAGAATTTGGATGAGAATTTTGATTCATTGCGATCGCGACTCAAAAACAATTACTATTTTACATTACTACTTTCTTATAACTTGAATCTTTACCAAACTTAAGTGTCCGGCGTAACTTTTCTTATAATTTTTATGATTAATTAACTTTAAATAGTAAGGTGCGCAGTGCGTACCCTACAGCTTATTGGTGCATTCAAACTCAAGAAACCGGGTTTTTATGGGATTTAAACCTTGACACAATATAGTCAAACCCGGTTTCTGCCCCCTACAACGATCTACTGTCAACCTTCAACTGACAACTATTTAATTAGACAGACTTAATTAGCACCAACTAATCGTAAAATATAAATAGATGTCAATTAAAACAAAGGGTCAATCCGTGAGCTTTACTATTCAAAACGCTTTGATTTTGGTTGAGAGCGGTTATGAAACAACAGCAGTGCAAGTGGTGGATAATTGCATCAGCGCGATCGCGCTTCAGAATACCTCGTTTAATTCGCCCTCTTACCAAGGGGAGAACTCCCCTCTTAATTCCCCCCCTTACCAAGGGGGGGCTAGGGGAGGTGAAACAGTTATTGACGCCAAAAATAAGCTGTTGCTGCCCGGTTTTGTCAACGCGCACACTCACTCTTCCGAAATGTGGCAGCGGGGCATTATCCCTCCTTTACCCCTGGAATTGTGGATTGCCGAACTGTACGATTTTACCCCTCTCGATACCGAACAAATTTATTTAAGTGCTTTGGGAACTGCGGTAGAAACTTTGCTATCTGGCGGTACGAGTGTTGTCGATCATTTAGTGCTAATTCCGGGGCAAGAATTAGAGACGATCGCGGCAGCAGTTAGCGCTTATCAAGAAGTTGGCATCCGCGCTTTTATCGGACCGCTAATTCAAGATGCATCCCTAACAGCGGGAATGCCAGCAGGCGATACCGGTATCGAACACGCAGCTTACATTCGATCGACTCAGGCAACTTTAGATTTAATGAAATCCGCGATCGAACAGTTTCACAATCCCGAAAAAGGTGTTAATATATTGTTAGCACCGACCGGAATTCAACTGTGTTCTGATGCTTTATTTCAAGGCTGCATTGAATTGAGCGATCGTTACAATCTTTGCCGCCACGCCCACCTTTTAGAAACTCCCGCTCAAAAAAAATTAGCTCAAGAAAAATACGGTTGCAGTGCCGTAGAACACCTCAAACAAATCGGCTATTTAAGTCCCCGTACTTCCTTAGCACACTGCGTGTGGCTGGAGGATTCCGACATTGCAATTATGGCAGAAACTCGATCGACAGTCGTGCACAATCCCCTCAGTAACTTGCGCTTGGGAAGCGGCATCGCACCAGTTTTAAAATACCGCCAAGCGGGAGTCAACGTATCTTTTGGCTGCGACGGTGCAGCTAGCAACGACGGTCAAGATTTGCTGGAAGCGATTAAAATTGGTTCGATTTTGCACAATATCACTGACTTGGATTACCGCCACTGGATTTCACCGCTGCAGTCTGTAGAAATGGCATCGCTGGGAGGTGCAAAAGGATTGAATGCGAGTGATGAAATGGGTTCGCTGGAAGTTGGGAAAAAAGCAGATTTTGTACTGTACGATTTAACCAGTTTATCATTGCTACCGCGCACCGATCCGATCGGTCTGTTAGTTTTGGGACGCCCGACTAATGCGGTAGAGAGCGTTTGGATAAACGGCAGGCAAATTGTAGGATCGGGTAAAGTGACAACGATCGATGTTGATAATTTAAGACAAGAATTGTTCGATCGCAGCGAGTGGAGTAGCAAGCGTCAATCGCCAATGGTCAGCGAAATTGAATCGCATTACCGCCAAGTAATGAAACTGCAAGGGTATTCTTAAAACCAGCGCTAAACTCGAGCTGGATAGGACTTAGATCCCTTTTTTTGAAAGATCCCCATAGGTGATGAATGAAAATGATAGCGGCGATGGCGAATACCGATTGCGAATACAAAGTTGGCGGCAGCTTACCGCCCAACACACTTTGTTACGTGAAAGAAAGTTTTTCACCCCCAATCTGGGATTAACCGTCAGCATTAATTTGCGCGATCAACTCTTGCAAAACTCCATCAGCTTTGTCATTTTCAATCTGACAAGTTCCCGCATTCCGGTGTCCGCCACCGCCGTATTGCAACATCAACTCACCGATATTAGTCTTAGAAGTTTTGTTGAAAATTGACTTGCCCACCGCAAACACAGTATTTTGCTTCTTCAGCCCCCAAAGAGCGTGAATCGAGATATTGCAATCGGGAAACAAAGCATAAATAGCAAATCTATTACCCGCATAAATTGTTTCTTCCTCGCGCAAATCCAAAACAACTAAATTGCCGTAAACTTTGCTGCAGCGATCGATCTGCTCTTTAAACTTCTCTTCTTGCTCGAAGTAAAGATCCACTCTTTCTTTAACATCATCAAGCTGCAAGATTTCATCGATCGAATGATTTTTACAGTAATCAATTAACTCCATCATTAGCTGGTAATTGGAAACCGTAAAGTCCTTAAACCTGCCCAACCCAGTTCTCGCATCCATGATGAAGTTTAACAGCACCCAAGCTTCGGGATGCAACACCTCTTCTTTGGCAAATTTAGCCGAGTCAGCTTTATCGACCGCAGCCATCATCGCTTCGGAAATTTGCGGAAACTTTTGCTTGCCGCCGTAATACCTGTACAACACCCTAGCTGCCGAATCTGCATGGGGGTCGATGATGTGGTTGTTTTTGATTTTTTCATGCCGGAGAGTTTCGCTGAAATGGTGGTCGAAAGCTAAATAAACACCATCAACATAAGGCAAGTTTGTGGTAATATCGTTATTTGTTATTTCAATTTTTCCATCCTGCATATCTTTCGGATGAACGAACTTAATCTCTTCGATCAGGTCTAGTTCTTTCAAGAGTACGGCACAGACCAGACCGTCAAAATCGCTGCGGGTGACTAATCTATATTTTTTAGAGTCTGACATAGGTTTGCAAAATGTATGTATGTTTGGCAGATGCAGGGGAACTTATCAAAACATAATATAACGTATTACTCGATCGCTTTCCACCATGAATGCTGACCCTTACGCTTGGATAGAGAAATCTCTAGCTGCTATTCACCGCGCAGATTGGTATCGATCGCCCGTTGCGATCGACAACTGTCCGGGCCCTGCGGTACAATTAGCAGGCAGCCAGCTAATCAATTTTGCCAGCAACGATTATCTGGGACTCGCGGGCGATGACAGGTTAATTCAAGCCGCTATTTCTGCAACAAAAGAATTTGGTACGGGTGCGACGGGTTCGAGGTTGCTAACCGGACACCGAGAGTTGCACCGGCAGCTAGAACAAGCGATTGCTAATTTAAAACAAACCGCAGATGCTTTAGTATTTAGTTCGGGATATTTAGCAAACTTAGGAGCGATCGGCTCTGTCGCCGGCGCGCGCGACCTGATATTATCGGACAAGTACAACCATTCGAGCCTCAAAAATGGAGCCATCCTCAGCGGTGCAGCGGTCATAGAGTACGGCCACTGCAATCTCGCAGATTTAACAGCGAAGTTAGAGAAAAACCGCGATCGCTACCGCAAGTGTTTAATAATTACTGATAGCGTTTTCAGCATGGACGGCGACTTGTGCCCGCTGCCCGAACTGTTAGCATTAGCGCGCCAATATAGCTGCATGCTATTAATAGATGAAGCTCACGCTACGGGAGTTTTCGGTGCTAGCGGTGGCGGTTGCGCCGAACATTTCGGGTGTACGGGAGAACCCCTAATTCAAGTTGGCACCCTCAGCAAAGCTTTAGGCAGTTTGGGCGGCTACGTTGCGGGCGATGCTGCTTTAATTGATTTTCTCCGCAATCGAGCCGCCACTTGGATTTATACTACAGGATTGACGCCTGCCGATACAGCCGCTGCTTTAGAAGCTGTCAAAATTGTGAAGCAAGAACCTACTCGCCGAGTTCGATTGCAGCAAAATATCCACACTTTCAAAGATTGCGCGATTCACAAGTATCAATTACCGATTACCGATTCTATCTCTCCTATTTTCTGTTTGCCCCTCAAGGATGCAGCGACAGCATTAACAGTTGGCAGCCAACTCAAACAAATGGGTATTTTTGCAGCAGCCGTGCGGCCTCCGACTGTTAGTATCAGTCGCATTCGGATCTCGCTGATGGCAACTCACGAACCCGCACAAATCCAGCAGTTGGTTGAAGCTTTGAAAATAGCGAACCCGAGGCAATATTCAGGTAATTGAGGGAAATTTGAGGTAATTCAATCGGTACTTTAAAGTTATAGTGCATTAGGCTACTAGCAGTTAGCTAAACTTCAGCCACCTATTTTAAAGTTCGTAGTGCGGACTTTAGTCCGCTCCTTATTGCGGACTAAAGTCCGCACTACAAACGGTTTTTGTTATAGTAATCGACCTGACATGATATACAGCAGATTGCGCGCGAATTCGGTACATTTTTGACCCCCCCAACCCCCCCTTATTAAGGGAGGGAGTGTACTTCATAAACCTGCAATCTGCTGTAATAGTTGGTTGAACGCGATCGCCTCTCGATTCTGGTACGCTATAGGTACAGGCAATTTCGAGCCTTTTGTACTGGGACTCTGCAAAAAGCTTTTTAAAACCGAAATTATGGGGTTTGAGAAGATGGACACAAGTGGACTCGAACCACCGACCCCTACGATGTCAACGTAGTGCTCTAACCAACTGAGCTATGCGTCCGCACTGTTACTCAATCTAACACAAACTTCGATCGAATGTCAAGCAAAAAAATATATTTTTGGGTCGGAACTCCTAGAATTGACAGCACGCGCTGCCTCTAAGGTTAAACCCGCCAAATTTTCACAGTTCGATCGCCCGCACCGCTAGCCAAACTCGCCCCATCTGCACTAAACGCCACCGACAACACCTCTCCCTCGTGTCCCGCCAAAAGTTCCAATAAATCGCCCGTGCCAGCATCCCACAAATAAATCGTACCGTCCCGACTCCCTGTTGCCAAAATCCGACCGTCAGGACTGAAGGCCAAACACAAAACATCTCCAGAATTATCTCTCATACTCCGCAGCAGCGTGCCTCGACCCTCACCGTCCGCCCGCCACAGCTTCGCCGTACCGTCGCGACTGCCGCTAGCTAAAATCGATCCCCCCCCAGCCCCCCCTTGAGAAGGGGGGGAGGCAGAAAATTCGATCGCCCGCACCCAATCCCCGTGCTCCGCCAGAGTACAAATCGGCTTCCCAGCCTGCCAATCCCACAACTGTACGGTTTTATCGCGACTCCCGCTAGCCAAAAATTCCCCTCCAGGACTAAAAGCCACCGCTTCCACCCCGCCGGCGTGATCGGTCAAAGCTGACATCCGCTTTCCTTTATTCAAATTCCACAACTGCACGGTTTTGTCCCGACTCCCGCTAGCCAAAACTTGACCGTCGGGACTGAAGGCCACAGTGTGCACCCTGTCAGTATGACCGGTCAAACCAAACCACCACTTACCTTTTTTCAAATCCCAAATATGAATCATTTTGTCCCGGCCTCCGCTAGCCAAAGTAGCGCCGTCGGGACTGAAAGCAACACAAGTCACCCAATCGGAATGACCGGTGAGAGTGTACCACCGCTTCTGCGCGTCCAACTTCCACATTTCAATAGTTTTGTCCTCACTCCCGCTAGCCAAAGTAGCGCCGTCGGGACTGAAAGCTACTGACGTAACAGCTTGAGAATGCCCTACCAGAGTGGCCGCGCACTTCCAAGTAGGCGCGCGTGCCGGCACGACCCGCTGCGCAGCAGGTACGGGCTGGATCGTACCTGCAACCGTTGGCGGCATTGCATTCTGGGTTCGTTGGGGCGGTGTCGCCTTGTTTGCCCCGGCTGCTGGAATCGCCCCAAATGCTGGAATTGGCCCGACTGCTGGAATTGACACCGACTGCTGCGGCTGCAAATCCCGAAGCATCTCAGAGACTGATTTGTAACGGCGGCCCAGATTGGATTCGATCGATTTATCGAGAATGCGACCTAATTTCGGATCGATTGGCACTTTCAAAAAATCCCGCCACACCCAAGCATCTTGATTGATATCGAACAAATCGAAAGGAGATATTTGAGTCAGCAAATAAATGCAAGTTACTCCCAAACTGTACAAATCGCTGGCATAAACTGCTTGACCTCTGATTTGTTCCGGTGCGACGAATTCGGGAGAACCGATAACTGTACCTGTTTGAAAACTACCCTCCACAACTTTCGCAGCGCCGAAATCAACTAAAACTAATTCCCCGGTAAATGTGGAGAAAAAATAAGAATTTGCCGGGGGAGAACTGCGGCGGCGGATGATATTGGGAGGTTTAATATCTCGGTGAATGACGTTGCGATCGTGCACGAACTGCAATACTGGCAATAAATCGTTTAACAAGCGCAGGATCTGACTTTCGCTGAACGGCCCTTGCCGCACCAATTCTTGCTGTAAATTTTCGCCTTCTATAAATTCTTGGACTAAATACTGATAGCGTTCCTGCTGGAAGTGCGCCAGCAATTCGGGAATTTGCGGGTGTTTCCCCAATTCATCCAGCCTTTCGGCTTCCCGATTGAATAATTCCGCTGCTTTTTCGGCGCTGCTAGTACCTTGGGTTTGGGGGAAAAACTGTTTGATGGCACAGCGCGGTTTTGAGGGCTTGTCCTCGTCTATAGCTAAAAAAGTGCGGCCGAAACCGCCGCGCCCGAGGGGTTTGATGGCGCGGTAACGTTCTCTCAGCAGCAGTTTGGAGCCGCAACTGAGACAATATTGGGTACGATCGGCATTTTGGGGGTTCGGACAGGTAGGATTTAAGCAGTAACTCATAACTGAACCGAGAAGGAATCAGCAGCATATTCCTATGATAGTGAGCTGCAAGGGCGATCGACTTGCGCCTTGCAGCCGAAGGAAGAAGGAAGAAGGAAGAAGGAAGAAGGGAAATGCTGTCACAGTAATATTTTCAGTGATTAAGAACCTGCAGCACCGTCCGGCAAAGTTGCTATACAATGAAAAATTTAAGGACTGAAGTCCTCACTACAAGCCTGTTCGCAGTCAGGACTTGAGTCCTCAAACTTTAAGAATTAGCTTTAGCCTTTAAAGCATACTCTTTAAACCTTTCCAAATCGGCCTGAATTGTCGATTCCACCACGCGCCCCAGAAATAGGTTATCCATTAATTTACCCAGCCAGCCGGGAATCCCGTAAGCAACAGTCAACTTGACAATACTGCTATCTTTGCGATCGTAAAATCTTACCGCACCGCGATTGGGCAAACCGTCTACCGATTCCCATTGAATTATCTGGTTCGGCACTAATTTAAGAATTCGAGACAGCCAGCTAAATTCTAAACCGCCCGTTGCGAGTTTCCAGCGGGATAATTCTGGATCTTCTTCGAGAACGTGAACCGATTCGATCCACTTCATCCAGCGCGGCATTTGTTCTAAATCCGACCAAAGTTCCCAGGCTAATTCGATGGGAATTGCCACTTCTACTTGCACGCTGTGTTCTAACCAATCAGTCATGGGATTTGAGATTTTAGATTTTAGATTGGGAATTGGGAATTGGGGATTGGGGATTGGGAATTGGGGATTGGTAATGACTACTGTCAACTGTCAACTGTCAACGATTCCGCTCTCGGCGGAGGCTATGCCCGCAGGGCAGGCTACGCCAACGCTTTCCGGTTATCAACTATCAACTCTTCCTTCTTCCCTCGTGTCAACTGTCAACTGTCAACTGTTAACTAGCTGTAAGCTTCTAGAATTGCCTGCGCCGCTTGACGGCCGGAAATTGTTGCTCCTTCCATGCTGTCGATATAATCTTGCTGAGTGTAACTTCCTGCCAAAAAGAAGTTAGCAACAGGTGTTTTTTGAGCGGGACGGTAAACATCCATTCCCGGTGCTTCGCGATACAAAGATTGAGCCAGCTTAACTACACTGTACCAGGTCATGTTTAGTTCCCGCGCTGAGGGGAATAAATCTCGAACTTGCTTGAGTACGTGCTGGGCGATCTCTTCATTGCTTTGTTTGATAAACGGATCTCCCGGTGTCAACACCAATTGCAATAGCGAACCTTGTCCTTCTTTATAATAATCCTTAGGACTTGCCAGCGCCAAATCTGCAAAACAGGAAAAATCGGCATCTGCTGAATATAGCAAATTATCGATACCGACTGCGCGCTCCAACTGTTTGCGCTTGGCTTCATCTTCTAATTCCGTTACCCAACCGTCAAACCGCAATTGTACTGTAGCGACCGGAACTGCATCTAATTTATAAATCTTGTCAAATTCCGACCATTTGCGCCACGCTGGCGGCAATATTTTCTGAATTCCCGGCACGTCCAATGCAAAAAGATAGGCGTCAGCGGTAATAATTTCTTCGGTTTCGCCGCTGGCTACTGCTATGCCCGTGACTCGCATTTCTTCGCTGCCTTCATACTGAATTTCTCGCACTCGCCGCCGGGTGTGAATTTTGGTGCCTTTGCTTTCCAAATATTCGACAATTGGTTTGTGCAAATATTCGTTAGGAGAACCTGCCAGCATCCTCATTACTGATGCTTCGGTTTTCGATGCAAAGAATTGAAAGATTGTCAGCATGCATCGGGCAGAAATATTTTCAGTGTCGATAAAACCCAGGGCGTAGGCGATCGGATTCCACATTCTTTTGAGCGAATTTTGGTTGCCACCGTGGCTGCGGAACCAGTCAGCAAAACTAATTTTATCCAAATCGCGGATGGTTTTCATTGCCCCATCAAAGTCTATCAAACCCCGGACGATCGGGCTAGTTCCCAGGGCGATCGAATTTTGAATTTTGTCTTGCAGCGATAGCTGGGATGTAGTGAAAAATGCCTTTAAACCGTGAAACGGCGCGCCGACGGGAAAGCGAAAATCCAAACAACCTGTTTCGCCGCCTCGATTGATAAAAGTATGGGTGTGTTCTTTGAGGAGCAAATTGTCGAATGCTCCAACTTTTTTCATCAGCGCAAATAAGTTATAATAGCAGCCGAAGAAGACATGCAAGCCCATTTCCACGTGATTGTTGTCCGTGTCAACCCAACTGCCGACTTTGCCGCCGACAAAGGGGCGGGATTCAAAAATCTCTACTTCGTGGCCGGCATCAGCTAAATCGACGGCTGTCGTCATCCCGGCCAATCCTGCACCTGCGATCGCAACCCGCATTTGACTATTCCTTTTTCAGTATTTTTACAAATTGTAACAAAAAATTATAATATCATAAATATTAAAGTTCGTAAATGCCGATCGCGACTTGCACCCCCCTCTGAATTCTGCGCAAAAAATCCGCACTAATTTCACCGTAAGGACTTTGTTCCAGATAAGTTTTTTGGACTGCTAGAATTTGCTCGCAGACAGCGAGTGGGTCTGATTCTAATCCCCCCACTCCCGCAGCATTGGTAACAAGTTAAGGCTGCATGGCAGTTGTCAAGGGGATTTCAGTATCCACTTTAAAGAAAAATTGGTCGGTGTTACGCTGTCGATCGGGGAAGGGTGCAATAATTAACTTAATATTTGGCTTTCGTTGTCGTTTAACAACACCTAAATCTTGATTTTCTGGCGCAGCAAAATACTCTCTAGGATCGGTTGCCTTACCTTGTTGGCGGGCCACGTAAAAATGGTAAAGACCTCGGTAAATCATCTCTAATGAAATCGAATCTATTGGTAAAGAGAGTTGGTCGGCAACGGCATCACCTAAATCGACCAAGATTGCATAAAATATCCAAGTTCCCCAAATTTGCAGTTGAATACCGTTGAGAGAACCCGTCCACAAATAACTTAAGCCCAAGAGTCTTTTGACGGTATTGAAGGCTTCTTCAATTCTCCAACGCCTGCGATATAAATCTGCTACGACGTAAGGTGGTAACACAGTCGGGTCAAGTACACTTGTCAAATAAGAATGCCAGCTTTTACCCGAACGAACTTCAATCAGACGCAAGGTAATAAATGGAGTTTTTGCTGTTCCAGAACCCAAACGTACCAAACTATCTCTCAGGTCGTAACTTTTGGTAAATACTTGCTGTACTTGAACTGCTGCTCATTTTTTTAAGCGAGTAATTAAATGGATGTCTCGCTCGATTAATTTGAGCCAAAAGCTAAAATGATAAAATCCTCTATCTAGTAAAAGTAAGGTGTTTGCTGGAACTAATTGCAGGATATTTTCTTCCAGATTCACATCTGAAGCTCTGGGGTTTTCTAGAAACCAAATATCAACTGGGAGCCTGGTCATTAAATCTATAACTGTTGCCATTTTTCCTGCCAATTGCCCTTTAGGTAGATCTTCCAGGCTTTTGAGCTTGCAAAATAATGCTTCGAGCGTTGAACTATCCACTATCCAAATTCTCGAAAATTTCCTCAAGCCAAATTGAATGCTTTCTGGTAGGGGTCGTTGGTTTCTTTGGTGCCAAGCGGTTCTTAAACTTGGCAATAAGTTTTTAAAGACTCCCTCAAATAATGTGGCGGGAAAACTTAGAAACCTTTGAGACATAGCTTGTTGACTGACTGTCGTAGGTCGGCACCATAAAAAACCTTCTCTTGCCAGCATTCTTGTGAGCTCTGTTACTCCCGCTACATCTCGCCATAGCAGGGTTAATACCGCT
>JALOON010000075.1 GCA_025454405.1 Oscillatoriaceae cyanobacterium Prado104 | reverse complement strand
TATTTTTTTGTATATGATACTTATTTGATGTCTGATTTATGGTTGAGCAATCTAAAAAGGTCAATTATTATCGGAGATCCGAATGCAATGGAACTCGCGATCGCGCCAATCCGCACTCAAAATTATGCGCTAGCATCGGCAATTGCCAGCGCCCTCGATAATTTCGAGTACGATAATATTTTGGATCTGATTGAATCTGCGACTCGATTGACCGCGATCGAAAACGGTTCATAGTGAGGACTAAAGTCCGCAAATAAAGGACTAATAACAATTTTAATGTAACTCGCGATCGCGCTAGGGCGTGTTTTCAAACTACTCTTTAAGATCCCGAACCCCCTAAATCCCCCTTAAAAAGCTATCCCTTATACCAAATCCGGGTTTCGGGCCCCCGTTATGTTTTAGTCGGCCAAGGACACTTTGTTTGTGTAGTTGGGGGTGAAAATCGCAAGGTGAAAGCAGATTCGATTTTGCACCCCCTGCATCGGTTTCAACCGCCTCCTTCATAACGGGGATATCTACCCTCCGCTTCGCTGCGCCCGGATTTGGTATTATAAGGATCTTTCTTAATATGTGCGATCGCAAACCCTCGTGCCCTGAAATCATTCCCTGAAATCATTGATTCTTTGTTAGCTGATTTTCAATAATCGAGGTCTATCGTCAATAAGCACCCGATCTTTTTGCATGCTACCGAGCCGGCAACAATCGCTAGAAAGCTTATGGGACAAGGGGTTTAATATTGTTAAGAAAGATGTTTATAAAGCATAGCTTAAAAAGGGGGGAGCAAGAGTCTTAAAGTCCCCCTTTTTAAGGGGGATTTAGGGGGATCTAGACTTAGGTAAAAGCGAGAGATACCAAGAGTTTCAGGCTTCAGTTGACACGCCTTGGGCACTGCTGTCTCCTCTATATCATTCCGGTGTAACCGGAATTGATATTACAAGCAGACTATACCGACTATCTAACTCAAAAATAAATGACCCAAAAAATCTGTCAAACGTAAAACCAAAGGAGAAAAATCATAATGGCAAAAGATTTAACTTCATCGCTACGCGATCGCCAAAATATCCTCAACAATCGCTATGCCCTAGAAAAAATAGAAGAACACTTGGGATTAGGAGGCACTTACTATGATGAAGAACTGCTTTTTACCAAACAACAACTGACTGAAATCTTCGGTATCAGCGAAAGTACAATTGAAAAGTATCTATCCAGTCACAACGATGAGCTGAAGACTAATGGCTATAGGGTGCTGCGAGGCCAGAAACTTCGAGATTTCAAGGCTTTGATGGATGTCTCCGTAACTGATTACGGTAACAAAACCCCGACATTAGGTGTGTTCACCTTCCGGGCAACCCTCAACTTAGCTATGGTGCTGGTGGAGAGCGATCGAGCCCGTGGAATTCGATCGCGCATCTTAGATATCGTCATTGACGTAATGGCAGAACGAGCAGGCGGACATACTAAATACATTAACCAGAGAGATAATAATTATTTACCAGCAATCTATCAAGAATTTAGCTATCGTAAAACCTTTACCGATGCCCTTGATAATTACCTGGATATGGGCAAGTTTAAGTATGGTATTTACACCAACAAAGTGTATCAAATTGTTTTCCGAGAGAAGGCCGAAGAATATAAACAGATATTAAGTCTGGGTAAAAACGATTGCCCCCGTGACACCATGTATGCCGAAGTTCTCATCGCCATTGCCAGTCTAGAGAATGGTTTGGCAGCAGAATTGAAAGCCGAGTCAGAAAAGGTGGGACGAAAGCTGAAACAGAAAGAGGTTGATTCGCTATTGGAATCGGCAGAGGAAAACCCCTACCTAAAACCCATTATTGAAGATGCCCGCATCAAAATGGCCAGTCGCGATCTAGGGTTTCGGGATGCTCTGCATCAAAAATTAGAAACCTATATCCAAAGTGTTCCAGAGAGCGACTTTGAGAAATTTTTAGGAGAAGCCAGCCGTTCTTTAGAAGAGCAACTTTCCGATCCGGCTCTTTTGGCTGTATTTAAGCGATTGAAGGATCGGTAATCTATGGCAGCAGGTTTCTTTTACTTTGACATTCATTATGCGATCGAGCTGCATGATTGGATTATCGAAAACTCAGGAGGCTTTCCTGGTTCTAATAATCTGAGTCTACTAGAGAGCGCATTAGAACATATTCAAAACGATCTCTATTATCCTGAGATTCACGATAAATTGACTCACTTGGTTTTTGCTGTCAACAAGTTTCATGCTTTTAACGACGGAAACAAACGTTCTAGTATTGCATTAGGAGCTTACTTTCTCAAACTCAACGGTTACGATTTTATGGTAAAAAAGTTTGTCCTAGAAATGGAAAATATCGCCGTCTGGATAGCAGAAGGAAAAATTTCTAAAGAGTTTCTATGCGAACTGATTGAGTCTATTATTTTCGAGGAAGATTTCAGTGAAGAACTTAAGTTTAAGTTGGCGCTTGCTGTCATGGGCGATATTGATTCTACGGAATGTTAAAATCAGACTAGGGTGTGTTTTCAAAGTCCTCGATCCCCCCCAGCCCCCCTTAAAAAGGGGGGAGCAAGAGTCTTATTCAAAAATATCAATCAGCCATCCCGTGAAAATTCTCATCGGTAGCAACCTCCCCATTTAACAGAACTCTTAAACCAGCTCTAGCAGAAAAATATCTCAAAAAATTCCTATGAGCAACCCGATCGCAATTCCCTCAGTTTCCGTCACCTACGCTCAAGATGGCACCTCCACCCGCCCCAACGCCCTGGGGATGCGCCCGATGCAAGAACGGGCTTACCAGAAGCGCGGCGAACAATACCTCCTAATCAAATCACCCCCCGCCTCCGGCAAAAGTCGGGCATTGATGTTCATCGCCCTGGACAAACTAGAGAACCAGAAACTCAAGCAAGCCATTATTGTTGTACCAGAAAAGGCGATCGGCTCCAGCTTCCACAATGAACCGCTGAGTCAGTTTGGGTTTTGGGCCGATTGGCAAGTCGAGCCGAAGTGGAATCTCTGCGACGCACCGGGAAACGACGGCGGCAAAGTCGGCGCGATGCAGAAGTTTCTAGCCAGCGATGCCAAGATTTTGATTTGCACTCACGCTACATTCCGCTTTGCTCTGGATAAATTTGGTGTGGAGGTTTTGGACGATCGACTGATCGCTATAGATGAATTTCACCATGTTTCCGCCAACCCAGATAACAAACTGGGCGATCGAGTCCGCCAACTCATGGCCCGCGACAAAACCCACATCATTGCGATGACTGGTTCTTATTTTCGCGGCGATGCCGAAGCCGTGTTGCACCCCGAAGACGAATCCCGATTCGATACTGTCACCTACACCTATTACGAACAACTCAACGGCTACCAATACCTGAAGCAACTCGATATCGGCTACTACTTTTATGCAGGTAGCTACACCGACGAAATCGTGCGGGTGCTCAACCCGAAAGAGAAAACCATCCTGCACATTCCTAATGTTAATTCCCGCGAAAGTACGAAGGACAAAATCCGCGAGGTGGAACACATCATCGAGGAATTGGGCGAATGGCAGGGAACCGATCCGAGTACGGGATTTCAACTCGTTAAAACCGCCGACGGCACGATTCTCAAAATCGCCGATCTCGTAGATGACGATCCGACGAAACGCGATCGAGTTTCCGTCGCCCTGAAAGACTCCAAACATAAGGACGATCGCGATCGCATCGATATCATCATCGCCCTCGGCATGGCAAAAGAAGGCTTTGACTGGATTTGGTGCGAACACGCCCTGACGATCGGCTACCGCTCCAGTTTGACCGAGATTATTCAGATTATCGGCCGCGCCACCCGCGATGCACCAGGGAAAACCCGCGCTCGGTTCACTAACCTGATTGCCGAACCGGATGCCACCGAATCTGCCGTCACCGAGGCAGTAAACGACACTCTCAAAGCTATTGCTGCCAGTTTGTTGATGGAACAGGTACTCGCGCCGCGCTTCGAGTTCAAACCCAAACGCCCGGACGATCGAGCGACACCGGGCTTCGACTACGGACAAGATGGCTACAATCCCAATAAGTGCAACGTGGGCATCAATCCAGAAAAAGGCTTGATTCAAATGGAAATTAAGGGATTAGCCGAACCCAAAAGCCCGGAAGCCGATCGCATCTGTCGCGAAGATTTGACCGAATTGGTGGCGGCATTTGTCCAGGATAAGCCAACAATCGAGCGCGGCCTATTTGATGAAGAATTGGTGCCAGAAGAATTAACCCAGATTCGCATGGGCAAAATCATCAAAGAAAAGTGTCCAAATTTAGATGAGGGCGATCGAGAAGCCGTCCGCCAACACGCGATCGCAGCTTTAACCCTCGTTCAACAAGCCAAAAAAACCATGAATGAAGGCGGTGGAACCTATACCACCAATTCCAATGGTGAGGCGGCGAAAAATACTGCTCTCATCGACGGAGTAAGGCAGTTTGCGCTATCAGTAACTGAGTTGGAAATGGATTTGATCGATCGCATCAATCCCTTTGGCGAAGCCTACGCCATCCTTGCTAAATCCATGAGCGAAGAACGGCTGAAGCTGGTGGCGGAAATCATTGCAGCCAAACGGATCGTCCTTAGCGTGGAAGACGCGCGGGAATTAGCCAAACGGGCGAGTCGTTTCAAACAAGAGAAAGGGCGGTTGCCTTCCCTCACGGCGACAGATCCGTGGGAAAAACGCATGGCAGAAGGGGTTGCTTTCCTCACACGCAAGGTAAAGGAAGAAAAAAATGCCTAACTATACCACCGATGAAGATTTGGAGTTGCTGGCGGAATTAGGCATAGACATTGCCCCGGAACCCTCCGGCCAGCGTTCCGCCAGAGAAGAGCGGATTATCGCAGGTTTTGAGGAAATCGAGCGGTTTGTGGAGGAACAGGGCAGACTGCCTCAGCATGGGGAAGATCGGGATATCTTTGAGCGGCTGTATGCGGTGCGGCTCGATCGCCTGCGAGAATCGGAGGAATGTCGCGCCGTCTTGGAACCGCTAGACTCGCGCCGACTGTTGGATGCTGAGACTGATGTCGGGGCGATCGCAAAAGAGGAACTTACAGATGAAGCACTGCTGGCATCTCTTGGAATTGATGCCGCCTCCGAGAACGATGTTACCCAGCTTACTCACGTGCGATCGCGCAGCGAAATTAAAGCAGCGGAGGAAATCGCCCAACGGACTCCTTGCCAAGACTTTGATGAATTCAAACCTTTTTTTGACAAAGTGCAGCGCCAATTGCAGTCTGGGGAACGGAAAAGTGTCAAATATGAGGACTATGCGGCCGTCAACGAAGGCGATTTGTTCATCCTCGACGGGCACAAGGTGATGGTTGTCCATATGGGTGAACCCTTTGTCAGCGATTACGGGCGGCAAGACTGCCGGCTGCGGGTGGTTTATGACAATGCGACTGAGAGCGATTTGTTAGTGCGATCGCTCCAGCGAGCTTTAAACAAAGACAAAGCAAGTCGTCGCATTACTGTTACGGATTTCGGCCCGCTGTTTGCAAATAATGTTGACGCAGCAGACGACTTACCAACGGGTTATATTTATGTGTCCAGAAGCAAATCCGAACATCCCTTTATTGCTAAAAATCGGTCTATTATTCACAAGATTGGTGTCACCGGAGGAGATGTAAAAAACCGAATTGCTAATGCGAAGAAAGACCCCACTTATCTGCTAGCAGATGTGGAAATTGTCGCCAAATTTAAATTAGCAAATATCAACCGGAAGCGACTTGAGGCAATCCTGCACAAGTTTTTTAGCAGCGCTCGATTGGATTTGGAATTACAGGATCGTTTCGGTATGCCAGTGCAGCCAAAAGAGTGGTTTTTTGTTCCTTTGGATGCGATCGAGGAGGCGATCGAAAAAATTAAGGAAGGAACGATCGATCGATTCCGATACGATTTGGAAACAGCAAGGATTGTGCGATCGTAATGCCATTACAGGGAGAATTTTTATTGATAGTTAAGTAAGTCGGCGTGAATATTTCTTGTTGGGGTCAGGTAGGAGGCAGGAGTCAAGAGGGTTCGATCGCGATTTACAGCAGATTGCAAGTTTATGAAGTACACCTCAGAAACCCGGTTTCGCCGAAGTTACCGGGTTTCTGGAGTCCCTCACATACCTGAAAACTGCTGTATATTTCGTTATATGAAATAGAAAAAAGAATGCTACCAATCATTTTCTTATGCTCCCTGCATTCCGGCCGATCGTTTGTAGCAAACATTTAGGTATTTCATATTAGATAGTTTTGTTTATTTGCACCTTTCTTCTTAGTAGCGGTTGCGTTGCGCACTGCGCACCCTACATATAGAAGATGAAGCATTTGGGCGACAATCTTTGGTAAAAACGCGATGTTTTGATGTCCAAATGCTTCATCCTCGCTGCCTGGGAGGCGATTTTCAAGATGTCAAATGGGTTCTATATAGTCGGTGCGTAATTTCTGCGTCAGTTAGCGCTGACAAAAACGCCTGAGGTAAGCTGACTTTGACTGACACCCTGCACGATCGCCAAATAATTACCGCCCGATTTAATCGCTGTCGAAGCGATGCTGGCACTGCCATCCAACTGTAAGTTCACAGCTTCAAAAGTCAAGCTGGCAAATCCGATACCGTCAGCCAAACCAATTCTATCTCCTGCTACAAAATCGGTAATGACATCCGCATCAATTAAAGTAGCTGAAGCTGACAAACCTCCTGCTACCACAAACGTATCGTTCCCCGCGCCGCCTGTCAAAATATCTTGCCCGCGATCGCCCGCCAGCCAATCGTCGCCGTTACCGCCAAGCAAGATATCGTTGTTTTTGCCGCCGCGAATCGTATCGTTGCCGTCAGATCCGATGAGTCGATCGTTATCGTCATTGCCACTGATAAAATCGTTGCCAATACCGCCATCAAGCGAATCAGATCCTTTGCCTCCCAATAAGCTGTCATTGCCTCCAGCACCGTTAATTGTATCTGCACCTTGCATTCCATTAATGCTATCAGCACCTGCTGTGCCGGTGAGATTGTCATTGCCGGAAAGAGCAAAAATTGGCAATCCCGCAGCATTTGCCGGTATTTGAGTATCGGCATTATCTGATAGGAAATAATTGCCACCGCTGGCCGTGTTTTTGGGTGAAGCCGTCGGGCTACCGCCTCCTGTAGAATTGGGATTTGGTGAAGCGATCGATACTAATGGGTTGGGAGTGGGAGTTGGTGCGGGAGTTGGCGTCGGGGCGGGAGTTGGCGTTGGTGTGGGAGTTGGTGCGGGTGTCGGAGTCGGCGCGGGCGTCGGTGTGGGAGTCGGCGCGGGATTGACGCTGCCGTCAAGCGAAGTGGCAAAAACCTGCGTCCAATAGTGATTGTAATTGATGCTGCCGGTATCGCTGGCTAGGAAATAGTAGCCGATACCAATTTCTTTGAGATTGGGGTTGAGGATGTTAGCCCGATGTCCGGCGCTGTTCATCCATCCCGTTACAACTTGTTCGGGAGTGGAAGAGCCCGCACTGATGTTTTCTGCTGCCCTTGAGAATTGATAGCCCGTTGCCGAAATCCGAGTTGACATAGTAGAACCATCTATTCCGGTGTGGGAAAAGAAGTCTTGCAATGCCATGTTTTGGGTGTGATTTTGCGCCGCTGTTAATAGTTGGCTGTTTAAGACTAGCGGGGACAAACCCAATTTACCGCGCTCGATGTTAGTGAGTTCTAAAACTCTGTAAATGAAGTTTTGATTGGTTGCAGTCGGCGCGGGTTGCGATATTTGGGAGGCCGATCGCTCTCCTGTTAAAATGTCTCCAGACTGAAGACCCAAAGATGGAGAACCGGAATTTTGTAATTGTTCGAGCATGGGGAAGATAAACTGTTTTAAGACTTGGTTGTGCTGGTAGATTGCTTATCGTCTTAACGATAGTTTCCCCGATCGATAGGTGGTTTTTTACCCCTCACACACTGTATTAAGCTCTGTCGTTGTTGCATCTGTTTTGATTATAGCTGCTGTCAAACTACAAGTGTCAATCACTGAATTCCGGCAGAAATCGACGGGTTTGTGAAAATAATCGATGCGGTCTTCAATCCCTTGAATTATCGGGTTTTTCGGTATAGGTCTTGATGCGATCTCCGGTTGCGTAACCGCGATCGGTAGTTGGTATTAATGCGGGTCTATGGATGCAGTCCGATCGCGCAAAATTCAAAAAATCAGTCCTGCAACACAGATATATATCAGTAATTTCCTCATAGTTCCTACCTGCAATTTACGCACAAATACGAACTACAACCAACTTTTTGAACTTGACTCGACTGGCGCGCCCCTACCAAAGAAATCGGGTTTTTTACCGAATCTGCAGGCTGCAATGAAGGATTTTCGCAAAAAACCCGGTTTCTGACTTTTCCAGAGTCGGTAACTGCGCGATTCAAAGGCTCTAGCAAAGCATTTTCTGCAAAACCCGGTTTTTATGTCCGCTGCAATACCATAAAAAATACAATGTGTCAATAGTTAAATCTACTGATACTGTTTCTCCCCTCTTCCTCATTCCCTCTTCCTTCTTTCTTCTTTCTTCTTCCTTCAGACCCTCAACGGTTATCCTTAAGTAATCAGGCGAGTTTCCGAAAGGTTGAAAAGATGTTGGCAGCAATTTTATTTTACATTAACAGCAATTTAATGTTACTGTTCGATCGCAGCTCGATCGAGCTTCACCAACTCGAATTAGCACAAGTAACAGGAATAGAAAAGATTGTGGCATCGGAAAATACAGCAACAATTGCCTTAGTATTGGTAGCCGCCGGAATTCTCGGTTGGGGATTTTACCGCGCCAAATCTTTAGGCAAACTGGGAATATTGGCTTGGTTGCAGTCAGTTGTGCTGATGAGTCCCTGGCTGCTGTTCTTTACTTTATTCGCCGCCGGGATTTACTTAAATTTAGTGGCAGTAATGTTCATGCTGGTAGCATCAACGGGATTGTACATTTATTTAGGGAGGAAACTGCGATCGGCTGCGTCTGATGAAACAGCAAGATCGCGCCCCGAAAAAATCGAGTCCGCATCCCGAAGCGATGAGAATTCTGCTCGCGAACCCGAGTCCGATCGGATGGCAGAACCAATTAAAATAGTAACTAGAATGCCAGCCGACGATCGACCGGAAACAATTCCCGTTCCCTTGGAAGACCTCAAAGCAATTCAAGGTATCTTTGGCATCGATACATTTTTTGCAACCGAAACAATCCCCTATCAAAACGGAGTAATCGTCAAAGGCAACCTGCGGGGAGATCCAGAACAAACATACTCGCGCTTGTCCGCTGCTTTGCAGGCAAAATTGGGCGATCGCTATCGGTTGTTCTTAGTAGAAAATCAAGACGACAAACCGGTAGTTATTATTTTACCCAGCACCAGTGACCCGCAACCGACTACAGTATCTCAAAAAATCCTATCGGCCGTGCTGCTGCTAGCAACAATTGTTACTAGCTTAGAAACGGCAGGATTGTTGCGGGGACTCGACTTTTTTAACTCGCCAGACAGGTATCGAGAAGTGCTGCCAATTGCAGCAGGAATTTGGGCAGTTTTAGGCGCTCGGGAAATTGGGCGGCGAGTCATGGCAAGTCGGTACAAAATACCCCTAAGCTGGCCATTTTTTATACCAACTTGGCAGATAGGTTCCTTCGGGTCGATCGATCGTTTCGAGGCGCTAGTTCCCAATCGGAAAGCGCTGTTCGATATCGCTTTTGCCGGATCGGCGGCCGGAGGAATTGTCGCATTGGGAATGCTGCTAACGGGTTTGCTGCTTTCGCACCCCGGCAGTTTGTTTCAAATTCCTGCAGAATTTTTTAAAGGTTCGGTATTGGTGGGAACCTTGGCAAAAGTGGTATTGGGTTCGGCCCTGCACCAACAATTAGTAGCAGTTCACCCGCTAGCAGTTATCGGTTGGTTGGGTTTGGTAATAGTAGCGATTAATTTGATGCCGGCGGGACAGTTGGATGGGGGCAGAATCGTCCAAGCAATCTACGGCCGGAAAATTGCCGGCAGAACAACTTTAGCAACGTTTGTAGTGCTGGCGATCGCAGCTTTGGTAAATCCTTTAGCTCTGTATTGGGCGATCGTAATTCTAATTTTACAGCGGAATTTAGAGCGACCGAGCCTCAACGAGCTGACAGAACCGGACGACGCCCGCGCTGCCTTGGGTTTGTTGGCTTTGTTCTTGATGGTGGCTGCTTTGTTGCCCCTAACACCTGCTGTGGCGGGTCGTTTGGGGATCGGAAACTAACCTTAGCCGCGCAGCTAATATAGAGGGTAGGGACACAACAATGTTGTGTCCAAATTTGCCAAACGAATACAGATGCTGGGGACACAACATTGTTGCGTGCAAACCCGCAATAATTGTCAATAGAGAATTGCTATAGCTCCCAAGTTGAGCTAAATTAATGAAACCGAGAGAACGGGCGATCGAACTCGGGAATTTTGGTCGATCGGGTTCTCCCATCCGAACTAGAAAATCTGCGCGCAACAACGGGCTGTTTATCGAGTACCAAAAGTTGATTTTTGTACGAGCCTTAATTTGTTGAAACAGAAGCTTTAAAATACAAATCACCTATTCGATTATGTAGGTATAAATCCATGACCAATCAACTCCCTCCTATATTGGTAACTTTTGATGCAGATGTTTTGATGGCCGGCAGAACTCAGGTGTGGCAAGAATATGCCAAGGTAGGAACTTGCTACATCCCGGAAGTGGTGTACGACGAAATAGATTATTTGACCGGCAGAGCCGTAGAACAGGCTCAAGAGCAAGTAGCAAGGGAGTTTATGCGCTTTTTTGCCGAAAGCGGCTGGATTGTTACAGACGCTCAAGAAACGCACAGAGCGCTGGAACCTTCGATTAAAAATCAAAGCAAGCAAGCGATGCTGGTGGTGGCAACCGCTCAGTGCGTTTACGGTTTGGCAACGGAACACCCCGACGCACTGATAGTTTTTGTGTCTAACACCCAGCCCCTGTTAAAGCGGATGGCTTCTGTGGGGGCTGGGAACCTCTGCGGGATTACGGGGGCGATGTTGCTAAATTGGGCGAGGAAGAGAGAGCGCCCGCCCCAGGTAACTCAGCAATTGCAAAGTTTGATGCGAACTTTGGCAGAACGCAACTCAACTGTGCGCGAGCGCAGCAAAATTAAAGATGTTGCTGTCAGCGAAACGGCGGCTTCTACTAGCAGGCTAACGGGGATGCGCGGGGGTTCGGAGTTGCAGTCGGGAACGAGCGTTACAAAAAGTAGCAAAACGGCCGCAGGAGGCAGCCGCAGTTCGGGTGCCAAGCCAAAAAAACCGCCGCGCAATCAGGAAGAATCCCGAGATACGATGCCGGCCGTGTATAGAATGAAACGGATTACCGCTCCGAAAAAAAGGGGAGGCGGTTTTATCTCTGTTACGATCAATTTTTTGGGAGCTGTCTTTTTCTTCATCGTAGCAGTGGGTATTTTGTGGCGGGTGTTCGATGTGAGGGGTTTTAGAAGGACTTTTGTGCCAGCCCTACCATCGCCAGTGCGGGAGTTTGTCAAGTCGATCGATCCTAAATAATCAACAATGCAACTCTTTTCACAATGCTGAACGGGAATGAAATAATTAGCGCATTAGCACTAGCTTTTGCAAGTTTTGCCTACGCTTTATTCTGTTTTGTGCTTCTTCCCTTCAGGCAGTATGATTTTGCAGCACCGCTGTGGGCAATAGTAATGTCGCTCGCCCTGACTGCAGTAATGAATTGGCTGCTGTCTTCATCCTTGCTAGCTGGGTGGATTTGGGTGGTGGCATTATTTGGTTTTCAAATAGCCATCATATTTTTTTGCAGCGAGTTTCTGGGAGGCGGGTTAATACTTTCAAGTTTGTTGTTTTTCGGAACTGCGAGCGTAGGAATTGTCAGCATTTTTAGCAAGTTTTCGCAACCAAAAACCTTGCTGATTGTAGGTGCGTGCACGCTGTTGTTCATAGCGTCAATGTATTTATATCTGATTGGCGGCTATATACTCAAAGGTAAAAATCCGTTTTACGGTTCTTCAAAACAGATGCAGCCGCTGTTGAATCAAAGAGTAGAAATTAGTACCGACGACCCCAAACAATTCTATTTGAATGGCAAAACAGGTAAACTCACGGAGATTAACCGTTATGAAGTGACAGTAAAACTTGATGACCAGACATTAATGTGGCCTTATGTAGATGTTTGGTGGCAGGATATCAAACCGACCAATTAACAAAAACCTCGTTAAGTTTTACGGACAGGGAATTAATTCCCTGCCTCAAAGCAAAAGTTCTCAGCGGAACTTACCCCCTGTGGGGTAGCTCCAAAGAGAGCGATCGCATACGAGCTATAGGTTTACCCCCTGACATCTGCTCGCTTCTGTAGTCATGTAATTTTAGATTTTCTTAAGCCGGTATTTCAGTTAGTTTTGATAAGCTGACGACGCCAACTCCTTTACAGCAGAGAGCTTTAGATTTGCTGGGGGTGTCGCTGATTTTGTAGTCATGTATACTCCAATGGCTAAAGTTCCGATCTCCCGACTGATAGGCGTTTGAAACGCTAGTTTCAAAGGGTGTAGGGTAAGTTCCGTTTAAAGAACCGTTAAAGCGTCAGAGGCGCGATCGGCTCGATATCCGGATCGTTGCCGCCAATTTGATTCGTTCGCAATACCCATACCGACGCACCGTATTTGAGAAATTCATGCACGATCGCATCGCTAGCTTTCCGCGGCAACATAGTTCGCCAACTGCCAATCCCCGTCCACAAATTTTGCAGCGGATTATCTTCTAAAGAACTCCCCAAATTGTATTCATTCTTTTCCCAATCCGATCGCGGACCTCCCAAAGGTTCGAGAGTTTCCTCCAAATCTTTCAGCAGCGCCAGCAGCGTTTTAAATCGCAATTCTAGATCCGGTTCCTGACTCAAAAGTTGCAATACCTCGGGATTCCGCAAAATGCGATCGGTCGTGCGGATGCTAGCAAACAAAGCTTGATTTGAATCCTGAGAACAGTTGTTAGCCGGGCCGACAAAAGTGCCGCCAGTACCGTCGCCGGTGCGGTAGCGGGCCGTCATTACTTGCAGGTGGCGGGTCATCAATTCCAAGGGAGAAACCGCAATGCTGCCAATTTGATAAGCCTTCGTGTACGCCTCAAGTTCGATGAGAATGTCGCAAGTCGGGCGCGTGCCCAGCCAGCCAAATTGCCGATCGCCCATATACCGCGACCAATGCAGCGTACCCGCCACCAAACCGTCGGTATTTTGCGTGTAAACCTGGTAATAGCAAATATCGAATCGCAATTCGTCAGCCAGCGGATCGCGGATCGCAGTGGCGACACCGTAGGCAAAATGCCCGAAAAAAATCGGTCCGCCCGCCGCCGGTTCCTGGCGCTTGCCGCCGATACCCCCGTAGGTGTGCAGCAGCAAAGCCCGATCGCCCTCTTGCCATTCATCCAATGCAGTTTGAATCGCATCATCAAAATCATCCGATCGACTCGTACAGAGTACCGAGGAAATCTTGCCCTTCTGCGAGGCGATATCCGCCCAAGCACGCTGGCGAATGTAACTGTAAGCTGCATGGCGGCCGAAAACCACCGCTTCCGGCTGCAGGCGAAACAGCGCCCGCGGCCCGATCGACTGCACGACAAACAAGCCTCCCGCATCCTGCGCCCCGTAAACGTACCAGCCAGTTTCGTTAAACTGCGATTTTTCCAAATCGCGAGTCGTAGAAGGATAGCTGCCGTAAGCCTTTGCCAGCACAACTTCCGGCAATCGCATCACTTCGGTTTTGCCGCTAAACTGGCGGGAAGCGCGATCGAAATGGATGACTTCAAATCCATCGGTTCCCGCCACCGGCTGCAGGAAGCGCACCAGCGCGTAAAAGCGCCCGGTTATTTGGATCGGCGTGCTGTCGATGTAAAGCGCATCCTCCCTCACTTCCACGAATCGATCGAGCATTACGATAATGTCATCCATAGGATGAGCTCCCGCCAGCGATTCCAGCGGATCTACCTGCCGCCAGTGATTCAGGCGATCGGGATGGACTGCACCGCCGTAGCGGCTGCTAAACTCGGCATCGGCGCTGAAGTGCAAGTCTTTAGTAACTGCTTTGACAGCCTGCTGCACGTCGGGACGATCGACCCAGCGCAACTTCACGGTTTGTCCGATAAAATGGCTGCAATCTTCCGGCGCGTAGTGAACTTCAAACCACACCCCCCTGACGCGCGATCGATCCTCTAATTTTGGCAGTACCAATCGCCCCATCCAGTCGCCGATCGGACGATACCATTGCAAATCGACTGTTTGCGCGATCGGGTAATAATCCGGGCGGTTAAAATCAGCCTCTCGATATAGCGCCCAATTGCTGGTTTGTCGGGGAATCAGTCGATCGGCCCGGAAAGTCTCGCCCCGCAGGATTTGCAGGATCGTCTCGATCGTCTGTTGCAGGTGAGTGCGTCCGTCGGGGAGTCTGGCTTGCGGGTCCATGTATCCCCCCGGAACCTGATGCGCGATCGGTCCGGCTGAAAGTATGGTAATTTTGCCTTTGCGCTTGGCTCGATTCCAATAAGACAGCGGAAACAGCTTCCAGCGCCCCGGAAACAAAATCGGACCTGCCCGCTCAACGGTGTCTTTGTCGCCGACAATGTGATAAAGGTGTTCCAGCTTCAAAACATTGTGATTGGCGCTCATCACGCCTCCGAGGGAAATGACTTCGATCGGCGCGCCGGTCGATCGCTTCAAATACGGTGCCGCAGCGACTGACATTTCTCCACCGCCGCTGTAGCCCAGCAGGGTAATCGGCACCCCGCTTCCCGGCTGATAGCCCCGCGCCAGCAAGCCGTCAAAAATCACCTGGGCGATACCCTGGTTGTAGACAGGACCGTACCGTTTGTCAGAAGACACCGCCACCACGATCGCGTTGCGCAAATTCACCAACAATCCCAACACGGCGCTGGGGTTGACAAATCGCCTTCTGTCTGCTATGCACCACAAAAACGCCAGCGGGCGGTTTTCATCCAGCGGCCGGTTGAGTACGGAATACATCATCAAGCCCTGCAGCAGTTCCACGCCTTTGGGTAGGGCGGGTTTCAGCGCTCTCAAGAAATCTTCGATGTCCGGGGTATACTCGTCTCCAGATTGAGCGATGCCGTCCAAATACACGACGTAGCGGTCGATCGCGCGCTGGTCGGGAGATGGGGGAATCGGTTTCAATGCAGCAGCCGTATCGAGGTCCTCTCCATACCAACCGGCCCACCATCCCAGAGATTCCAGGGGCGCGAGAATTCCGGCAAACACGAAGGCCACCACACCGATCCAAGCCAGATCGAACATCAGCCGAAACAAACGCGGTAACTCCCTGTACCAGCCAAATACGCCGTTGCGAATCGGTCCCAGCAACACCAGGACGATCGCGAACAAGACCGCCATCCCCAGCAAACTCAGTCCCAGCTTCAGAGACTGCGGCATCCGGCGCGTTTGATGGCCGATCTGCACCAAGGGATTCGAGGAATTGAAATTCTCGATCGCGTTCAACTGCGTCGCAGCCCTCGGCCCGGACATCAAAGTTTCAGCGACACTCTGGGCTGCTTCTGGAGCAGAGCGACCGGAAATCCGCACGAACTCGCGGACTCCTGGGAGCTGAATTTGCGACGCTGCAAGGATTGGAGAGGCTGACCGCGGACCGGATAAAAGCTGTTCTATTAATTCTTGATGCGTATCTGCGAGGGCGACTCCGGCAACTCGATCGGCCAGCTTGCTACCGAAACTGGCGATCGGCTGTCCGATCGTGCCTTCGAGAAGTTGCTTGACTCCCCAACCCAGGGCGACGTAGATGAAAGCTGAACTGACTTCAACATTAGCAACTGCGGCAAACCCGACTGCAACTGCCAGCAAGTTCCAGACGGAAAGCAGGTTGCCAATAGGATAGCCGAAGTAAGGCAAGGCTCCCAAAAAGCCGAACAGCAGGGGCGCGTAGCCCAAGCCGAACACTGCGATTAGTTTCGGCAACGGCACGCGAACCGACCAGGGCAGCAAACAAATAATCCAGGTACTTAATGTCAGAAAAATAAAGCCGATCGCGAACAAAACTGCATTCAGCAACAAGCTAAATACAAATCTTGTCGGTCTGACGCGGCTGATAAATAGAATAATGCTTTGGGCGATCGCCAGCGATAAACCCGACAGCAGGACGATCGCTAACGCCAACCAGATGCCGTAAGGAAGAGTTGCTATTTTTTGGAAGGCATCTAATTGAAATGAAAATGCACCGCCAACAATTTCGCGCCACCGATCGATTGCTGTTTCAGACATCACGTTCTCCCGATCCAAATTTCCTGTGTGAAGTACCCCCAGAAACCCGGTTTCTTTAAGAAACCGGGTTTCTCTGTTACGCCCCAGAACCTACCTGAAACCCGTATTTAATAGTTCATATTCTCCTAGACCGCGTGCAAAAAATAAGGTTTGTAGTGAGGACTTTAGTCCGCAGTAAAAGTAGGGCGCGTCGCAAGATTTACAATTTTAAATTTTAAAATCGAAAATCGAAAATCTAAAATCTAAAATCAATGGGCTGGTTGTGCGGTACGAATCGGCTCAAATTCGTAGATACCGCCGTTACCTACCAACGATACAAACAGATAACCATCTTTGATGATATAAAAACGCACCGATTCCCAATCTTTAACGATGCGATCGTGCAGCGAACCGGGCGGACACAGGGCGCGGGTGAGTGCCAGCGGCCCGAACTCCAGTCGATTCGGTGCGGGCGATTTCCAGGTGCCGCGCCCTCGATTGCAGTCGATGCGCGCGTTGAGGCTGCCATCATCATTAAAAGCGATCGTATACTTCGCTTTGTCGTCAGGAACCGATGTCTTGCCATCGCCCGCATGTAACTTAAAAAGTTGCCAGGAAGTGCCTGCGAGATTCTCTTCATCCATAGTGCCTGTATGGGTTCTTGGAGTTCGATCGCCTGCCTGGATTGTAACAGGTATCATCACGGCGATCGCCACTGTCAAAAGTAAGATTGGAAGTACGATCGCACCTCTGTGAATGGATTTCTTCATCTTAAATTTTTCAACAACAAATGATGCAATTCGCGAGCGGGGGCGCTCGCACTAATGATACAATTCGCGAGCGGGGACGCTCGCACTAATGATGCCATTCGCGAGCGGGGACGCTCGCACTAATGATGCAATTCGCGAGAGGGGACGCTCGCACTAATGGTCTTAAACTCAAAACTCAAAATTCAAAACTCAAAACTCCTTACCAACGGCCTCAGAAATAGAATTAAATCCATTTTCTGCCAACTTGTTCGCCAGCCCTGCCAAAATCCGCCGCACCATCCAAGGTCCTTCATAAAACCAACCAGTATACACTTGAATTAAACTCGCTCCGGCTGCAATCTTTTCCCAAGCATCGTCAGCGGTGAAAATGCCGCCAACTCCGACGATCGGCAATTTTCCTTGAGTTTCTTTCCAGATAAATCGGATTACTTCGGTCGATCGCTCCCGCACCGGTTTGCCACTAATTCCGCCCGCTTCTTCGGTAATTAGTTTGCCAGTTTCTCGCAGGATTTGCGTTTGCAATCCGTCCCGGCGGATTGTCGTATTTGTGGCGATAATTCCTGCTAGCTGGTAAGTTTTTGCTAATTCGATAATCGAGCCGATCTCCTCCCATTCCAAATCGGGAGCAATTTTGACTAAAATTGGTTTAATTCCGCAATTTTCCTGTTGCAAAACATCCAAAATTGTGCTGAGCTTCTCGGCATCCTGGAGCGATCGCAATCCCGGCGTATTGGGAGACGATACATTTACTACAAAATAGTCGCCCCAATTTTTAAGCAATTTAAAGCTTTCTAAATAGTCTGTTGGTGCTTCCTCTAGAGGTGTTACCTTAGACTTACCGAGGTTGATACCTAGCGGAAACGGGGCATCGATCGCCAATTCTGGGGTATGCGTCACTTTTCTTCTCCCCCTCTTGCTTCTTGCCTCAAATCGAGCCGCCATTGCCGCCGCGCCTTGGTTGTTAAACCCCATGCGGTTGAGGGCTGCACTGTCTGCTGGCAAGCGAAACAAGCGGGGCTGGGGGTTTCCCGGCTGCCCTTGGCGAGTAACTGTTCCGAGCTCGGCAAAGCCAAAACCAAAAGTTGCCCACAAGTCTGCTGCGACTCCATTTTTATCGAATCCTGCTGCTAAACCGACGGGATTTTGAAAGTTCAACCCCCACAGCGATTGTTCTAGCCGAGAATCTTGCAGTCCTAAAGACTGCTGGATTTGAGATAGTATGCTGTTGGCTGCGGAGTTCGAGCGCGCGCGATCTACTGTTTCGAGAACTTGCAGGGTGCGGTTGTGAAGCCATTCGGGATCGGCTTTCAATATTGAAAATAACAGAGGTCGCAATCCTAACTTATATATATCCATTAAACAGTTGAGAGTTGTTCGGGAGTTTTGAGTTTTGAGTTTTGAGTTTTGAGTTTTGAGTTATTCGGGAGTTGAGAAGGAGTGAGAGAGTTTTGAGTTTTGAGTTATTCGGGAGTGAGAGAGTTTTGAATTTTGAGTTTTGAGTTTTGAGTTATTCGGGAGTTGAGAGGGAGTGAGAGAGTTTTGAGTTTTGAGTTATTCGGGAGTTGAGAAGGAGTGAGAGAGTTTTGAGTTTTGAGTTGTTCGGGAGTTGAGAGGGAGTTTTGAGTTGATAGTTGGCAGTGGCGCGAGCGTCGGCGATCGCGAACTTCGTTGGCTCGCTGACAGCAAACAGTTGACAGTTAACAGTTAAAACTGCGGTTTTTAGACTGCTGGCAGTTGACAATTTTAACTCGCGAACGGGAAGAATTAGAGCAGAAATTAAAAATGCGAATTTAACTCCTAATTTTGAGTGAATTTGGTAGAACTGAGTTGGTTCGAGCGATTTTAACAGGTTCAAGAATCAGCGAAACCGAATATATTATAAATAGATCGCCAGCTTTTTTCAACTTTTAATTTTTAAATTTTTATGTTTTTTACTCGGCAAAGTTGTGGGGAAGCTTAGAAATGAGCCAGCAGGAAAGACACAAGGATTTTGACAAACAAATCGCGGCCCTAGAGCGGGTGCTTCAGATTCTCCGAGAAGAGGAGAATGTGGACGTACTCTTGGAAACAACGCTCGGTTACTTGCAAGCAGAGTTTGACTGGCAAGTAATTTGGATCGGACTGTACGATCGCACGACTCATCGGCTGTTCGGCAAAGGTGGCATGACGCCCAACGGCGATTTATCTTTTCTCAAACAGCGGTTTACCTTAACGCCGGGAGACTTGCTCGAACAGGTTGTCATCCAACTCAGGCCGGTAGGAGTGCCGGATTTGCGAGGGGAAACTCGAGCCGGAGAATGGCGCAAAGCCGCTCAAACTTTCAACATTCAAGGCACAACCCTATTTCCCTTGCGCTACAAAGACCGCTGCTACGGAATAGTTTTGCTCGGCTCTGAAGAGTGGGGAGTCGCACCGAAAACTAGCGAAAAAACGCAATTGACAATGATATTTGGCGGGCTGGCAACGGCTCTTTATCAAATAGAAAAAGACTGGCAGCGAACCCTTGCCAAACACCCGGAAGAGTCGCTGTTGGGATTAATTTCGCAGTTGCGCGAAGTGCGATCGCTCGACCAATACTTGCAAGCAGCAGTCGAACAAACTCACGAATTTATCGAGCCGTCGCGCACCAATGTTTACTGGTTCGAGCAGGATCGGCGCTATTTTTGGCGGCGAGTCAGCAACCGCCAAATTGCTCCGGGTTTGAGCAGCACGAGCCGGCCTGCTTCGGGGATTACCGTGCAGGATTTGGGCGGCTTTTATCAAGCTTTGGCAGCGGAACAAATGGTGTGGATCGGAGAATCTCACAGTTCTCTCAAAAGCGAGATTACGGGGCGGCTGATGCAGCAAATCCGCGCCCGCTCTTTGCTGGCAGCACCAATTGTTTTAGAAAACGAACTTTTGGGTTTTTTAGCAGTCGAGGCGGCAGAACCCCGAATTTGGCAAGAGGAGGAAAAAAATTACCTGCGCGGGGTGGCGCAATTGTTGGCCCTGACGGCTCCGCTGTCGGAAATGGAAGAAAGGATTAAGAAAACTCAGACCGATCGCGATTTAACTGCTGGCATCGCTCGCGCTATCTACAGCGATGCTGACTGGGAAGCGACTCTGAAAAATACCGCCGAGTTACTGTGCGGGCGGCTCAACTGCGAATACTTTCTGCTGCTGCTGCAAGCTGACGAACAGGATCGGTTTGAAATTGTCTGCCAAAATCAGCCGCGCAACCGCAGGGCCGTCCCGTCGCCGCTCAAACCTTTGGATTTGGCGGATGCGCGGCTGCTGAGAAATAGTTCGGAAGCCGTGGCGATCGAAAATTGGGAAGAAGACGGGCGGTTGGGGGCTTGGCGGGAGACGCTGGGCGAAGTGGGGATGCGCTCGCTGTTGGCATCGAATACTCGGGGAAATCAGCCCGAGACAGAAGATCCCAATCTCAAATCTCAAATCCCAAATCAAAAGCCGATCGAAGGTTTGCTGGTTGTCGGACACAGCGCTACTCGTACTTGGACTCGATCGGAGCGAGAATTGGTGCGGGTAGTCAGTCAGCAGCTCGGACTGATTTTGCATCAGTGGCAGCAGTTTTCCGAAATTGAAAAATACCAACTATTTTACCGATCGCTGCAGTCAGGTTTGGCTGCTTTGCAAAGTTTGTCACCGCTGCAGTTAGAGCGCAATTTTGCCCGACAAGTTGCCCAAACGGTTTCCTGCCCTTTCGTGGCGGTAATTACTTGGAATCCTGGCCAGCAGTTCGCTGCGATTGACGCCGTGGCTGCTGCCAATCCGATATTTGCCCTCAATCCCGACGCCGAGATTCCTGTTGAAACAGATTTTTTGATCCGGCAGGTGCTGGCTGCCGGCTGCGCGCTGCAACAAAGCGCCAGCGAACTGCCCCTAGCTACCAAGCGGTGGCTGCGCAGCCCTGGAATTGGGGAGATTTTGGCGGTGGCGCTGCGAACCGCTCCGGAACACGAGGCGGCGGGCATTGTGGTGGTTGCAGACGCTGCGGGGCGGCGCTGGTCTGAATTGTCGGTGAATTTGCTCGAAGGAATGACCGCTCAGTTGGCTTGGTGGCGTCGGTATTTGGCGGTGCAATCGGTGCTGGAGTCGCAGCGATCGCACTTAGAATTGCTTAACTGGTACAAACAGCGCCGTTTTGAGGAGTTTTACCGGATTGTCGGAGGCGGCGTGAAGGAATTGGGGGAGTTGAGTCAATCTATTTTGCAATCGACGAAGGAACAAAAGGATGCTCTAAAAACATTGCGCTACCAGCAAATTTTGCGGCAAATTGGCAATGCTTTGGGGTCGATTCACTTGCTGCTCAAACAGGAACACTGGCGGCTGCAAATAGCCGTGGAAGTGGTGCCTGTAAATGCTTGGGTGAGGCGAGTGCTCGATCGAGTGGCTCCTTTAATCAAACAGTCGGAAATCTTGTTAGAAGTGACTCGGGAAACGGCTGTTTCGCTGCCTGCCGGTCAGGTTTTGAGCGTGCGCGGGGACAGCGGCAAGTTGGATTTAGTATTGTATGAATTGCTGGCTGCTGCTTGCCGCCGTTCTGATGTTGGCAGCAGGATCGAGTTGCGCTATCAACTTTTGGGGAAAGATTTGTTGGAATTGTGCGCGATCGACAGGGGCGTGTTCGACCGACAGTTAATTGCAGAATTCAACAGTCGATCGCAGCCAGATATATTGGTTCCTTCTACTCACAACCAGCCGCTCCTGCAAAGTTTATTGAATTGTCAGCGAGCCCTGCGTTTGATGGGGGGAAGTTTGTATGTGGAAATCTCAGAAAATGATGCGATCGTGGCTCGTTTGGTGCTGCCAACTGCCTAGTGTTTGTAGTAAGGACTTCTGTCCTGAAATCTGAGGACTGAAGTCCTCACTACAAATTATTCTTAAGTCGATGTAGTTTCAGTTGCTACTGCTACATCGGAACTGGGGAAAAATTTCTGAGTTACCCAATAAGTCAGAATGTGAGACAGCAATCCCATCGGGCCCGCGAACAAACATAAAGCCAGAGAATGAACTGTCCAGACTCCGGTTTTTTGTCCTTCTAAATAAATCCAGCGACCCACAAATAAATCCATTACTAAAAAATGAATCCATCCTGTAGCTGCTGCTGTTTCATCTCCAAAAAACTTAGCAATATCTGCTAGCTTCGGATTGGATAAAGCTGCTGCATTTTCCGGGGTGATGCTGCTGGCGAACAAATATACGTACAGGACGGCCAGCACGGCAAAGGGAACGAACGAATTCATTACTTTTCGAGTAATTCCCCAATTCGGCAATAAAATCATTATCGCCCAGAATGGCAAGACAAATAAGTTGCCCGCCGTGAAAATTAGTTCTGGTGTATTCATGTGCTGCGGTTTGCGGGAAAATATCGTGCTAGCGATCGATTTTGAATTTTATCATACTTTGTACGTAATAACAAATAATTTTGTGCGTAATTTAGCGCGGCGCTCTTGCGGAAAAATCGGTGATTTGAGAGTTGAGAATTGAAGGGCGATCGTCCTGGAAAATCTACTTTTAAAACAAGTGGCGATCGCTCCCAACACGCCTCAATCCAAACTATCAGGATCTATGTTTAACTCGCGCAATTTTTGAGCTAGTCGATCGGCACGTTCTCGCTCTTGTTCGGCACGCTGGGCTTCGCGATCGGCACGCTGGGCGCTAATTTGGGCTTGCTGCTCGGCTTGTAGCGCCCGTTGGGATTCCAACTTCGCCTGTTCTTGAGGCGTTAAATAGCGCGTTCCCCCGGCATCGTACCAATACAACCATTCCCGAACATACCCAGAATAATTGCTTCTTTCGCATCCTATTCCCAAACCAATTTCTGGCATCCACAACGGATTTTGCGATTGCAATTCATAGTTGCCATTGACTAATTTATAGATTTCCAAACGCGGCTTGCGGCGGCGGTGGGGAGCGTAAATTACGTAATAAAGTGCCCCCATAGCTTCATAGTCCGCTAATTTGCCGCTGTATTCCTTGCGGGATCTTTGGGAAACAACTTCTAGCACCAAAATTGGCACGACTTTTTCATCCCACACTACATAGCTGGGACGCAATTGTTCGTCGTAAAATCGTTCCACTCCCAAACTCAGGAACCCGTCAGGAACGATCGGCTCTTTGCCAGGATCGTAATAAACAGCCATGTCGATCCCGAAAAACCAGTCCATGCGTTCTTCCCACAGCAGCAGCAGAATTGACTTGAGCAATCCGGGGATTAATTCTTGTAGTTCGTTATCCACAGGCGTATCATCGGAATCGGGCAGTTCTTCGGCGGAGGGGAAGTATCTTAGGGAGTTTAAGTTTAACATCTTAGCTTTCCTCAAAACTCAACCTAAATTATAGCGTTGTTTCTTTAAGAAGCCTCAGAAACCTCTTTAAGAAGCCTCAGAAACCCGGTTTCTTTAAGAAACCGGGTTTCTCTGTACCTCACTGAAAAATTCTGTATAACACTTCGCGAGCGGGGACAATCGCACTACGATCGACTATTTAAAAGCTGATTTTTTTCACTGCCAAACTTCGCAGTCTGTTAATCGCTGCTGCTAATTCAAAACGCCGAAACATGGCAAAATCTCCTTCAGGAAACGGCGATAAAATATCCATTCCCCGATCGTCAATATCTGCCATCACTCGATCGATTATCTCCGATAAAGTGAGTTTGCCGTCCATATATTGCTGCTTGGCATAAACCATTGCTGCGGCGATCGACCTCAATTGTCCGCGATCGGCAATTTGCTCGACAGCAGCTAAATCGATCTCCTCCGTTCCAAAAGCCATTTCATCAACATCGCGCACTTTTACCCGCACATCTCGCCGCCCCCTACTCGGATCTAAACTATCAGGAATTGGCACTCTTTGACCGATATTCCCGAAATGTTTGCCACCTTCAGCATTGCGCTCGATCGCGTATTTCTTAGCAATCTCTTTAGCTTGTTCTGTAGTGTCATATGCCTGAAAATTATCCATAGCAATGACAGTATCCGCCACATCAAAATAATCGCCGCTTCCTCCCATTACTAATATTGTCGATACTCCCCAATCGACATACAACTGTTTGACTTTATCGATGAAAGGCGTAATCGGTTCTTTTTCCTTAGCGATGAGTTCCTGCATTCGGCGATCGCGAATCATAAAATTCGTCGCCGCCGTATCTTCATCGATTAATAAAACAGGTATTGCATCCCCTTCATCATCTCCAAATAATTGACTGTTTTGAACCGATTCTTCCGCTGCTTCCTTCTTCCTTCTTCCTTCTTCCTTCTTCCTTCTTCCTTCTTCCTTCTTCGCGATTCCGATTTCCAAAGCCTCAATAATATTAGCAGCTTGCGACGTGCTACCGCTGGCATTTTCCGTAGAAAATTGAGCTGTATCTCTCCCCTGCGGCAAATTGTTGATGAAAGGCGAAATATCGACACCTGCAACGCTTCTACCGTCTTCTGCCCTAATTTTAACTGCCGCCGGATTCGTCACGACAAATTCGCGCCCGTCTCCAGGAATTCGGTTGTAAACGCCCAATTCGATCGCCCTCAATAAAGTCGATTTTCCGTGATACCCGCCCCCAACAATTAAAGTAATGCCGGTGGGAATTCCCATGCCTGCAATTAAACCGCGATTCGGACAGTCAAACTCAACTTTTAATGACGGCGGCGATTGAAAAGATACGGCATTTTTCAACAAAGGGCGATCGTCAGCACCGGTGCGGCGCGGTAAAATAGAACCGTCAGCAACAAAAGCAACTAATCCCCTTTCAGCTAACTGCTGCCGCAGCCAGTCTGCATCTTCTACCGTTTCGACGTGACGGTGGCATTCCGCCGCATTTAAGTTAGTATAATAGAGAGATTTCCTAACAATTTCCGGGATATCTTCGCACAGCATTTCAGCAGCTTGTCGCCCTAAAATGCTGCGCCCGCCCGCTGGCAAACCGACAGTAAATCGCAGTTCCACTCCTCCTAAATCTTCTACTATCTCAGAGGAAGGCATCGAGGATGCAACAGTTTTTTTTGCCCCTTGGTAAGGGGAGGTTGGGGGGGTAATAAATGCAGAAGTTCTTGCTAAAACTTCTTGCCCGCAGCGAGTCACTGCGATCGTACCGCTTTTGCCACTACCGCGCTTGCTGCTGGTACTGCTAGCTGCTTTGTCAAACTGTCGGGTGAGGTAATCGCACAGGGCAATTTCTCTACTGCGGGAACTGAAAAGTTCGTTGGGAAATTGAGCGGTATTTGGCGGAACTTTGACTCTAAATTTGCTGGGGGCTGCGAACGGATCTCCTTGAACGCAATCAATTATCAGGGTAAATTCCCCAAAATCGTAGCTGCCTTGAAGGTCTTTGTAAGCTTTGTAGCTGCGGTTATCTAGTTGCAGTAAATGCCGTCTCAGGTTTTCTTTGTCAGTCATTATTAAGAAGGGTTGATAGTTGATATTTGAGAGTTTTCGGGAGTAGTTGTGAGTTATGAATTAAGAACTGTCTTTAATTCAAAACTCAAAATTTAAAACTCAAAACTATTTTTTCGGGAGTTCTCAGTTGTGAGTTGTGAGTTGTGAATTAAGAACTGTCTTTAACTCAAAACTCAAAATTTAAAACTCAAAACTATTTTTTCGGGAGTTCTCAGTTGTGAGTTGTGAGTTGTGAATTAATAACTGTCTAACTCAAAACTATTTTTTCGGGAGTTCTCAGTTGTGAGTTGTGAGTTATGAATTAATAACTGTCTTTAACTCAAAACTCAAAATTTAAAACTCAAAACTCCTTACCAATTCCCTCCGCTACGCTTCGCCCATTACCCATTCCCTGTTAACGATTCACGGCTGTCTAATAATTTAGCAGTTGCATTAACCACAATTTGAGCTGAACCTGCGAAAAAAGAGCGATCGATATTATCCAATGTATCGCTCGGTTGGTGATAGTGGGGCGATCGCAAATTTGCTGTATCCGTCACCAATACTGCACCAACTCCTTGATACCAAAAAGGCGCGTGATCGCTGCGCAAAACATCGGGAGTCAGCAGCCCTTTGAGGGGAACAGGTAGCGTTACTACTGGCGGTAAATCGGCTTTTCTCGAATCAGAAAAAGTTTTCAGCAGCAGTGGGTGTTCCATATCTCCAACGGCGGCGATAAATTCACCTTTGTCACCAGATGTAACGCCTGCTGCATTAAGAAAAGCTTCCGGTGTCAGTCCTTCGGGATATTTTTGGCAGCCTGGAGTATTGCAAGCATAGCCTAGCATATCGAGGACGATCGCCCCTTGCAAATCTTTTAGCTGCTCTGGACTGGCGGTAAATGCTAAACTGCCTAAAAGTCCGATTTCTTCTCTGTCAAAAAATGCGACTTGCAGCGTCCGGGGCGCAGTACGAGAACCGAGCAAGCGCGCTACTTCTAAAACTGCTGCAACTCCGGTAGCATTGTCATCAGCACCGGGAGATTTGAGCACGCTGTCGTAGTGGGCACCAACGAGAATTGTACCGGCTTTTGAGTCTGTACCTGTTTTCTCGGCTAAGATGTTTGTACCTCGATCGAACTGCTGCAATTTTGGCGACCAACCTGAGTCTTGCAGTTGCTGGAAAATGTAGTCTCTGGCAAAAGCTCGATCTCTTTCAGTCTCTCTTTCTCCCGCTAAAGTTTCCACGTGTTTCCACAAACGAGTTCGATCGATTTGAGGCAATTCTCTGGCATTTTTTTCTGCCAGCAGCGGTGAGGGAGACTGGTTTGGATCGACTCGAACTTCGGGCGCGGGTGAAAAAGTCTGCCAAGAGTAAGAACCCCAACCTGCTACCCCAATAGCAACTAGAATAAATAAGACTATCCAAATCAATTGTTTCATCATAAAAGAAGGAAGAGGTAAGAGGGGGAGAGTGGGGGAGGGGGAGATGGGGATAGTGGGAGAGTGGGGGAGGGGAAGTTCTGAGTTTTAAGTTTTGAGTTTTTAATTAAGAACATTCTTTAACTCAGAACTCAAAATTCACAACTCAAAACTCTTTACCAATTGTCAGATCTCAACTCTCAACTGTATTTATTTCTTTTCCCATTCAATTTCCTTGTTGCCCAATATCAATCTGTTGCTGCTGGGGAAAGCGCAAGGAATCGTTTTAGCAGCAAATTCAACTATTTCTGTTGGTTGTTCGTACCATTCGGAATAACTGGGATTGATTTGGTCGTACAATGCTTTTAAAGCTTGGATTTCTGATTCTAACAGCGCTGCTGCTTGATTGATCCGGCGGGCTTGTGCCTGCAACCGCTTTTCTCCAGTTTGAACGTCATATTCTACTTGTTTCCAGTGTTCTCCGGCTAGCAATTTGTCGAGTTCCGCTTGTTTGCTATTATATACAGGCTCTGTTTGCTGCAACTCTTTTTCAATAGCTTTAATTTCCCGATCGATTTCGGCTATCTGCTGCAACCACTGTTCGCCAAAAGCAGCAGTTTGCTGCTGGAATTCGGCAATTGCTTCGGGAGTATTATCTTTGGGAAAGCTGACTGTGACGCGGCAGGAGGTTCGCTGTTTGTAAAGCTTGTCCCGCGACTCTTGCAGGGCCGTAACTTCTGCTTGCAGGGCGCGGACTTCTATTTGGAGTTCTGGGATTGTTTGACTCATCGGTTCAAATGGTAGGCCTTCTGAGCGATTTTAAGCTATGTATTGATTTTTCTGACCGCTTCCGGGCGCTTGGGAGCGGCAAGGATCTAAATTTTAGCGCGATCGCGCCCGGTGTCTGGGCACAATAGCGGATCGCTTTTGGCACAATGGCCGGTGACATATTTTAAATTATCAGTATAATAATAGTTATTTGTTGGACTAAATTTAGGATATACCTCTCTCCAAGTTAAAAATTAAGTTAAATTTAATGTTTGATAGGTCTCTGCCGCAAGCCGGAAGCTCTGCTAAAGTTTTTAATAGCTTTAACCCCTGACAAACATCTATTAAATTTAGGAACTTTGTTTAATGAAAATTGCCAATCGATTCATTTTTGGTTATCTAACTGCTGGTATTTGTTGTGTTGGAGGTGGTGCGTACAGTGCAATGCCACCTACAATTGCAGGGAACGGCAACCAAAATTTTGCTTTAGGAATCACCCAGCAGCCACTAAGCAATTTCCGATCGACATCTCGTCCGAGCCTTCCGGCAAAGGATGTTTTAGCTGTCGAGCGGTTAGTTTTAACAGCAGAAGAGCAGTGGCAGGAAAACTATATCCAAGCCGAGGAAAAATCGCATCAATACGATATTTATAGTTTAACAAAAATTAGTTCTTATTTAGCTTTCATTTACGTAGTAATTTTATTATTACTCAGAGGTAATGTTGCAAGTGCTTGCGGTCAGGCGATCGGGCGTTTTAAAATAAATTTTTCTGCAGGCAGCGATCGACTAGAATTAGATAAAATTTTTGCCAATAAAGAAGCCGAGGAAAATATCGGGGATACTTTGGCAAAAATGACTCAAAATTTGCAGCAGACTGTCGAATGCGCCCTCGATATTTGTGAGGGAATGAGCGTCTCGATAATCGCCACATCAACCGCTGGCAATATCCTGTCATTAAACCAAGCTACGACCCAACTTTTAGGATACTCTAAACTAGAGCTGATCGGACAACCAATAGCTGTACTTTTTAAGCCGACCGAATTGCCAGTACCGGGGTCAGACTTAGAAAGTTTAACAGCAGAAAATTTAGTCCGCAACGTCGAGAAAGTTTATTTATCAAAAACGGGTAAGAAAATTATTGTACTGCTTTCTATTTCTCCAATTCGCGATCGAAATGGTGCAGTCAGCGGGAAACTTTACATAGCACAAGATATTACCGATCGCAAGCGGGCAGAAAGAGATTTGCAGCGCAGTGAAAAGAAGTTTCGGCAGCTAGCAGAAACAGTTAATGCTGCGGCATTTATCTATCAAGGCAGGCAACTGCGCTACGTCAATTCTCAGACAGAAGCGATTACTGGATACACTCGCGAAGAATTGCTGGCGACAGACTTGTACGACTTAATCGATCCCGAATTTCGATCGGTAGTCAAACAATGGGCTAAGATCGGCCCCCAGCAAGAAAATACCAACTCAAAATACGAACTCCAAATATTTACTAAAGTGGGGAAAAAAGTCTGGATTGAAGCAACTGTAGATGTGATTAAATTCGAGCGTAAAGCATCGATATTAGTGACAGCATTTGATATCAGCGATCGCAAACAGGCAGAATTAGAACTAGCCAGGTCTCTTTCCTTGCTGAAAGCAACAATTGAATCAACGGCTGACGGCATCCTTGCCGTTGACAGCCAAGGCAAAATTATCAGTTGCAACCACAAGTTTTCTCAGATGTGGCAAGTGCCGGATTATTTGCTAGATTCGCGAGATCACAGCCAAGTTTGGGGTTTTGCAGTCAACCAGTTAAAATACCCAAAAAGCTTTCTCAACAGCACTAAAGAATTGTTCGATCGACCGGAAGCAGAAAGTTATGATATTATCGAATTTCAAGACGGCAGAATCTTCGAGCGCCTGTCGCTGCCGCAGCGCACGGGAGGAAAAATTACAGGTAGAGTATTCAGCTTTCGCGATGTAACCGAACGGCGGAGATCGGAAGAAGAACTGCGCAAAAGTGAAGAACGCTTTAACCTGCTGGCACGGGCGACAAACGATGCAGTTTGGGACTTTAACTTCTTAAAAAATGAATATTGGTTGAGCGAAGAGTTTGCCAAAGTATTTGGATTAAAACTCAATGAAAATCAAACAGTAGAACTGGAATCATGGCGTCACAATATTCATCCAGAAGAACGGGCAAGAGTGATATCGAGTTTTAAGGAGGCGATGGCAGGTGGCGGTCAATATTGGTCGGAGGAATACAGCTTTCGCCGTGCCGACGGCGGGTATGTTTTCGTACTCGATCGAGGGTATATTATCCGCGATGAAAGCGGCAAAGCAGTGCGGGCGATCGGCACCATGATGGACATCACCCAACGCAAACAAGCGGAAGAAATTATTCGCTATCAAGCTGTTTACGACCAACTGACAGGCTTGCCAAACCGGATACTTTTTAACGAGCGATTGTTGGCAGCATTAAAACAAGCTCAAAAAACTAATAAAATGCTGGCCGTGATGTTTTTAGACTTAGATAGATTCAAAAAAATTAACGATACGCTAGGTCATGCAGCGGGCGATCGACTGTTAGAAAGTTTTGCAGGCAGGATCGGCGACACTTTGCGATCGACAGATACCGTTGCCCGCTGGGGAGGCGATGAATTTACAGTGCTTTTGCCCGAAATTCACAGCCGAGAAGATGCCATCAAAACAGCTCAAAGAATCCTCGACAAATTAAAGCCAGCATTTAAACTAGAAGAACAGCCACTGCACGTTAGCAGCAGCATCGGCATTGCCCTTTATCCCGACGACGGCGAAGATCCGGAAACCTTAGTTAAAAATGCCGATGCTGCATTGTACAGTGCCAAAGAAAGGGGTAGAAATAACTATCAGTTTTATACTTCAGCAATTAATCCCCAAGGCAGCCATTTGCTGACGTTAGAAAGCAGGTTGCACGCAGCTTTAGAACGCGGGGAATTTGAAGTTTACTTCCAGCCGAAGGTCAACATCAATACTTGGAAAATACAGGGAATGGAAGCCCTGGTGCGCTGGCAGCATCCAGAATTAGGTCTAGTGTCGCCCGCCACATTTGTTCCGATAGCCGAAGAGAACGGATTAATCGTGCCGATCGGCGAATGGGTGCTGCAAACTGCCTGTTTTCAAAATAAAGCTTGGCAAGATGCCTTGCATCCAGATTTGCGGATCGCAGTCAATTTTTCTGCCAGACAATTCCAGCAATTTAGTTTAGTTAAAATGGTAGCAAACTGTTTGGAAAAAACGGGTCTGTCGCCCAAGTATTTAGAGGTAGAAATTACTGAAAGTACCGCAATCCAGGATGTGGAATATACTATAAAAGTTTTGAGAGAGTTGCAGGACATGGGAGTGCAGATTGCACTAGACGATTTTGGTACGGGTTATTGTTCTCTAAATTATCTCAAAAAGTTTCCCTTGAATATTTTAAAAATAGACAAATCTTTTGTCAGCGAACTGACGACAGATGCCCGCCAGCGCGCGATCGCCAATGCTGTAGCGACTTTGGGCAGAGATTTAAACTTGAGCGTAGTTGCGGAAGGAGTAGAAAATAAGGAACAGTTAGAGTGTTTGCGCACCCTCCACTGTCAAGAAATTCAGGGTTACTATTTTAGTCGGCCGCTATCAGCGAACGATGCTAGCAAATTGTTGGTTAATTCTCTGTTGAGGAAAGTGAAAATTGCTTGAAGAGTTGAGAGTTGATAGTCGATAGTTGATAGTTTGATGACTCTTCAACGGTGAAAGCCTACAAGGGTTTGTCTGTTGTCGAGCAAGCATTTCGCTGTTATAAGACTATTTGCTGGGAGTTGCCCTGAATTTGTAGTCATGTATCAGGTGAGGGCTCTCACCCCGATTTCCCGTGAGTCCTGGGTTTGATCCCTAGGCTCGATCGAGCCTGTGGGTAAGTTCCGTTCATGGAAGCCTTGCTGAAGCTCTTCGATGACAGTTTCGATGGGGTCATCATCTCGATCGATATCAGCGTCTTCTGGTACTAAAACAATAATCCGAACGCGGTTGTGGGTCGTAAGGGGAAGAGGTCGATCGAGCAAAAGTCACCCCATCTCGTCAATTGTTCCGGTAGTTTCGATCGCTTTCATAATATCAGAAACTTGATAGTTCACTCAGAGAATAGATTTTCTAAATCTCGGTAGCCGATAACAACCCGCATAACTTGAATTCCTGCTTCGATCGGACTGTAGAAAATGAGGTAATCATCGATCGGGAAACTCCGTACATTTTCCATTAACTCATCCCGATTGCGTCCCATACTCGGAAACTTTGAGAGAGTTTGACACTTATCGTTAATTCTGCC
>JALOON010000074.1 GCA_025454405.1 Oscillatoriaceae cyanobacterium Prado104 | reverse complement strand
GACATCGCGAGAAAGTTGCCACCCATCTGGGTCTTTTTTCTTCAGTTCTTCATCTCGTTCTAACGCCTTAAGAGAATCTTCAAATCTGCGGGCGCATTCTAGGCTTGATTCGTACTCTTTTTCGTTTTTAATCATGGTTCCCACCTTAATATATCTATGGCTATAATCCCTTTAGGATTTAACTCTCTGTCGCGCAGAAAGAATTCTAAAGAAGTTAATCCGCTATCTCCTACAGGTTGGTCTGAACGAAAGATTTCACCTTTATATTTGGATTTCTGCGCGCTGCGGTCTAAATTATTTAGCAATCTCGGGGCATTTTTTCGGAGATAATCGTAATCCACATCTGCCGGTTCCCAACACGCATCACGCATCACCGGGTTTGGGCTTGCTGCTAACAAAGCTACCGTTAATATAAATAGTTCTACAGCCTGCTGCTTTTAATTGGGCGAGTGCCAACTCCAAACCATCTATCATTCGCTGCCTCGTAGAATTAGTACCAAACCTCTGTTTAAACTCCTCCCATTCGCACCAATGCACACAGGCGTGGCAAGTTGCCGTTCTCATCAAATTCTGGAATCATGCCCTCATACCTTTACACCTTAACACAATTTTTTTGTCAGTTTTTAATGACTGTTGGTTTGCTCAGCATACCTGAATGTTTGGGAAAAAACGATCGCGATTTGTCATAATTAATAATTTGCATTCTCATCTAGCTGTTGTTTGATTCAAGCGCGTGAAGCGCAGCTATCCCGAGCGCGACGCCAACTTTTACCAATACTTATCCTACCTCAACTCCAGAAGCATTTCGCTCGCTTCTACTCCCGATACTCGGCTTCATTACCCCCAGACGAAATACAGACAAAACGAGACGCTGCAAATTTATTTTACGGGGAGTCGATTTCGCCTAACGAAAGTCCCGCTTGGGCCTACCAAAAGTCCCGCTTCCGTCCCGATGAAAGTCTAACTTCATCGGAATTCGTAACATTTAATTTACATTGCCTCAAAGCCATACAGTTCAGGGAACTTCCCACTACAAAAGGCTAAAAACGCTCTGCAGAGCGTTTTTGTCCGGTGAGGCTCTCGCATGAAAGATACAGCAATCGCCAAGGAGGTGAGGACGTTCTGAATTCCTGAAACCCTTGATTTTATCGCCTTCAGGCCTAGACCCTAGACCCTAGACCTCAGTCCGTCACTGTACATCACGGGGGTTGCGCCAGAAAGCTAAAAACGCGGAGCTCCGCGTTTTTGTCCTCAGTAAAAAAGGGATAAATGTTCTTGGTGACGTTCTCTCCCGTTAACACTGCGTGTATAACGGGAGCTTCTTTGACTAGAATAATAAGAGTTGTACTTCATCCCAGCCTGTCGAAGTTTCGCGCTTCACGGGTTGGGTATCCCCTAGACCTCCACGCGCAGAAACGATGTGACCCACCGCCTGTAATGCTTTATTTAGGATGTTGACCGCCGCATTTTCATCACGGTCTAGGATTAACCCACAGTTAGGACACTCATGAGTCCTAACTGATAACGTTTTGGGAACCAACACCTGGCAGCCTGAGCAATTCTGTGATGTGTGATGTGGCGCAACCTTAACAACTAGAGAACCGCATTTTACTGCCACCGCTCCCAGTATGTTAATGAATGCGCTCCAACCTGCATCAAGAATCGACTTTGCCAGTCTTGAATTCCGAGCAAGGTTCCGCACTTTTAAATCTTCTACAGCGATTAAGTCATACTTCCTCGTTAACTGATAAGCCGTTTTGTAGTGGAAATCTTTACGATTCCTAGCTATCCTTTGGTGAATCCGGGCTACTTTGTTCTGTTGTTTCTTGTGCCGATTCGAGCCGGGTTTTTTCCGTGATAACTGTCTTTGTTGACCTGCCAGGTGTTTTTGAGTTCGGCGGTAATGTTGCTGAATTGGTACAGTCTCACCGTCTGATGTAGTGAGAAATTCCTTCAAGCCAACATCTACACCAACAACACTTTTAACCGCATCTATAGCTAATGGTTCTGGTACTGAATCATCAAGCAAACTCAAGCTTACGTACCAGCCATCTGCTTTATAAACAATTGTTGCCGTCTTTATTTCAAACTTTTGTGGTATAGGGCGATGCAGGATTACTGGTATTAGTCCCAGCTTGGGAATTCTCAGGTTAGTGCCTTCGAGAAAACACACGCTTTTAGGATTGTTAACCCTGGAGAATGTAAACGAGCGCAATTCCCCTTTTTTCTTGAATTTAGGGCGTCCGCCTCGGTTTCCATTCTTGTCAGGTATTAGCCAGCGTGACCAAGCTTTATCAACCCGTTTAAGATTCTCCTGTTGTACCTCGTGGTAAATTTCTTTGTACTCAGAAAATAACTTTTTAGTTTCCTTTAATTGTGCTGATTCGTTCTCAAAGGTTGGTTTTAACTCTGGTATCTCTCCGATAGGTTCTGATACTATAGAGCATCTATCAATCTGACAACCTGTACGATGTAGCCAGTCAAAGCGATTACCTAGTACCCAGTTTCGATGCCGACGCAGCAATTCCAGCCAGTCAAACATAACTGCTTGCTGCTTTGGTGTTGGCCCAATTCGGTACTGGTAGCTTAGGCGCATTTTTCATTGATAAACCTGCTATCATTATAACATTAATCACTTGAAACGTTGCTACGCTTTTATTCGTTTGGCGACAATTCTCCTCCCGTTAATACTTCGTATATAACGGGAGTCCCCTTGTCGCATCCATAGATGGAGATTGCGCTTTCAAAAATGGAACGTGAATCTCAACCAATGGACGATCGGCCCAAGCATGGGCGATCTAACCAATTACCCGCAGCCGGGCCACTTATCTGAGATTGAGCTCGAAAAACCGTTTTTTTACGGATAATCTCTGCAATATCATCCATAATCTCTGCAAGCTCCGTCTCATCCATTCCCACAAAAACCGGAACTCGATCGCCAATAAACAAACTAAACAAATATCGCTGCGACTCCAGAGGAAGCGAACTAATCATTGCCTCAAGACTGTCGCTATAAACCCGCTGCTTCCCTTTTCTAAACTGCGAAATCATTTGCTGGCTTACGCCTGACTGCTCCGACAACCATTTAGCAGTGATCCCGTAGTATTCAAGGGTTTTGTCGAGAGCTTCATAAAACTTCATTTTTTATTCAGCCATAACTGAAACTATATCTTATAATTAAGTAATTACTTAATTATTGTTGCCCACTCAGACAAGCTCAATATAGCACAAACATTATGTTTGAAGAAAAAAGCTGGCGATCGACCGGAGCGGGGAAAAACCTGAAGATTTGCAGCTCTTGATGCAGGAGTTTAACCAATGAAAGCAACTAATCAAGCTAAAGCCAGAGCGAAAGCTAAGTTTCAACCACAGCCTCCGACAGAACAACCGGTCGATTGCTCTCAATATGAAAGTGACGCTCGACCAGCGCTCGACTGTGCGGCACCTTTGACAACTGACTCAATTGCCGAGTTGCTGCCGTCAGTCCCAACAGGGTTGAATATCTCGCAAGCCATACCGGATTTCGATCTAGAAAGCTTTGACAAACAAGAATTGCTAAGCCGAATTGCGTCGGAGCACGGACTAATAGAGCGCATCGAGCGCAAGGAACTAGAGCTAGCTTTTGCAAAATTGAACTGCGCTCGCAATGCGGGTTTGCTGCTGCAAGAATTTAAGCGGCGGTGCAATTATGGAGAATTCCTGAGCAGCTTGGAGTCGGCCCGAATTCGCCCGCGAACCGCACAGGACTACATGGCTATTTCAAAATATTGGAACCTTATCGAAGCAAAAACGCGGAGCTCCGCGTTTTTGAAAGATTGCGAAACACTCAGCATCAATTGGGCGCTCGCTGCTGTTCGAGATGAAAAAAAATCTTTAAAGAAACCTTTGAAGTCGGCAGCAGCAGCCAGCAACCCAGACAGCGGTCGAACGTCGAGCGCACCAGAGCGACCGATTTTAGATTTAGCGATCGAACCGCCGCCCGTTGAAACAGTACAACTGGTTGAAGGGGATTTGGTTCAAATTAGCAACAGCAACGCCCAAAGCGGCGGAAATACGGGTACTGTCAGAGGTTTTGCCAACGGTGGGCGATCTGTTATAGTTCGCCTTGACGGAGGTTCGGTTCCTTCTGAAATATTCAATCTCTCTGATTTGGTTCCGCTCCCGAGCCATAAAGTTGTTGCGCCTACTGCGCCTGCGACGATCGCCAGCGTCAAGCAAGAGCAAAATGCAATGGCAGCAAGTCTCGGACTAAGCAACGGTAAAACTGTATTGCCCGATTGTGGCAAAAGCGATCGAGCTCGGATGGAACGAGCTGACCCATTCACTGTAGACGATCGACCTTTTGCAACCGCGATCGAAATTGAAGGAAACGGCGAATCCGCACGCTGGTACGAAGAAACAGCAATCGGTGTTATCAGCAGTACGTCCGGTTTCGACACTTCTCAAGCTGCACGAATGGTCAGCGAACTTTTAAAAGTTGACTTTAATCGAAGAACAAAAGCTGCTTTAGAAAACTTGTCTTCATCACAATTAAAACAACTACTGCAATTGTGCGAGGCAGAATTAGACAACTGCCAACAAAGAGCGATCGCTCTCGCCGATTGCTAATGACTGTGGCGGTTGCTATAATTTGGTGAATTTAGGTGGCTTTACTTTAAAATCCGTCTCAATTTTCCAATCCCTCACCCGCCAATGCTTCCAGTTCGGCTAACAGCTTCTCCAGTTTCTTTTGCTTTTTGGGGTCATCCCAAACCTTAGACTTTTTCACTCGCTGCAAAGCAGCATCTACGCGACTTTTAAGCGATCGATCCGGTGCAGTCGTCTCGCCCGTTTTTGCTTTTAAATCAGCAACGCGCTGTTTGATTTGGGTCAGGGAGAGGTCGAGAGCGATCGCCTCTTCTAACAATTGGGAGCGCTTTGAGCTATCCTTAACTCGGGCGATCGCTCTGGCTTTGGTATACTCGATCCTTCCTTTCCGCAGCGCTCCGATAACATCGTCCGGCAGGTTCAGCAACGGGAGGCGATTGGTTCGGAAGCTCTCTGGAGTGTACTTCCCGACGAGCGCAAATATATCGCTTACTATTTGCCATTCGGAGCTGTGGATAACGTTATCCACACCGGCGCGTTCCGGGTGCGCGGCCGCTCCGAGCAAAGCAACAACCGACTCGGGAGCCGAGTTTAATTTCATTGCCAGCAATTGCAGGATTCCCTCAGTTTCCTCGATCGCGTTCAAATCTTCCCGCTGCAAGTTCTCCAGCAGAGCTATTTGCAGGGCCTCCGCGTCTGTCAGTTCCCGAATCACGACGGGAACCTCGCTCAAGCCTAACGACGACGCGGCTCGATACCGCCGTTCTCCCGCAACCAATTCGTACTTGTTGCCGCCTATCGGGCGTACCAAAAGCGGTTGCAAAATCCCTAGCTGCTTGACAGACTCTACCAGTTCTTGCATGGCTGTTGGATCGAAATAGCGGCGCGGTTGCTGCTGGGGCAAGACAATTTTGTCTGTGGAGACAAGGGAGGGTGCAGCATCTTCGCTGTCGTTGATTCCTAATAGAGCCTCAACCCCTTTGATTTGATAAGGCTGACTGTCGCGCTTTTGATTCATCGCAAAGCTAAGAGTCCTTGGGCAATAGTATCGAGTACGGCGGTGGCTGGATGTTTAGGATTGTACGCGGCCAGAGGTACGTGTTGCTGCGACGCATCGGCGAAAGCGACAGTCCGGGGTACGGCAGGGTAAATCGCAGCAATCTTCTCCATAGAAGTAGTAATTGACTGCAAGCTTTGAAACGCCTGTACGGTACGGGGATCGTACAGCGTCGGAATCACTCCAGCAACCTGCAATTTCCGGTTAGCGCGTTTCCTGACGCGAGCAATGGTTTGCAACAGCAATTCGGTTCCTTTGAGAGCTTTATATTCAGTCTGAATCGGAATTAAGACGTGAGTGGAGGCAACTAAACTGATATAGGATAAGATGCCCAGCGAAGGAGGGCAGTCTATCAATATGAAATCGTAGTTCGAGCTCAGGGGGTCGATGACATCTTTTAGCCGGCTGTCTCTCATATCGGCCACCACCAGTTCCAACTCCGCTCCGCTCAAATTAATATTAGAAGGAAGCAAGTCCATGTTGTGAAGGTTTTTGCACAGCGGCGGAGAGGAACCGTTCATAATCGACTCGTACACGGTTTCCTGCAACTCGGATGGTTCCAAGCCCATGAAGGCGGTAAGTGAAGCTTGGGGGTCCATATCTACTAACAAGACTTTTTGCGAACGCTTGGCTAAATGGTAGCCTAAATTCATTGTTAAACTGGTTTTGGAGACGCCGCCTGACTGGTTGAACAGCGCAATAATTTTGCTCATCTATTTTTTACCTGAAAACTGGGTTTAAACCCCGTCCTAGAAGGACGGCTTTTTGCCAATAACGTTTTGTAAACGTTCCGTATCTTGTCTCAGCAGCCTAGTACACTAGAGCAAGAATAAAACAGATCGGGTAGCCTTCACCATAGGAGATGTTCAAGTTCGTCTGACTCCCCTAAAAAGAAAGAAGAGAATTTAAATTTGTACCCAGCATAAAGCCATTATCGGGTGGTGAGCGTCAAGCAAGCAATAAACTTGTTGATTCAACAATATTAGTCAACTACCGCAGAATCAAGCTACAACCCCCTTGAGCCGCGATATATTTTAATCGAAGATACTCAAATTTTTCAAGGTAAGCGGGAACAGATTGTTTTTTTATTGGATAGCATAGTACAAAAGAATTGTACTATGATAGTAAACTGCAATAAAAAAGGACCAGAATGTGTTTGGATGCCAACAAAATCTAATCAATCCCGATCGAGACCTGAAAGCAATTTTAGAATTTCTTTGCACTGAGTCATCAAAATTGACTAATTGCGGAATCTATTACACTCGGCAAATGTACTTCAAGACTGGCAAAATACCGAGGAGAGCAGAAAGGTGCAACTATGTCTTATAGCGAATTTTCCCTAGATGATATTAAAAATAAACTCGGGTTGACAATTCGAGAAGTCTCTAAAGTTCTTACGGCTGTAGAACCGATCGAACCCAGTCAGCTTTTAAAGGAAACCTTAGCAGAAAATATTCCCTTAGCCTTGGGAATCGACACGGAAAAAGCGCGCTCTGAGATGATAGTCGCTCCGGTATTGATTGAACTCCGCAGGCGCTGCGATCGTCAAATCAGCCTCTTTTCCGGTACGGAATTCAATATCGATCGAGTCAAAGGACTCAACGGTGTCTGTGACTTTATGATTAGCCATTCACCAGAACAATTATCTTTAAACGCCCCTGTGTTTACACTTGTCGAAGCCAAGAATGACAATATCAAATCTGGAATTGCCCAGTGCATTGCTGAAATGTTGGCAGCCCAGATGTTTAATCTTCAAAAAAACAACAGTATTTCTTGTGTTTATGGTGCCGTTACAACCGGCAGTATTTGGAAGTTTATGAGACTAGAAACAAGTACGGTTTATATTGAAACAACAGAGCATTTTATTGAAAATATTCAACTAATTCTAGGTATTTTAATGCAAATTGTTCAGTTGACTCGCCCAACCCTTCCGTGTCTATGAACTCCAGAAATTTTATAGTCTATTCTCAATGAGTGAGTTAACTTTGAGAACTGTCTTGGGATTTGGCGCTCGTACAATCTGCCGAAATGCACTTCTGAGCTAAATCGCTGATAATATCTAAGCTCATATTATCAACTAATTTAGTCAGAGCCAGAGCAATTTGCTCCTGCTCGCGGGGAAGAAGCTCAATTAACTGCCTTACCGCTTGCTCGTCTCCACAAGCTGCCGCTTTGTAAAGCAAGTTTATCGACTCCCTCGGCAATACAGATAGCGACTCGGGAGTAAGTTTCTGGGCAGGCTCATCCCGTTCGGACTTCCTGGGCGACTCCTCTTCATAGATATAGCGAACTCCCAAATGAAGTGCCATCTTCTCAAAAATTACTGCCTCTCGGAACGGTTTGGCAACAAAGTCATCGAAGCCATTTGACAAGGCGAGTTTCTTGGTTTCAACAAACGCATTAGCGCTCAAAGCAATAATCTTTGTGTGGGGGCCGCTAGGCAGAGAACGAATTTTTTTAGCAGCTTGAAAGCCGTCTAGAACAGGCATTTTCAAATCCATCCAAATTAAATCCGGCTTGTACTTTTGCCACAATTTAACAGCCTCAACTCCGTTATCCGCAAACCACACAAGAAAGCCGGCCGACTTCAATATCTGAATTAATAGCAACCGATTTGCAGACTCATCGTCCGCTACCAGAATGCGATAATTTTGTTGGTTGGGGGCCAATCCCTTCACTTGTTTTTGAGGCTGGATGTCACGAACTTCGCCCTCAGTTGCATGACTGACTTTAATGTAAAAACTAAAAACCGTTCCTTTCCCCACAGAACTTTTGACCTTGATATCGCCACTCATCAGCTTGATGAAAGAGCGGCTGATTGGCAATCCCAAACCCGTTCCCGTTTGTGATTTCCTGCCAGTTGCTGTTTGCACGAACGGCTTGAACAAACTGCTAAGCTCGTCAGGCTCAATGCCGGGACCTGTATCCTTCACAGAGAACTGGAGAAAGAATTTGGATAGCGGTTTTTTAGTCAATAAATGGAGGCATTTTACTGTCAGCTTCACCCTACCAACTTTCGTAAATTTAACAGCATTCCCCAATAAATTAATTAAAACTTGGCGCAGCTTGCTTTCATCAGTTCGGATGTATTGCGGCACATCAGAACTGCGTTCAAAAACAAGCTGCAATCCCGACGACTGAGTTTTGAGCTGAAATAAAAGTTTTAAGTCATCGAGCAAACCGTACAAGTCAACGGCAGTTTCTTCGAGGGTGACTTGACCTGCTTCAATCTTGGACAGCGACAAAATATCGTTGATTAGTTTCAACAAATGCTCGCCGTTGCGATTGATAATATTTAAACTCGGCTGCTGTTGGGGCGCAGTTTGTTTGGAGCGGACAAGGAGGTGGGCAAAGCCGATAATAGCATTGAGAGGCGTTCTCAGCTCGTGGCTCATATTAGCCAGGAATGTACTTTTAGCGCGGTTGGCACTTTCGGCAACAATTTTGGCAAACTCTAGCTCCTTGGTTTTCTGCGCCACTTGTCGCTTTAAATCGCCAGAATACTCTTCTAAGCGCTTGCGAGATGCTTTTAACTGGCAATTCATGCGCGCGAAAGCGCCCGCTAAAGCTTCGAGTTCGGCAACACCGCTACCTGAAATTGTTGAGTCGAAATCGCCGCCAGCTATCGCCTCTGTTGCCGAAACTAACCGCCGCAATCGCTGTTCTATTCTTAGGGAGATGGAGAGCAAAAGCCAGATAGAAAGAACCAAAGCCAGCAGCACGAGCAAAGTAGTGTTGCGGGTGTTAGCCTGAACTTTGTCCGTAAAGTCAGTTACCGGGACAACTGCCACAATTAGCCAATCTAAGCCTTTCGAGTTTTCAAAAGGTCTGATATGCAGCAAGTATCTGGAGTTGCTAGCAGTAAAGTTAAGATTCTGGCTGCTGTTAATAGCAGCGAGGTTGCCAAAATGTTTGAGCAAATATTTTGTTGAAAGCTGGATTATTTGTTGTTGCTGGTGCGAGACGCTCCGGATTTGTTGGGTGCCTGCAGAAACAGACTGTTCTGGTTCTATTACCTGCTCTCTTGCAATTAAATGTCCCGAACGGTCTAAGATAAAGGCTTGACAGTTAGGGCTGAGCTGGAAATCGTGCAGGTTGAATGTTGGGGTAGGAAAAGCAGGATTCGTTTTTTGTAGAAAGAATATTGTTTTTGGAAAATCTTGCTCTTTTCTTTCCACATTTGGTTTAATTGTGGCTGCGGGTGTTTTATTGGAATGAAGTTGATTTGCCGAAGAAATCGGGATTTTATTGTTAACACCTTTCCCGACCCCCTCTCCGAACTCAACTCCAGCCCCCTCGCTCAAATAGTTGTTAAGGCGGTCAGAGATGCGGCCTGTTGCTTCTCCTAATAGATGTGCAACTAAGTCATTCATCGTCTGCTGTCCTGTTTGAAAGGACAGCCATCCCATTAGGCCCAGTAAAGTGGAAATTAGGAGGGCGTTGGGGACTGTAAGGATAACGCGCAGCGGAAGGAGAGGCTTTTTCTGGAAAGAGCTTTTTGGGCGAAGCATTGGTTGACTGTTTAAGGAAGTGGGAAATGAGAAAAAAACCTTCGGCGGTCAGTAGGAAGTTCATCTGTTCTTGTCTTCCTGCTTGCCGTTCTTCAAGTTGAGTTGTGGCGTTTGACTAATCTAGTCTTGGACACAATTTTGTACCAAAAATTAAAGTAAGAGAAAAGCTTTGCGACCCAACTTAATGTCGGTCTTGTCTCCTGTTTGACCCTTCGGGCTTTGCCACGAGCAGGGCCGAACGGTTAGCTTGGGGAATGCCGACCGACCCAAAAAATTGAGTTCGCTCGTCGAATCATTATTCTGGGGTTGCTTGTTGCTGGCCATACTTTTTAAGCCGCTCAACTGTTACACCGCTACAACTAGAACGCCAGCCCAGTAGAATGATTCTCAACGAAAAATGGTTGTTTCAGCTTTCTCGCTTAGCGACGAAAAACGGGCTGCGAACCTACTACTGCAGGTTCTACTAAACTAACACTCTAGCAACAAAATAAGAACCCTTGGCGTGAAAACTGGTTTTCTGTAAATCTTGTTGAGATAGTTACCGAATTCGAGAGCGGATAAGGTGGGCTAAAAACTGTTTTGATGTTGGCAATAAACTTGCGAGCGTTTGATTTGAGGATGGGGGGTTTTCCCTGCAGATGCGTGCGGTCATCTTTGACCTTGAACTCTAATAGAGCCATCTCCCATTTTAAACAAGTTTCATCAAAAAGTGAGGGCGCGATCGCGCGCGGACGAATGAAAGTTTGACTCTTAGGCGGTTTCAACCGCGCCCGTCAAAAAGGAGATATCTCCTGCCAAATCCGGGTTTACGGCTCCCTTTATTCTTTAGTCGGCTATTCTTTAGTCGGCCTTACTGCAGGCGCATGTTTGTCGAGAAGCAATTTCAATCGCCGAGGGATTTAGCATAACCCGGATTTGAGATTACTGGTCCAAACCTAATGCAGCAGGTTCTACAGGACTTACGCATCTTATAGCAAATCCGGGTTACTCATCCCCGTTATAAGTTGTATGGTGAGTCAAATGATTTGGGATTTTGGATTTTGGATTTTCGATTGGTCAATCTAAAATCGCTTTCTCGCCAATCTAAAATCGCCTGACGCACCCTACTTTCTGGCTCATCATTTTGGGGGTATGATACCCGGATTTGATATTAAACGTATTTCTATCATTGCGAGCGCTAGCGTTGCAATCGCATTGTCTATTTTTCATCGCGGATGCGCAAGTCCTGTTCTACCGGACTGATGCTCCAGAAAAATTCGATTCTTCAAGAGCTATTTTGCCGAGTTCGACAATCACTGACAAATTTACTCCCGCTCGTGCGGCAGCATCGGTAACAGATAAATTTTGATTCCTAACAAGAGCTAAAAATTGCCGCACTCTGTAAACTACTGGGTCGTTGGCTGCCGTGTATCCTTTTTGAATGGCAACAAGCAAACCTTTTTCCACATCTGATGCTGTAACGGTGTGACCTTTACCAACTTTTAAAACTGGCGAAGTTTCACGAGTTAGGGGAGCGATGCGAATTCCCAGGTGTTCGGGTGTTTTGTTAGTAGGAACGATATTGAAGTTGTAAAGTCGCTGTTTCCCTTTTGAATCTACAGTTTTGATTGAGATGTTGGTGATGGTAGCTGTGGTAGAGCCGGGAAAATTAAGCGTTTGAATGGGACGCAAGAAAACCGTTTTGGCTCGGCCGCTTGCTAACTGTGCGTCGGTGCTGAAAACTACTTTTGAGGGGTCGGCAATTAAAACGTAGGTGAGAGCTTCGTCAGTCAAGCTGAAGTCGATCGCAGTTGCGCGACCGGGGTAAACTAAAAGATCGATCGCGCTATTAATCGCAACGTCTCGACCCACAGTTTGATAGCCTGTTGTTCTTGGTTGAGAAAAAGCTGAATGGGGGTAGCTCGCCGCAGCAACCACTGCTGCAAGGATTGACAAACTGAAAATTTTGATTCTTGGTTCGAGCATTGTAGAATTCATAATTGCGATCGGTTGATGTTGAGAAAGCTGTTAACAGTAATAGAAACGGGGATTCCCTTGTTAACCACAGCTACGTTGGGGCGGTTTAAAAGTTCTTCAGTTGCTCTATCCGAGCGGCTTTCCATCCGTTTTGCTAGGGGGCTGAAGAAGCCATCAAGGACGGCTGACCAAATTTGGGGGTCTCGACTTTCAACGGTGGTTGTACTGCTGCCAAATCGGTCGCTGATACTGCTAGAACTCCTGACTCTAGGTTCCGCAAAAACTTGACCGACTCGCCCAACCCCACTAAGCAACGCGGTTAGGATATCCTGTCCGGCAATATCGGAGCCTGAGTCGAAGTAGCCTGAAGCAATTAGCGGCCCTCCGTTCTCACCTGCAATCAAAATTGCGCCTTCTGGAATCGGCTGCTGTTTAATTTGACCGGTACTATCCGAGTAGACGAGCGCGACAGCACTTGCTTGTACCATGCGGTTGGTTTTGCTGACGGTGCTGGCTTTGGCAATGACAACCGTGCCCTTCCGAAAGGCAATAGAGCCGTCAGTTGCCGTTACGTCGGCTGTGAGGGTGACGGCAAATTTGTCGTAAAGCTGTTGGCCCGAGCTTTCATCCCACAGCAGCGGAACCGAAATTACGCCCGAAGTATTGGTTCCGAGTGCTACTTTCGCGGTTTGGGAGGTTGAGGAAGTTTGGGGCGTGCGGTTGAGAATGCCGTTTGTTCCAGGAGAGTTTACTTGTTCTAGAGTTGGGGAATTTGTTAAGGGAGAGGGCACGGAAGTGGTTTCTGGGGAAAGGGTTTGAAATTCTGTGTCGGGCAAAGCAGTCTCGGTTGGGTTATCGGTAGAATCGGAACTTGTTTGTGGGGAAAGGGCAGGCGGAGTTAATTGGTTAGTAGGGTTTTGGAAATTGTCGGCGGTTTCGAGGGTGTCCTTTCCATAGGGAAACTCTGGGTGCAGCTTTTCCCCGGTGGCGTTAATTGATGGGTTGTACGGTTCTTGCGGGATTTGCTCGAAAGAAACGTCTGGGGGTTGCGATTTTTGGTTGCCGATATTGACTGTTAGGAATTCGGTTGTTGGGTTTGGGTTCGTCAAAGCGACGCCTGCAGCACTTGTTATTGCTGGGGCGCTTGGCGTTGCACTCGCGACATTCGCTATTCGGTTGGGGTCAAAATTACCCCTGATTTGTCCGAGTTGGGCGAGTTGGTTCCACCGCTCGAACGGATCGATTTTTTCTTCCGTCGGAGCTGGAATTGGAGCCGGGGGTGCTAACGGTTTGGATACGGGCAGGCTCTGGGGTGCGGGCGTTCTTGAGGGTGCGGGTGCGAGTGCTCTTAATGGTGCGGGTGCTCTTGAGGGTGCGGGTACTGTTACTGTCCGCACTACTGTTCTCGGAGCCGGCAGGGGTTCGCTTCGGGGTGGTGCGCTCGGACGGATAGCAACCGGACGGGGTTCTCGGGCGTTTCGCGGAGTCTTTGACGGTTTGGGTGATGGTTCTACTTTGGATTTGGCAGTTTTTTGCGGTTTCTCGGTCAGCAGTTTTTGCTGGTCTTGGTAAGCTAATCTTGCCAACAATTCCGGCTTTTCATCTTTAATGGTAGGAGATGGAGAAATATTTGGTGTCGATCGCGCGATCGAGCTGCGAGGTGATTTAGGCTTGATAAATTGCCAAATCAGCAGCCCTAACAATATTATTCCCCCAGTCAACAGCAGCATTGTCACTGCTCTAGGAACGCCTCTTTCGGAAACAGGCGGCGGCAGCGGCTTTTCTTCATCTTGTGCGAGTTGATATTGAGCTTCCAGCGTTAAAGGTGCATTGGGGTCGAAGTTAGCAAGGAAGTTTTCGTCAATATCATCTTCGGAAGGGGAAGGGGAAGGGGGAGAGAAAAAGTTATCTTCTTTGTGAGAGCGAGGGGAAGAAAAAAAGCCATCTTCTGATATCTTGGCACTATCGTTAGTATGAATGCTCTCGCTATCAAAAGGAAGTGAATTATTTTTATCAATCTCCGCTGCTGTCAACTTTGTTTGATGGGAATCCGCTGCTGTCAGCTTTGTTTGATGGGGATTTGTTGAAGATTGTTGTCTGTTATTCATGAGTGCCTCTATTGTTGTCGATCGCAATGGTGAATTCACAAATTTTTGCTTTTATGTAATTGCCAAAGCAAAGAAACTGGTGGTTTTTTGGTTAGGATAAGTACATTAGTAGAAGTACAACATTTTGTTAGCAGAAAGTACAACAGGTTAAATTTCAGATAGAATTCAATACCCGCCTCATATCGTGTTCTGTCGTTCGATCGCTATTAAATTAATTTGTAGTGAGGACGGGAGTCCTCGCTCGGAAGCGGACTTAAGTCCGCACTACAAACCATTCTCGATATCGGTCAATCGATCGGACATGATATTATTCCTTTAACCTTCTAAGGTGTGAATTCAACAATTCGGGAAATTTCTAATCCGGCCGCTCTCAAAGAGTGAACTGTCTTCTCTAATTCATTAGCGTTTTCTTTGAGAGGGGATTTGGGAACTTCTACAGCTTTGACGGTGAAGGTGCGGTTAAACTTTTCTCTGCTTTCTCCTATACCTTGTTCCAACACAACGCGGGTAGAAATTACATCTATTTCCCAAACTCCTCTTTTAATTTCTCTCGGTTCAGAGATGTGAGAGATATAGACTCCCGATCGAGTTTTTCCTGAATAGAGAGTGTTGGGAACGAGTTTGGCAAGTTCGACAAGTGAAGCTTTACCAAATTCTGACTCCATCATCAAAGAAGCCATCCAAGCAGTTGTAGGAACTTTGACATTACCTTTAACTTTAATGCCGGGGTCTGGCTCGTTGGTGCCGGGAATTTTGCCCTCCCAAGCCCAGGTTAAGTTGACCCAACTTGAGACAAAAGTTTGAATGCTTTTAGGTTCTCTGTACAGTCCGTCTTCTTCGGCAATTCTCGCTGTTGTTCCGTCTTTTAATTGGACAAATGTAACTTTTCTTTGAGATAACGCTCTCAAGCTAACTGTATTAACTAAAACTGCAATTGTCAAGAGGAAAACAAAGCCTGTTAGCAGTACAAAACATAAGGCTAAGGTGTTTTTAGATTCAGGCAGTAAGGGTTGGGGTTCCTTAAATTTTAAATTCATAATTAACTGTTGAGTTTTGGTTAATTCGGACAGATTCGGGTTGAGAAGTTTATTTTTAAATGAGCTTTCCGGCAATAGCCCCGATCGCATTGCTGGCAATGTCTGTAAGCTGTTTGGTGCTGTTGGCAATCGCGCCGTACAAAGCTGTTCCTCCACCCTTGGCAATTAACACGGCAAGAATGGGAGAAAACACAGCTAAAAAGAATAAAAAAGCGATATCTGTAACTAACTCTGCATCGGATTTGACAATCACTACAGCGACTAATCCAACAACAATGTTGTAGCCTAATTGCACTCCAAATAAGGACATGAATCCTACAAGCCAAGCCCAGATAGGTTTACCTTGGAGTGGCAGCAATGACAAGCCCATTGCCAGAGGTGCGAACAGGGCTGTTAGCAATAATGCTGCTTCTAAAATGTTGACAAATGCCCACTGTACGGCTCTAAGAATTAATCGAATGATGGGCAAAACAGTAGACCTAAAAACTTGCCCAGCAAAATCGCCGCTGCCTATATCTTGAAGGTTGGCAACATTGCCTAAGTTTTCGACAAATCGCTGCAAGCTTTTGAGAGTGCCTCCATTTTGCTGTTCGGCTGCTTGGAGGATTTGTTGAGCTGGCTCTTTTTTGCTGTTCCAGCATTCTACTAAAGCTTCTCCAACTTTGCCTTGACATTCGCTGTAAAGTTTCTCAATCTCTTCTTTGCCAGCACTGGTGAGATTAACGTCGCTCAGGGCGGTTCTAAAGGTCATTTCTCCTACTTGAATTTTCATAATTTCTTGAACTTGAGTGCTGCCTACAGCTTTGATGAATTTGACGCTTTGGGCTAAGACTTTGCCGTTGTTACTGAGAAATACTACAATTACGATCGGCCAGATAAACATGGCGACTAGCTCTGACCAAGACTGTTTTTCGATAATTTCTTTGCCGCTGGTGACAGCAAGGTAAGTAACAGATATTCCAGCCAGAATTAATCCGAGTCTGACTAAGGCAATCCAGAGAGATGATTCTTGAGTGTTGAAGGTGTTAAACCAAACTAAATTCCACGATTCGACAGTTTTTTGAGAAACTTCTACGGCGTCAGATAGAGTGTCGAGAGCTTGTCCTGCCGTGCTAGTTTGGGCGATTAGTTGTGTCAGCATCTTTGGAAGGGGAGGGGGAAGGGGAAGGAGAGGGGGAGGGGGAAGGGGAAGGCGAAGGAAAAACCAGGTTATTATTAGCTTTGCTCGCTACTAATTAGTGGTAGTTTCGGAGTTGAGGAAGGGGAAGGAGAGGGGGAGGGGGAAGGGGAAGGGGAAGGAAAAACCAGGTTATTATTAGCTTTGCTCGCTACTAATTAGTGGTAGTTTCGGAGTTGAGGAAGAGGAAGGGGAAGGGTTGAAAAACTTGGGGAAAATCCCGTCATTTTCTACAGTGGGGAGCTGATTATTTACAATTTGATAAGTGACAGAAGAAGGTTTAACTCAAAAGTAGAAAATTTATCCTTCCTTCCCCTTCCCCTTCCCCTTATTCACCCAGGGTGATGCCTCCCGGCATTTGAAACAGTCCGGCTTGAGTAGAAGAAGCAGTAGCAGCCGCAGCATCCTGCCGTCTCTGGGCTGTGTTAATTTCGTTAAGTTCTTCGGCTTGTTGAGCGTTGAGAATGTTGGCAAGACTGCGATCGATTTGAGCTTGCTGGCCTTGCATAATTAAGGCGCTTTGATTGTCTGCTAATAAAGCTGTTTGTTGAGCTGCGATCGCACTTTGTTGGGATATGTTTCTCATAATGTTCTGCGTGACATCTTGACCTTCTGAATCAGCGGCTAATTCCATTGATTTTTCGCTCTCGCGATTAGTTTGCTCTACATTTTGCTGCACAACTTCTTTCATTTGAGCTTGCTTTTGTTGAGCGGATGAGCCGAGAGTGGCTTTATTGGCAACACTTACAGCACTTTCTCTTTCTGCTAGCTCTGCTGTGTTTTCTCTGAGGCTGTAGGAGTCTTGCGGTTTCTTCTCCAAAGCAGCGGATAGTTTTGTTCCTTCGCTTTCGGAAGTGTTGCCGTCCATTATGCTTTGAACTGCTTTTTTTAGGTCTGGAACTTTCAGTTCTCCCAGGAATGAAGAGAGGTTTGATTCTATTTCAGTGCTGAATTGTTCAACTCTGTTTAACAAATTGTCCCAGATGCCTGAGATGCTGTCCGAGATGGTGGAGATGGTGTTTGAAATTTCACTGGTTATCCCTCTCATTGTGTTTTCTCTACCTGCTATTTCTGTGTTGTCGATCGAGAAGTTATTAGCTGATTGTTGGATTTGGCTTTCTATTTGTCGATCGCGCTCTGTGAAGTTGGAAGGGTTGAAACTGTTGCTGTTAGGATTGTTTGGACTATTAAGCTGTGTGGAAGTGCGATCGATCTCAAAGGTTTGAGCTTTTGCTTCAACAGAAGTCAATATTAAGCTCAGCCCAAGGGCAGGAATGCTGAGAACAAGTTTGGCAAGCAAATTTGGTGATTTCATCGATTTTTCTCCGTTATGCGTGCAGTAATTCGAGTATTGGTAATTAGCAATGAGAGCTTTCTTAGTCTGTTTTTGTGTCAGAAAATAGTTCAAAAAAGTCTCGTTCACTTTTTGGCTGGGGATTGGTAGAGCTGGTTTCATTACTTCACCCAAAAAATATCTAATTAATGAACCGCAGAGGACACAGAGGGCGCAGAGTTCGAGAAATTTAGAAAGAAATTAGGTATTCTTAAGGCGGGAAAGAGTAGTCGGGTTGTAGCAAGATTTGTCATTCTGGTAAGATTTGTCACTGTAGCAAGATTTGTCATTACTCAAATTTAACCAGTACGAGTGGATTTTTTATTGCCAAATCAACTAAATTCTCAATACCCAAACGTTCTAGCTAGCCATGAGGTCTTGACAAGATTTGTGTTCGTTGATATCGGTGACTGCATTCTTGCCAATATTGGCTAACGAACGTCCTTCTTTAACGGCTTGTACGTATTCCGATGCGAAGTGTTTTAGTGCTAGCAGTTGCCCTTTTAACGTATTGGGATATTGAGCGATCGCTCGGGCGCGAGCCATCAATTCAGCTTGATTGTTAGCTACGCTTGCTAATATCATTTCGCCTGGATAGTACCGGCTTTGCCAGAAACGACCGCCTTTTTCAATGAGCCAATTGGAATAAAGGTCTGCTGCTCTGGGAAGGAAAGCTTCGGTGGCATTTTGGCTAATAATTTCAGCCGGATATCCCAAATGTTTTACCCAAGAATTAGCTCCATTTGAGGTCAATCTTCCGGTAATTCGATACACCATGTTTTGCATAATCATGGTTCCCGCACTGCAGTCGCAAATACTGTCTATATCTTGGGATAGCAAGAGTACCGAAATGCCATTCTTTCTCCCCACCGCACAGAGTTCGCCTACTACTTCAGCAAATCCGTCTTTTTTAAACAAAATCGAAAGTTCGTCTCCGATAAATAGGCTTTTAGGGTGAGAAAGTGCGTTGCGAATGCAAGCAGCGTGGGCGTTAATTGCCATTAAATACTGGTCTTGTTCGTTGCCCAGGTTGCTGAGGGCAAAAAACTTGACGGCTGGTTCTGGTGAAAATGTACTCGGTCTGCCAATTGCTTTTCCTAATGGTGAGGCTAATAATGCGTTGCATTGAGTGATAATTTGGTTGATGGCAGTGCGATCGAAGTCGGTAAAGTTTTGCAGGTTGAGTTGCTCTTTCGTGCAGAATTTTAGGAGGTTTGTAAGGGTTGGCATTTCTTGCCATTCGGGAGACTTCCAGCCTTTTTCAAAGGCTGTATTGTAGCGTTCGATAATTTCTGGATCTTCCAGAAATTTCTTCAGAGTTAGGAGCAAAATAGCATCGACTCGCTGGGCTAATTTTGGGTCGCGAACTTTGCCCATGCTGATAATAGTCAGTGCTTTTCTGATAAACTCTTTCCATTGGTCTAGTCGGCGCGATCGCTCTTGTCGGTCGAACCGTCTCAAATCCGGTATTTCGAGTAGATTTGAACTGCCGGAGGTGATGTCGTAGTAAGCACCCTCGTCTCCTAACAGTTTTACTGCTGTCTCAAAAGTGCTGCTGCTTCCTGCTGAAATATCCATGCCTACAACTGGAATATTAGCTGTTAAAGCATCGATAGCAAACCGCCATCCCAACACACTTTTACCAGAACCGGATTCACCTGTAATAACGGCGCGGCTGGTTCGATCGTGCATGAGGTCAACATATACGGGTTTGCCACCTTTTGTGATGAATTCAACTCCTTTTGAGTCGATATCTCTAACAGCAGTTAAGGGTAAAATACCGGGGACAGTTTCGGTGTCTAAGGTAAGGCGGCGTTCGTTAATGAGCGAACTGCTGTGCAACAGCCAACTTGCAGTAATTGGCAAAGTTTCCAGCCAGATTTGCCAAGCAATGTTGCGCTCTCTTACTACCTTGGCAGAGCCGAAGCTGTGGGATAGCATTTGGCAAGCGTGTGTTAGTTGTTCCTTAGTCGATCGGTAGACTAAAAAGGCGACAGCAGCGTGAATGGCTCTTGCACCTTTGTACATTTTTTTCTGAGCTTCAAAGGATTCTTCCTGTTTAACTTCGGCTCCTACATCGCGACCTTGACCTTTTTCTAAAGCGCGTTTTTTGGCACTTTTAGATTGTTTAGCTTGCCTTGCTAAGTTGTCTTGAATAATAAAGTTGGGAGCGGCACTTATTTCTACGATAGCTTCGGTATCGTGGATGTAGTTGTTGCTCATAATTTTCCAGATCCATTGCAGTTGTTCTCTGGTGTTAATCCATCCTCCCGGTGCATCTTCCATTGTCAGTACGCCGCATTCTGTATTTCTGCCGTTTAGCCAAATGCAAGAGCTGGTTTGTTTGTGTTCGGGACAGCTAGAACGGCCGCTTTGACCTTCAATTAAAATTGTGCAGGCGTGTTTGTGCGTGTTGACTGTTTCTGTCAGTTTGTAGTCGGATGAAGTTTCTTCTAAGGTGAGCAATTGAGGAATAGGAGGTGTTGGTGCGCTGTTAAATTTTTGCCACAGCCACGTCCAAAGTTTATCGGCATTCATCGGTTTAATTTCTAGTCCGATTTTGGTGTTGAGCAAGAGTTCCCACCGGATGTAACCTTGCTCGAAGGCGTCGAGCAGCAGTTGCTTGTAAAAGTGCTCTTTGTAGGTGCGTTCGTTGCCTGTAAATTGTGCGATAACGGTTTGGGTTGTGTTGATAATTCCGTTGATGAATTTGCTTAAAGGGTCGTTCGATCGAGAGCCGGATTGAGCGTTGAATGTCCAGGTGCAAAAGATGGCTTGGTTCCAGGTTTGTCTGGTGCCTGTTAAGGTGAGTTCTTGAATGCGCTTTTGTTCGTTTCTAACTAGCACTGAGACGGGTTTGAGGTGGCAGTTGTCAGCCAGTTGAGTAAGTTCTTGCTGTCGCGCGCGATCGCTGCTGTAGCAGCCTGTATGGAAGGTCATTTTTTCGCCAGGGGGAATGTCTTTTAGTCCTTCTTCTAAGGCGGTAGCTGCGTTGCTGACTTCGTTGCGGTGCAAGAGGTTGTGAAAACCTGTTGTCTCGAATCCAAATACAAGTTGGTACTGGCTACCTTCTGACAGTAAATAGGCAGAAACTTCCCTGCCATCTTTTTTGATGGTGACTAGACACAGGAGGTTTTGGTAGTTTTGAAAGGGCATAAGCTTGCTGTTGCCGGATTGTTGTTTTGGAGCAAGTTTAGGTTTGAGTTTGATGCGGACTTGCGAATCTTTGTAGCGATCGCGAAGGGCTACAGGTCTGTTTTCAGGAATGGGGGGTAAATATAATAGATTGCCGTTATACCACTCGCTCCCTGGCGGGGGTCGGAATCTATCTAAGAAGAGGTGGGGTTTGTTGCCTGTGAGCAACCACCAGCTAACAATTAGCCAAAATGTCGAAACGAAAAACGCAGGCATTCCGAAGTTAAAAAAGCCGTTGGTGAGGATGTAGGAAATAATGGCTATTATCATCCAAGGTATAAGTTGTTCGGCTGGAATGATGCCGATACTGGCTTGTTTGCCAAGGATTTTATTTACCGAAATGAAGTCTTTATCTGGGTCTTTGAGCATGGTAATAAGGGGAAGGGGAAGGGGAAGGGAAAGAGGAGGGGGAAGGGGAGGGGGAAGGAAAAACCAGGTATTTAATAGCTTTTATTGCTATTAATTGTGCGAGTTTTTTAGTTAAAACAGGGCAATAAAAACAGGAATTAATTGCGATGTTATTAGCTGTGAATTGCCACTATTCAGTATGTTGTTGTTTCATAAATAAGAGGAGGATGGTAAAAATTGCTGAAGATAACCTCATTATCAAATCGGTATTTGATTTTCACATTTGATAAGTCAGAGAAGAATGTTCAACTCAAAACTAGAAAAACTATCCTTCCTTCCCCTTCCCCTGCTCCTTCCCCTCGCCTTAGTACAATTAGGCTGCACCTCCACCGCCACCATTGCCAACGAATAGGAAAGTTACCACGTCAATAGCAATTACAATGGCAAAAGCTAAAGCAACTTGGGTGACAATTGGCCTCCAGTCATTACCTTGTTGCGCTTGGTTGTAAGCAAAAAGAGATGCGGCTGCTACTAATAAAAGAAATGCTCCGCGAATTAAGTTGAAAATCAGTTCGATGACTTCGGCATCAATAGCTTCGCCTCCTGCTGAAGAGGCTCCTTCTGCGAGTTCTTTCATAAATTCTTCTAAGCCGGAGAGGAAGACGGCGTTGGCTGGAGAATCGAGTACGGAACACAATGCAGTGGAGGTAATGATGGCAGTGGCAATGTGCCAGAATCGAACTTTGCAGCCGATATATCGCTCTACAATAGGAATTGCTTTGACAATGTGCCACAAGCTCAAAAAGACAATGCTGGAGCAGCCTAAAGTGACAATTAGAAGCGGATCGCGGATGGTGAAATAGATGAGTGAAGTCAGGCAAATACCGAGAAATGGAAGGTCGCCCAACTTAATTTTTTCTTGAGAAAGCCAGCGATGGAATAAGTGGTGCTTTCTTGAAACTTTTGTAGGTTTTAGGTAAACAGTCATGTTAGCTTCTCTCTTTTGTTGTCTTAATGTCAATTTACATGGCGCGAATTAGTAGTGACTTCATCATGTCCGGCAGTTCTGGGTAGCTAAGTTTGACCGACCCATTTGGAGGGGGCAGATATGGAAAGTAAGAAAGAAAAAAAAAATTATAAGTTTTAAGTAACAGCTTTTGAAAGAGAACAAGCTAAATAAAAAAATGAGATGCAGAACTTGCACCTCACCTTTGATTTTTATACTTGTATCGCTGACCAAAGATAAAAACGAGAGATAATTCTGTATTCTACTGTTGATTTTTTATTTTCTAAAGGACTTAAGATCGGCAATAGGATTCATACCAAACCCGGGTCGATCGTTCCCTTTATATTGTCATTGATTGTCACAGTTTATATGAGAGTTGCACGAAATTTGCGCAAGACGAACTCAGATTTCTATTTCGGGACTTTTTTTTCTCGTTTCCTGCTTGGTATCAGTTCGATCGTGCTGAGAGAGCAAATTTTCCACTTCTTCAGCAGGGATGTCGCACTGAAGTACCTCTACCCTTCCTTTTTGAACTGCAGCTTCAAATATCACTTCATCGTATTCGTTAAATCCTCTAATTATCCGGTTGGATTTGCTATCGACTTCAACCTCAAAATTGAGGCGGCGACCTAGAGAAGTGGTGAAGCTAGCAGCCTCCTGACTGCTGTTCCCCAGCAAGAGGGCTAAACGTTCTTGGTCAATAGCTTGCTGGAAGGTTTCAAGGCTGCGAATTTCTTGTTTTTCTTGGGGACTGAGCGAATCAGTTATTACTTTCCACTTTCCATTAGATGAAGTAGCTAAAAACAGTTCATCTCCCTCTTGAGTTTTCAAACTGACTGTTGTCGATTTGCCTTGAATAGTCGCATAAAGTTTAGCCGCTCCGAGGTCAACGCCGTCTGAGAGTTTAACACCCGCCGCGATCGCTTCTTCTTCAGCTAGTGTGTGGATTTGTACCAATATTTGAGCGATTTGTGAGGGACTATCACCTGAAGAGTTTCGATCGCCAGAGTTATCAACCGATTTAATTTCAACAGCAGACGGCAATCGATCGCTAGGCTGGGTAAAATTAGTTAGCAATTCGTCGGGTGAATGAGGCGATTTGGTTGTTGAAAAATACGGTTCATCGAGGGGCTTCTGAGCTGACTTAGCTGCTGAAAAATGCGGTTCATCGAGGGGCTTCTGAGCTGACTTAGCTGCTGAAAAATGCGGTTCATCGAGGGGCTTCTGAGGTAACTTAGCTGCTGAGAGATGCGATGTGTCGGGTGAATTATTCATGCAGTCGGTATCGGGTGAATCTGACTTGATAAAATTTTCATCAGTTGGCTCTGTCTTTACGCGAGCTATCGGCTCCATACTTGCTGAAGGAGCAAATTTTAACTCCCAGGCTTTTTCTAGAGCCTCAATGCGATTTTCTAGGGCATCTAATCTTTTTTCTAGTCTGTCGATCGCCTCGTTAATCTGTGCTATTTGTTGAGAAAAGCTCGCATTTTTATCAATTTCAATGCGTGCGGGTTTTGCTTCGGCTCCTCCTCCAACAAAGTCTGAAACATTATCAACTTTTTGGGCGACTTTGCTAACAGCTTTGGCTAATAGCGCTCCGGCCACTTCAGGTGCTATTGTGTCAAATACATCTGGCTCCGTAGGAAGCGGCGATCGGGTAGTTGTCTCTGGCAAATTCAGCTTATCAAAAGATTTAAGTTTTGATTCATTCTCCTGTTCTACAGCAGTTATAATTTCATTCTTAAATTCTTCTCTTTCCTCTTCTTCTTCAAACTTCTCAGCTCTTTGAGCTAATTTATCTGCCCGCAGGCTCTGCTTTTCCAGTCTGGTAACAATATCAAAAATTTGTTTCTTCTGCCCGGTTTTTTGAGCAACTTCTAATAACTTTTGCGCCTCATTTTTGCCGATCGCAGCAGCTAGAAATGCTAATTGAGTGCTGAGTCCTCCAACAGTTGTACCGTCTATCTCGGAACCTTGAATAGCTGCTCTAGCGCTTACTTGCGTAGCGATGTCGAGGATGTCGTCAATTGAGTTACTTGATTTGTGTTGATGTGACTGCTGGTTGTTCGATCGACCTTCATTATCTAATTGTTGTTTAGCTGTTTTTGATGCTGATTTAGAGCTTGCTGTCTTTGAGGGAGTTGCAATAACTTTTTCCTCATCGATTTCATCTAGCAAGTCGTCAATGTCGTCAAGGCTTGTATCTGGCTGACTTCCTAACTTAATTTGCACTGTTTTCGCTTTGGTTTTGATTGGAGGCACAGAAGAGTCATCTGTTCCACCGGTAACGTCATCTTCCAAAGTATTTCGGGTGTGGCGGGTTGTTTTTGCAGGGGTTTCGGGTATTTCTATTCGATCGAGCAAGTCAGATTTTAAAATGTTAGTTTTATTGGCTTTAGTTTTGGGGGTAGATGCGTCATCTTCTAGCAAATCTAGAAATGAGTCTTGTTGGCGGTAATTACTTTTTACAGGATTTAGTAAAGCTTCAATTCCTGTTTTAGTAAATCGGGTATCGTCTGGTTCTCCCAGGTGTTCCATCATGTATTTTCCTGTAGTAGTGCCGTATTCGGGATGGTCGCTCAAGCTGAGAATAATGCCGTTATGTTTGACTGACACGCTAATACCTGGTTTGCCATCAGCATCGGTCAGTTCTTCAACAGCATCCGCAAAATCTTCTACGCCAGTCAGTCCCTGTTCGAGGCAGTAATCTAAAGCCTTTTCACAGCGATTTCTCAGGTAATTTAAGATTTTTTTGCCCTCGGCTGTATCGGTCGTGATATAATTGCTTTTTCTCTGTTTGGTTCGAGTTGTCATAATTCTGTTCCTCTGGCCGATCGGCAGACATTTTTAATTGAATTCTAGATATACAGGCGGTGACTTCATCGTATCTAGCTGTTTTGGATAGCTAAACTCGACTAACCCAATTGGAGGGGGAGGAGAGGTGTTGTTTGAATAACTATTAAATAACACTGAATTCGATTCGATCGCCCCCGATCGGGCAAGTGGCTTTAAATATAGAAATACCAACTATACCTCAAGCCACTTGAATCAATCCTGGTTGCTAAAGTTGAGATTCTGCAAGTCTTTTTTTTGGCAGTTGCGGAGTTAATTCAGTCGCTGCTTTTAAGACTTGTTCGAGAAACAGAGCGCTGTTTTCTTGTGACAGTTCTTTAATTACCCAACTAAAGTTGAGATTCTGCAAGTCTTTTTTCTGGCAATTGCGGAGTTGATTCAGCCGCTGCTTTTAAGACTTGTTCGAGAAACAGAGCGCTGTTTTCTTGTGACAGTTCTTTTATTACTCGACCTGTTTTTAAGTCAACAGCAAAAACCGGATTTTCGGATTCATCTCTGACGAGACAGCGGGATGTTCTGTTACTAACAAATGCTGTCCACAATCCTACATTAAACTGAACCTCTCCAGTTCGTTGGTAAACTTCAGAAATGGCATCCTTCATTAATTGCGATAGGCTGGCGGAATCAGCACTAATTTCTCCCCGTGAAAGCGGTTTTTGAGAGTTGTGCGATCGAACTTGTCCTTGAGAAATTAACGATTCTGCTTCAGGCGGTTTTTGAGAATTGTGAGATCGAACTTGTTCTTGAGAAATTAACGATTCTGCTTCAGGCGGTTTAGCTGTATCTAATGACAGGTCATCGCTAACTTTGAATCGCTTTTGAAAAAAACTCGGTTTGGCAACTTCAGGCGATTCTGACAGCGCTATTACTGGTTCGATTAACTTCACCGATTCCGGGTCAATATTAAGTGTTAAAGCGCTGCCTTTGGGCGAAGGTTCGATAGTCGCCTCAAAGGTGGTGCCGATGGGTAATTTAGGTGAAGAAGCTGAGAACATTGCCAGTTGTTTTCCATCAAGCGTGACGATAGGACTGCCATCACGTCTGTCACCAGCGCTACTTGAAAGCGCGCCCACTTCAAAAGTCATCTTTTTGCCTTGCCATTGAGGGTCGCTAAAGTCCACATCTTTGTAATCGTTGTATTTTTGACCGATTAATTCAGCTTTCTTAAACTGAAAAGTTTGGAGTTGCTGGCAAATTTCATCGGCAAACAGATTGAGAACCAGTGCGGCTTTAGGCGTAGAATCAGCCGATTCTATCCAATTGTAATCGGCGGGCGCGACGATGCGATCGCTAATATTCTTAGTTCTGCCCAAACCGTCGCGGTAAGTTAGGTCTAAACTATCAATGTCATTCACATTGCCGCCAAATTTGCTCTCAAGAACCGCAATCAGTTTGTCACTGGGTTCGATCAAAGCAAAATTGACTGCCGGCAAGCTTGAATGCAAAGTAGCCTCGTACTTGATGCCTTTGCTGTCTAGTTTTTCTTTCCATTCGCCTGCTAAATCTTTACCGACAAATCGCCGCTTGCTGTCTCTCTTGATACTGCCGCCATCGCCGACAGCAAATTCCTCAAAAGGAACGCTGAGGATGTAAGTGTCTTTAGGCAGCGCTTCGTGCAATCGCTGGTAATTTGACTCCAAATTGAACTCGATTTTAAGCTGTTTGGATAGCTCTTTACAAGCTTTTCGAGGTCCTTCTAAGTTGGGATTTGCAGTTTCGACGTGCCACATCGCGCTAGCAGCTAAAAACCGTTCTTCAGGCTCGACAAAAGCCTCGGCAACATCAGCCCTCAAACTTTCGTACAGCTTGCCAACAGCTTCTTTAAAGGCTTTGATATTGTCGCTGTAGGAAGTGTAAATTTCGCCCATCCGTTCTCGATATCGTTCTTTAACATCTTGCGCCCAACTGACATAATATTTTTCCCATTTTTCTCGTTCGTCTAAGTCAGATGGAGGATCGAACAAATAGCGAAATTCGTCGCGGTGGCGGCTTTTGATGCGAGTGGGTTCCCATTCTGGATTAACAGCTTCGCGGGCAATACAACTAATAGCTGTGCCGTCTTCTGTTGGCAGCGGCACAGTTTTGTAAAGCCGAGGTTCGTCTTTATAGTCGAACAAATGACAAGGGTATGTTTCTGACCATTTCTTAGCCTTTTCTAGCAATGTAGGATGGTGGTCTTCGAGTCTCGCAGCGCTTTTAGGAGTGTCTACTTCTATTTGCAGGGCATCAAATAGTTGGCCTAGCAGTTTTCGTTTGTTTCGATCGAATAAACTTTCTGGCTGTTCGGATTCGGGTACGGAAGATTGCACTCGTCCGATTAAAGTAGCAACCCAGCCGATTTTGTTTTGAGCGATGGCTGCTGCAATTTGTCGCAGTTTAGTATACTTGCGGTTGCCATCACGATCGAGGGCTTTGGTGTAGTCAACTTTTTCTCGCTTTTCAACTGCATCGTACTCGTTTTCTTCATTAGCGTGTCGGGTTTCTTTGGCAATATTGGGCATTCTGGAAGCGGGTGTGATGACTAATTGGTCGCCATCAAAATCGCATTGGTGGTGCTGCATGGCTTGGTCGGGACGAATGAAAGCACACCCTTTGTACTGCATTAATTCAGGATGGCTTTTGTTGTCTGCGGTGTAGCGGCGGATGTTGTCTTTACTAACAATTGGGTATCGGGTAACAATGACTTCTGTACCGTGTCGCAAGTGGGGGGCGACTATTGTTCCCGGCTTTAAATCTTCACAAGGTTGAGCCATTGCTGAACCGTGATGGACTGCACCTTTAATTGCTAAATCTTTCCATTTTTTTGCCAATTGTTCTCTCATAAAATCTGCGACTTTGGGAAAATCGAGAAGTTGTCCGAGGGTGTCGTGTCTCAGAATTTTAATTAAGCGAGATTCGTGAGGGGTATGGTCTTCGCCTTCAATGGTATTGCGATCGTCACCTTCGTTATTGTTAGCCATCAAAGCTGCTTTTCGATCGTACTGCTTGACTAAGTAGCGAGCAAGTTTGAGAGGATTGTTTTGCAGGTCAGCTAGCTGTTTAGCTTCGGTTTTAGTTGGTTGGGAAATGTCAGCAGCGATCGCATTTTCGGAATACCAAATCGAGAACTGCCAAGAGTTTTCGTATTCAGTGGTTTTAGCATTGCCTCGATTGCCGATCGCAATTTTGGGAAATTCGCAATCGCCGCAGGGAATAAGTTTAGCTAACTGTTCTTTGGCTATTCCTTTAATCGATGAGCGATCCATAATAATATCGTAACCTTTAGAGTCGGTTAATTCGGCATCTGGTAACAGCGTTCCTTTAGCAAGGAAGCTAATGGCAGGAGTGTGGCAATTTTCTTGTTCCCAATCGGACATCCAAGCAAATCGAAATTGAAAAGGTCGGTTGCTGCTGCTGCCTAATTGCTGGGCTAGTAAGGGCGATATTTTACCGTGACAGTCGCCTGTTTGCCACCTTTTGGCTTCTGCTATTTCCTGGGGATTGTCGCTTTGAGAATCTACAATTTTGATGCGGATCGGTTTGCCATCTTCGGCACTATCTAATAGCTGCGTTCCTTGCGTGCAACTGCTGACTAACAGCGAACCGTAACGACAAGCGTGGTCTGGTTGAGTAGCGAAGATGTTAAGGAGTTTGGTCGAGAGTTCCCTGTCGGCAAAGTAGACATTTTTTCCCGAACTGAAAGCAGTTTTTCTGGGAATGCCATCTCCAAAGTCAATATCTTTGAGGGGGTCTGAACTATTGTTCTCAGGGTCGGGTTTGACAATTACTAGCGAGTTCAATTCTTCGGGTGAAAATATCAATTCAAGCATTGAGTTTCGCACCACTTCAGGTTCAGCTTGATAGCGCCCTTTTTCGCCAAGTGACTTATCAAAAACGGGGATTTTTAGTCCTTCTCCGGCTACAAATTCTGTGAAACGATGTTTGAGGGAGTGTTTTTTAGGCATATAAAGCAAGCTCCTGAATGGTTGGTATTGCCGATCGAATTTGTCCGATCTTGACGAGCAAATTCTCTAAGTATCTTCCTGCTATTGAGGGAATTTAGCCCCCTCCAATTGGAGGGGTATTAAGGGAAAGCGAATGATTTGTCAGGTGATAGACGACTGTGTTAAACTAGCAAAACGAAGCAGAAATAGCAATAAATGTCTGCGCTGTTTCGAGCTGATTCTTAGAGTTTAATGGCGTCTTTATTTTCCAAGTGAAAAGTTATTTCGACAGGATAAAACCTCATTCTCCTTCCCCTTCTTTGAGGAAAGTTATTTCGACAGGATAAAACCTCATTCTCCTTCCCCTTCCCCTTCTTTGAGGAAAAACAAATGAAAGTTACACGCAGGTCAACTGCAAAACAGTACCAACTCTCGAAGTTGAGGGAGGTATCTGTTGATAATTTAGATGAGTCGATCGAATCGATTGACGAACTAAATTCGTTAAATGAGTCTAATTCGTCGCAACGTTTGGCAAAATTGTTTGATGTGACTGAGGAACAGGTGGAAAATCCTAATTACTGGATTAATTTGTAAAGCCTTCTGTTACGCATCAACAATCTAATTTGGATGCCGCTTTTTGCGTTTGGTTTTTAGCGTCATTGCCGGCGCTTCTGGCTGTCCAGAAACAAGTGATGGGTTGTTAGCTTGATAATCATTTAAGTTATTGCCCCTAAGCAAGCTATAAACTACCCGCTGCTTGCGAAAGACTCTGGTTCCTTCTACTGGAATTCCGCGTTTCCAAGCATCTGCGATCGCCTTTTTGTCAGCAGAGATAACAGTCTTGGTTTCAATGCGACGATAGGGTGCTGGCAGTTCTTTCGGGTCGATCGATACTTCACAAGTGGGCGGATTTTCTTTAACGGTAATGCGTCGCTGTTTGCCGACATTTTCTGAATTTAGCACGCCCCCTTCATTGAAGAAAAGAACAGTTTGGTCTAGTCGCTCTCGCCAGCCAGTTAGTTTGTTAATTGCTGTATCGTGGAGTTCTGTTAAGTATTGTTTTCTAGCTCGAAGCGCAGCAATTTCGGCGTCAATTTGGTCGGCTAAGTCGGCGTGAAAGTCAATGGCAAGTTCTTGATTTTCTTGGTTGTTCCAGATCGATCGCAAAAGTTGGTCTATTTCTTCTGTGGTTTCAGCTAATTCTAGTTGCTGCCAAAGTTGAGCAGCCAATTTTGAGGTTGCAGCGAGAGATTGAATTGCTAAGTTCATCAGTAGGTTCCATTTATGCAAGTGTGTTTGTAATCGTGTTCTGATGCAATTCGATCGAGTATTGATTCAGTTTCTGGATCTAGTTCAGTTCGATCGAGTATTGCTTCGGTTTCTGGATCTAATTCAGTTCGATCGAGTATTGCTTTGGTTTCTGGTTCTAATTCAGTTCGATCGAGTATTGATTCAGTTTCTCTCTCTACTTCAATAGAAAACGGTTGAACTTGTGGGATGGGAATATGCCCGATATTTTGAGCGTTGCAAGTGTGTTGAGTACGAGCCTGTAGGAGGCTAACGCGAGGGGGAAATTTTTGCATCTTTGAAATCCACTTTTTTAGGGATGAGCGCAATTTTGCTTACTCTAATCCGCCGATAGGCGGAATAATAATTTACGAAAACAGAGATAAAAAATGAATTATCCAATGGTGTTTTACCCGGAAGCGATAGTCAAATTCTCTCGCCAAAATCCTCTAGTTTTACCTGAAAATCAACAGGTTTATGTAAGTTGCGCAAATTCACTTTCGGATTTGGAAGATCAGGCTCGCACAAGCAATAAATCTGCCATAACACCCCAACCGTTTAAGTTACCTAAATTGCTATCAATTAAGTTTCTATGGTCAATTTGGGTGTTGTGGTTGGCAAGTACGATCGCCCTGACGGTGATAGCGGCAGCATGGGGTCTGTCCTGGCTGGAATTGCTATTGTTTTTTGGCGCTTATTCCTGTATAATAGCAGCAGTTTATATTTATGTTTTGAATTGCCGTTCTCAATTTTTATCTGGATACAAACGGGAGTTGTTTGATAACAACCAGCAGAAGGCATTGTGTCGCGATCGACAATTACTTTCCGGCATTCAAGTAAAAGAGGCTATATCGAAAGAAATGGCACAGCAAATGCCACAATCAAACTTGTCGATCGAGCCAACAAATAGGCTGCAACTGCGTTATAAAGCGCTAGCAAATTTAATGAAAAGCCGGGTAAGTTCAATCGGTAATTCAAAAGCCCAGCAAGGGGTGAGCGAGAGGAAGTTTTGGCTGTACCTCCAGCAATATTTTCCAACAGCAGTGCAAGGTGTCGAGTTCAAAATTCCCATGTCTCACAAGTCCTACTCGGCTGACTTTATTGTATTGCATCTTCAGTCGAGAATCGGCATCGACATTGAAATTGATGAGCCTTATTGCGGCCGCAGCAAAAAGCCAACTCACTGCTGCGATGCTGACAGCGATATCCGCCGCAATCAGTTATTCTTAGAGTGGAATTGGATTGTGATTAGGTTTACTGAAAAGCAGGTGGTTCAGGCTCCTTTAAGCTGTTGTAAATTCATTGCCCTGGCGATTGCTGAAGTAACGGGCGATCGCTCTTTTTTAGAGCAACTGAAAACTGAACCCGATCTGCTTCCCGTCAAACCTTGGACAACCAGAGAAGCAAGGGTTATGGCTAAAAGTAATTATCGCCTTACTTATCTGCCAAAATTTGGTGCTATTTCTTGATAATCGCTACCGCTAGAACGGATTAAGAAATTGGTAAATGAAAAAACCATACCGCGCGATCGTTCCGAACAAGAAATTGCCAGTTATCAGGACGTGCTAACTACAATTCACGATGCTAGGTGCTTGCAATGTCGGGGGCGCGGAATTGATGCTCGCTGGCAAAAGCAATAGATACAGATTGATGTTTGAATAATATACGTCCGGTCAATTACTTGCGATCGATTCGGTTTGTAGTGAGGACTTTAGTCCGCACAGATGACTAAAGTCCTTACTACAAACTAATTAGATTTCGATCGTTCGATTAGTTCAATGCAACCTCAGCATCAAATTTGTTAGCCTGCTGACGCCGGAACAATTCTTTTGAAAGTTCCGACCAACGTTCCAGAGTAGGGTCTTTTGCCAGAACCAATTGTGCTGCTTTCCTAGCTTGTTCTAGTATCGATCGGTCTTTGATTAAATCAGCCTTAGCAAGTTCTGACAATCCCGCTTGCTGGGTTCCCAATATCTCACCCGGTCCTCGCAATCTCAAATCCATTTCAGCTATAAAAAAGCCATCTTGCGAAGTCTCCATTACCTTCAGTCGCTCTCTAGAATTGCTAGATTTAGAATCGCTCATTAACAAGCAATAAGATTGTGCTTTACCCCCTTCCCGGTGGTAGCTCGTCCAGCAAGCTGATGTCTAAATCGCCGTAAAGTGTCAGGGCTAAAGTTCTGGGAATGGGTGTGGCTGTCATTGTCAGGATGTGAGGGCTAAGGCTTTTTTGCTGCAACTTGAGCCGCTGTTGAACTCCAAATCGATGCTGTTCGTCGATCGCCACTAAACCCAATTTATTAAAGCTTACAGCATCTTGAATCAGTGCGTGAGTACCGATTAGCAAGGGAATTTTGCCCAATTTTAATTTGTTGACAATCTCTTGGCGAGTCTTTGTTTTTGTGGAGCCTGTTAAAAGAGTTGCAGACAATCCCAGAGGCTCAAACAATTCGCTGAGTTTGCGGTAGTGCTGGGAAGCTAATACTTCAGTCGGTGCCATCAATGCTGTTTGATAGCCGGATTGAATTGCTGCAAGTATAGCGACTGCTGCTACTATTGTTTTACCAGCCCCGACATCTCCTTGTAGCAAGCGATTCATCGGAGTTGATTTGTTCGTATCCGAGAAGATTTCGGCAATGACTCGTTGCTGTGCTTTAGTGAGGGTAAAAGGCAGACTTCTGTAAAGTTTTTCGAGTATTTTTCCAGGCGATTTTAGAGAGAATCCTTAAAGCTAACAACTTTAATTGTTGGATTGTTGATAGTTTTGCCGTAGCTATCTTGTTTGACTTTTCCTGTCACTAATACCGCGACACCTCGTTGGTAAATTTTGGCTTGCTGGGAACGCCATAGTTGCGATTGGTAATAGCTGTGGTTGTAGAATTGAGTGCAAGCTATTTTGCCAGTTCGATCGCAGACAATCCATTTTTGCAAAGTAAGTCCTGGTTTAGTGCGGCAGTTGAAGATACTGTGGTTGATGATTTTGCCTGCAATTGTTACGCACTCCCCTGTTTTAGTTTCAGCAATCCGACTGCGTTTGAATGCGAGATGTTCTCTAGGAAAATAGTAAAGAAGGTCAGCAATGATGCGAAGGCCTAATTTTGCTAGTTTTCGAGCTTCGGAAACAGTAATACCAGATAAATGTTGTAAAGTGCAAGTTAGATCCATCTTTTTGATATGACTTGGATTGGCTTAGATTTAGCCGCGAACGCGGCTCATCTTCTGAAGGCTAATCCATCTATCGAAAATCAAATATATAGCCTTTCTTACCAACATGAGGTACACCAGATTTTTGAATATAGGGATTTTCGAGCCTCGCTCTGTAACTCCAGCCACCTGAGAAAGGCTATACTTGTTATCAAGTATCAGATATGTTATGTCGGATAATTGCTAATTTGGCAAAAATAAATTAAATTAATTAATCTAGCTCAATTTCTCGATCGCACTGTTTTTGCTGTTGGCTGTTGGGCTGGGGAATGGATTGTTGTCTGTTAACAAATTGCCGCCAAATATCATTCCAATTTGACTCAGCATTAACAGTTTGTGAATGAGACAGCAATGCTACTACTTCAGAGGCAAGCTGAGAATTCTCTGGCATTGCGACAATAACGCTGCCAAGTTTCTGTTGTTGCATCAAAACTTCGATCTGCGGACAATCTCGCTCTCGATCGTAACTAACATTGCAATGCTTTTGCAAGCCGGAGAATGTGTAAGCTTTCCCCAACTGAGTGCCGTTGAAAGCAACTCCATTTAAGGAGTAGGAAATTCCCTTAATTTCACCCGTTTTCGCGAGCGAAACTTGCACCTCTACACCTTGTTGTCGCAGCCGTTCAACAAATTCTGACATACTCGGGCTGTCTTGGGTGATTCGATCGATCGACTCTTGCAATTGCACCCTGACACTCTTATCTCCTTTGCTTCTTGAATACCGGTATTCACCTGTTGTTTGCGCTTTCTTGTAAATTTCCCAACTCGGAGTCACCGTTTCTAGGTTATAATCTAGCTCTAGTTGACGAATTATCTGTTGGCTTTTGTAGTAATCCCAGCTATCATCAACTACACCCCCATCTAAGCGAATGCGGTTGGCTACTATGTGGATGTGGTCGTGGTCTGTATCGGCATGTTTGACAGCAATATATTGGTTGTTATCAAATCCCATTGCTTTCATGTAGTCGGCGCAAATCGCGCGCCATCTCAAGTCATTTTCTGTTTCATCTTTCAGCTTCTGAGCGCTTGCAATAGATAAAGTGGCGTGAAAAACAGCTACTTTTAGGTTAGGTTTTAGCTGTTGGGCGATCGCAAATTCAGCAGTCAATTGCTCAACATTTTGTCCGCACATAGTGCCGCCAATTAGATAAGCGCCTTTTTTCCCCAACACGTAGTTGAGACAGCCCCTAAAGCCCGTGCCTTTGATTTGTTTTCCGATCATTTACAATAGCATTTTTTAGTTAATAAAGTACAAAAAAAATGATATTGTACCAAACCCGATCGTCCCACTTGTTCTTGATAAATCCTTCGTCGTTTTCAGAGTTATTGCGATTGCGGAACGAGCGCGAAAAATGACAATATTGCGGGGTCACAAACCCAGATTTGGTATTAGTAGGAGCAAGCGCTTAGCCAAGGGTTTCTCTTGTACCCGCCTCGAAAAGTATCCAATTTGTACTTGTTCGATCGCGAATCTTCTGTAATAGCGATTAAGCAGCAGGCAAGTTAATAACTGCTGCAACAATAGTTTGAACTAAAGTTTGATTTTCTTTGAGAATTTGGCGCGTGCTTTCTAATAATTGATGGTTGGCGGCAACCGATTCTCCCAACAGCATAGAAGTATTGCAAGCCTTGGCAATTCGATCGAGGTTGTTGCCCGCTTGTTGCAGTTTGCCGTTAATTTCGCACAATACCTGGTAGGATTGGAGGTCTAGGGCGGGAATGGGATTGGGCATGGTTCGTTTTAGCGCGGCGCGTCGCATGAAATCGCTCATATTGAGGTTGACTTGTTGGGCGAGGTTTTTGATTTGGGTGTAGTCAAAATCAGTTAATCGAATGTGGATGTGGTTGGATTTATTAGTAGGGTTTTGGTGAGAGGTTATTGGTGTAATTGGGTAAATTGATAGGGAATTGAAAGCGATATCGGCAAGTTTTTTAAGCTGTTCAAAACCGTCTTGACCTAAACATTCAATTATGGCTTTTGCTTGAGATCTTTTTTGAGCGATAATTTGCCAGTACAAGTAAGCCATTTCTAAAGGAATGGGTTTGACGGTTCGAGATTGGTCGGGTTGTTGGTTGGGTTTGTACTTTTTGATTGTTAAGGAATCAGGTAAAGTTGAGTGCCAGAGTTGCTGGCGTTCGAGGTAGTATCTAACTGTAGAATCAGTTTTATCGATCGCTTGTTCTACTTGAGTCTGCGAAATAAAATACTCATTTTCTAGTTGGCATATTTCGATGTGTCGCTCGCCAATTTTGATGAGTTGGCAAGGTACTAAGGGAATGGATTTGTGCTGGCGTTTCTGTTTCATAATTGTAGGTTCACTCTTCAGTTGCTATGATACAAAGTTGGAATTTTCGCCAACTTCCACTTCTGGGGTGAAACAGAATGCGACAATCGGAGTGAGTCAATTGTATCCCCTCCAATTGGAGGGGATGAAAAGCAAAATCTTTTGTCCTGCCGACATATTGTTGCGCCGGACGAGTCATACCAAAACAGACAAGCTTGTTTATCCGGCAGTATTTAATTACCAGTCAGTTTCCAGTTCGCAGTTTTTGTAACGGTTGCCATTGCTGCTGTTTTTACTGTTTTCTTGAGGGAATTGGAAGTTTAATTCCAGCAGTTCTTTCTCAAGCAGTGCTTTTTTATTTTTGACTTGTTTGTCCCTCACAATTCGCAAAGCGTGGATTATTCGATCGAGCGTTTGATAGCCCGTTTCTTTGAAATTCAGCACAATAGTCTTTTCGTTGTCCGTGAGGTACAGTTCGTTTTCTGTTGGGTGGACGAATGTTGAGTCATCGAGATAACAGGTGTAGGTTTGTGACAGTTCCATTTATTTTACCAATGCTTTATTTTGGGGCGCGGTAGCGCTGGTGAATTTATTTTTGTCAAGTTTGGTAAAAGAAGTTATCAGCTTTTACGGCAATCTCTGCAAGGGGTTGATATTGACGGCGGTCGAAAGGGTGAAAGTCATCGATCGCACTGACACGCATTTTACATAACAGGCGAAATTGGAGCGGAGTGGGAGGTTTATTGACACGCTCTACCCTCACTTCTAAGTTATAATTTTGCCGGAGCAACTCAAAAAATTCTGCAAGCAAATATCAAAGAACCAGTATCAGTTACCACCCTAACCTAAGTTCCAATAAAATGCGATCGCCTAAAGGTTCTCCACAACTTCGGTTTCGCTCTTCGTTTCCTTTACCGCGCGACTCAACAACACCTTTCAACTAGATAAACATACGATCGCGTTGGGAATTGCGATCGCAAAAACATTGCTTGCTACCAACAATGAACAGTCCAAAAAAATCGACCTCTCTTTGACATTACTGTAGTTTTAAATAGCAAAAACTTCAAGATTTTAGCAAATAATAGTTAAAAAAAGAGCGCCTATTATACCAATTTCATAAAATTATGCTACAGATAACAGCAGTCAAACCCATACTGCAACAAGAAGCATCTGTCGCGCTACTTAATGAAATTGGTATTAGTTGGGAGCACTTCTCCTTCTGACCGGGCGTTCTACCTCGAACTAAAATTGTTGTATTTTTTGCAATTTTTTGCAGGTTTTCCTGTTTAAAACTATCTAAAACTACTAACTGAAAGTAACAAAATGTTGAAAAGTCCTAAGTTTTGCAACAGAGGTACGTTCGCAAGTTCCTGTTTGAAAACAGCAGATTTTTTGCTCGCTGGCAACTTCATTGTTTCAAGTATTTGTGTCAATGTACCGATAAGATTGCCAGGACTGGAAGGATAAACTTGCCGTGACTGTGGCTGTAACGTTCACTAATCTTATGGTTCCAATGACAGTAAGGGTTTGAAGTGTTACGAAAGCGTCTGATAACAGCTTCGCTATTTCTGTGCCATCTCGCACTGTTGCGATCGGGCGATCGTACTTTTTAGTCTAAACTCCTGTTTTTTGAGCCGCAAGTTGGTCAAATCCGCAACCAGTGGGGTACAAGAGTGGGGTTGTCACCCCATTAGGTCTAACGATTCTTCAAACACCTGTTGCAACAGTATTAATCCTTCTTCAATCAAAGCAATTTGCTCCTCGGTCAAAGAATTGAGCGAATCGGCAATGTAGGCGCGAGTCTGTGCGCGAATTTGCTGAAGGTGCTGCTTCCCTGCCTCCGTTAGCTTCAGCGCCACCCGCCGCCGTTCCTCTGGGCGATCGCAACGATGGACAAAGCTGCGTTGCACCAACCGTTCGGTATTGGCGGATGCCGTGGCGCGAGTCACTCCCAGATGTTCTGCAAGTTCAGAAACAGAGGCACCGGGATTGCGATCGAGAAATGCCAGCGTCCGGAATTGAGGCACAGACATCTCTTCATAAGAGCCCCGCGCCCGCATATCGGCTCGAATAAACCGCATCACCAAGGGGACTGTTTCCATCACTTTGGCGGCACATTGTTCTGAAGCTTTTTTTCGAGCAGATTTCTTCGATCCCATCTGATGGTTATTCTCCCCAAATACCGGCCCGATCGCCATGCAGAGCCATCATTCTAGTTTAAAAGTTATGACTGCCCTCTTTCTACTTTCGCGCAAGTCTTGGTGGTTGGGCGAATAACTACCGATTACATTCCAACTTGAGGATAGACGCGCCCACCAATCAGCGTCAGAATCGCGACGACGATCGTGAGAATTGCACAGTTGAATCCAAATCCGTAGGCGCTGGTGCCATTCGCTAGCATTGTTCCGCGCAAAGCATCGACTTCATAGGTGAGTGGATTGAGGTGGGAAATAACCTGCAACCAATCGGGCATCAAAGAAATGGGATAGATCGCATTGCTGGCAAAAAACAGCGGCATTGTCATCAATTGTCCCATGCCGTTAAAGCGTTCCCGCGATTTCACCAAACAGGCAACAATCAACGAAAAAGTGGAAAAACAGGCAGATCCTAACAGGACAATAAAGATGACTCCGGCGATCGCGAGAGGATTCAGGTTCAATTTAACGCCTAAAATTAAGCACAAGGCATAAACTATCAAAACTTGGGATAAACTCCGCACGCCACATCCCAGTGCTTTTCCCAATACCATTGATTCGCGGGGCGTCGGACTCACCAGAAATTTATGCACAATGCCCAGATCGCGCTCCCAAATAATCGACATGCCGCCGCTAAAAATAGATACAAATAGGACGCTCTGTGCCAAAATTCCGGCAGCCATGAAATCGAGGTAGGGAAGATCGCCTGTAGAAATGCCCCGAATTCGGGTAAACACCTGCCCAAAAATCAACAGCCACAATGTTGGCTGCACCGCCCGCAGCAGCAAATCACTGGGATCGTGGCGCAGTTTTCGCAGTTCCATTTCTGCGATCGCTAGGGTTTTGGCGATTAATTCGGCGATCGCTCCCAATTTACTCCATCTGGGCGATCGCTTACCCCAACCGCTGGGCAGTACGTCGAATTCTTGAGGTTTCACTGTAATTGACTCCCGATATTAATCGATCTCCGGTGTAATGGATGAACGCATCATCTAAGGTGGCATTGCTTTGGTTTAGGGATGCTTTTAATTCTGCTGGTGTCCCCGTCACGATGACATTACCTCCGTGCATAATTGCTACTCGATTGCACAAACTGTCAGCTTCTTCTAAAAAGTGAGTTGTCAACACGATCGTGGTTCCGCAATCTGCACGGAGTTGTTTTACCAGCGCCCAAACAGAACTGCGGGCTAATGGATCTAATCCCACCGTCGGTTCATCTAAAAACAAAAGTTGGGGTCGATGCAGGATGGACTGGGCAACCTCCAACCGACGAATCATGCCGCCGGAATATTGACGCACCAAGCGATCGCTCACATCCTGCAAGCCCATAAACTCCAGCACTTCCCGAATCCGGCGATCGCGTTGGCGGTGAGGAATGTCGTACAACTTGGCGAAAATTAACAGATTTTCATAGCCGGTTAAACTGCCATCGGCGGAGAGTGCCTGGGGAACGTAACCGATAACTCGGCGAATTGCCGCTGCTTGCTCTTTCACATCGAAGCCTGCGATCGCGGCGCGTCCGGCTGTCGGTGGCAGCAATGCTGTCAGCATTTTGATTAACGTACTTTTGCCTGCGCCATTGGGGCCAAGCAAACCGAATACTTCACCGGGCGCGATCGCCAGATTCACTCCATTTACAGCAGTCAATTTCCCAAATCGGCGAGTCAGTGCCTCTGTTTCCAAGATTGCACCGCTGCCAAGAGCGTCTGTTGGGGCGGACTGGGTTTGCCAAAAGGATTCGGGTTCCGGTCGCTCTGTCTGTTCAGTCGATCGGTTCACGGATGCCGTTGCCTCCATAGTTAGATTCTCTGACAATTAGTATGACAGACAATCTCTCTTTTGTTAGATTATCTAACAATTTGTTAAGCATATATTTTGTATGAGGAGGACTTGTATTTCAGAAAAGACTGTGCAATACTCCTCAACCAATATACTGTAAGTTGATTGACAAACAGTAGTAAATTCCTGACTCGTGCAGATACCCGCCAGTCAGGTTATTTGAATCTTACCGATCGGCTCAGTTCGCTTCGAGGGGCTGTTATTTGAGTTGCGCCCATCCACATCGCTGCGATCGCAAACAGCCTGTAATCGCAATCTTTAGGAGGAAATCCAGCCATGAGTACCGTACAACTTTACTTTGCGAAAGCCTCTACCTTTTCTCAACGCACCCGCGTTGTGTTGCTGGAAAAAGGCATCGACTTTACGCCGATCGAAATTGACTTGCAGGATAAACCTGCTGATTTCGTGCAAGTTTCGCCCTATGGCAAAGTCCCTGCGATCGAACACGGGAATGCCAAAATCTATGAATCTGCCATCATCAATGAATATCTGGATGAAGTCTTCCCAGAACCGCCCTTATTGCCTCGCGATCCGGAAGGTAAAGCGATCGCGCGCATCTGGATCGACTACGCTAACACTCGTCTCGTGCCTGCATTTAACAAATTCTTGCGCGGTAAAGATGCACAGGAACAAGAACAAGGGCGCAGAGAGTTTCTCGAATCTCTCTTATTTATCGAGCAACAAGGATTGGGTCAACTGTCTGGAAATGGCCCTTATTGGTTGGGGGAGAAGTTTAGTTTAATCGATATCAGTTTTTATCCTTGGTTTGAACGGTTGTCGGTTCTAGATTACTTCCGCAAGTTCGCGCTACCTACGGAAACGCCACGCTTGGAGAAATGGTGGAATGCAGTGCGCGATCGCGATTCGGTGCGGGCAGTTGCCAATCCGGTAGAATTTTACATTCAACGATTTACTGCTGTTTTGGGTGAACCCGCTGTTGCTGCAGTTCAGAAGTAGAGCAATGGTTTTTACCAATTGCGACAGTCCCCACCTTCTTAAAAGGTGGGGAAGGATTTGAATTAGTTGCAACATAGCAACTTAAATAGTGAGCTAGTACCTAGGTAGCAAATAAATAGACAAAGCGGTACACTAACAGACAAATATCTATGGTGTATTGGTGATGTTCAAACCGCATGAATTTGCAAAAAAGCTTGGGTTATCGGCAAAACAAAGCTGAAGCTGAGTAAAAGTCAAGCCACAATAATGAGCAAACACGCTGGAATAGCGAGGTTTACTTATAACTGGGGACTGGCTGCTTGGAATAACTTGTATAAGGATGAATTGAAGCCGAATAAATACCTCCTCAAAAAGTTCTTTAACAACTACGTCAAACCAGAGTTTGCATGGATTAAAGAATCGGGGATTTGCCAGAAAATAACTCAATACGCTTTTGACAATTTGGGTGATGCTTTTTCGAGATTCTTCTCTGGTAAAGGTGGTTATCCGAAGTTTAAAAAGAAAGGACATCACGACTCTTTTACCATTGACGCGGGTGGCAAGCCAATTTCGGTAGGCGGTACGTCCGTAAAGCTGCCAACAATCGGTTGGGTAAAAACCTACGAAGGTTTACCGCATACCACTTGCAAATCAATCACGATATCGCGCCAAGCTGATAGTTGGTTTATGGCGTTCGCTTACGAGCAAGAATGCGAGCCGACTGTCAAACAACACGAGATTGTGGGTGTTGATTTGGGGGTAAAGGTTTTAGCTACGCTGTCAACAGGTGTAGTATTTCCGAATCCAAAGCATTACCAAACTCACCTCAAAAAGCTGCAACGATTATCA
>JALOON010000013.1 GCA_025454405.1 Oscillatoriaceae cyanobacterium Prado104 | reverse complement strand
CATGGCTACACAATTGTCACTGCCAAATGGCTAAAACTAATACAGCTCAAAGAATACAGCCACCGAAACTACCCCCTCCGGGGGTAAGTTCCGTTTAATCATTCTTAGGGAATACGATTCGAGCCTGTCAGGATTGTCGGACACCTGCCAAAATTAGCGCGATCGCTTCTGCGGCGTGTTTCTCCAGCATGGCTTTGCTCAAAAGTCTTTTCCCTTGAGGGAACTGCTGGATGTTTCCCGCACCAATAAAATAAAACAGGCAAGTCCCCATAATATTAATTGCTGACTGAAACGGATCGATCGCTCGAAATACTCCAGCAGCCGTGCCTCTTTCTAAAATTGCAATCAAAAATGCATCAATATTTTCCGAGCTACTTTTTTTGTAGTATTTCCCCTGATTTTGCACGGCTTCGTGAAACATAATCGTCGGGAGTTTTGGGTTGCGCGATACGCAATCTAGCAGCGATCGCAGAAAATTTTCCAGTGCGATTTCAGGGGATAATTGTTCTAAATCTAATTTCTGAACCGCTTGTAAAAGGTCAGCATGCGAACGCTCTAAAACCGCTCTGTACAATCCTTCTTTGTCTTGGAAATAATAATAAATCATCGACTTTGCTACTTTTGTTTTAGCTGCGATCGCTTCTGTTTTTGCAGCCGCAAAACCGTGTTGGGCAAACTCCGCTTCCGCCGCTGCCAAAATAGCAGCTTGCGTTGCCTCAGCATCCCTAACTGGTTTGGTCTTTTTGACTTTTTCAGTTTTTGTTTGCGCCACAGTTGTTTGGTAATTCGACGAATTTATCAATTATTATACCCTGCAATCGACCGAACAGTCAGTTGACAACTCTCGATCGACCTGGTTTAATGGAATGTATCAACTGACAAGTCTGTCGATAAAGGAGCGGTCGCGATGGAGGTAATCGTTATTGGCGGGGGGATTGGCGGTGCTGCCACTGCACTCTCGCTGAGTCGTGCGGGTATCGATTTTGCTGTTTGCGAGCGCACTAAAACCCTGCGAGAAGTCGGGGCGGGAATTGCACTTTGGGCAAATGCCACCCATGTTTTGCAAAATTTAGGCGTTTTAGAAACAGCGATTCGGGTTGGCTATCCCGCCACAAATTATCAATTCAATTCGCAGCAAGGCAAAGAATTAGTAAACGTGGATCTCGACTGTTTTGAGTTGCCCGCCATCGGCATCCATCGCGCCGAATTGCACCAGCTATTGTGGCGGAATGTTCCCAGCGGAAAATTTATTTTGGGAGAAACCTTTGACAGATTCGAGCGCAAAAATAACAAAATTAATGCCTGTTTCGCCTCTGGATTGCAGGTAGCAGGAGATGCGTTCATCGGTGCAGATGGGTTGCGATCGCGCGTCAGAGCCTGTATTTTAGGAGACAAGCCTCCTACCTACCGAAATTTCAAAACTTGGCGCGGTTTGACGGAATGCGTTCCTACTAAATATCGATCGGGTTACATTCAAGAATTTTTAGGCTGCGGTAAAGCTTTCGGCTTTATGATGCTCGGCAAAGGTAAAATGTATTGGTACGCTGCTGCAACCGCACCAGAAGCACAACCGGATGCAGCAATCGGCCGGAAAAAAGAGCTTGAAACAATGTATCAAGATTGGTTTCCCGCGATTCCCGAGTTAATTGCTGCGACGGATGAAGCCGATATTTTGACAGCAGATTTGTACGATCGCCCTCCGATTCAGCTTTGGAGCCGGGAAAATATTACGCTATTAGGTGATGCCGCCCATCCCATGCTGCCGACGATGGGACAGGGCGCTTGCACGGCTTTAGAAGATGCCTTGGTGGTTGCCAAATGCTTGCAAGCGCAACCCAACCCGAGTCTTGCTTTTCAACAGTATGAATCATTGCGGTTTCCGCGTACTAAAGCCATTGTTGGGGCATCTTTGCGATCGAGCAAGATAGGCAGATTGTCCGATCCTTTAGCGGTTGAATTGCGCAATATTTTTATGAAAGTTATGGGTTCGGCAATTAGTAATAGTTTTAAATCGCTTCATACTTACAGGGCTTAGCTACAATATAGATACCGCATTGAGATTTAAGCGCTTACTCTATATGTAGGGTGCGCACTGCGCACCTTACGGCTGCTTGCTGCACCCTGACTTGTAACCACGATCGCGATGGCTGTCGATTGCACTTGGTAATTAAATAGCGAGAAATGAATATCGGAAACATGACAATCCAGAGCTTAGTTGATTTCGATTATCAAACTGCAATTGCTGCGCTAAAACAAGCAGATTCTGTACTGGTGGCAGTTATCGATCGAGTTGGCGACTGTTCTTTAATACAAGAGCAACAAACGGGAGATGTCCTATCGAGTTTGTGCCAATCGATTATTTACCAACAAATTTCCGGGAAAGCAGCCACATCGATTTATCGTCGGTTTCTCGAACTCTACCCGAATCGATCGTTTCCTACAGCACCAGACATTCTCAATACCGAAGATGATGTACTCAGAAGTGCGGGGTTATCTCGCTCTAAAGCCATTTATCTTAAAGACTTGGCTTTGAAGGTTTTAGAAGGGTTGCCAACCCTAGAAGAGTTAGAGGACATGGATGATGAAACAGCGATCCGCCACCTAACTCAAGTGAAAGGAATCGGACGCTGGACGGCACAAATGCTATTGATTTTTCGCTTGCATCGATGGGATGTTTTACCAGCAGACGATCTGGGAATTCGGGCAGCTTTTCGTAAAGCTTATGGGTTGGCGGAGTTACCGGATAAGAAAACGGTAGAGCAGATGGGGCAAAAGTGGAAGCCCTATCGGACGATCGCGGCCTGGTATTTGTGGCGCAGTCTCGATCTACCGCCCGAATAACATGAATATCGTTACTTATAACCTTTATGAGTCAAGGAGATTCTTTGCCAGTTGAAATGATAAAATTAAAAGCGGGATCTCCCAAGCAGAACCAGTGTTCTTCGAGGATGTAGAATCTGATGATCAGCTTAAAAGGAAAAGTCGCAATTGTTACCGATTCTTCGCGGGGAATCGGTCGCGTTATTGCCAAAGATTTGGCAAAAGAGGGTTGCAGTTTAGTCGTCAATTACTCGAGTAGCGAAGCCGCTGCGAAAAGCGTCGTTGATGAAATCTTGACAGCCGATGGTGGCGCGATCGCGGTGAAAGCGAATGTAGCCTCTTCCAGCGATATGACTGCTTTGTTCGATGCAGCAATCGATCGGTTCGGCAAGGTAGACATTTTGGTCAACAATGCAGGAATCAACATCTACAAGCCGATCGAAGACACCACCGAAGAGGATTTCGATCGAATTTTTCAAATTAACGTCAAAGGCGTTTTTCTGGGAATGCGAGAAGCAGCAACCCGGTTGCAAAAAAACGGGCGAATCGTCAGTTTTTCTTCGTCAGTCACCCGCTTAATGTTACCAACTTACGGGGTTTACTCCGCAACTAAAGCGTCAGTCGAGCAGCTTACTCGGGTGTTTGCCAAAGAAGTTAGAACGGGCAAAAACAATGGGAGCGCACGAAACGATTAACTACAAAACCTTTCCCGAGTGGCAGGAAAAAGTTTGGGAATTAACCGACAAAGAAGGTGTAGACCAAGTAATTGAAGTAGGTGGAGCCGGGACATTGGATCGATCGCTGCGATCGGTTCGCGTTGGAGGAAGAGTCAGTTTAATCGGTGTTTTGGGCGGTGCGGGCGATGTAAATTACGTCTACATTTTGCAGAAAAACATTGACGTTCAAGGCATTTATGTTGGGAGTCGCGAAATGTTTGAGGAGATGAATCGGGCGATCGCATTGCATCAGATCGAGTCGGTTGTCGATCGCGCCTTTCCCTTGGAAGCAGCACCGGAAGCATACCGATACATGCTAAGCGGCAGTCATTTCGGGAAAATTGTAATTCAACTTTAGCGATCGCGATATATAACAGTTTGTAGTGCGGACTAAAGTCCGCAAATTCAGAGGACTAAAGTTCTGATGACCAACCTTAATTATTGCATTTATACCAGAAGATATGATATGCTAGACTAGCGTTGTTTGATTATAAAAACATTAGTTTAATCGAAGAATTTATCAAAATAATTATGAATGTAAAAGGGTCGATAAAAAACGTTTTTCGAGCGCAGAATTTCTGGATAATCGTGCTAGTTGGGGCGATCGGCGGGATGGCGCTGCATTCGCAACTAGATGAGTGGATCGGCGCAGCGCCTCCTTCTGCTGCAATCGAACGTCTCGCGACTGCCACCACTATGACGCGGAAAGCGCAACAGATTTTCTACAGGCAAAATCCCTCGATCGAACCCAAGCAAACCTTCTTCCAAGTTTGCCAAACAAGGGTAAAGGTGAACGATCGCGCAATTATGTTTGGCTGCTATTTTACCAACGGTAAAACTGGCAAAATCGCGATTCAATCAGTTACGGACGATCGGTTTCAAGGCGTGATGGAAGTGACGGCAGCCCATGAAATGCTTCATGCCGCTTACAACCGCCTCAGTCCGTCGGAACGATCCAAGCTAACACCCCAACTCAAAACAGTAGCTTTGCGAGTCAAAAACGAGCGTTTGTCTGAGGTATTAAAGCAATACGAGCAAAAGGATATTGCCTTGTATGTTAATGAATTGCACTCGTATCTCGGGACAGAACTCGACGATCTCGGCAGTGCGGAACTAGAACAATACTACCAGCGTTACTTTAGCGATCGCCAGCAAGTTGTGGCGTTGGCCGATCGATCTCAAGAAAGCGTGAGAAGATTAGATGAGAAAGCCAAGCAACTTAAATCTGAAATTGAAGTGTTAGAAGCCAGTCTCGTACAAGCCAAGCAAATACTTAAGAAGCGCGATCGCGAACTCGAATCGGATCAACAAAATCTCGATGTGCTGCGATCGGATTTAATGCGTTTCAAGGAACAAGCTGAAGCAGCTTACCAGCAAGGTAACGGCTCTCCTGAATTGGTGTTTCAGTTTGAACAAAAGAAGGCTGATTACAATGAAAAAGTTAAAGAATTCAACGATCTAGTGCGCCAACAGCAGGATAAGTTTGCTGGCTTCCAAAAGCAATTCGATCGCTACAAGCAGACGGTGAACGCTTACAATGAAATTGCTCGGGAAGAGAAAGCCCTCTTCAACGATCTCAAAGCTACCCCATCACCTAAGATCGAAGCTACTGTTGGCGATGATTCCCCTCTTGCTAAGTGATACTAAATCGCGGTGATTCATCCCCGTTATCAGTTGTCAGGCTGAGCCATTTGAGATTTTCAATCTCAAATCGCTTTTCAACCGTTGCCTGCTTTTAAGAAGCTCCTCACTTTCCGGTGATATATTGCATCACAATATCAAATTTCCGATTTAGTTCCTTCATCGCACTTTCAAGTGAATCGAATCTCTCATTTATTCGCTTGAATCTCTCCTTTGCTATATCTTCAACTAACAACAGCCAGAACCTAAAAAATGTGCTAGCTTAAAAGAATTACAGCCAATACCTGCCACAGTCGCCCCCGCAAAATCATGTTGCCCCACGAGCTGCAAAACATTGTTCCGGAACCGACTCCTACAGCCGAGATTTTTCAGAGGCATCAAATTGTCCGCGAGTTTTACGATGAAGTTAAGCACCGTCAAGAATTAGAACGCTACTGCCAGTGGTATTATGCTACTGCCAAGCAGCACCAGCAGGAATTGCAGAAAATGCAGGGAGATTTAAATATTTTGGGTTGGTTCCGGCGCGGGCGATCTAAAATTTAAAAACCCAACAAAACAGACAGTTTGTACTAAGAACTACAGTTCTGCCGATCGCTCAAAAGCCAGAGCAAAAACTCAAATCCTGACTGCAAACTCCAGAATAGTTATACAGCCGGATGCAAACTTCGCTCTGCACTCCGGCTTAAAATTTTAAGAATTCCAGGCTTATGGAGATATCAGCTCGACTTCATCTTCTCTGAAATGAGCTCGAAATTTTTTATCAAATTGTACGAGAACGGGTAAATTGGCACTCACTGGTCTGCCATGCCATTCATGCACGATATCTAGGATTTCCCCTTCCATGCCCTTGATATCGAAGGGCTGATTGCGATTTTGAGGGTGGTGGTAGACAACAACTGATTTTTTAATGCAAACGCGATCGCCAACTTTCATAGACTTTTAAACTTAGTGTTCTCTCTGCAAACTATACAGAGCGTACAAGGGTACAATACTTGGACGCTTTGGGTACATTCTTTTCATCTTCCCACAGAAGAGCGAAAACTCAAACATATACGGAAGAAGGAAGAACGAAGAAGGAAGAGGGAAGAGGGCAGAAGGGGAATGCAGTCACAGCAATATTTTCAACCTTTGAGAATGTCCAACCATCAAGGCGGTTGCCATAGTGACATACTGTAGGCTGACACCAGAGTAAAAAGAGTTGTGTCTTTTTTGTAGGTAAAAGAACCCAGTTTCCCTGACAAATTGCGGGCTTGCCCGATCGAACTTGCAGCAGAAACTGGGTTTTCGATCCTCCGCCCAATTAATGCGGAGGTAGGGTGCGCGACGCGCACCGCACGCGGTTTGCGCGGACTAACAAGCCAGCGAAAAACAAGGTTGCTGACGGAGAATATTGGTTTTTACGCAAAATCTCGGCAAGAAACCCGGTTTTTGAGAATGGTGCAAGATGTGAGATTAACCCAACTGTTTCAGCCAGCACTCAACATCAACAGATAGAGTTTGACCCAATTCCAGCAACAGCCGGATCGCTAACAACTCCTCGTCTGTGCCTGCTTCAGTACCATCTAATCCAACAATCTCTCCAGCTAAATCTCCGTCAGAGATGGCGCTGTCGCCCTCCCCAGCTTGCCGGTGCAGCCAGCCCAAACACACGGGGACGATTTGACTGTAGAGAGCATCGAAATACAGTTCCTGCGATTTGTCCAGACACAAACCCAGACTCAGCCGATCGCCCGCAGCAATTAAACACTCGATCCGCTGGATTTGGGCACTTAACTTGACAAACGAGTCCTCTTGTGAGCCATCTCCCGAGTGCAGCAGTGTTTCTAGCGATCGGAACACCAAATTTTCCAAAATTTGCTTGACTTCCGGGACGTTGAGCTTGCAGCGCAGCAGTCCCGCTTCCGTCGCGATCGCCTCGATTTCCGCCATCAGCGCTTCCCCGTCTCCCGTTTCCTGTTCGAGGGCCTTTGCCGCCGTCACGCAGCGGTGTCCCAAAGCCACCTGGGCAGCCACCTGCAATTCTACCGGTACAGTCAACTCGTCGCGGTGGAAAGCCATCATCACGCCGTAATTTTCCCGGTAAACCTGAGTGTAAAGCTGATCCAACCGAGTCAAATTTTCCTGGCTCAGCAGCCGGATGATGCGGTGGCGTTCCTCAGCGAACAAATCCCGCAAGGTAAAAGATTGGTCTCCAAACAGCCGCACCATTTCCAGGATCGCGTGAGCGGCCGAAGCTTCTTGCAGGACATCAAACAAGCGCTCTTTCAGCATCGTGTAAGACCGCCGGCCGCCAAAGGGCTGAATCGAACAGTGGAAATCCCAGCCGCCGAGGTGGAACGCAGCAAACACGAACACCTCGGTTTCCCGAGTAATTTCGGAAGTTAACTGCACTTGGCCCACAGCCAGACTCATCGAACCCATCCGCTGGATCTGGCAATCTAGCTGCTGGGCGAGATAGCAGTAAACGCGCTGTTCGCGGGGATATTTAGCAAAGAGGGAACTAATCGCGTAGTGGGCGGCGACTTGTTTGAGGCTGACTTGGGCAGTTTCTACCATTTGGCGGTAGACTTCTGCCCCTGTTTTGAAGAATTCAACATTACTCGGCGCGCGATCGAGCCTGTCGATAAACTCTCTTTCTAGCTGTTCGCCGACTACATCCCCGGCTAATTCCAGAGCTCGGGCCGCGTAGCGCAGGATTTGCACGCCTTCTGGGCGGGATATTTCTTCAAAAAACCAGCCGCAGCTAGTGAACATTAACAGGGCGTGGCGCTGCATTTCCAGCAAGCGCAGGGCGTCCACCTGTTCGGCAGCGCTCAATTCGTGAAGTTGGTGCTTGGCAAGGAAACTGTCAACATTTGCGGTCGATCGATCGCGAATGACATCGATATATTCATCCCTAGCCCGCCAGGGATCTCGGAACAACTTGCGCCCCGCTGCTTCGTAAATCGGGATCAGCCGATCGCGCAGCCAATTGAGAGTATCGCGCAGGGGGCGACGCCATTTTTGATGCCATTCGCCGCCGCCACCGCAACCGCAGTCATCTTGCCAGCGATCGACTCCGTGGGAGCAACTCCAAGCTGTGACGGGTTTGAGTTCCACTTCCCAATCGCTGGGATTTTGGTTTAAGTAGTGAGCGAAGTTGGTCACAGTCCAGCCGCGGCGGGGAAACTCTTCTGTAAAAGCGTAGGCGAGGCATTTTTCCGTACCGCCCTTGTGGTGGCCGAAGGTTTCGCCGTCTGTCGCCACGGAGATTAATTGGGCCTGTCTGCGATCGCCCCGCACGGCTTGACCCAAGCGGCCGGCCAAGTGGTGGCTGCTGCTGAGAACGTCGTTGAAGCCCATATCTCGGGAGATCGGGCCGTCGTAGAAAAAGATATCGATGTAGGGAGTGTTGGGGGCTGGGGCTTGAGAATGGGCAGACTGGCGGCTGAAGTGGTGGGTGCTCAGGGGGGAAAGTTGGTTGGCAGCCATCAGCCGCTTTTCCGGCTTCAGATAGCAGCGGTAGGGGCGGGTGGGATCGATTTGACCGCCGCCGACTTCGTGCCATTCCTGATTTTCCGTCGTTTCTCCTTCTTGGTTTTGCGCGATGAGCGGGCGGCAGCGTTCGGCTTGGGAGGGGGCCAAGACGATGAAGCGGATGCCTTCTGCGACCAAAACTTCGAGGGTAGCGTAGTCTACGGCGGTTTCGGCGAGCCACATTCCTTCGGGATCGCGATCGAAGCGGGAGCGAAAATCAGCGATTCCCCAGCGGATTTGGGTGTATTTATCTCGCTCGTTAGCCAGGGGCATGATGATGTGATTGTAAACCTGGGCGATCGCGTTGCCGTGACCGTTAAGCCGCTGGCAGCTTTTGCGATCGGCCTCGATAATTCGCTGGTAAACTTCTGGATCGTAGCGTTCCAGCCAGCTCATCAGGGTCGGACCGATGTTGAAACTGAGATATTCGTAGTTGTTGGCGATCCCCACAACTTCGCCCCGATCGTTGACAATGCGAGCAAAAGCGTTGGGGCGGTAGCATTCGCGGTTGATGCGTTCGTTCCAGTCGTGGCTGGGTTCGGCGCTGGCTTGGCGTTCGATCGCGTCGAGGTAAGGGTTTTCTCGGGGCGGCTGGTAGAAGTGACCGTGAACGGTGATGCAGACTCCTGTAGCGACAGGCGTGCTGCTGGGTGTTCCGGGCGCTGTGACGGGTGTTGGTAAAGAGAGCGGATCGGATTGAGTTTTATAAATCGAAACCATGCGATCGAATCCTCAAGTAGTTAAAGACATTAAAACCAGCCTAGGGAGCGGCGCAAACTTGACGCAGCCAGCGTTGCAGCTAGGATTTTGACAGTGCTAAATTCGGACAGATAAGTTTTGATACATTTGCTGTATTGCTAGCAAAGCATTCGTTTTAATATGCCGATTGCCGATCCCTGAATTTTCTGCCAATACTTTGCTATTGAAAGAGTTAAAAAAGGTAGTTTTTGTTGCTTTCTCGCACTTTCGACCTATTTTAAGTTAGTGCTTGCAGGGCTGCTTGCTGAGACTTTGATATACCTTGCTGGATTCTAAGGTCTATTTCATTAAATAGCAAGTTTTTCCCGGAAAGATTTAATATTTGCAACTCTTTGCAACATTTGGCAATCGACCGTTGCGGTTGCGGGGTGAAATTTTCAGAGAGGGCGAAAAGTGCGATCGGGAGTGCGATCGACCCTGCAAAACAAGCAACACATCGCTCTCCCCTCTCTGCTCTTCTCAGAATTTTCTTCATTCTCTGCGCTCTCTGTGCCCTCTGCGGTTAATAAAAAATAAAATTTACAAATTTTGATAATTATTCCCATCGGCCCGAAGGAACAGCAGTAGGTATTTAAGTGCTGGCGATCGGGATGTTCTGTTTTAGGATAAGAAATGCTATGTCTTGAAGTAACGAGTTCGATCGACTGCTATCTCAAAAACTTGGGGTTTATTACGGTAATGATATCTGGTTGCCAGCAGGAGAGAAAGATCCTTACAGACCCTTAATTGATACTATCAAAGAAGAAAGAGTTTTTGCGTTTTTTTCACCTGTTAGCAAGCCCTGGAGTTGACGATCGTTTGCCGTTAATTCTAGTACATTCTGTCACCAAACCTGAAGGTATCTTGCAATATTTACTGCAACTTGGGATTGTAGAAAATCGTGCTGACGGACGCATCAATATGCCAGAAATCTATTTGTATGGCTTTCAAGTTAAACGGAAAGACGGAGTAAAGCGTCCGAAGAGAGGAATTATACCAAATCGGGGTTAGCCATCCCTTTTATTACTGGGCGGTTGAAACCGCTACTATATAAACAAAACCCGCCCTTCAAGGGTTTCAGGAATAAAGGGGGTATCAAACCCTGATTTGGTATTACAGCATTTTTCAGTTATGTGAAGTCCTCACCACAGGTAGGGAAACGGCTGAGCCTAAGTCCCTACAGGCTATTGAATGTACCTCATCAACCTGCAATCTGCTGTAATTACTCAAAATAAAAGTCTTCGCCGAGCGGGACTAAAGTCCTTACTACAAACCTAAGCGCCGATCGTCCTTACTCAAGATTTATTAGGTAATTGGAAGTTCAATGATAAATTCTGCTCCTTGTCCGAACTGTGAGTTATAATATAAATTGCCCTCATGTCGCTCTACAATAATTTGGTAACTGATAAACAGTCCCAGTCCCGTACCTTTGCCCACGGTTTTGGTAGTAAAAAATGGATCGAATAATTTCGATTGCAATTCCTCAGGAACTCCCAACCCATTATCCGATATTTCGATCGCTATTTTATTGTCTTTCAAAACTGTAGTTTTAATTTTTATTTGTCCCCGATCGTCCCTGCATTGGGTATGAATGGAATCAATAGCATTATTCAAAAGATGCATAAATACCTGATTGAGCAAACCGGGATAACAACTGATTTTGGGCAGTTGACCGCAATCTTTAATGACGGTAATTTCTGGATGTTCTGCTGTGACTCTCAGCCGATTTTGGAGGACCACCAGCGTACTGTCGATACCTTGATGGATGTCCGTTCGTTTGAATTCAGCTTCATCGTGACAGGCAAACTTTCGCAAGGACATAACTATTCTCTGAATGCGATCGGTTCCCCGCCGCATAGAATTTAGAAGTTTGAGCAAGTCTTGTTGCAAGAAATCTAGGTTGATAGACTCAATTTTTCCTTGAATTTCTGTTGGCGGATCGGGAAAGTGCTGTTGGTAGAGGTTTACCAAATACAGTAAATCTTGGAAATATTCAGTAGCAGGAGTCAGATTGGCGTGAATAAAATTCACCGGATTGTTAATTTCATGGGCTACTCCTGCAACTAGATTCCCAATTGAAGACATTTTCTCACTCTGGATGAGTTGGGCTTGGGTGCGTTTGAGTTTGCGGAGAGTAAGTTCTAAATTTTCAGCTTGTCGTTGCAATTCAAATTCGGCTTGTTTGCGGGCGGTGATATCGCGGATCGTCAGGGAAAAACCATCACCTAGCTTGACTGCTATGAAGTGAAACCAGTAAGAATTGCCTAATTCATAGTGAAATTCCTGTTCTAAGGGTTGCCCCGTCTCGACAATCTTAACAAAGCGATCGAATAATTCTCGATCGATACGATTCAGAAATTTTTTGAGTGCCAATTTACCTATAATATCTTCGCGGCTGCGTTGAAAAGCTCTAGCAATCGCGGGGTTAACGACTAAACACCGAAAATCCTCAATCTCCCCGGTTTCTGGATCGCGAACAGCTTGCATTGCTACAATACCATCAATGGAACTATTCAAAACACTAGCGAGTAAAGCTCTCGATTGATAGAGTACCTCTTCTGCTTCCCGGCGCTTCAAATTTTCTTGTTCGAGAAGCTGTTGCTGGCGTTGGATGGTTAACTGATTTTCCAGACGCGCCACTACTTCTTCGATTTGAAATGGTTTAGTGATGTAGTCTACCGCCCCTGAATCGAAGGCAGCTACTTTATCGAAGACATCATCTAAAGCACTAATAAAAATAATTGGAATCTGGCGGAAATCCGGATCTGCTTTGAGAGTTTTGCAGACTTGAAAACCATCCATTTCGGGCATTTTTATATCTAACAGAATTACATCCGGCCGCTTTACCTTCACTGTTTTCAGTGCCATCCGCCCGCTGGTGACGCTGCGCACAGTGTAGCCTAGCTTGAGGAGCGCATCGCTGAGTAATTGTAAGTTATCTAGCAGATCGTCTACAATTAGAATATTACCTTTAGTTTCGCATTCGGAATTAAGATTCATTGTTTATTAGGGGTGCAACTAAATCGACAATCTGCTCGAAATTAAATTCGCGGGCAAGTTCTTTCAGGATTTCGATCGAGCGAGTTTCTGTTTGGGGCATTTCTCCTATCAGTTGCAAGACTTGGCTGGTATCTGCCTCGAGAGCAGCTTCGTATAATTGACCGATCCATGTTTGAGGCATTGAGGTTAAATCTTCCGGTGTCAAAGGGATTTTGTCGGTATCATCCCCGACAGGAGGTATTGTTTCTGCATAGATATATTTAACTCCCAAATGCCTAGCTAGCGCGTCAAAAATATGGTACTCAGTAAAAGGTTTGCGCAGGAAGTCATCGCATCCTGCTGAAAGTACGATCGCCTTTTCTTCTTCCAACACGCTTGCTGTTAATGCAACGATCGCTGTAGCATTACCTTTAGTAGTAGATTTAATGTATTTTGTCGCTGCGTAACCGTCCATAACTGGCATCCTCATATCCATCCAAATCAAGTGGGGTTCCCATGCCTCCCAAATTGCGATCGCTTCTTGTCCGTTACTGGCTTCTTTCACTTCAAATCCCAAGGGGCTGAGCAACTTAATTAACAGTTGTCGGTTAATAGATTTATCATCGACTGTGAGGATTTTGTATGTCGGTTGACCGGGCGCAATTCCCAGCACTCTCGTAGGTTCTACGATCCCCCGATCGCTAGTTTCTTGACCTAATTTTACCTGAATTGAAAAGGAGAAAGTCGTACCTTTTCCTAATTCACTTTCTACGGAAATATCACCTCCCATTAGTTGGACAAATTTTCGGCTGATTGCCAAACCTAAACCCGTTCCTTCCTGCATTTGTTTTCCGGCTTGGGCTTGGCTAAAGGCATCAAATAATTTGGGCAATTCTCCAGGTGCAATTCCTACCCCTGTATCGCGAACCTGGAAACGCAGGGAAAAAACATCTTCTGTTGTTTCGTTGCCTGTCCAAGCACTCAAACATATCGAGCCATTCGGCGTGAATTTAATCGCATTCGTCAGTAAATTTAGTAAAACCTGTCGGAGTTTGATTTCATCGGTGCAAATATTGCGAGGGAGGGGTTCGCTGATGTCAAATATCAATTTTAATCCGGCATTTGCTGCCTGCAAGTGCAGCAGTTCTTCTAGATCGTTCAGCAAGCGATGCAAGTCGAATGTTTGAGTGTTGAGGGTAACTTTGCTAGCTTCGATTTTTGATAAATCGAGAATATTATTAATTAGCGTCAACAGATAGTCACCGCTGCGATAGATAATGCCGGCATTCTCGTATTGTTCTGCAGGAAGATTCTGGCTTCTTAACATTAATTGCGAAAAGCCGAGAATGGCATTCAGGGGCGATCGTAATTCATGGCTCATGTTAGCAATAAAGGTGCTTTTAGCTTGATTTGCTACTTCAGCTTTTTCTTTAGCAATGACTAACTCTCCCGTTCTCTCCTCAACTCTTTGTTCCAAAGTTTCAAAAGATTCTTGTAATTGTTTTGCCATTAAATTAAAAGAGTTTGCTAATTCTCCTACTTCATCAATCGAATTGAATTTTATAGTTTGATTCCAGTTGCCTCGAGCAATTTCTTTTGAAGCCCGATTTAATTCTAGAAGCGGTTTAATTACATAATTGACCGTAACAATACCAATTCCAATAGCGACAATTAAAGCTAAAACTGAAAATAAAAATGTTTGTTGGTTGTTCGCATTAATTTTATCCATAAAATCAGCTTCAGGAATGGCAATGACAATCAGCCAATCTATTCCATCTTCATTTTTATAGGGTTGAAGTCTCAAAAAATATTTTTGTTGTTTTATGGAAAGTTGTAAATTTTCTGCATTTTTATTGTTGCTTACACTATCCCTACTTTTAAATAAATATTGACCGATAGTTCGAGTAACGTAATTATTGCTGTCTGCCATTTGCATCAACTTTTTTTTATTTGATTCAAGGCGAAACAGAGCTTCTTGTGTGGAAGTTGCAATTAAATTTCCCGAATTATCAACAATAAATACTTCTCCACTTTTACCAATCTTAAGACTCTTCAAAAATCTTCCTAAGTTTTCTAAACTCAGAGTGGTCATGACAGTTCCTTCTAATTTTTGACTGTTCTTTTCATAAATAGGAATAGTATAACTAATTAATAGGTCAGGCTCTACCAAAGCAAAATAAGGCTTGCTCCAAGTTTGCCTGCCTCTTGCTACAGTTTCTTTATACCAAGGACGATGGCGAATATCAACATTTTTAGTGACTTTAATTAGCCGATCGCTTTGACCATTTTCCTTGGTACTATAAGATTCAAAATCGCGATTAACTAATGGATTGGTAATGTTAATAATAATAGAGCCATCGCTAATTCTCTGAGCTGCCATATATTGTCCTTGAGGATTTGACACAGCAAAAGAACTAACATTGGTATTAGCTCCCTGTTGAACAATCATTTGCCATAAGTAAGTTTCCCAATCAAATAATTTTTGTAAGTTGAAGGTTTTTAATTTGATTAAGCTCAAATTTGTTTGATTGATTTCTCTACCAGTTTTTAGATCGCGATCTATATTGTCATCGATCCGCAAAACAATTTCATCTTTCAACTGGGTTAAAATTTCATTAACGGCTGTTTGACCGTTTTTAAAGGAAAGATAGCTAATAATGCTGACAATTCCCACTATTTGTAAAACAAACGGCAAAATCAACAGCCATTTTAAAGAGATTTGTCTGGTGTTTTTAGCTCGCTCCAAGTTAGTGTTATTAGTCATAAGATCTATCGATCTTTAAGGTTTATCGATCCGTCTTAAACGATCGGGATTCGGCTAGTCAGCAAGTTATCCAATTGAAATTTACGCATCAGTTTTGTCAAGGTTTCTCTCAACAAATTTTCTGTTCGTGTAATTTACCGCTCGATTCCACAGCGAATAGACTTTCTCAAAAAAAGGCAGTATTGAACGATCGGGATGCCCGTTCAACAATTATTCGTGAAGAAGTCTAGTTAGGTATTGGCTTCAAGAGTAGCTTCCTATAGTCGATCGCTCCACTCTGCATACATACAGTTTAGGCGTCGCGAAGTCAAGGTTGTTTTTGTAAAGTTATCTACCTAAGATCGCCCTTTTGGGCATGGCACATTGCCAGACAAACTAAAGTACCCCGATCTTTCAAGATCGATTGTATAATTTTCGGGTGCGCGGTGCAAGCAGTGCTGGTGAAATTTGCGTAACAAAGACATTAATATAAAAGCGAAGGAAATTCCCATGCTATCCCGTTTTTTCTTGGGACAGCACAGTTATACCCCTTGCAGACAATGATGCTACAAAAGAAAGTTACAACAGATGCGATCGCAGTGTGACCGATCTGGCTATTATTCGATTAATTTGGAGAATCAAAATAAACCTCAAATAAAAAAATTAAAGCGCGTTACCTTTGTCCCGCTCGAATTGCGGAATTTGCTATTTGTACGACTTCCTGCTGGCTGCCATTTTTGAGCGTCACTCGGTACAATACCCCCAACCTTTGCCACTCAACAAACCTATTGCAATAAACACCGCATTTACTGAAATAAATCGCCCTCATTCCCCCCTCTAATTCAATACTTCTGTAAGTATCCCGCGGCAATCGCGAAGGAGGCGAAAACGCTTCATCTCTTTTAGCTTCGATCGACCCAAAATAACAGTCTCGCGTGCGGCATCCCTTGCCTAAATACATTCTGACAATGTAACCGTGGGAACCTGCTTGCACGTCAAAATCAAGCTGCTCGTTTCCCGATAAAGACAGCCTGCTGGGCAGAAAAACCGGCACTCGCGTTTTACCTTTGATTTGCTTGAATATGTTATTCGCTGGAAAAGAAGTGTTAGCTGGTTGCGTGCCTGAATTTTCGATCGGGGTTAATTGTTTGGCAAAGTCTCTCCACTGCAAGAATCTATTTTTAGTGATGTTAAGAGTAGGAATCGCATATTTTTCAACTGCAACGGCATCGCGGCCATTTGGTAGTTTAAAGTTGCGGCGGATTGCAGTTGTTTCTGGTTTGCCCAATCCGTAAGTTGCGGCGGTTTCGCGGGCGAGACGGCAGCTAATTTTGTAACGTCCGATTTCTATATTGCCATTGACCGCTTGATAAGACCAATTATATCCGGCAGCAGCGCGATCGCGCTGGCATAAAAAATGAGAAATCTCAAACACTTTCGCGAGGTGCAGTTCGTACAAACGCAACTTCTGTCGGTCGGCCCTTTTGAGGGTGTCTCGCTCCGGTACGATTAATTCTATGGATTGCCAGCGATCTTTAGCGGTATAATCCAACCAGTGAATTTCCGCGATCGAGATTTGCGTTTTTGCTAGGACTGAGTTTGATAAAAGCGCGATCGTCCAAGCGGTAAAGACACCAGCAAAAACAGCCCCAAATAGCAATTTTTTGCTCATTTCGACTCCCCTCTAAGTATCTCAACTAAGAAAACATAGTAACTTAGATGCTCAAAGAGGTAAATTGCAATCTAAAGCTGGATAGGGGCGGGTTTACTGGCTCGATTTCTGATGTCCTTGAACATCACTTTCTACTGAAACTTGTACTAATACCAATTCTCTATGAAGTTGCACTTAAATTTTTGATAATTCGCGCTTGATGTGTTGCCATAAGCGCTCGATCGGATTGGGTTCAGAACTCGAAGGTGGTTGGAAAATTGGGATAATATATTTTGATGCCAATCTTGTTTGAGGAGTGCTCTGGCTTTCTCCTTGTCAGGAAAGCTTTTTAAGTTAAACCATGCCTCAATCCTACAAAATAATTTTAAGATATCAAAACTCCCTTTTTTAGTCAAGCCCCCAAAAGCACAAAAATCGTCAAATAATTGAGAATAATTTCTAATATTTTTTCAGAGAAACCACCAAAAGCCCCTAATTAATAAATTTTACGAACAAATATAAAGTATTGTGAAGGCGCGCGCCCGACAACACGCAAACGCCCACTGATGTCTGTGACAAATTCTCGATCGAGTTGCGCTCGCATTGTGTAAACCCCGACTCGATCGCAGATTTTATGCCATATTTTATAAATTTTCCGCGCTGTTTACCAGAGTTATTATCTAGCCCCAGCTTGAATTGCAGAATTTGCAATCTTAATTAAATCGGCTTCGCTGCCGTTTCTAATTGCTACAGTATACATAAAACCCCGATTTTTCCACTCGAGATTTGCCGTGCAATAAGCCCCGCAACCATTGTGAAATACTCCTTTGATGCCGCCAGCAAGTTGTACGTTTTTTAAAGTCTTAGTTACTCCTTCTATTTTTATGGAAAACTCACCGCCTTTTTGCGCTCGAATTTCTCCCAGAGTGCAAGCCCCCGCACCCCGACAATCCGGTGTAAATTCCAGAAAAATAGTGTAGCTGTCCGCTTTTGCTTGAGTTTGATAGTAAAGTTTTTGGGAAACGGGAATGCTGCTGGGAATAAAAATTGGGACTTGCGTTTTGCCTTTTAACTTGCGCAAAATTTCACTTACCGGAACAACCATATTGGTGCGATAAATTTGTTGGGTTTCCGACACCAGCAGCGACATTTCGCTGTTTCCAAAAACTTGCGTTGCAGGTACTAATGCAGTCAATACGCAGGTAGAAGTAGCCAAAAGTAAGAATTTGTTCGTCACGGTGTTTTTCCTCAATATTGCAAAAGTTAAGTTGTTAGCTTGACAGCATCTCGCGATACACCCAACTACAAAACAGCTAGCAGGCATTCAGGAAAGAAATTGAGTTAAATTTTATTGACAGCTATAACGATCGTAAATGAGTCGTCAAGTTTTTACCCCACCCCAACCCTCCCCGAACTCAAGGTCCGGTAGTAAGAAATTCACAAATGATTTACGATCGCTATAGCGCCAGATAGGCACTATAATCTAAAATTGAATCGGGCGACAAATTTAGGAGTCGATCGTGGAACTGCAAGAGTATTTACGCCAGCATGGATTGGAAACTTTGAGCGCAACTTATCAGATCAAAGTTACCCGCCACCGCCAATATCCCGAGTTAGTCTGTCTGAAATACTCGCAGATAGAATCTCCGCTGGGCGAAAAAATTGTTCAGCAGTGCCGGGGCATTATTGTAGATGAGTCTCAAAATTGGCAAATAGTTTCTTACCCCTACGACAAATTTTTTAATTACGGGGAAGGGCACGCCGCTGCAATTGATTGGAGTCATGCCAAAGTTTACGAAAAATTAGATGGTTCTCTAACTGTACTGTATTTTTACCAAGGATTGTGGAGGGTGCAAACTAGCGGCACTCCCGATGCAGCGGGCGAAGTTAACGGTTTTGGATTTAGTTTTGCCGAACTGTTTTGGAAAGTTTGGCAAGAATTGGGATATCAATTGCCCTCAGCTACCGACGAGTGTTTTATATTTGAGTTGATGACCCCTTACAATAGAATAGTTGTCCGGCAAGCAAACAACCAAATCGTGTTGCACGGGGTGCGCAATACTCAAACTCTGTTAGAAAGCGCTCCGAGTTTTTGGGCGAATAAATACGGTTGGGAATTGGTAGCATCCTACCCTTTAACTAGCTGGAAAGAAGTTATCGAAGCATCTCAGCATTTAGATCCGATGGATTCGGAAGGGTATATTATTTGCGATGCTAATTTCAATAGAGTTAAAGTGAAGTCGCCGCAATATGTCGCGATTTCCCACCTCCGCGAAGGGTTTTCGACGCGCCGGATGATAGAGATTGTTTTGACTAATGAAGGAGAAGAATTTTTAGCTTATTTTCCCGAGTGGGTTGATTTGTACCAAAAGGTTAAGGACAGATATCAATGTTTGGTTGGGGAAATAGAGGAAGTTTACCAGCAGTACAAACATATTGAGGTACAAAAAAATTTTGCTTTGGCTATCAAACATTTCCCTTATTCGGGAATTTTGTTTTCTTTGCGGGCTGGCAGAGTCGCGGGGGTTAAAGAAGCGCTGCGCGATGTTACGATCCATAAAATAGAGGAGTTATTGGGTTTGGATTACATCAATTTAGGATTGTAAAGAAGTTGACAGTTGGTAAGGAGTTTTGAGTTTTGAATGCGTGAGTTTTGAGTTAAAGATAGTTCTCAGGAGTTTTGAATTTTGAATGCGTGAGTTTTGAGTTAAAGACAGTTCAAAATTCAAAACTCAAAACTCAAAACTCAAAACTCAAAACTCAGAACTTCCCCTCTCCCCATCCCCAATCTCAAAATCTCAAATCGACCAATCCCAATCGAAAATCCAAAATCTCAAATCTAAAATCGTTCGATTCCCAATCCCCCATTCCCCATTCACCATTCCTATGAAAAGAGTTCTGATCCTTGTCGGTTTGCCTGCTTCGGGAAAGTCTCAATTTGCTAGAGAATTGTTGCTATCAGAACCTGCAAGGTGGGTGCGCACTAATAAAGATTTACTGAGAGAAATGGCTCATGCTTCTCATTGGTCGCCCACCAATGAAAAGTTTATTTTGCAGTTGAGAGATACGATTATTTTGATGGCTTTGGAAAGCAGCAAACACGTGATTGTTGACGATACTAATTTTGGTCCTCACATTGACCATATCAAAGAATTGGTTAAGGGTAAAGCGATCGTGGAAGTTAACGATTCTTTCCTGCAAGTTCCGGTGGAGGAATGCATCAAACGGGATTTGAAAAGACTCAATTCTGTGGGCAAAGATGTGATAATGAAAATGTACTATCGGTACGTGCGAGTTCCCGTTCCCGCGCCGGAATACAACCCGAATTTGCCCGATGTAATTATTGTCGATATGGACGGTACTTTAGCGCTGCTTAACGGTAGAAATCCTTTCGATGCTTCAACGTGCGATCGCGATTTGCCGAATCAACCTGTTTTAGATACCGTCATCAAATGGCAGCCAAGCGTTAAGATTGTTGTAGTGTCCGGGAGGACGGATGACTGTCAGCCTCAAACTGAAAAATGGTTGCAGCAATATCAGGTGAATTATAGCGCTCTTTACATGCGGAAAACCGGAGATATGCGGAAGGATTCGATTGTTAAAGAGGAGTTCTACCGACAGCATATTGATGGTAAGTATAATGTTAAGTTTGTTTTGGACGATCGACAGCAAGTTGTTGATATGTGGCGCGCTTTAGGATTGACTGTTTTTCAAGTGGATGAAGGGGATTTTTAAGGGATTTTTTTGCGGGCGATCGGCCTGCTACAATTTAAATAATGCCAATTTGGGGTTTTTCGTCTTTTTTAGGGCTATTTTTATGGAACCGCGAAGACGCGAAGGACGCGAAGGGAAGAAGGAGAAGAGGAAGGGATAGAATGAGTAATACCAAATCCGGGTTGCTTATCCCCTTTATCACTCGGCGGTTGAAATCTGTGAGGGTGCAAAATCGAATGTGCTTCGCTCTTTCAACCTCCTACTCGAATAACGAGCGCAGCATATTCGAGTAGGAGGTTGAACATCCGATTTTCACCCTCAACTACACAAACAAAACCCGCCTACGCGGGTTTAAGAAATAACGGGGGTATCATACCCAGATTTAGTATAAGTAACGGGTTTTAGGGAACAATTGAAAACAGTTTGATGGTGCTAGACAGTTTCCAAAAACCAAAAAATAGGTCGGTTGGGGCAGAGTGCGATCGAAGGCAATCTGACCGTAGCTAATGCAACATATCGCCGATTTTAACTTTTCCGCTAGTGATGATTTTGGCTAAAACTCCGGTTTGTGCGTGACCGAATTCCTGTTGCAGTAAACTGAGTAGGGGAATATCTCGATCGCCCGTTTCTGGATTTACTTCTATGTTGACGCAGCGCCCGATTCTGGCTGTAACTTCTATTTGCGCTTCGCCCAATTGCAACTGTTTTCCTACTAACTCAAATTCCGATCGAGCTGGTATGCCATCCAATACAATATTAGGGCGAAACCGGCGCGCGTCGATCGGGCGATCGGCTTTTTGAGTTAATTCGTCTAATGTGGCTTGACTCAACAAAGAAATGTGTACCGGTTCTCGATCTGGATAGCGTGTTTCGCCACTGCTGTCGCCGATTAATTGCAAGGCTGTACGTTGCGGGTGTCGGGCTTCTTTTGTAGGTTGAATTGCGTTGAGGTATTCTGTAAAAAATGCACCCGTGCGATCGCGCCCTGCTGCTGTGTTTGTTTCTGTTTCCAATACCGCAACTCCTTGATGCTTGACTGTTAAAATGCTCTTTTGCGGTTCGTAATGGCATTCTAGGGCTGCTAAAAGCGGCCAATCATTTTGCACTGCCAAATTTTTTTTGTGCGTCCAAGGTTGATTTTCGGGGGGAATTTGAGGCGATTCAATTCGATCGGCAAACATCAATGCTAAAGCGCGATCGCCCTTAATTCCGCGTCCTTCTGTTACAATAAATTCTGACATTTCTTGCGGTGTCAGCCCTTTAATTGGATAAATAAATAGTTGCTTGACTGTCGCTACCATAGGACGATTTTTGATAAGGATTAACGAGTTTTGATTTTTGATTTAGTAATTACGTGCTAACTCTATACATGGGGTGCGCAGTGCGCACCTTACAGCCCGATCGGCGAGTGGCAGTATCTTATATCATATCATACTGCAACAGATATACATTAAACTGTCAACTGTCAACTACGAACGAGCGCCTGCAACCTAACACATCTTTCTTCCTTCTTCCTTCTTCCTTCTTCCTTCTTCCTTCGCGTCCTTCGCGTCTTCGCGGTTCAATACTTCTTCCATTCCGATATTAACAAACAATCAATTGTCAACCTTCAACTGTTTAACAGACTTAGTATCCCCAACAACTGTGCCTCCCAAGCTTTGGAAATAAAGACTGCCGACGCTGGCTAAAAACAGTATGTAACCAACTCCTTGTAAAAGATAAAGTTTATCCCTGTAGCCAAACAGCGACTTTAATATTATGCCCGGAAACTCGCGATCGGGCAAAAATTCCGACGCATTCCACACCAGGGGGCCGAGAATGCAAGAATGGATTTGTGAAGTGCGATCGAAATAAAAACACAGCCCTCGATAATTGCTGTCCGCCTGCGACAAAATGCCCGCCGCCGCATCAAAATGTTTGAGTGCAGATACCACCAAGCCTGCTACAATTAATAACAGCAAAATTCCCATCAACTTAAAAAACAAGCGGATATCGATTTTCACGCCCCACTTAAACAACAACGCGCCGATTGCTGCCGCCCCAGTCAAACCTCCCACAGCCCCCAAAGCGGGACTCAAGCCTTGCTGAAATTGAGCGCTGACGAACAAAATTGTTTCAAAACCTTCGCGGAGTACGGCGATAAAAATTAAGCCGAATACGCCCCAAGCTGCGTTAGTATTTTCTTGCAAAGCTGCTGTTAGGGCCCCCTCAACTTCGGTTTTTAGAAACCGCGCTTGCTGGGTCATCCAGACTAGCATCCAGCTTAACATGCCGATCGCGACAATGCCTAAAACGCCTTCTAATATTTGTTTAATTATCGGTGCATAAGGTCGATCGGACAATGATAGAATTTGCAGCAGCAAATTAAACAATACTCCCACCAAAGCGCTAGCAGCAATTCCCGCACCGACACCTGCATAAACCCAGAAATTGAGGTAAGATTTTTCTGCTTTTTTCAAACAAGCGAGTACGATTCCCACAACTAAAGCTGCTTCTACACCTTCCCGCAGGGTAATTACAAATGTCGGTATCGCTTCACTAAAACTTATTTCCATAAAATTTTAAAATTGCTGACAATTGACAGCGCAATTTTGATAACGGGAATGGAAACATTTGACGATTAATACCATGTCCGATCTATTACCATAACACAAAAGGTTCGTAGTGTGGACTTTAGTCCGCAGTCTGAGAGGGTACTTGTGTCCGCACTACAAACGAATCTTATTGCGGTCGATCGACCGGACACGATATAACAGCGGATAATTGACATCGATCTCTGTCAACTGTCAGGAGAAGTTCTGAGTTTTGAACTTCAGAAATGTCTTTAACTCAAAACTCACGCATTCAAAACTCAAAACTCCTTAACAACTGTCAACTGTAATCCCGCAGCATTTTTTTGAGCTCTACTTGATGAAGTTCTTCTTGACCGATCAAGCTGCGGGCGTATTCTTCCAGATAAATGCTGCAATCTTGGACTACTTCAAGTAACGATTTATACTTTTTGAGTGCCTTTTTCTCGTGATTGAGACTTTCTTCTAAAAGGTCTTTCACCGAGTGTTTGTAGGTTTCTTCTATGGGAGCAATTTTTTGGGTGGGATGCCCTTCTAAGCCTGTGAGAATTTCTCCTGCCTGTTGCGCGTGGAGGAGGGATTCAGTTGCTTGTGCTTGAAAAAATTGCACGATGGGGATGCGGTTTGGTCCCGTCACCATCAGCGCGTAGTGAGTGTAGCGCACCACCCCTGCTAGTTCCCATTCCATGATGGTAGCTAGCAATTCTTGGGTTTTTTTCTCGTCGAGTTCTTTCATTTGCTGTTTTAGATGTAGGATACAGTCAAAGGCACTGGCTATGATATCATATTTTTTAATTTAACTGCAATTTCTCAAATTTTTATATTTTTTATATTTTTTATATATTGGATTGCTAGTATTTTGAGGATTATTGGCAAAAATTCCGAATAATTTCGATCGCGCAAACCGCAAAAACACGAAGAGAAAACGCGGAGAGCCCACAGGCAGAAGAAATCGTTAACAATTTATCGTTTAGTTTGCGGAAATCTTAAAAAAAGATAATTAAGTGAGTTCGATCGAATCTTCAGACTCTCGCACACCCGGCCCTGACAGCCGACAGCGGACAATAATTAACTGTCAACTGTCAACTGTCAACTGTTTAAGGGTTGACTTCCAAGATGCCGCTAGGAGCAAATACTACTGTAAATTTAGCTACCGATGCTGCTTCTGTGTTGCCTGTTCGGGCAGATTTTAGCAAGTTTGGCAGGGGAGTTTCTTGAGTAAAATCTTTGGCGGGCTGGTTGAGAGGCTCGAAATGGGCGATCGCTCCATCTTGACTGGCACTCACTCGATAGACTAGATTTTGAGTGAAGGTAGGGCTAGTTTGCCAACTTTCGTTAATTCGATCGTAGACTTTGAGATTTAATTCCTGTATCTTAGCGCGATCGGTAATTTCTGCTGCTCGATTAGTTCCGTCTGCTACCTGAACTTCCGGCGCACCCGCTGACACGGGCACAGCTTCGGCAGTCTTATCTGTAGGGCTATTGGGAATAGCCGTCGCAACAGGCTGATTAATGAAAGGTACAGCATTCGGATACTTTTCGGGCAGATTTTTTTGACCGCTAACAGCTACGTTGGGATTGCTTGTCACAGGCTGTACAGCGCTACTAGCAATAGCGGCTTCCGCAGGCTTATTAGCAACAGCACTAGCATCTACTGCTTGGGGATTTTTCCCTTCAACTGTCAAAGACTTGACGTGAAAACCGCGAAACTTTTCTTTTTGGCTGACGCGCCACATGGAGATGGGAAAAGTTACGAAGAACAAAACCAAAACTCCCATACTAATCCAAACTATTTGGTGCATCTCCCTGGCTGGGAGCGGCTTATTTTTTGTTTCCATCATCAAACCTCACATTACTTAAGTTAACGGCAAATAGGGGAACAGAGGATGCCAGGACATCGCTGTCGCAGCAACTAGCAAAGCAAACATCCAGAAAAATATGGTGCGGCTTTTAATGCTCTTATTTTTCCAAATCGCATGCAGTATCGGCCAACTGACAAGCCAGCCAATCAGCAACATAGTTTCTTTGCCGGTATAACTGCCGATGTTGCCCCACATTTCATCATTAGTTTTGCTTCCCGGAATCCAACTACCGAGGTTCCAAAGCCATTCGTTTGTAGCCTTAGATGTGTCCCCTAAATGGTGACTCACCATCATCGCAAAACAACCAATTGCAGCGCTAATTATTGCTGCTGCTGCAGGGCCGGAAACGCTAGGCGCTGTTTCCGAACCCTCAGCTAAACCGCTGGGAAAGTGTTTTAATTTTGACCAAATTTTCCCGTAAACAGGCTCGTCACCCGCAAAATTGTTGCGGGATAATTGTCTCGTCATTTCACAAATCTCCTAAGATAGTTGACAGTTGACAGTTGATAGTTGATAGTTGACAGTTGACAGTTAATAGTTGACAGTTGACAGTTGATAGTTGAATAACTACTGACTAATGACTGCTGACTGCTGACTGCTGACTGCTGACTGCTGACTGCTGACTGCTGACTAATAATTACAAAGCCTGAATTTTAGCAACGCCAATACCGCTGACCATGCCTCCCATTGAGAAAAACATGATTGCCATCAAAGCTACGCAGGTTGCAGTTAAAACTGGGCGATTTTGTTTTTCTAAAATTGCATCGCCGTAGTTCCACAAAATCCAGGTGCAAGCTACTGCTAAAGGCAACGTAAACAGCACGCTAAATTCGTGATATTCCATCAAAACATACTGCCCTAAAGGCGAGTTTTCTTTCAGCCAAGCCCGAGCTCCGCCAAAGTCTATGCCCGCCCGATACCGCATGTAAGCCCAATTGCCGGTAGCGATAGCTAAAAAGCTCAAAATAGATGACCAAAAGGCTAACGTGCGCATTTGCGGCAGGATTTTTGCCGAACCCCGCAGCAAAGGGAAAGCTAAATGTCCCGTGTAAACCATCACTACCATTGCAAACATTGCACCCATGCCGTGAATGGTTCCCATCAATCGCTGCCAGTGGCTGGGATGCAGTAGGTTGACTAAAGGTAAAAACAGAAACATACCAGCAGATAAAAAGCTCAGTCCGTAGATAGAAACTTGAGCGATATCTAGCTGTTTGGGAAATTCCGCAGGGACTAAATCGGTAGGGGAATCTTGAGTTGATTGTTGCACTGCTGGGAGACCTCCTTAATTGTCGATTTTCGCGCAGATATTTGAGAATAGTTGCATTATGTTTTTGAGTGTCTTGAGAATCCAGGCTGGCGAAAAAAGCCGATCGAACTGGCGCGCGATCGAAAAATGCCAAATTTTGCTCGATCGAGTAGATTGGCATTCACGGATACAGCAAACCTACCCGGTTGCAGCACGAAATAACTGGCGATCGAACTGCTTTTCCTAAAAGCCGAGTAATGCAACTAATTCTCAACAATTAGAATAAGTCTAATTATTGTCTGGCAAGTAATTTTTTATATTTTTTTAATCTTTTTCTGCAAGCTTTACTGAGGTTGGGTTGGGCTGTTTTGTAGTTACAAATTATTGATAATAGCTATCAAAAAACTGCGATCGAGTGATGATTTTTGCGCATTCAACCTGCAAGTATTCTTTTTTCAAAAAGTCAATCCCCCCAGAGGGGATTGTAAATTTTTGTAAAAAATAGTTGACTAAAGGGTTGAGAGTTCTCTGGTTTGGGATAAATCGATGCACATACCTGATGGTTTTCTTTCACCGCCAGTAGCCATTGCCACCGGCATAGCAAGTGCAGCAGCAATCGCCGTTGCCCTGAACAAATCGCGCGATAGCATCGGACTGCGCCAAGCCCCCGTCGTGGGCTTAACCACAGCATTCGTATTTGCCGCCCAGATGATTAACTTTCCCGTAGCGGGCGGCACCAGCGGTCATTTGTTAGGGGGGGCCTTAGCATCCGTCGTATTGGGCAGCCCTTGGGCGGCAACTCTAGCGATGAGTACGGTTTTCATAATTCAAAGCGTTTTATTTGCCGACGGAGGCATTACCGCCCTGGGTGCCAATATTTTCAACATGGGGCTAGTAGGAATTTGGACGGGCTGGTTGCTGTTGCAGCCATTGCAGCGATTGTTGGGAGGTTCCCGCAACCGTTTGCCCCTAGCAGCAGGAATTGCAGCAGGCCTCAGCGTCGTTGCCGCTTCAATTTGCTGTACGATCGCCCTAGCACTTTCCGGCACAGTAGCATTAAATATCGCACTGCCAGCAATGGTAGGAGTCCACATTTTAATCGGCATTGGCGAAGGACTAATTACAGGCGGCGTGCTAACTTATCTCGTCAAAGTACGGCCGGATTTGCTGCCAGGAGAACAGCCGCAATTACAGAAATGGGTAGCGCCAGTAGTCGGGGTTTTATTAATAGCAGGAGTGCTTTCTTTGTTTGCTTCCAGTTGGCCGGATGGGTTGGATTCAGTAGCTGAAAAATACGGATTTAAAGATAAAGAAGCTACTATTGTTGAAAACCCAACTCCTCTAGCTGATTACAGCGTTAAAGGATTAGAAGAACAGCCGATTGGTACGAGCATTGCCGGACTTTTTGGATCGGCAGCCAGCTTCGGCGCGGCCTTTGGAATTGCTCAGTTAGTCAAACCAAAAGATGTCTGAAATATCCATAGAATTTCGACTGCGACTGTCTTTAACACTTGCGATCGGCATTGCTTTTTTAAAGACAGGCGCTTGGTTTTGGCTGGGAATTTATGCGGCGATCGCTCTTTGTTGGTCATTTTGCCTGAAAGTGCCAGCGCGATCGCTCGCGCAACTGTTAGGAGCAGAATTAATTTTTCTCTCATTATTAGCACTGCCTCAAGGTTGGGAAAAAGCCAGTTTTTTGCTGCTGCGTTCCCTAATTTCCCTGCTAATTATGAACAGCTTTATACTAACTTTGCCCCCCCACTGTTTCGGAATTGCTCTCAAAGGATTGCCACTGCCAAAAGGTTTGCAAGAAATCGTACTTTTAGCCGGACAGTATTTAGAAATCCTGCTATCCGAAGTCAATCGCATGAAAACAGCCGCCCAACTTCGAGGCTTGTCCGGCACCGGGGGATGGTTGCGTTACGTCAGTTCGGCAACAATTGGAGCCTTGTATTTGCGAAGTCTCGATCGAGCTGAAAGAGTCTACGCTGCCATGACAATTCGCGGTTACCAAGGCACATTTCCCTCCGACTCAAAATCGACAACAAAAGAGCGAATATTGCTGGCAGTAACAATAGTAATAACAGCCGGATTAACCATAGCTTCTTATAGTTAGTTGAGAGTTGGTAAGGAGTTTTGAGTTGTGAATTTTGAGTTTTGAGTTAAAGACAGTTTGCGGGAGTTTTGAGTTTTGAGTTGTGAGTTGTGAGTTAAAGACAGTTCAAAATTCACGCACTTAAAACTCAAAACTTCCCATCTCCCTCTCTTCCCCTCTCTCTGCGCCCTCTGCGCCCTCTGCGGTTAAATCACCACCAACCTAACATCGAGGCAAATCAAAATTGACTAATCTCAAACAAACACCAACGATCGAAATTCAAGACTTAGTATTCGGCTACCCGCAGCAAAAACCAGTATTGCGGGGAATTTCATTTACCCTGCAACCGGGAGAAAGAGTAGCCCTACTCGGTTTAACAGGCGCTGGAAAAAGCACCTTGCTAGAAAACTTAATCGGCTTAAAAATGCCTCAATCCGGCGAAATTAGAGTGCGGGGAATCAAACTCGAACAAGCAACTTTATCGCAGGTAAGGAGGTCGATCGGATTTTGCTTTCAAGATGCCAACGACCAACTATTCATGCCAACTATATTAGAAGATGTCACCTTCGGACCGCGCAATTACGGAGTGCCTGCAAAAGTTGCGCGCGATCGAGCTTTATTATTGCTAGAAGAGTTCGGTTTATTGGAATTTGCCAATCGATCGGCGCACGAACTTTCTGGAGGTCAAAGAAGGCTGGCAGCACTGGCAGCAATTTTAGCATTAGAGCCGGCAATTTTAATTTTAGACGAGCCTACCAACGGATTAGATCCATCTTGGCGGAGGCATTTAGCTAAGGTTTTATCGCAACTGCCTGTTGAAGTTATTTTGATAGCTTCCCACGATTTAAATTGGATTGGCAAAACAACTCAAAGGGCGTTAATTTTGGCTGAAGGTCAGATTAAAGTTGACAGAAATACGCAAGAATTGCTGCAAGATAAATCTACTCTCGAGCATTATAATCTGCCACCAGATTGGTGATTTCTGAAACGATTGCGAATCACCAATCATCAATCACTAATTACCAATTGATGCTATGGAGATCGTCAATGAGTCGTAAAGTTTTTGACCCCACCCCAACCCTCCCCTTACTAAGGGGAGGGAGTAAGAAATTCACAAATGATTTACGATCGCTATATAATTAAACTATTCATTTCACGCTTAGCGAGGTAGATTATGGTGTTGCAGCAGCCTGCTCGTTCTATACCAGTTCCCGCTTTGGAAAGTGGCGATCGCCTGACTCGTGCTGAGTTTGAACGTCGCTATGCAGCGACACCGGAAAAATTTAAAGCAGAACTAATTGAAGGAGTAGTTTACGTGGCATCGCCTGTACGAGTTTTTCATGGCACACCTCACGCCGATTTAGTTACCTGGTTAGGGGTGTATCGGAGTGCCACACCAGGCGCGAGCGTCGCCGATAACACGACTACGCGACTGGATTTGGACAATGAACCGCAACCGGATGCACTGCTGCGAATTCAAACAGGCGGCAACTCTACCATTAGCGAGGATGGCTACATTGAAGGAGGGCCGGAACTTGTCGCGGAAATTGCTAGTAGCAGCGCTACGATCGATCTAGGAGCCAAGAAAAACGCTTACCGCCGCAATGGAGTGCAGGAGTATTTAGTTTGGCAAACCTTTGAGAATCGCTTCAGTTGGTTCAGATTGCAAGCTGAAGAATTTGTGTTAATTGAACCCGATGCTGATGGCATCATTCGCAGCAGCACTTTCCCTGGATTGTGGCTGGCAGTGCCTGCCCTGTTGGAGGGCAATATGATGGAAGTGCTAAATGTACTGCAAGTAGGAATTGCTGGCGAGGCGCATCAAGTTTTTGTTCGGGAATTGGCAGGGCAAGAGTAATTTTAGAGTTTGGATTTTAGATTTCGATTTTTATATTTTAAGTGTCCGAGTGAAGATTGAAAATTAGAAATTTGCAACTTTAAATCAAAAATCGCAAATTAAAATTGCAAATTTAAACCTCAAAAAAATCGAAAATTAAAATCAAAAATCCCAAATATAAGAACTAAAATCTAACCGGATTGAAGGTTGTAGCGAAATTATTGTATAATAGAGCGATCGGATAAAAGTCTTAGAATTTCACAGTATCAGGAGTTCGGCAAAACGATGACTCAAACCATTTCTCAACAGCGGGGCATTCAAATGACAGACTCCGCAGTCCGTCAAGTTTTAGCCCTGAGAGAAAAACAAGGTAAAGACCTTTGCTTGCGGGTGGGAGTGCGCCAGGGCGGGTGCTCGGGAATGTCTTACGTAATGGATTTCGCAGACCCCAGCACTGTCAGAGAAGACGATGAAGTGTTTGATTACGAAGGTTTTCAGGTAGTGTGCGATCGCAAAAGCATTCTCTATCTCTACGGTTTGGTACTCGACTTTAGCGACGCTATGATCGGTGGCGGCTTCCAGTTTACCAACCCCAACGCTACCCAGACTTGCGGCTGCGGCAACTCTTTTTCTGCTTAAATTAGAAAATTGCTTGGTGCGCGATCGCGGAGTATTAGCAATTGCTAATTGACCTGATTTGTAGGGTGCGCGCCGCGCACCTTATTATTTGTAGGAGCGTTGCTGGTTTTTCTGGTTGTTCTGGTTCCCAGGCTGTGCCTGGGAACCCATGTCCAGAGGCTCTGCCTCGCGAGGCTTCGGGTAAATTCGAGGCAGAGCCTCGAAGTATGCGTTACCAGACACAGCCTGGTAACGAGAAAACAGCCTGGTAACAAGAAAACAAGCCACGGCGCATCCGCGACAGCCCGAGCAATCTAAAATCGAAAATCCCAAATCCAAAATCGAATGACTCCTGAAGAATTGTTTAAAGAAGGTTACGATCGCTACCAAGCTGGCGATGCTCCAGCAGATTTGATTCCCGTGTTCAAAGAAGTGTGCGAGAAAGCCCCGAAAAACGGCAATGCCTGGGCCAGCCTCTCGTGGCTTTACCTGTTAGAAAATAAACCCGCACCGGCCCTCAAGGCAGCTAAAACCGCCGTGAAATTGAACCCTCACGACCCCCAAGCCCGGATTAACTTAGCATCGGCGATGCTGGAACTCAAAGAAAAAGGCGTTCGTCCCCACGTAGAAGTAGCCCAGCAATTATTAATGGCTTCCGAAGAATTGCTCGACGAGGTAAAAAAGAATTTTGAAGAAGGGTTAAGCAGAAAACCGGACTGGAAAAGTCTTGCCCGCGTCAAGCAGTGGCTTTTCGAGCTGTAACAGCGCAAACAGGTCGATTCCTGGGCGGGGAGCAAGGAAATCGGCTTTAGGGTTTATTACGACATCGTAATAAATCAATAAATAAGTTTATGGAAAACTCAGAAAAGCAGTGCTAGTATTTGAAAACTTAGACGATTCACAAATCCGCTCGGCGGAGTACAGGCTTAACTAACGAATAATACTCAGGAGTTGTAAGGCTATGAACACTGAAAGCCACGTTAATATCAAACCGGCAACCCGCAATCACAAAGGTTTTTTCATTCAGCCTGCGTCTTACAAGCTGATGAGCATTGATAAGTCTGGTTGGGCCTTGATTTGCATGGATAAAGCAGTTTGTCATTATGTAGATCCCGACGATTTGCAACTGCCGAATAAATCGACAGTTTCTGAAGGTTAGTTCTGATGTTTTGAGAGACTTTAAAATGCTGTATTTAAGTAGCTGCCCTCACGTGAGAGGCAGCAACTTTTTTTTGGGCGATCGAGTGCATGGTTTTTTATTGAGGATGTGTTTTATATTGTTTGGAAGTTTCAAGCTAACATTCGGGCGCGAGCAATTTCTCTCTCACCTATACCTCTAACTTGCGTACTAAACAGGGAAATAATAGCGACTGTTTTACCCGTCAAGGTAACAAATTCTACCTCATAGCCAGCACCACCTTGATGCACTAAAACAACTGTGCCAATATCGCCTCGCTCTAAATTTTGTTCTGGAATATCCGTTGTTAAAACAACGCTGTCAAGTTCTTGAATCATTTTATTTTTTAATCTGGTGGATAGGCACTTACTAACCTCGGAGTCTCGCCTCCGGTTTCAATAAACCAAACAGAACGCACAAAAGGTGTTCTGCCATCTGGTGCTAGCATTTCTCCTTCAATAACGTACCGAGTACCAAAAGGAGATTCTTCTATTTTAGCTAATTCACGATCGGCGGCATGACGCAGCAAGGCCGTTGCCATGACTTCCCAAGCATCGACGGAAAAGCCAAATCGCAAAAAAAATTTTGCTTTGCTTGAACCGTCGCGGTGAGTGAGTGAGAGCAGATATTCAGTAATTTTTTTCTGAGGAATGACTGCTCTTTCATAATTTGGCAGTTTCAAAAGTTTTTCCAATACTTACTTCTTCTATATTAATCAGATTTGATGTGATGGGTCAAGCACGGGCGATCGCATTTCTCTAAAAACAGTTTTCCGGTTAGATCGGCTAGTATTTGTCAACCAGGAATTTCCATATAGCCTGCTAAATTCCTAATTTAATACCTCCTACAGCACGAACAACTACAACAAATTGCTGCGGCGTTAGCACAACATTTTCGTATTCAAAACCTCCGACTAGCTGCGGATTGGGAAAGGCAATATCGACAGCGTAACCTTCAGGATTTTCGTAACATTCCACTATCGTTCCCAGACTCTCTTTGGGAATAATGCGATCGGAGAAATCAGCAGAAATATCAATTAAAGTTTTAATTCGATCGTCGAGCTGCGGTTTCATTTTTTTTGCTTTAGTTAAGATTGACATTGATTCTTGTCTTGCTACCGAGGAGTTTACCACGAACGGCAGAACAGAGGCGATCGCACTTTCCCTCTCATGCTTAAATTTACTACTATTTGCTATAATTACTTAAGTCACTGATAAGAAATAGCGGCCATGACTCAAGCGACTTCAAAAAAAACTGAATACCGAGTAACTGTAGATTCTCCTGTAGGGCAAAAACTCGAACAAATTGCCCAACAATTCAACTTCTCTGTTTCAGAACTCTTGGAAAATATAGCTAACGGTCAACTGAAAGTTGTTGGTATTGAAATTAATTCAGAAAAAATTAGTGCTGGATATATTGCCAATTATTTGATTTGGTTAGCCTCGCAATCCGATGTAGAAATCAACGCCTACAAGCTACAAAAACTCCTGTATTGCGCTCAAGCTTGGCATTTAGCAATTTATGGAACGCCGCTATTTAATTCCGATTTTCAAGCGTGGGTTCATGGCCCCGTAATTCCCGATTTATTAGAGCGATATACAAGTCAATTTAGTTGGGAACCTATTTCAGAAAAGGTCGATCGACCGCAACTTCCAGAACAAATCGGGGAATTTCTCGAAGAAGTTGCTGAGGCTTATTTTGAGTATGATGATGAAACTTTGGAACGCATAATTTGCAGTGAAATGCCTTGGCTGGAAGCGAGAGGGAATTTGCCGAGAGACGAATCTTGTCATGCCATTATTTCTCAAAAATCGATGAAAAAATATTATTCTGCCCGTGTCAAAGAAGCAACCTCAGTCTAAAATTGTCCCTTCTCAACCGAAACCGCCCGCAAGTTTGGGATTTTCCTTCAAGTATTTGCAAACACAAAATGAAAAATTTTCAATTCGCGATCGTCCTCCGAATTACTTTATTGCTTTTCTGGAAAGATTGCGCGATTTATCGACATTAACCGCACAAGAAGTGAAGATGAATCGCAGTCAATCCCTTCGCTGTCATCCGATTAAGTGGCGAGAAACAACTGAACCCAATGGGTTTGGGATTCCGAACGAAAAAGAATTAGTAACGGTTCCCTATCAGTTTTCTCTTTCAACTAACGATCGCGGTCGAGTGCATGGTTTTTTTATTGAGGATGTGTTTTATATTGTTTGGTTAGATCCGAATCATAATCTTTATCAGTAGGTTCGCGTTCTCTAAAACACAACGGGCGATCGCACTTTTTGACAAGTCGGGAGGTAAGGGCGATCGTCTGTCAGAGAAAGATGATGAGTTTAGCCCTTATAAATTCGCTATAAACTCATCAGGTGTAACCTTTGCTTGCTTGAGAACACCGCTAAGTGTGCCAATTTTTAACTCGCGGTGGAGTGGTACAACGCAAACAATTTCTCCATCAGGGAGAGTTTTTTTGAGGACAACATGGCTACCAGTTTGTCTAGCTTGATAAAAGCCTAAGCGTTCTAGTACGCGAATTACTTCTAGGCTTGATATTCTGGGCAACCTAGGCATAGCTAACCTCTATACTGGTTACAAACCTGGGAGCGATTTCGTCGGGGAAAGGACACTCTTCGAGATAGAGCTTTGTAGCTTCTTTGAGGTTGGCGATCGCTTCTTCTATGGTTTCGCCTTGGTCAACTGTGCCGACTTCTGGACATTCGGCAATGTACATATCTTCTTCTTTGTAAATGATGGCGGTGAAGCTTTGAGTTTTCATTATGGTTTTCGCTTCCATCATCTGAGGTTGCTTGCTTTCTATTACCTAGTATATCTCGGATAAATAGTTTTTACAAGTATAGGTGGAAAGAGTGGCGATCGCACTTTTTCACAAGTTGGGAGATGATGGGCGATCGTCTTTTGGTTATTTCTAAATTGAAAAGCGCTCGTTATTTTCGATCGCGACAGGCTACCAGCCAGCATAGCAGAATCTTCAACTGGTGATAAAGTCCGCTGCTGTCAAGCTCGCTGGTGTTAGAGGAACAAGAGAAGTTGGCGATTTATTCACAAGTCCAATAATTCGATTAGTTGATTTAACTCGTAGAGCTAGATTTTGATCGGCACCAGCACAGACGCCACAAAATGAATTCCAGGGTTCAAACTGCCTTGCCACGAAAGCTGGATTCAACCCAGCAGTTTTAAAAGTCAGGATTTCGATGTCAGCAAATGTTAGACCTTTTGGAAGTGCAATTTTGTCTTCCCCAGGGAAGAAATCCTGCAGAAAATCTACTGTATTAGTAGCGACTTCATCTTGAATGATAAACGTGTCTCGTCCAGATCCTCCATTCAGAAGATCAAAACCTAAATCTCCAGATAAAATGTCCGCACCATCGCCACCCAATAGCTGGTCGTTATCACGCCCCCCAAACATTCGATCGTTGCCGCGTCCACCAATAAGCTCATCAGTGCCCGCATTCCCAAACAAAACGTCATCGTCAAGTCCACCGTCAAGATCATCTCCATCTTTACCACCGTAGAGGGTATCGAACCCGCCCTCACCATCTAGTGAGTCACGGCCAAGATTCCCGAACAGTTCATCATTGCCACCCACGCCACGGATCCAGTCATTACCCCCCAAGCCCAGCGTTCTGCGGCTGCCATCAGTATCAAGAATGAAGTCATCAGCCTCTGTGCCTTGTGCATTGGGAGTATTTGCAATATTGATGTTAGCCATTGCTTCTTAGAAATTGCTTAAATTTATAGTGTCGTGATTTTTTAGCATAGGTGAAAAATATACTCAAATCACATCAAATCAATAGGATTTAGTAGGCATTTTTTTACCTGTCCCGATCGATCTCAGTCGGATAAAGTAGGATTTAGTGGCTAAAGTATCAAACGGTAGGATAAAGTAGGATCGCAACAGGCAAAACCCAAACCACGACTCGACCTATGGACGTTGAAGAAGTCTTAAAATTGGCTGACGATCTCGTATTCGCTAAGACAGGAAAACACCTCAATCATTTACAAGAAGGTATATTGCGCGGTACTTGGCAACGCCAGAAATATCCAGAAATTGCCAAAACCTGCCACCGTAGCGAACCTCATGTCAAGAAAGTCGCAGCAAAATTATGGAAACTTCTATCAGAAACATTAGGTGAAGACATCAATCAATCTAACTTTGCATATACAGTGGAAAGATGGCAATTTTCCAATACTGGAAATAACTGCGTGCAGATAGGTAAAATCTCCTGCGATCCTTCTCACTATTTAAAAGGTTCACTATCAACAGTCTTAGATAACGATCCGTTAAACAGAAAAACAAGCAATACCGAACCTAAAATACATTTAGACTTATCCGATGCACCAGAACCCAACTTATTCTATAACCGCACATCCGAACTCACCACCCTCAAACAGTGGATTTTGGAAAACCGCACCCGCCTCATCGCCATATACGGCTTATCCGGTATTGGCAAAACCGCCCTTACTCTACAACTAATCCCGCAAATTCAACAGGAATTTGATTGTATTATTTACCGCAGTCTCCGCAATTCTCCACCCCTGCAAACACTCCAAACAAACTTAATTCAATTCCTCTGTATGGGCGATGCCCCCGTGCCCGCCCCCGCCGAAGAAAGGACGATCGCGCGAGGATTCCCCCTACTAGAATACTTACGATCGCACCGCTGTCTCCTAATCCTCGATGACCTCCAAACGATTTTCACTCCCCAACAACTCGCCGGAAACTATCGATCGGGCTATGAAAATTACAGCACATTCTTCAAACAACTAACAGAATCATCCCACAACAGTAGCCTCATCCTTCTGAGTTGGGAAAAACCCAGAGAAATCGCCGCCTTAGAAGGCGAAAACCGCCCCTGCAAATCCCTGCAACTCAACGGTTTAGGCCCCGAAGCGCAAGAAATATTCAAAGAAAAAGGTTTAGCAGAACCCGATCGATGGTTAGAACTAATCGACCTTTACCGAGGCAATCCCCTCTGGTTAAATATAATTGCAACTGCGATTCAAGATTTATTCGGCGGCAGCGTTTCCGAATTCCTATCTTATAAACCCCTATTTTTAGGAGACATAGAATCTCTGCTGCAACAGCATTTCGAGATCCTCACTGAATCCGAACAACAAGTCCTCTCTTGGCTGGCTAGTACCCCCGCACCTGCAGACATCTCCAAAATCACAGAAAACCTGCAACTCTCACCGCCAGAAATTTTGAAAGTCATGCAATCTTTAGGACGCAAGTCATTAGTTGAAACAGTCAAACAAAACGACCGATCGCACTTCTCGATCGAACCAGCAGTGATAGAATATCTAAAATTACAGCAGATTTAGGCTCTAAGCAGTTGACAGCTAACAGTTGACAATCGGACTAAAGTCCCTACTACGAACATCTTATTGCGATCGATCGACCGGACAAGATATCAGTTTCCTGCTAATTAGATTTGAAGGCAAACAGCATTTCCAACTCGGCTGTCGAAGGCGTTGGAGAAGCAGCAGCAACGCTAATTCCTCGGAAAGAATTCAGCACATCAGCGGCCGGCGGCGGCACTAAAGTCGGTACGGCTTTGAGCACGTATTTGTCAGCCCAAGACATGGTTTTTTCCATGTCCAAGTAAAAGTAACCGAGGTTGGCAGGCGGTAAAGTTGGGGCAATTGCTTGAAAACTCGGACTGCCTGTTAGCGCTTGCTGCGGCGGTGCAGAAATTGCCTCAATTAAAGGTCCGCCCAACGCTACAAACACCGTATTTTCATTCAGCCAGCCGTGACCGAATAAAGTGTCTTGACTTGGTGTTTTCCATTCGGTAACTTCCTTGCCTCGAACTTGCCTCGGGGTAACGCTAACTGTATAGGTTTTAGCAATCTCGTCCAGTTTTTTCAGCGTTGCTTCCGCAGCAGACCGATCGCTCGTTTCTACAATTATTGCCGGCCCCATTCCCAACTGAGACAAAATATCCCGATCGCCCCCGTTCGCCCCAATTGCCCCGATCGCAAATTCCCCATCCATCCAACTAAAAATATCTCGATCGGCATCCAGCCCCAACCGATTAAAAGCCCCGCGCACCTGCTGCACGCTTCTGCTAACTTCCGGGCTATCTTTTGCTTCAGCGTTGGCTTGCGACCAAATGCGATCGAGTCCATTACCTCCTACTAAAGCCACTGTTTCTGCCGGAAATTTCGGCAAAAATTTTGATGTTGCCTGGGAATTTTGCAGCGCCAATCGGGGGTCTAATTGGGCGACCGTTTTGACTCTCAAGCCCGCACTGTCCGCCCCAATTCCTGCTACCAAAGACTTGACTTGTTTGAACTGCGAAAGCACTAGCGAAGGCAGCCTTAACTCATCCGGCAAATTAGCTTTTAACTGCTGCATTGCCGCCGGATAGTCAGCAATAAAAACTGTCGCGATCGGATTCGCTACCCCAGCACTTTCAGACAATAAATTAGCCGTAGTTTGTTGGCCGGCCAGCGAAGGTTCTCCCTGAAAAGTATCGATCGCCAGTTCCAGCGACTTTCTGAAAGGAGCGATAACTAATTGGTCGTCGAGCAAAGCCATACTGTAAGCTTTGCCATTTGCTTCGGCAATCTCAGAAATTTTTACCCCTTTATACTCGCTTTCTTGAATTTTTGCACCTTGCTGTGATTTTAATTTATTAGCAAAATTCCAAGCACTAAGTTGATTCTTAATGCTGACTACCAGCAGCAGTTGCGGGGGCTCCGTTTGCGCCTCGCCATCCGGAGGAAGCAAAGCCACCATCACGCCGCCCAACCAAGGTTTTAAATCTTTGTCAAAGTCAATTTGAGTTCCTGCCAAACTTTGTTCTTGAAAAGTTTTTAAACCCAAACCGACCAAGTTTTGCGCGCCCGGCGTGCCAAATTGCTGCAACTGCGATAGGGCTTTGGGATTGGGAGAAACGAACGCGGCCATCATTGCTTCGTCGGGTACGACTTTGGCACTTGTTAGAGGGTTAGATACTTTTTCGCTCAAACCCTTAAAGTAAAAGTAGACCGCAGCGCTACCTGCTGCGACGATCGCGGCAGCAATTAGAAGCTTTGATTTATTTGCAGGCATTGTTGGTAAACAGTTGACAGTTAACAGTTGACAGTTGACAGCGAGATTTTTAGGGCGGGGATTGAAATCGCCCTAAAAACAATCCGCCCGCACCAACAGGGGGATGTTTTACCCGAGGTATTTGGTAAATCTGTCTCTTGTCCCTTATCAGTGTAGTCAAAATATTTTTGACTTGTAGCGGGGCGATCGGACTTGCGGCCATAGTTCGTAAACGAACTATATAATCAAAGACAAGTTGGGATAGCAGATACAAAAATGAAAGTAGCGATCGCGGGAGCAACGGGATTTGTCGGCAGCCGTTTGGTAGAGAGGCTGCAAGGGCAAGGACATCAGATGGTGGTTTTGACTCGCGATGCGGCGAGGGCGAAGCGATTTTTTCCAGCTTCAGCTTATCCGAATTTGAAAGTTATCGCCTACGAGCCTGCCGAGTCCGGTAGTTGGCAACAGTCGATCGCGGGCTGCGATGCGGTTGTAAATTTAGCCGGGGTTCCGATTGCTGAGGAAAAATGGACGGAGGCGCGGCGGCAAGCAATTCTTGACAGCCGCAAATTAACGACGCAAAAATTAGTAGAGGCGATCGCTAATGCTAATCCTAAACCTTCAGTGTTGGTAAGTGCATCGGCGATCGGCTATTACGGAACTAGCGAGACGGCTGAGTTTGCAGAAAACAGCCCTGCGGGAAATGATTTTTTAGCTGAGGTTTGCCAAGCTTGGGAAGCAGAGGCCGAAAAAGTAAAAAGTTCGGGTACGCGACTGGCAATTTTGCGGCTGGGAATAGTGTTGGGGAAAGGAGGCGCGCTGGCAAAAATGCTGCCAGCTTTTAAACTATTTGCTGGAGGTCCGATCGGCACTGGCAAACAGTGGTTTTCTTGGATTCACCGCGACGATGTTGTTAGTTTAATCTTGTACGCTTTGGAAAATCCGCAAGTTCAAGGCGTTTTCAATGCAACTGCACCGCATCCCGTGCACATGAATGAATTGTGCGCGACTTTAGGAGAGGTTTTAAAGCGGCCTTCTTGGTTGCCCGTACCCGGTTTTGCTTTAGAATTGCTGTTGGGAGATGGTGCAAAAGTTGTTTTGGAAGGGCAAAAAGTGTTACCGAAACAAACTTTAGCTAGCGGTTTTCAATATCAATATCCTGACTTGCGATCGGCACTTGAAGAGATTGTAGCTAGGAATTAATTCTGGTTCGGTTGTCTATTTTATTGTGGAAGTTTTGCTCGATAGCTAACGCGAGGCAGAGCCTCGCGGATCTGCGTTACCAGGCTCTGCCTGGTAACGAGGGAGAGAACCTGGCATTTCTCGTTCCCAGGCTCTGCCTGGGAAGTTTCTCGTTTTCTCGTTCCCAGGCTCTGCCTGGGAATGCAGATCCAGAGGCTCTGCCTCGATCGTTACCTCGTTTACCTGTTAAAAAAGCTGTAGCAATTGCGATTTCCCCAAAGCATATAGTCGCCGTCAACCTATCAACAGCGACTGCCCGCCATCGATCCAAATTTCAGTACCAGTAATGTGGTTGGAAACATCCGCAGCTAAAAATAACACCAATTGCGCTACTTGTTCCGCAGTCCCCGATTTGCCGTCAGTTAAAGGTACTTGCCCTTCAGGGTATGTTACAGGTTGCTTCACTGATTCTAAATTGCGCTGTTCGGTATTTTCGTCGATCGCAGTTGTAATTGCTCCCGGACAAATTACATTCACTCGAATGCGATCGTCCGCCAATTCTAGCGCTAACATTTTGGTAAATGCTACTTGCGCCGCTTTCGTGCAAGAATAAGCTGTTGCTCCCGTATTGCTAAACACGCGAGTTCCATTAATTGACGAAGTTACAATCACCGAACCGCCCTGTTTTTTCAGGTAAGGAACAGCATATTTAACTGTGAGAAAAGTGCCAGTCAAATTCACATTAATTGTTTTGTCCCATTCGTGAGGTTCTAACTGTTCGATCGGTGCCCAAACCCCGTTAATTCCAGCGTTAGCGAATACAATATCTAACCGCCCCCACTTGTCAGCAATCCGATCCATAGCTGTTTGCATCTGTTCCGCTACAGAGATATCGGCTGTTACCGCAATAGCTTCCCCTCCGCTGCTGGCGATCGACCCAACAACCTCTGTTAATTCTGCTTCCGTTCGACCCATTGCCGCCACTTTTGCGCCCGATCGAGCGAGCAATTGCGCGGCTGCTTTGCCGATACCGGAACCGGCTCCTGTAACTGCGGCTACTTTGTTTGCAACTTGCATATAATTCCTACTTTAGCTAGAAGAAATTAAAACAATTTAAACGCTAGAATTATATCTATCTCAAGATGTATATTCCCTATGCAAAAAATCAACCAAAAGTTTAGCCAAAAGTTTAATCTTGGCTGCCAGCTAGATTACACGATCGCCCAACCCAGCACCCTAATCTGGACCGTGCAAGTTGCGAGCGATCGCGCTCAAAAAATTGTACGAGAAGAACTAAAACTCAATCCACCGATCGAGGTAGAAGAATATATCAGCCCTTTAGAAGGGAACCGCTACATTCGATCGAACGCCATGCCGGGAAGCTTGCAGCTATCCTATCGGGCAACAGTAGAAATGTTCCAATTTGACGCCCAACCGGAAGCAGCAGCCGAAATTCCTGCTGCCGATTTGCCTTTAGAAACCCTGCACTATCTCTATCCCAGCCGCTACTGCCAGTCAGATTTATTAGTGGGTTTGGCAAACTCTGAATTTGGGGATTTAGAACCGGGTTATGCGAGAGTTAGCGCAATTTGCGACTGGATTTACAGTAAAGTCAAATACCTCTCTGGCAGTACAGATTCCCAAACTTCAGCCTGCGATACCGCTAGAGAAAGAGCGGGAGTTTGTCGCGATTTCGCCCATTTGGGAATAGCATTTTGCCGCGCTTTAAATATTCCGGCGCGATTTGTTTCTGCTTACGCTTACAGGCTGGAACCCGCAGATTTTCACGCTTGTTTTGAAGCTTTTTTGGGCGATCGCTGGTATTTATTTGATGCTACTCGACTGGCTCCTCTCGATGGCATTGTTCGCATTTCGATCGGTCGAGATGCAGCCGATGTATCTTTCGGAACTTTGTTCGGTGAAGTGCAGATGGAGCAGATGAATGTGTTTGTCGAATCAGCGGAAGAGAACAGCCAGTCAGATAATTTTCAGGAGAGTTCAGAGGCTGTTACAAGAGCGCCTGCTATCTCTCTTTCCGAAAGTTTGGTTGCTAAATAAAACGCTAGCGTATCTTGCTAATTAAGGTCAAATGCAGTCACAGAATGGTGTGCGAGCGTTAGACCTAGATCCCCCCTAGCCCCCCTTAAGAAGGGGGGGACCGGAAGCGCTTAAAGTCTCCCTTTTTTAGATGAGACTGCAAGCGCTCAAAGCTTTGCTTTTTTAGATGAGACTGCAAGCGCTTAAAGTCCCCCTTTTTAAGGGGGATTTAGGAGGATCTGGATTTAAGTAAAGATGAGACTGCAAGCACTCAAAGTCCCCCTTTTTAAGGGGGATTTAGGGGGATCTGGATTTAAGTAAAGATGAGACTGCAAGCACTCAAAGTCCCCCTTTTTAAGGGGGATCTAGGGGGATCTAGATTCAGGTACAAACGAGATTAATTGAGGGTTTCAGCCTTAAGTTTACACCAATGAGATTAGTTTTAAACCCGCAGTCCAGCAGGGGGTTTCAACCCCTACCTCAAAGCTAAATTGCTCGATCGATCTTGCTCGATAACTCATTATGGTAGACTATGCTCTACCGCAGCCTCTCATCACCCTCTCGGGATTTATAGATGAAAGGCAAATTTCTTATAAAAATTGCACAAAGGCTCGATCGGGCATTCTCCTTTACCAAATTATGGCAACACTTTACGTCAATCCAGCAACGGGCAGCGATGCAGCCGGCGGAAGCCAAGCGTCGCCATTCAAAACTATAGCCCGCGCCCTCAACCTCGCTGGATCTGGAACTACTATTCAGCTAGCACCGGGAACTTACAGCAGCGCCAGCGGCGAACTATTTCCTTTAGAAATCGCCCGAGGTGTCAAAGTTATCGGCAATGAAACTAACAAAGGCACCGGGATTCTGATTCAAGGAAGCGGCAAATTTGTCAGTCCCACCGCTGCCGGACAAAATATTACGATACTGCTAGACAACGATGCCGAATTGCGGGGCGTCACTGTCACCAATCTGGAAATTAGGGGTACCGGAGTTTGGATCGAGTCAACTTCTCCGACTGTTGCTAATTGCACTTTTACTAAATGCAAGCGGGAAGGGGTGTTTGCTACGGGTGCTGCAAATCCTGCGATTTTCGACAATGTATTTTTGGAAAACTCGGCTGCCGGCGTAATTATGGCGGGGACTGCTAAAGGCGTCATGCGGCGCAATCTTTTTCAAAATACCGGTTTTGGCATCTCCTTGCAAGCTCAGTCAGAACCTTTGATTGTTGACAACCAAATTATCGAAAATCGATCGGGCGTGGTGATTGCGGGCGACTCCAAACCGGTGTTGCGCAACAATCGAATTGAAAGAAATACTCAAGACGGGGTGACTGCAGTGGTAAAAGCGCTGCCGGATGTTGGAACAACCCAAAATCCGGGCGGCAATATTTTTCGGGATAACGGCGAATTCGATTTGCAAAACGCAACTGGGGTCAAAATTTTTGCAGTGGGAAATCAGCTAAATCCCTCAAAGCTGAAAGGTTTGTTTGAGTTGGGAATGGTGGTACCAACTCCAACGCCGACTCCCGCGCCGACGCCAACTCCCGCGCCGACGCCAACTCCGACTCCTGGGGCGCAGTTTAGCGATATCAGCACGCACTGGGCGAAGGATTTTATCGAAAGACTGGCAAGAATGAATATTGTCAGCGGATTTCCCAACGGAACTTTTCAACCCGATCGCAGTTTAACAAGAGCTCAGTACGCGGCTTTGCTGGCGAAGGCTTTCGATCTCGCACCGCGCCTGCAAGCGACGAATTTTAAAGATGTGGCTGCGGATTTTTGGGCAAAAGCGGCAATTGAAAAAGCCAATCGGGCGGGATTTTTAATGGGATATCCCGACATGACTTTTCGCCCGAATCAGAATTTGACCAGATCTCAGGCGATCGTATCTTTAGTAAACGGCTTGCAGTTGACCGGCGGCAACCCGAATTCTTTGAGCGTTTACAGCGATCGAGCTTTAATCCCGAGTTTTGCCACCGCTGCTGTAGCAACGGCTACAGAACGCAAAATCGTGGTGAATTATCCCGATCGGGCGAGGTTGTCTCCATCCCGCGACATCACCCGCGGCGAAATCTGTGCCCTGATTTACCAAACTCTGGTAGCTACAAACCGGGCTGAACCAATTAACTCTCGCTACATAGTTTAAATCGTCAGGAGCCACGCACCGCACAGAATATTCTTTGGTGCGTCGCTCTCCAAATTTGGGCGATAATTTCAAGTTATTGGGCGACACACCCTACATCGTCCGGGATGCAGATGCAAAAGAAACGATCTCCCCCCCCTCTCCCACTTCGCATCTGCGAATGCCCGAATCGTTTTATGATGAAATGTTAAGAGATTAAGCAATCCTTAAGGTTGAAGTGTGTAATTATGGCTAAAATTCAATTTTCCAGGGGTATAGACGAAGAAGCCGTGGCCGACGTGCGCCTAACTCGCTCTAAGAGTGGCAACCAAGGCACTGCCACCTTTATCTTTGAAAATCCCAAAGCTCTCAGTAGCAGCAGCACCGAAGAAATTACCGGAATGTACATGATTGATGAAGAAGGCGAACTCGTAACTCGCGAGGTGAAAGCTAAATTTATCAACGGTCAGCCTGCTGGTTTGGAAGCTCTTTACCTGATGAGAACCGCTGAAGAATGGGAGCGGTTTATGCGTTTCATGGAACGCTACGCGCAAGCAAACGGTTTGGGATTTAGTAAGGCATAATTGGTAATTGGTAATTGGTAATTTGTAGTTGGCAATTGGCTGCGTGTCTGGAGCCGATTGCCGATTGCTTGGAACAAGAAACTATGACGCAAATTCCTCACCCCGATTTATCTGAAATGATAGTAAATTGTGCTGTCATTACTGTTAGCGATACGCGATCGGCTGACACAGACAATAGCGGTTTACTAATAAAAAAATTGCTGAAAGATGCCGGTCATGCCGTGGTCGCTTACGCTGTGATTAAAGATGATGCTGCAAAAATTGCATTGCAAATGCAGGCTTTTTGTCAGAGACAAGATGTGGATGCGATCGTCTTTAGCGGGGGAACGGGAATATCGCCGCGAGATACGACTTACGATGTGATGGAGAGTTTGTTAGACAGGATTTTGCCGGGATTTGGCGAGATTTTTCGGTTTTTGAGCTATCAAGAAATCGGTTCGAGAGCGATCGCATCTCGGGCCGTTGCTGGGGTGTATCAAGGCAAATTAGTGTTTTCGCTTCCGGGTTCTAGCAATGCGGTGACAATGGCTGTGGAGAAGCTCATTTTACCGGAATTAGTGCATTTAGTGCGGCAGTTGCGCGGTGGTTGATACTGTTTGTAGTGCGGACTTAAGTCCGCTTTTTTTAAGGATTAAAGTCCTTACTACAAACCTTGGCGATCGCAGGAGATAGGAGTAGACGATCGACAGCACCTTCCGATAAATTCCCGCGATATCGATGGGCTAAAAATCGCTCTTTATAGCGATCTAGTGTCGCTTTCTCTGCTTCGCTCAGTTCGGGTAGATTTTGATACCATTCAACAAAAAACGTATCGTCTGAACTCTGAACAAGTCTAAATTTCTCTTCAACTATGCTCAAACTTTCAATTGCTTGGCTAATGGCAAAAGTTTGTACCATTGATTCCTTCTTCTCGATTTATTTGATTCGACTCAAAGTCTAAAACAATATTCACCATATCCGGGCGATCGCGTAAGCATCAAAAATAGTATCCACACTTAAAATGGGTATTTGTTCCGCCATAGATTGTGCAATTATCAACCTGTCAAATGGATCGCGGTGATGCAAAGGCAGTGAAGCCACAACCTCAATGTGGTCAAAGTTTATTTCCAAAATTTCAATTCTATTAACTGCGGTTTGCTGCTTGATAAACTCCATAAAAGGCATACTAAAATTTAGCCTGCCTATGCTGTGCTTAATTGCCATTTCTCAAACGCTAGCTGTACTCAGAAGAATATCGTTACCTCCATTGTCAATTAACGATCGCGCTGTTGTGCTGATTCTTGGACTGTCTGTCGCGTACCAAATAAAAGTATGAGTATCCAACAACAGCCTCATTGCATGTACTCCTTAAACTCTTCTAGCGGTTCGTCAAAATCATCGGACATCCAAACCATTCCTTTAGCACTTCCTGCTTGCCGATTTGGTTTTGTTTGTTTGGGAATTACTACCAATTTTATAACAGGCTGGTTATCTTGGGCGATCGCAATTTCTTCACCTCTCAGTGCAGCTTCGATTAATTCGACAAGTTTTTCTTGTGCCTCAGCAATATCTACCTGATACATAACTCGTCCCTCTTTACTATTATTTTTATTTAGATTGGCGATTTTAATCTAAAATCTCAAATCGCCAATCCCAAATCCCGCGATGCACCCTACTATTTTACACTCCCACAGATTCGGGCAGAACGATTTCTGCCAGCGGCTGCTGCGAATTAGCACGCACCGCCCGAAACATTCCAAACCGACACAATCGGGTACCGAATGCCAGCCGCATCAGCAACAATGTCGGCACTTCGCGCAGGGATTTAATGAAACCAGAAACACCAAAACGCACCAATCCTTCAGGCCGAATTATACCTTGCCAAATCGAATCTAACCAAGAAGGAAGTGTTGGTTGAGTCCAATCCGCTGTTACGACTTCTCCTTCAACAAATCCCGTGGCTGCTAACAGTTCGGAAAAGCCTTCAATGCTGGAAAATGCAGGATGGGACCACTGATCTAAAAGTTGCCGCATTACTGGTTTTTCCCAAAAATTCAGCGGAATTTGCCTGTCATCTCTTTGATTCCAGTCAGCTACCACCAAAATTCCACCGGGTTTGAGCACTCTCAGCAATTCGCGGGCGAAAATCGCTTTGTCTGGCATGTGAGGCCCGGCTTCGATCGACCATACCACATCAAAACTCGCATCGGGATAGGAAAGCGCCATCGCATCATCAACCCGAAACTGCGCGCCTACTCCCTCAGGAGTCAATTCTGCAGCGCGTTTCACCTGTTGCGGGCTGATAGTAATTCCCGTGACTTTAAAGTTGTAATCCCGCGCTAAAATGCGGCTGCTACCTCCAATTCCGCAGCCGACATCCAAAACGGTAGTATCGCGCGGCAATTTATCTAAACCGCCCCAACGTACCATTTCATGCACGAAGTCGGATTTTGCTGTTAAAAAATCTTTCCGTTGCGGTGGATTACCGTAATGCCCTAAGTGGATGTGTTCGCCCCAGTAAAATTCCAAAATACCATCTTCAGTCCATTCGTCGTAGGAATTTGCTACGGAGTTAGAGGATTGATAGGGCCTAGCCGTAATTAGATATAATGCCACGCCCGCGATCGAAAGGGCTAGCAGCAGTCCCAGCGCCGAAAAAACTAAACTCATTGAAATCTGACCTTAATATTTTTTTACAATTATATAACATTATGCGGTTGTCGGGTCTGGTGCGATCGAAAATATGGTTTGTAGTGCGGACTTCAGTCTGCAAAATCTTATCGGATACAATATTAAACCAGTCCTACAAACTACTAAAAAACATCAAATTCAAACTATCAATTATCAAACTTAAATTCTCAAATATCAGATTGTATCCGATTATTGTTGCGTCGTGGCAGGGCGAAGCATTCGGATATAGATTAAATAATTTATATCAGAAATTATCGCCCGAATGCTTCTCCCCTACAAATATCAACTATAAATTATCAACGATACACTTTCAACAGTCAAATGTCAACTTTTTCTCAATTGCATCGCAGGCTGCAAAAACTCCATTTTCTTGAAGGACGATCGAATCCCAAAGCTTCTATTTTTGCTTGATATTGTTTGTGAGTTGCAAACGCGATTTCGTGTCCGCGTTTGCGCATTTCAAGGGCGATCGCAATTTTGGGATGCCAGTCGCCGAGGGAACCAATTGTAGTAAAAATAATTCGAGATTTTGTCATAAGAAGAAGGAAGAAGGAAGACGGAAGAAGAAAGAAGGAAGAAGTAAAGATACCTATCCAGTAAGCTTTGGGGCTATTCGGATATACTGTAACTGCTTCCGGTCCCCCCCTTCTTAAGGGGGGTTAGGGGGGATCTGGATTTAATAGTCAAACAGCAATCTGTTACTGCGCTTGAAATTAAGTTTACATCAATAGCCCGCGATCGACTATTTCCCGTCAAAGTGAATCCTCTAACTCAAATACTTCTGCTAATTTTAAAGCATTAAGTTGTGCTTGTGCTTTTTGCAGCGATTCCTTCCATTCTTTTTCCGGATCGCTATCAGCAACAATCCCCGCACCCACTTGTCCCCAAACAGTCCCTCCCGGTTTGCCGTCACTGTTTGGCGCGTACAAAAGAGTGCGGATTAAAATATTTAAATCCAAGTTGCCGCGCCAATCCAAATAACCGCAGGAACCGTAAAATAAATTGCGCCTTACTGGTTCTAATTCTTCGATAATTTCCATACAGCGGACTTTCGGACAACCCGTAATCGTACCGCCGGGAAATACCGCTTTAATTAGGTCGATCGCCCCCACATCTTCTCTCAATGTACCGATAACATTACTAACTAAGTGCATGACGTGGCTGTAACGTTCAATTGTCAGAAATTCATTGACTTTTACCGAACCCCATTCGCACACTCTTCCAATATCGTTGCGTTCTAAATCGACTAACATAATATGTTCGGCTTTTTCCTTAATATTTTCTGTTAATTCCCGCGCTAATTCTGCATCGTGAAGCGGAGTAAAACCGCGCGGCCTCGTACCTGCGATCGGTCTGGTATTAACTTGTTTTCCTGTTAATTGAACGAGTCTTTCTGGCGAACAACTCACGATCGCCCCCCACGGAGTTTGCCAATAACTCGCAAACGGAGAAGGATTGATCTGCTGCAAAGCGCGATATATCGACCAACTATCGCAATCAGTCTCGGCTGCAAATCGCAACGATAAATTAGCCTGAAAAATATCCCCTGCTTGAATGTATTTTTGAGCTGTTTGCACTATGTTTTCATACTCGAATTTAGACATTTGCAAAATGGGGACGACGGATGTTTTTTGAGCTGTTTCAGGTGCGCGATCGAGCGGATTTTTGGCTTCTTTATGTTCTAATTTGTGCTGCATAACCTCAAGTTTATCTGGTTCGCTAGCAGCCAGCCAAAGAATTTGTTTCTCAATATCTAAAACAGCAAATGATTCTGGTTCGTACCAACAGCTAACTGGAAAAGGTAGCGGATCGGTATTTAATTGAGGAAGCCGTTCGATTTCCCATGCCAAATCGTAACCCAGCCATCCCAACCAACCGCCAGTAAAAGGAATATCTGGCGGTACATTTAATTCTGTATCTGGTTTTTGGAAACTTGAAATTTCGCGCAGACAAGGAAGAATTCCGCCGATCTCGGGCGTCCATAGTTGAGATTTCCCTGCGATCGTGCGGGGAGAACCCGCACAAATCGAATACCGCGCTAAGTTTGTAGCAGGCGCGATCGGACTTTCGAGGAGAACCGCCATATTCTCTTGAGGAAAGCAGGATTCTGAGCCGATCTTCTCAGCATTTTTTATAAGAAATAAAGCCTGAAAAACCTCCGAACCGCTGCGTTGATTTAGGGGTAGCTTTCGCCAATACCAAGGTTGTATTTGTCTCATATTTACTCTATTATATAACAAATAATATTCAGTTCTGTTTGCAGTAATAACTTTAGTCCTCAAGTTGGTTTTTAGTCAAAACTTGAGTCCCGATAGCAATCTGAGGTTTTTCGTTCTCAATCAAAATTCTCGATCGGAACTATTTCGATCGCAGGTAATTGACCAACACGATATAATTTAGCATCCATCATTGCTAACAACTTGCCAAACATCTCGATCGTCCTCTTTTTTCAGCCCCATCCAACCCCTAACGGAGTTAATCAGAAATAGAGTTTGGGAATTGCGCAGATCGTCTAAACTAATGAACTCTTCCTTAATTTTTCCCTCCGCGAGAAGTTGAGCGCGAAACGTGCCCGGTAATAAGCCGCATTTGACAGGAGGCGTAATTAAGCCTGTTGGAGTCTCGATCGCGATATTGGCAATTGTTGATTCGGTAACAAATCCCTGTTGATTCCACAAAATTACATCCCGATAATCTGGTTGCGATTCCAAAGCCATTGTATAAGGTAATCGGTAAGTTGTCTTGTGGTAAAGAAAGGGATTTTGAGGATCGATCGGCCGTTTGGCTATTCCCACCAACGAGCCGATTTTTAGGATACCATTATCTAGTGTTTGGGATTGCAATGTTAGCTTTCCATCACAAGATAGCGTTAGCCGTACTTTGTGCGCGATCGTCCCCAAGTCCCTACTTAGTTCTTCCAAGGAGTTCCTGACGCCTGTTAATGACACCGGAAAATTAAAATAATCAGCAGATTTTTTCAATCTTTCTATGTGTCGATCTCGCAAAAAATAACCGTTTTGCGGTTCCCATAAAAGCGATTCCAGCAATTCAAAATTAGGCGGTTGTTGAATCATATAGCAGAAGGAAGTGGGAAGAAAATAAAAACAGTTACAACAACATTTTAAATTTTCTGAACGATCCATTATAATTGAGTAAGACATACCTTGGGACGATCGCCCTAATTTAAAACTGTCGAATAGAACTGCCCAACTGTAAATAAGTTACCGAAGACAACTTAAATTTATGTTTCCTAAATCCTTTGTTTTTCAATGGCGCTTTGCCTTACCGCTGTTAATATTAGTTTCAATGCTAACACCGATCGCCCTCAATTACTACGTCAATCTAGTTACCGGAAAATACCGCCGTGCCAATGTAGACGAAGTTCCCACCCAGCCCATCGCCATTGTTTTCGGTGCGGGAATTTGGGAAGATGGAACTCCGACGCCGATGCTGGCAGATCGAGTTCAAGCAGCCGTAGATTTGTACAAAGCGGGGCGAGTCAACAAAATTTTGATGACAGGAGATAACAGCAGCCCCGATTACAATGAAGTTAAAGTAATGCAGGAATACGCAGCATCCCAGGGCGTACCGCTGCAAGATATTACTCTCGATTATGCAGGTTTTTCCACCTACGAAAGTTGCTATCGGGCTAAAGAGGTTTTTGGGATTTCGGAAGCAGTTTTAGTGACGCAGAACTTTCACTTATCCCGCGCTGTTTATACTTGCAGGCAGTTGGGAGTAGAGGCGATAGGTTTGGGAACGCCCGATTGGGGAAAATTTCGCCAAACCACGATGGTTCGTTACAGTTTTCGCGAATTTTTAGCTGTTATCAAAGCGCTTTGGGAAGTGCGCGTTACCCGTCCCAAACCGACTTTTTTAGGGCCGTTTGAAGGAATAAAATAACTGTTGACAGTTGATATAGCGATCGCAAATGATTTGTAAATACTCCAAGCTTCAGAAACCCGGTTTCTCTAAGAAACCGGGTTTCTATGCTTTTACGAATGATTTGCGATCGCTATAGTTGACAATTGATAGTTGAAATAGTGCGATCGCCCCCGCTTGCGATCGTCAGTTGTAAGGTGCGCACTGCGCACCCTCAAATCTGTTAAATTTTTGAAGAAATCAAGTAAGAGATTTCCCATGAATTCGCGGCAAACTTAAGAAATCACCTCAAGCAATTACAAATATCGAGTTAACTGAACTCGATAGCGTTCCTTCTTAGTAACAGCAACTTCTCCAACTTCCAATCTTCCCTTACCCGTAACAGCAATTAAATCGCCCGACTTGACATTGTAGCTAGCTTGGCCGATCTCTTTCCAATTAACTCGCACGTCGCCGCTGTCAATCAAATCGACCATTTTGCTGCGGGACATTCCGAATCCAGCCGAAGCTACAGCATCCAATCTCATCGAAGCTTCAACGGTAGTCATTTCTTTCTTTTTCGGTTCTCTAATTTTGAGTTCGCTCAACTCAATGCGCTGAGTTTTCACGGGAACCGATCGCACTTGCTGCAAATTCATTTCCAGATATTCTACCATTTCAGGTATGACAATTGCTTGCGCGCCGCGTTCGCCCAAAACAATGATATCGCCAGTTTTTTCGCGCACGATTCCCGTACCCAACATCGCCCCCAAAAAGTCGCGGTGACTGGCAGTATCGAACAAGAAATTGCCAGCTATTTCAACAGCAGCAATGCTAACGCTAGCAGAGTCGATCGGGATTTCCGATCGGGCGATCGCAATTCTTTGCCTTTCAGCTTGCGGGTAGCCGCCCCACGCTACCAATTCCACATCCGTCAGGCGCTTAAAAACAGTCATGATTTCCGCCAATTCTGGAGGCGACAGAAAATCAGTCTGAGTCACTTCCCAAGTTTTAATTGCTTGTTCCGCTTGGTCGATCGCCCTGGCCGCGCTATCGCGATTTTCGATGCCTTTTAACAGTTCTTCTCTTTGCAACATCAGTCAATTTTAGATTCTAATTTGAGATGACGAAACCCTGCTGTAACTAAAAACTCTACTTTTTTAACACTCGCATTCCTTTAATTATAGTCTAAAAAGAACTTGAGTTTGGTCTTGACTGAGGGTGATTTGTATTGTTGCCTCCGATCGGGGGCAAGGGTTGGACAATACTTTTACTGTATCGCATTTTCTTGCGAACAAGCGAGCGCCCCTCCTCATCCCAAAAGAGCTATACGGCTGACGCCAGGCAACGCGCGCGACCTTTCCATTTCACAAAGCGCGATCGAGTTCTATAAGGTAAACAATTTAACGGTTCTGAGACGAGTTCTTTCAGCATCAATTAGGTAGCGGTGCAATTCTACTGGAACTCGATTAGTGCGAGCGAAGCGTTCCCCAAAAGCAGCGATGACTGCTGAGTGTCGCGAATAAGATAGTCTTTCAGTTTCTAAAAATGCTGTGGCGACATAAAACATCGAATAGTAAGCACGGGAAATTGCAAATTCAGGAAAACCTGTGTTGTTCAATTCTCTTGCTGCTTGCAAACTTCTATTGGCTTTATCAAGCAGTCTTTGTTGTTCTGGAGTCATATCGCTAAACCTTCTTGTCGAATGTTGCGAAAGAAAGCATTATTGTGGTGATAAAATTGCTCGTTAGTGGCAAACGCACAGCTAATCAGCACGTTATATTCCAAACACAAGTCTGCAATTAAAACACTAATTTTATCGCTTTCTTGAGAGTAGTTAAAGGGATTTTTGAGAACAATTAAAAATCGATATCGAAATCTGGTCTAGCATCACCTCTAGCTTGGGAACCAAAGAGAACAATTTTGTCTAATCGATCGCCGTAAAGTTGTTTGAGACTTTGCTGAGTTTTTGTGATAATTGTTTTAATTTTTTCGTTCATATTTGGTGAGGAGTTGTATTGAGATAATTTGTGTTAGGGAATAATTCGATTATACCCGAAAAATGTCAAAAATAGCGATCGCCCTTCGTTGAGAAATAGGAGTTAAGGGCGATCGACTTTGCGGGGTGTCACATCCGTCATTTTTTACTCGCCGAGGACTTAGTTTCTCGATCGCTCACATATTGCTCTATCAAGTCGGACAATACCTCGCTCATGTTTTTGCCTTCCTTAGCGCAGGCAGCATCGCCCTCGATCGATCCAGAGAAACAAAGGGCGATCGCAATTACCTATCTAAAACATCAGTTGACAAAAATTGGCAATTTTTGCCATACTTGAATAGTTAGAGATGTAAAGGTTTGCAAACAATGACAACACTCAACATCTCGCTGCCCGAATCGATGCGGGACTTTATCAGCGAACAGGTTGCTAAAGGTGGCTACAGTACCGCCAGCGAATATATCCGACACTTGATTTGCCAAGAATTAGAACGAGTGGCAAAAAAACAACTTGAGACATTACTATTGGAAGGTCTAGATAGCGGTGAAGCTATTGAGATTACGGATGAGTGGTGGGAACAAAAACGTACTGAACTTGTTGAAAAAGTCCGCAAACAAAAGACATGACCAGACGAATTGTCATTAGACCAAAGGCTAGTGTTAACTTTTTTTGACTTATTCCAAAAGGGATCTCGACTTTTATATTACCCAGCATAGCGATATCCACAAAAGCGAGCCCAGTCGATCGCTCCTAATCTCAAATATGCTATAATAGAGTTCTCCGATAATTCTTATATAGTGGGAATTCTGCCTAGATTTGACAAACTTTAGTAGAGGTAAGTGACATGAATGCCAAAGAATTACTAATTAAAGAGGTAGAAAATATTCCAGAATTTATATTAGAAGAAGTTTGGGATTTTTTGCAATTTCTCAAAATAAAATACGATCGAAACAAGTTAGAAGCAAGTCTTCTCAGTGAATCTGCTTTGCAAAAAGACTGGTTGAAGCCAGAGGAGGATGAAGCATGGCAGAATTTGTAAAAGGTGATGTGGTAGTTGTTCCATTCCCATTTTCAGATTTAACACAAGCCAAGCGCAGGCCGGCTTTAGTAATAGCAACTTTGGCAGGAGATGATGTAATTCTTTGTCAGATTACTAGCCAAAATATCGCCGATCGCTATGCTATTACCCTTGAAAGTAGTGATTTTAGCGAGGGGGGACTCGATCGAATTAGCAACATTCGACCCAATCGCTTGTTTACAGCCGATCGAGAAATTATACTTTATAAAGCTGGTCAGCTAAAAACTGAGAAATTGAATGAGGTGATCGCAAAGATAGTTGAAATTATTCAGCAGTAATTTTATGTAACGAGATCCCCTTATAGTACAAAAAAGCGAAATTCCTCTAGCGACAAAAGCCATCGCCTTTTCTATATCAAAAAGAGCGCTCGCCCTTCATTGAGAAAATGAGTCAAGGGCGATCGCACTTTTAACTGATGATAAAGGGGCGATCGCCCTTCGTTGAGAAAAAGAGTCAAGGGCGATCGCACTTTTAACTGATGATAAAGGGGCGATCGCCCTTCGTTGAGAAACAGGAATTAAGGGCGATCGTTCATTGAAGATTTTATGGAAATAAGTTGAATTTATCTGGGATTTGTCCAACCATTTGTTCCGCCATATGGATTGTAACCGCCGGCATCAACGCTGACCCACCAAGAGTATTCTCTGACAGTGCTATTGACATGCAGATTATCGCCGTTTGAGTCCATAATCCTGACTTCCCGACGCCCATTATTGTAGCGTGATTCCATGACAATTCCTACGTGACCATATTGAGTATTTGGTCCTGGAAAAGAAATGATAGCACCGCGTTCTGGTAAACCATTTCTTGTGTATGGCTCAAAATTATTCGGTAGCATTTGGGAGACTACACGAGCAGTATCTTTTCCATCACCAAAAGCACGAGGAACAGTACGTTGATCCGCAGGTAGAAAAACTTCTTGAACGTATCGAGCAATCAAAGTTACACATTGACCTCGGTAGTCATAAAAACCATCCCGGCGAGTAATGCCTACTTGATCTTTAGCCCATCCAAAAAATGCTTCCATATTTGGGTTTGTTCCACCTGAACCTGGATCGGGTTGTGACTGTACAGGGGGACGGTGGACAGTTGCTGTTTGACCGTCGAAAGTAATGTGACCTCCTTCAAAGTTTTGACGAATAACTCCTCCTTCCCGAACAGGATCGCTAGTGGGATAACCCAACCAACCTTCCGCACCCCTTTCATTAGCAAGGTAAGCATCCCAAATTTTGCCAGAAACATAATAGAACACCGGCTTATCGTGACGCCGCATCAAAATGCCCCGGCCATTCGCCCCGCCATCAAAATCTTGGACATAACCATTACCCCACCAATGAACGTCATTAATCGGCACGCCAACTCGATCGTAACCCCCATGTTTGTTAAAAGCATCAGGCAATTCTACGCTCGAGTTATTTTTATCATCAAGAGCGAGGATAAAATTAGAAGCTTTCTCCATGCGAAGTTTAGCTGTTGCAGCGCCACCATACTCCCGATATTTCAATTGCACTGGATATTGACCGGATTGAGTAAAAGTTCCGTAGCCAGTTGTCTGCGTCGCAAATTCTATCAGCTTGTCGATGGGCGCTTGACCGTTAACTTCTAATTTGAAAGCGTCATCGTGGTCGCCAATAAAGCGATAGGTTCCTCGATCGAACGGTCGATTTGTTGTCCAGCGCACTGAGAAATTATCAGCTTGCACGCCAGGTGCAGGAATGCCTAAATCCCAAGATTTATCCAAATTGTTGGCTGAAGAACTATCACCTCGAACTACTGCAGGACTGCCAGCCCAATCTCGGTTGTTGAAATATTCACCGCGCCAACTATCCGCAGGAATTGTCAAACTCTTGTTGAAATATGGATAGTAAGTGGGATTCGTCATTCCCGGTGCCCAGAACAATTTTCCATTCGGCAACTCTAGTTCGTAAGCGCCATTGCCCAGATCTTTTTGAGAAGATAAAGGATAGCCCAAAGCATTCGGGCCGCCTGCTTGTTGGTAAGCCTCCCACAACTTGCCGAATACATAACTCACAGTGGGACTGTTATCTCTTTTCAACAACGCACCCCGTCCTAAAGTACCGCGAAATTCTTGAATCTTATTGCTCCAAACAACCGGTAACAATGGAGGAAATTCCTTAATTACAACTCCGATTCCGATCGGCACTCCGATCGCGCTGGCACCTAACTGATTTACTAACTCCTTGTAGGTAGCTTGCAAAGCAGGATCGATCGGGTAATTAGGAATATTAGGAGAGTAATCCCAATCTAAATTCAGATAAGCTGGTGCGATATGTTCCGAGTGTTCGACTTGCAGCGTGTGCAGTCCAGCCGGGAGAGTAATTTCTACTTCGTGACCGTTATAAGGCGCATTGTTCCAGCGATCGATTACCTTTTCACCATTAATAAACAATCGCGCCCCGTCATCAGCTCGCAACTTAAACTTATAAGTGCCAGCAGGCAATTGCCGGTGAGTTGTCAGCCGCGATGAGAAATTATCCCTTTGAATTCGGCTGTCAGGACTACCTTCACCCCAGTTGAAATTAATAAATCCTACTGGAGTTTGAGGATTGTGCGTATTAATTACAGCAGGTGCTCCGCTCAAATCTCGATTATTGAAATATTCAGCTACCCAAGGTTCCGGTAGAACTACATTACCCCCACCAGGCAGGATTATTGGCTGTAATGGTAGTAGTTTTTGCCAGCTCAGCTTATTCGCTGCAACATCGGCTTCTTCAAAATGTTCCACTCGAATTCTGTGATAGCCTTTATCGAGTGATACCAGCGCTTCATTGGCAGACAAAGCTTGAACTTGCCACTTATCGATGACCAGCTTATCATCGACCCAAACTCGGACGCCATCATCCGCTTGGCTGGTAAATTTGTACACTCCTGACGAATCGAAATAGTGAGTTTTTGACCAACGATCGGAAAAATTATCATCCCCAATCGCAACGCCACTCTCATGACCTTTGCCCCAATCTTTATCTAAGAAACTCGTTCCAGCATCGCGATTTCCAGCGAAGTTTCGGTGGTTTAGATCCGTACCTCGGAAGAATTCGCCAGCCCATTCTTGAGGAGGATTAGCTTGTTCCCACTTCAGCGTATTGGCGGCCGCCTCAGTACGCTCAAAATACTCCACCATGACTTGATGGTATCCAGGTTCGATCGCAGCAGAAGCTGTTTTCGTTTCAAAGGCTGAATCTTGCCATTTGTCAATAATCAATTTGCCGTCTACATAAACCCGTACCCCGTCATCTGCTTGATTGGTAAAGTTGTAAATGCCACCGTCAAAGTAGCTAGTCGTAATCCAACGAGCCGAGAAGTTATTTTCTTGAATTCCCCTCGTTCCTTCAGGTGCACCTAGCCCCGCAGCAAAGCGCAATTCTCCAGCTTTGTCATATCGCGACCACTGCGGAGAGCCAATTAGATGCTGATTGTTCCAGAATTGAACGTGCCAGTTTGAAGTGCTGCCGCGACCGCTATCTGGCGGCAATTTTTCTATTGCCTTAGTATCGTAAGCAATAGTCGGCATTCCCTCTTTATATAGAATGTAACCTCCCTCAAAGTTCTGAATTATCCAACCATCACCTAAGCCAATTTCGCCGCTAGTGGGGAATCCCAAAAAGCTGTTTTCTGCGCCTAACTCGAAATATTTCCCAGCCATCCCGCCAAAGATCGGGAACGTTCCGTTTTTAGACTTGAGAATGGCACCGCCTTGGAAATTTTGTCGTTCTCCAGACTTAGTGGAATAGCGATCGGAAGTCGGATATTTTAAAATACCGTAAGCACCACCTGTTGCTAAAAACGTTGTCCAGAAATCGTTGCCAACCCAGTAAGAATTATCGTTGGCGTGTGACTTCATAATCCCGCCTTTGCCGTCAGATCCTCCCTCAAAGTCCTGAATATAACCTGGACCCCAAGAATGGACGTTATTAGTCGGATAGCCGAGTTTAGAAATTGCGCCGTTGCGCTGATAGGTATTGACATAAGTGTTGTGAACCGATCCACCGTCGTAACCTACCGGACGCAATTCACCCGTCCAATCTTTGAGCAGATTTGATGCTACCCAGCGGAGATTATTAACGGCAGATTCAACGTAGTCAAAGTATTCAACCACTACTTGATGTTTACCTTTCGGTATGGCGATAAAAGCATCGTTGCGATAAACGGGTTTCTGTGTCCAATCGTCAACTACTTTGACTCCATCAACATAAATTCTGACTCCATCATCTACTTCACTGATGAAGTTATAAAAACCGCCTTCAAAATCGCTAGTGGTTTCCCAGCGTGCGGAAAAGCGATCGGCAGGAATTCCCGCAGTTCCAGATGGAGTTCCCGCAGCAAAAAATCGCAATTCTCCCGGCGGTTCGGAGCGAGTAAAAGTGGGATTGCCTGAGAGATTTTGGTTGTTCCAAAATTGCGCTTGCCACTGGCCTGTGCTGCCGTGAGGCGACGGCACTGTAGCGGGCTTTGGAATTGGAATTGGCCTCACTGGGCGGCGGTTCCAGCCCAAAGAGTACCAAACTTGATTTCCGTTTGGCTGCACCATCAAATACCCGTTCTGGTAGTAGTGAATGGTTACTTGATTGCTGATTTCTGTCCTTAAAAATGTGCCTGCATTAGCTGGTAATTTTCCTTGTCCTGGTAGAGGGGCTGGGGGAAGAGGCTGCGGTTGTGGCTGTGCTTCAACAGGTGGTAGAGGAGTAGATTCAGGTGCATTTCCGAAAACAACTGCACTTGCCATCCAATTATTTGTCCCTGCGATGCGATACCAACGCTTGTCAGGAGTTCCTAATTGTTCGTCAGGAATTTGCTGCCCGTAAGTCCAAGCATCAAATTGGATAGTTGTTTGATAAGGACGAGTACCCGCTATCGGAAATTTAGTACCAGGACCCGATCGCACATATGCACCAACAGTCGGCATTACCCAAGCAGAAAAGTTGGTTAGTTCCATAGTTGGCCAGAAGGGACTAGCAGCGGCTCGTTCGCTGGGTGTTACCTTTCCTTCTCCACTCCAAATATCGGGAATAAAGTTAGCTACAGCATCATATTCTTGCGGTATTGTAGCTAGGGCTAAAGCCACAGCAGCTTCTAAATTTACCACTCCAGCACCCGTTTCTCCATCCCAATTTTGAGCCTTCAAATCGGTAGCTGTATCCTTGATAATTTGAATTACTTGACGATAGTTCAAACTGGGATTTGCCGCCCAAACTTGAGAAATTGCACCCGTTACTTTCGCTGTCGCTACTGATGTTCCCGCCATCGTACCGAGGCCGTCTCCAACGGTAGATAATTCTGGATTATCAACAGTTCCTCCCGGTGCCAAAATATCTAAACCTTGACCGTAGCTGGAATATTCAGTTCGATCGAACGCTTTAGAAACTGCTATTTCATGATTAATTCGTTCCGCCGCACCAACGGTAATAATGTTGTCAAATTCCTGAGAAGCTTGACCCAAAGCTGACATCACATCGCCGTCATTTCCTGCTGCTACTGCCAGCAATACATTATGTTGGCGGGCGTACTCAATTGCAGCCCTTTCCTGCGGCGTAAATTCATAGCGAGTCCTCTCGCTGTTGTCGGGATTAATTTGAATCAGATCCATGCTCAAATTAATCACTCCGTTCTGTTTTCCGGAAGCCTTGACAAAATCAACATATTCTACTAATGATTCTGCCCATTTTCCAGATCCGATCGCCCGTCCAGCCCAAATCGGCGCTTTTTCATTAATGCCGTCAATCCCAAAAGCATTGTTTTGATTTGCGGCAATAATTCCTAATACGTGAGTGCCGTGTTCGTTGCCTTGACCAGGTTCGATTCTGGGGTCAGCATCGCCATCTACTCTGTCTTGTCCCCAGGTAATTCGCGAGTAATTAATATCGGGATTGTTGCCTGCAAATCCCGTGTCAATAACTCCGATTATCGGCTGATTCTCCACAGGAAAATCAAACTGTGCTGTCTCGATCGATGGTACGATTGGTTGTATTGGCGGTTGGATCAGTCGATCGACCGTTTCTTCTAACCGCTCAACTAAATTCACAGTGCGATCGGAAACAGTCGCCGATTGATTTGCAATCAATTTTTCAGTCAGTTTGTTCAGGCGATCGATCCAATCCTGGCTGCTAATACCTTGACTCGGATCGTCGGCACTTCTGCTGTCATTAAGACTTTGTTTCAAGCGTTCCAAACGCGCTATCAATTCAGCATTTACAGAAAAATCGAGTTCCGATTCAGGTGCAGCAACATCGGGCGATAGATTGCCGCTGTCAGGATTGCCCGCTTCTATTTCTTCAATTAAATTGCTGTCAGTCGCTCCTGCAAATACTGGAGAAGTTGGCAGCGATTCTTGCGGTACTGTTACATCGCTGACAGTCAGATTCTCTGTCTCAGAAACTATTTCTTTAGGTTGCGATACTTCACTATTGTTAGCAGGCATTACTGGTGTAATTTCCGCAGTTTTTGATTCGATCGACTTCGGCCGATCGTCTGTGATTTTGTTGGGTTCGATCGAACCTGTTTGCTGGCTTTCCTTCACCGCTGAATCGCTACCATTTTCTGCCAAGTTAACTGGCAGATTTTCAATTATTTCTAACTTAGTTATTGCAGGATTTGCAACTTCAATTTCCGTCTCATCCGCAGGCAAAACAGTTGGTTTTACTTCTACCTTTGGAGGTGAATTTGCTACAGTTTCCGTCTCACCCGCAGGTAAAAATGTTGGTTTTTCTTCTACTTTTAGAGGTAAATTTGCTACAGTTTCCGTCTCATCCGCAGAGTTTGCAGGCTTTGCAGGCGGAGTTTCAGAAACTTTGTCTGTTTTCTCGATCGCGCCTGCAGCAACCGGTATTTTTTCAACTGGTAATTTTTCCGTCGAATCCGCCGCAGTATCTTCCCCAGCATTTGGCTTAGCTGCCGCACCTGTTGTCGGATTTGCATCTATTTCACCAGTTTCTATTTGGGATGATTCGCTACTATTACTTTCGGAATCTTTAGCTTTGTCCTCTGTTTTTACTGGCGGCATCGAAATGGGTACATTTTTGTCTGACTCGTCAGTACCTTTGTCGGCATCCGCTACGGTTTCAGCGGCTTTTGGAGTTGCTTTTTCAGTAGTTGGTGGAGTCAAAACCTCATCTTCCAACTCGTCAATTATGTCAGTTACTTTCCCTTCTAAATTCGGTTTGGTTTCCGTTTCCGGGGTGATGTAAGGTTTTGCGTAAGCAATAACTGCTTTGCCCAAATCTGTTTTCCGCCAATCTTTATCTGGGTTGACAAAAGTATCGATCGAGGGTGCTTTACCCGTCGCGCCCCGCACTTGGAAGATCGTATCGTTGTAATCCCTGTCAGTTCCTAAATCGAACCGCATATCTTCTATGGCAAAAGTATTGCCTTCTCCGGTAACATCGACAATTTGACCGAAGTGAAATGCTTCGTTAGGATTCGCCGTCACCATCGAAAACAAAGGACGCTTATCGCCGCCGAAAGTTGGATATTCATACAAGAATTTTACCGTGTCATTCGGTACGAGCATGAAGCCAAATTTATCCCCCGGCTTCATCGCAAATGTCTTGACTTTTAAATAATCTCCCTCATTGAAATTACCTTCGGGTAAGTCACCAACAAATTTCGCACCCTCACTTAAGTCATCGATAACGATGTAACCTTTTTCGGAGTTGCTAAGCGCCCTGGCGGCAGCTTCTTTAATAAACTCTGCAGAACCGGGTACAAACTTCTCCATTCCCGCGAGGCTGATAATCGCTAATTGACCGCGATACAGGCCACCATCTAATAGGTAATCGATGCCGACTTTACCAGTGCTGTCAACAGTAAATACCCCGTCTGTAAATGGGTTTGATGCTATGATTTCTTTGTCGGTTGCTGGATTGGGTTCTTTTGTTGTTTCAGCAGTCGGAATGGAACTCTCCGCATTCTCGGTTTTCTTATCTTCTCCGGTGTTGGTAGCAGTATTCGATTTGTCCGCTGGCTTGCTGGCATCTGCGGCATTAGCTAAAGTAGCGATCGATTTATTAGCAACATCTGTAGTGGCTGTGCTATTTGCAGTGTTTGCGGTAGCAGTTTCGCTAGTTTTTTCAGCGGTTGAAATTGCCGAATTGCTGTCACTGCTAACTTGTGTTTCGCTATTTTCCGATTCGGCAACTGCCGGTGCTGTTACGGCTTTTTCCGATTCGGATGTGGTGCTTGTTTCGGAAACTGCACTAACTTGTGTTTCGCTATTTCCCGATGCGGCAACTGCTGATACTGTTGCTGATTTTTCTGTTTCGGATTTGGTACTTGTTTCGGAACTTGCAGTAACTTCGGTAGTTGCTATTTTCGATTCTGATGTGACAGTCTCGTCACCAACAGAATCTCCTGTGATTAAGTCTTTGTTCGCAGTTGTTTTTTCTGGATTTGTGGCGCTGTTTTCGACAAGCGAATTTTCTGCTTTAGCACCAGTCAGAGTGTCTGCTGCAGCTTGTTGAGTGTTAGTTTCTGCTATGTTCAGCGTGTATTTGATGTCGCCGCCGCTAATTGGCACAACTTTGAGTGTAGGATCTCCGACAATTAAGCTGTCAGCAATTGTGTCTGCTGCATTTCCTGCGTTGCTGGAACTGTAGAGAGTTGTGCCGCTGCTGTTCAATAAAGATATGTCGGCATTCCCGCTTAAATTGTCGATCGACAATTTGAAACTTCCCGGACTGTTGGTGTTAAATTTGTAAAGGTCAAAGATATTTGTACTGTCAACTGTACCCGCGTAGGTTGTGCTGCCAGTTAATGCACCGATATTCAGTTCAGCCATTTTGATGCCTCAATGGTAGTTGCTAGAAAACCCTTTCAATTAGCTATCAGGGGCAACTTGAGGTTTTTATGCGAATTTCGGGGTAATTGTTATATTTCGTTACAATTGGGTGCGATCGCCCGCAAGCGATCGCTCTACATTGAATCTATACATCAAGTTAATCGCCGAGCAAGAATACCCGATCGGGCTGGGTTCTTTACGGCTGACGCCACGCTATGCCCCCAGGGCAGACTACGCCAACGATCTCGACTTTTCCATGTCAAAAAGAGCGATCGCTATTCCAATTAGTCATTTATGAAATCGCGCTCCCTACGGCACACAAATAGTGGTATAATAGACAAACAAGCCTTAGCAGAAAGTCAAAACCATGTCAGAGGTAATCCTCAACCAAATATTTAGTCAGCTTGAAATGCTGGAAATTTCTGAGTTGCACCAGCTAAATACAGCTATCCACAAATATCTGGTCCAAAAACAGGCAACTACTCAACAAGCCACATTTCATCAGGCACTTTTAACCTCTGGGTTAGTTAAAAAAATCAACTATCTATCTTACAGCCAGCTAACCAAACAGCGACTGATTCAGGTACAGGGTAAGCCTGTTTCTGAGACAATTATTGCGGAACGTCGCTAGATGGCATTTTATTACGTAAGACTTAATAATGATGTGTTAATTGCTGCGATTACAGGTGTTGAAATCATTGCTGCAATTACCCGAAGATCGCGGGGTCCAAGCATCAGCACTACAGACGCGACAGCAGTGTGCATTCAGTTCAGGAGTGACCTACAATCCGATTACCAAGTTGTCGAATTCACTGAAAGCATTATTAACTCTGCAATGACATTAGCTGAAACCTACGCATTACGAGGATATGATGCTGTTCAGCTAGCAACAGGCTGTGCGATCGATGCCCTGTGTACAGCTAATAGTTTGCCTCCTGTGACCTTCGTATCTGCTGATAACGAGTTGAATGCAGCAGCAGCTAGCGAAGGTTTGATAGTTGAAAACCCTAATAATTACCCTTAAGTGCGATCGCCATCTCATCCCCAAAAAGAGCGATCGACCTTAATAATGAAGCTAATCTGAGGCAAGCAGATTTGACTGATGCAAAAATTTATGGAACAAGTTTTGAGGAAACAGACCTCAGAGATGCGATAATGCCGGATGGAGAAACATACGATCGAGAAACTTCTCTCAAACAGCAAAACAAAGTGACATCTATGACGCGCACAATTATTCGTACTGACAAAGCACCAGCACCCGTTGGCCCTTACAATCAAGCGATCGCAGCTAATGGAACTATGATATTTGTAGCGGGGCAAATTGCGATCGACACTCGCATCAACGATATTGTCTACACTGATGATGTGGCCAAACAAACCGAACAAGTCATGGCAAATTTGGCGGCAATTCTTACAGAAGCAGGCGCTAATTGGTCTAATGTGGTAAAAACTACAGTTTTTCTTAAGGATATGAATGATTTTGCTGCTGTTAATGCAGTTTATGCTAAGTATTTTGATGAGGCAACTGCGCCCGCCCGCGCTTGTGTGGAAGTTTCGCGTTTGCCTAAGGATGTTTTGGTAGAAATTGACTGTATTGCTGTGATTTGAACTTTTTGTGATTTGAACTTTTACTGTTGGGAAAACTGAATTTTTTGCAGTTTTTTCCAACTAGGCTCAAAGGGCGATTAGCTATCGCAGCCCACCGCTAAACAGTCCACGATCGAGACTTTTATCTGGTGGAATTCTTCTCTCAAATATCCTAGCTAGGCAGGCAATTACTAACGATCGATCGCTGGTGACGGCTGATAGCGAATGTTTGCTTGTTTCAAGCGCTGCAGGGCTTCTCCCAGGCGATCGCACTCCGCAATTAAACTAACTCTAACATATCCTTCGCCTCCCGGACCGAAAGCATTTCCGGGAGTTACTACTACACCGGTTTGCTGCAAAACATTGAGAGCAAAATCAGTCGAACTCATTCCCGGAGTGCAGGGAACCCACAGATACATTGCAGCTAAAGGTTTCGGAATATTCCACCCCAATTCGGCCAATCCTTCAACCATAAAATCCCGGCGCGTGCTGTAGCGTTGTTGAACTTCGTGCAAGTAACTGTCAGGCAATTGCAGCGCTGTTTCTGCTGCTGCTTGCAAAGCTGAAAATATACCGTAATCTAAGTTAGTTTTTAAAGTCCGCAAACCTTGAATGATCCGGCTGTTTCCAACAACAAAACCGACGCGCCAGCCGGCCATATTGTAAGTTTTTGACATCGTGTGAAACTCGACGCCGATTTCTTTCCCGCCCGGAATTTCTAACAAACTTGTTGGTTGGTAGCCGTCAAAAGCTAACTCCGCATAACACAAGTCGTGAACGAGCAATATTTGATGTTTGCGGGCGAAAGCAACAATGTCTTTGTAAAATTCGCGGGGGGCCGTTGCTCCGGTGGGATTGCTGGGATAATTAAAGTAAAGTATTTTAGCTTGTTCCGCTACGCTGTCGGGAATTGATGCCAAGTCGATTACCCAATCATTTTCCGGTTTGAGGGTGATGGTGTGAACTTTTGCACCGGCGATAATCGGACCTCTAAATAATACGGGATAAGCCGGACTCGGTACTAATACTAAATCGCCGGGATTGATATAGGCGATCGCAAAATGTGCTAAACCTTCTTTGGAACCTAACAAAGGCAATGCTTCGCTTTCAGGATCGAGTTCGACATTGTAGCGGCGGCTGTACCATTTAGTAATTGTGCGGCGAAAACTGGCAGTTCCTTCAAAGGGTGGATAGCCGTGAGTGGCAGGATTTTGGATGGCTGCGACAGCGGCTTCTACTACTGGTTGCGGAGTCGCACCGTCGGGGTTTCCCATTCCCAAATCTATCAAGTCGAGGCCTTGTTCGCGGGCGCGGGCTTTGAGTTCGTCGAGACGGGCGAATACATAGGGAGGTAGTTGTTGCAACCTGTCAGCAGGGCTAATCCAATCCAAAGTCATTTGTTTTTTGTTAGTTTTAGTTGTTCGTAGTGAGGACTTCAGTCCGCAAGTTTGTAGTAAGGACTTCAGTCCACAAGTTTGTAGTGAGGACTTCAGTCCGCAAGTTTGTAGTGAGGGCTGAAGCATTGGCGTTAACTTCATCCGAAACACCGGTTAATCCCAAATACCGCCGGGGGTTTAAACCCTGGCTAATAACCCAAGTCTTCTTTTAGAGGACTAATGAATTACTCAGTCCTCTTTTAGAGGACTTTAGCTTTGAGGCAGGGGTTTGCAACCCCTGCCGGACTGCGGGTGTGACGATAAGTTGACACTAATGAGATTTCATTCCTTCCAATACAATCTTTTCAGGACTAAAGTCCCTACTACAAACCTTACTACAAATCTTACTGCAAACAGTTTTAATTCTTAACTCTCAATTCTCCCACAGGTGCGGTAGTCGAAACCATTGCTGCCATTAATTGTTCGGGAACAACTTTAAATGGCAGTCTGTGGATATCCGATTGGGGATTGCAGGCGATTTCAGCAGCAAGCTGCAATTGGGCAAGGCTGATGTTTCCCAATCCCAGATCGCCTAAAGTTTGGGGCAATCCAATCTCGCTGTAAAATTTTAGCAGTTGCTGTCTGGCTGTGGCAGCGAGTTGATTGTTTTGCAGCATTTCTTCCAATCGCAATTGAACTAAGATGCCGTAGGCGACTTTTTCGCCGTGCAACGTTCCGTGACTTGCTAATAGATGAGTCAGACCGTTGTGGACGGCGTGGGCGGCGACGGTGCGACATTGAGCTCCGCCGATCCCGCCGATTACTCCTGCTAGCAATACGGTGGCGTCTGTGACTTCTTGCCAGATTTCACTACCGGGTTCTTTGAGGGCGGCGGCTGATTTTTGGAATAAGATATCGCGCAGGATTCTTGCTTGTTGGACGGCGGCAATTATCATAGTTTGTTCGGAGTGTCCGCTGCTGACTGATGCTTCATACCATTTGGCGATCGCATCTCCAATTCCTGCTATTAATGTTCTTTGAGGTGCTGTTTGAATTAAGCCGTAATCTAGGATTAATAAATCGGGACATTTAGCCAAACTAACATCGTATTGGAATGCACCTTCTTCGGAATAAATATTAGAAAGGGCAGTCCAAGCGGCGCAGGTGGCTGCTGAGGTGGGGATGGTGACAATGGGAATTTGGCACTGGTAGGCGAGGAGTTTGGCTGCATCTAAGGCTTTGCCACCGCCGACACCGATGATGAAGTCGGCTTGATGGGCTGTGGCGGCTGCGCGGAGGGTTTCGAGGCTGGTTTCGCTGCAATCTTTGCCGTAGGCTGCTTGGGCGGATTGTAATTGCTGTTGTTCGAGGATGGGTTGCAAGTAGGGTTGGACGGTGGCGAGGGAGTTGCTGCCGCCGACTATTAAGGGGCGTTTGCCAAAACGGGCGATGGCGTCTGGGGCTTGTGCGAGGGCGTTTTGACCGCGCAGTACACAGGCAGGAGCGATTGTCAATGAGTAAATTGCTGTTGCAGTAGCTGTTTTGGTGGTTTGGGTTTGAGTCATCTAACCAGTGGATGAGTGACGGAAAGGTTGAATCTAGCACGATTGCTGGATTTTCTAGGATAACTCTAACCCGTACTTGACAGCAGAGTAAGTTTTGTAAAGTTTTTATTAAGTTTTGTGCGCGTTGGGATGGAGAGGGGAGTTGAGGGGCGATCGACATTCCTGATTTTATGGACGATAATCAACACAGATAATTAAGCCTATTACTAATTCTTGCACAACCGTTTCAGAAACTTTTCCGATACATCTGACAAATCGCTCAGTAGTTACACTCCGAACTTGCAAAACATTGCCTGCTGAGTCTGCGTCTAAACAGTTTTATTCAGTTCGCTGAATGAGAATCATGAAAGGGAGATTTTGAAATTTAGGTTGCCATGTAGCCACAGGAATTATAATCCGCATGGGGATAGAACTAAACATTTCCGAACTAATCACAACCGCAGGACGTGTTTTTTGAATTTCTTGTCCTCGCGTGGGATCGAGTTGTACCAGCCAAATCTCTCCTCGTTTTGAGTTAGTAGTCATACTCAGTCTCCCAGTCTTCGCCATCAAGTACCGCAAACTCGGTTAATTCAGGATAAGTCAAAAAATCTTCGGCTGTAGCAGCTATATATGGTGCTAGTATTTTATGGCGTTCTGCGATCGGTAGCCTAGCAATTTCTCTAAGTGATAGCTTGAGAGTAGGCTGGGTTGTTGACGAACTGTTAGACTCAGAATTTTCGCTGAGTAACTGCTTTTTCTGTTCCGCTTTTTGCACGAGGAATTGTGCAAACTCGAGCACTTCTTGTTGTTTCTCCGTTGGCAACTGTCGCAGATTCTCTAAGACTGCTTGCTCAAAATTAATTGTTTCTGACATTTCAATTACTTTCCATAAGCGTTTATCGGTTTATTTCTCACGCAGTCAAGTTTTGTAGCTCCAGGTTTGCAAATAACGGAAAAAACCGACTCTGAATGCCCTGTGAGAGTGCGAATTTCCTGTCTGGTTTTCAGATTGTAAAGCTTGATAGTATTGTCCCAACTGCCACTAGCAAGAGTTTGTCCATCCGGGCTGATGGCGACAGATCTCCAAAAAAACAATTTTACCCTCCGACAATCTGGCAATCCTGAGAATGTCATCTGGGTTATGCTTAACTCCACTGGCCCGCAGTTGGGCGATTAACTCCTCTCTCTCAACCTCATCCGTCAATGAAACTACCTCTAAACATGCGATAATTTGATATTATCACCAACTCCCTAATATGACTGAACAGCCAACCGCAACCTATCGCACTGAAAGCGACTCGATGGGAGACAAACAAATCCCATCTAATGTCTATTATGGCATCCAAACTCTAAGGGCTCTCGAAAATTTCCCGATTAGCGGCATTAAACCATTGTCCACTTACGTCGATGCTTGCATTTTAATTAAAAAAGCAACGGCGATCGCCAACAGCAAACTAGGCTGCATTTCTGAAGAAATTGGTAGCGCGATCGTCCAAGCTGCTGACGAAATTTTAGCGGGAAAACTCCGCGATCAATTCGTAGTTGATGTCTATCAAGCCGGTGCCGGAACTTCCCACCACATGAACGTGAATGAAGTTCTTGCCAATCGGGCTTTAGAAATTTTGGGCGATGAGAAAGGCAACTACAAGCGCGTCAGTCCCAACGACGATGTAAACTACGGTCAATCAACAAATGATGTGATTCCGACGGCGATTCGGATCGGCGGATTGTTAGCTTTGGAAAGAACATTGTTTCCAGCTTTGTCCGATGCGATCGTTACCTTAGAAAACAAAGCCGAAGAATTCAAAGATATTGTCAAATCCGGCCGCACTCACCTGCAAGATGCCGTACCGGTGCGACTCGGCGAAACCTTCCGCGCTTGGGCGCAAATTCTCAGAGAACATACCTTGAGAATTGACAGGGCATCCGATGATTTAACATCCTTGGGATTGGGGGGAAGTGCGGCAGGAACAGGCTTAAATACTCACCCTGAATACTGTAAAAAAGTTGCTGAAATTCTGTCAGAATTAATGGACCAATCTTTAAAGCCGGCCCCGCATTTAATGGCAGCAATGCAAAGCATGGCACCCTTTGTCAATGTATCCGGCGCGCTGCGAAATCTCGCTCAGGATTGCGTTAAAATGTCCCACGACTTGCGTTTGATGGACTCGGGACCGAAAACGGGTTTAAAAGAAATTCAACTGCCTCCCGTGCAACCCGGTTCGTCAATCATGCCCGGAAAATACAATCCGGTGATGGCAGAAATGACATCCATGGTATGCTTTCAAGTCATGGGATACGACAGCGCGATCGCCCTTGCGGCCCAAGCCGGACAATTAGAATTGAATGTAATGATGCCCCTGATCGCTTACAATTTGATTCACAGCATCGAGATTTTAGGCAACACAATTAGCGCGCTGACAACCAAATGCCTCGCTAAAATTGAAGCTAAGGACGATCGGTGTCTCGCCTATGCTGAAGGCAGTCTCGCCCTAGTTACTGCCCTCAACACTCACTGGCAAATCTTTGCGCCAAATCGTGCTAGAACGGGGTTTAATGAATGCAGAAGACTTGGCAAAAGTTCTGGATTTAGAGAAAATGAGTGCGATGCCATCATCTGCGATCGGGCTTTAACTGTTTTTTTAGCAGTTCGATCGCGCCCGATCGATTATCCCCAATCTGGAACCCGATCGAAATATTGCGCTCGATCGGAAGTAATATTAGTATCGCTGGTGAAATTTAAAAAATTCAGAACTTAAAAAGTTTAGTTGAGTTCTGAATTTTTTTCAAGTTTAAATTTAGGGAGCAAGATTTATGCGTTCAGGTTCCTTTGGCAAATTAAATCAGGATAAAGAGAACACAACTCAAGTGACATTTCATTATGTAGAAGGTCACACGGAAAGTTTTACTATCCCGATGCCCGCACAAGAATTTCAAGAAGAAGTTCTTAATTTTTTAAACCAACCTTGGCTGACTTTTCATTTAAACGATCAAACAGTTTTTATCTGTACTGCTAGATTGGTCAAAGTCGAGGTAAAACCGCCACTTTCCGAACTGCAAGGTCAAGGAATTTTCCCCAACTCTCAGCGATTTACTACTATGCAGCGGGGTGCAATTGGTAGATTGCCGATGGATGCTTAAAAGTACGTTCGTAAGGTTCCTAAGGTTCCTAAGGTTCGTAGTAAGGACTTCAGTCCTTTTTTTAAGGACTTTAGTCATTACTATTCAGATCTTGCAGCAATGTTAATTGGGGTTTTTCGTGGGGTGGGGGCGGGTTTATTTAGCCTGTCTGCTGCGTTTAAGACTGTTGGTGAACCCTTTCAAGGTGTTACTCGAATGTGCTTCGCTCGTCATTCGAGTAACACCTTGAACCCTACAAGATTGTCGATCGTGGTGTAAGATGTCAGTAATACAGACTTTTTAAGGACTGAAGTCCTGACTGCAAACTTTTTGATAATCTCAAATAGGAAACCATTATGCCGGCTGTCAGTTTAATTAAAGCAGATTCATACGATCGCCCCCTGTTGCAAGCATCTTTAGAACAATTGCTGGCACCTTTGGGCGGAATGTCGGCTTTTGTAAATAAGGGCGATCGAGTTTTACTCAAACCGAATCTTCTCACGGGCGCGCGCCCTACTAAAGAATGCGTTACCCGCCCGGAATTGGTTTATTGCATTGCAAAAATGGTGATTGAAGCTGGCGGCAAACCTTTTTTAGGCGACAGTCCCGCTTTTGGCAGCGCTATGGGTGTAGCTAAAGCTAGCGGTTATTTGCCGCTGTTGCAAGAACTCGATTTGCCAGTAGTTGAATTTCACGGAAAACGCTACGAAACTGTCAGCCAAGATTTCAACCATCTCCGACTTTCTAAAGAAGTAATGGAAGCTGATGCTGTCATCAATCTTCCTAAAGTTAAATCTCACGTTCAGTTAACTGCAACAATGGGCGTGAAAAATTTGTTCGGCTGCGTGCCGGGTAAAATGAAGGCTTGGTGGCACATGGAAGCGAAGGAAGATCGGAATAGATTCGGTCAAATGCTGGTAGAAACCGCACGCGCCATTAACCCTAATTTGACTGTGGCGGACGGCATTATCGGTCACGAAGGTAACGGACCAAGCGGCGGCGAACCGAAGTTTTTAGGAGTTTTAGCTGCTTCTAGCGATGTGTTTGCACTAGATAGGGTGTTAGTGGAAATTATTAATGCCGATCCGGCGGCGATTCCGACTGTGGCTGCTGCGATGAGATTGGGGTTGTGTTCCAATTTGGAGGCGATCGATTTTCCGCTGTTGCGGCCGGAAAACCTGCAAGTTTTGGATTGGAAATTTCCTGATAAGATGGTGCCGATCGGCTTTGGTTTGCCCCGCGTGGTTAAGTCAACGTTCAAACACCTTTACATCCGATTCATTAAAGAACAGTTGAGTACCAACTCTTCGCTTTAACTAAAATCCTACCCGTTCTATCAAATTCTGCTACAATGGTCGGATAGTGGAGTACAAAACGCGATCTTACGGCAGTTTCGATAAATTGGTTTTGATACAGCAGTTTTCAGATATCTGAGGTACGCAAAAACTGCTTCAGAAACCCGGTTTCTTAAAGAAACCGGGTTTCTAGCCGTACTTCAGGTTTTGATAAATTGGTTTTGATAAATTGACTGTATTGCTGTTATTTCAACTCTTGCAGTTTGGGAACCTGAATTTTTGGTAGTTCTTTCCACTCAGACTCAATGGGCGAGTACCGACAGTAGCAAACAGCCAAACAATCATATTGCAGATGCGGGATTTTAGGAACGTACTCCTCTACGTGGGAAACTTCCCAATCTCCCCAGCGAACATGAGTGCTGGCACCAGGAAATTGAGAACCTGCATTATCCTTAAATTGGGCAAAATTGCGCAGCCGATCGCCCGTTTGAGGGAGTGGTTTATCTGAATAGTCGTAATGTTCCGCTAAGATACTCGTAAGAGCACCTGTATGAGAAAGAGATCGATCTTCCCATCCTGGGGAAGATAGGGATTCAGTTTTAAAAACTATCAAGCGTTTTGCCATCATCGATCGAAATATTAACACATATTTTGCAGCTATCTAAAGGTAAAGTGCGCGACTCGATCGAATCCTACAGCCGATCGCACTCGGTCTGTCACAATCGCACACTCTACTCCTAAACCAACCGGGGAAATAACCGGATACAATCTCAAGCCAGCAACCAGCAATTAGCAATTACTTCACTGTAATTACCAATTACCAATTGCTAACTATTTATTCGTCGCTTCGCGGGCGGCCGCGGCTTCGTCGGGATGAATGTTCAATCGAGTTAAATTGATGCGACCTTTGTTGTCAATTTCGCGCACTTTGACAATCACTTCATCGCTAACAGCTAACTCGTCTTCCACTTTCCCCACGCGGTAGTCTGCTAATTGCGAAATGTGAATCATTCCTTCTTTGCCGGGGAGAATTTCGACAAAAGCGCCGATCGGAATAATTCGCGTTACTTTCCCCACGTAAACATCTCCAGCATTTAACTTGCGCGTCATGCCTTGGACAATGTTGTAAGCGCGTTGGGCTTTTTCGCTGTCGTTGCCGGCAATTGTCACGGTTCCGTCATCTTCGATGTCAATTTTGACACCGGTTTCTTCGGTGATGGCTTTGATGGTTTTGCCACCGGGTCCGATGACCAAACCGATGAACTCCGGATCGATTTTCAGCGTTAGCAAGCGCGGCGCAAACGGCGACATCACCTTGCGGGGAGTGTCGATGGTTGCCAGCATTTTTTCCAAAATGTGCAGGCGGGCGGGTTTGGCTTGGCGGATGGCATTGGCAATGACATCCAAGGGCAAACCTTTGATTTTCATGTCCATTTGCAAAGCAGTAATTCCGGTGTCGGTTCCGGCTACTTTGAAGTCCATGTCGCCCAAAAAGTCTTCGATTCCCTGAATGTCTGTCAGAATGCGCACTTCGTCGCCTTCCTTAATTAATCCCATCGCCGCGCCGCTGACGGGCTGCGACAAAGGTACGCCCGCATCCATCAGCGCCAGGGTGGAGGCGCAAACGGAACCCATCGAAGTCGAACCGTTGGAGGATAAGACTTCCGAGACGACGCGGATGACGTAGGGGAACTCTTCCTTGGCAGGCAAAACGGGGACTAAAGCCCGTTCTGCGAGGGCTCCGTGACCGATTTCTCGGCGTCCGGGCGATCGCATGGGCTTGGTTTCTCCGACGGAAAAGGGCGGGAAGTTGTAATGGTGGAGGTAGCGCTTGTCTTGCTGCGGGTGCAAGTCGTCGGCTAAGTCTTGGGCATCGCCGGAGGTTCCCAGGGTGGCTGCGGACAAGACTTGGGTCAACCCGCGATTGAACAAAGCGCTGCCGTGCACGCGCGACGGGAGCACCCCGACACGACAAGAAACCGGTCGCACTTCGTCTAACTTGCGGCCGTCTACGCGAACGCCTTCTTCGACGATTTGGCGGCGCATCAGTTGTTTGGTAACTTCTTTGAAAACGTTGCTGACAGCTTTGCTGTTGGCTGCGACAGCTAATTTTACCGGATCGTCTTCGGAAAGTTCCGCGATCGGGGCTTCGACTGCATTGGCTTTGATTTCGTCTAAAGCTGCGTCGCGCTGGTTTTTGTCTTGCTCGAATTTAGACAAAATAGCTTTAATCGAACCTTCCGCCCGATCGCGGATAAAATTCTCCAAAGTCGGATCTACTGGCGGCGGTTCTTCCACTACTAAATCGATTCCCAGTTCCTCCATGATTTCGCGCTGGGCTTGGATCAAGTCGGATGCTGCTTCGTAACCGAAGTCGATCGCCTCGATGATATCCTGTTCCGGCAACTGATTGGCACCGGCTTCTACCATGATTACCCCGGCCGGCGAACCCGCGACGACGAGATCCAACTCGCCCTCTCTGATTTCGCTGTAGGTGGGATTGATAATGAAATCGTCGCCCACCAAACCGACTCGCACCGCCGCCATCGGCCCGTAAAAGGGCATTTTCGCCAACAATACCGCCACTGAAGCCCCCGTCACGGCTAAAACGTCAGGGGGTACTTGTTCGTCCATTGAAAGCGTTGTCGCTACAATTTGGATGTCATCGCGCAGCCAGCTAGGAAACAGGGGGCGCAAGGGGCGATCGATCAAACGGCCCGTGAGGGTCACTTTTTCTGGAGGCCGCCCTTCCCGGCGCAAAAACCCGCCGGGAATTTTACCGCCGGCGTACAGTCTTTCTTCGTAATCCACTAACAGGGGCAGGAAATCTATTCCCTCTCTCCCCTGGGCGCGGGTTGCCGTCACTAAAACTGCCGTGTCGCCCGACTGAATCAAAACCGCACCGCCTGCTTGAGGCGCTAATAAACCAATCTTCAGTCTAATATCCCGTCCATCAAAGGATATTGACTTGTCTATTTCTACCATGTAGCTGTGCTTCCTTTATCTACCGCATTCTTTCTCTGTCGGGATCGTAACATTAACCACAGGAGCAGTGAGAGGCTGGAGTCAAAAGACATAGATTATTATGTACCGATCGACCGCCGGCGCAGAAATTGTAAGCTTTGATACTTGATGGGTCTGTTTGGGACGATCGGCTAGATCGCCCGCCAAATACCCGGAAGTGATGATAGTATAAATTTTCATGCCGATCCTAGGAGTTTTGAGTTTTGAATTTTGAGTTTTGAGTTAAAGACAGTTTTCAAAAGTTTTGAGTTTTGAATTTTGAGTTTTGAGTTAAAGACAGTTTTCAAAAGTTTTGAGTTTTGAATTTTGATTGAAAGACAGTTCTTAATTCAAAACTCAAAACTCAGAACTTCTCTTCTCCCCTCTCCTCCTCTTCCTCTGCGCCCTCTGCGGTAAAAAAAATCGCCCAAAACATCAGGATTAAAAAATACAAAAACACAGATTGTAAGGAACAAATCACATGGCAATTTTACACGGCAGTTGGCTGCTGGGAAAAACAGAGGGAAGCTTATTTATTTGGGGAGAAACTTGGCGAAAAATTGGGGCGATCGACATCCAAGATGCAATAATTAACCCGCAAAATCCCTTCGCCATGACGGAAACAGAATTAACAACTTTTCTCGCTTCCTTGCAACAGTCGGGACAACTGAAATGGCAGTTGCCGGAAACCGGAGAAACGAGTAAAAAAAGAGCGCGATCGACCAAAACAAAAAATCCAGAAACTCCGCCGCAAAACTTGCCAGCAAACAAACAAATTCGGGCGATCGCGCTGCCCACCCAAATCTCGGAATCCAACTTTAACTTGATGCCGCTGCACTCAGCAGCAGCACCAGACGAAACAGTTAAAACCGACGAAATTTACTTCTATCCCTGGCAAGTCGAAGGTATCTGTTTGAACGCCAAAGCTACTTTTGATTTCTTGCAATCGCTGCCGCTTAACAGCACCGAAAATGAAGATTTTATCGGCGGCGATTTGCGTTTTTGGACGCATCTGGCGCGGTGGAGTTTGGATTTATTGGCGAGATGCAAGTTTTTACCAGCATTGGAAAAACAACTCGATGGTTCCGCGATCGCGAAATGGCAACCTTTGCTAGATAGTTCTACAGATAAATCGCGTTTTGCCAATTTTGTCAAGCAAATGCCGACAGCTTGCCGCACTTACCAACAGGCAGATTTAATAACAGATAGAGCAGTAGATTTTCCGACGGATTCTCAGGAATTGGTGTTAGGATTTTTGAGCAGTATAGCGGACAGTCAAGTGCGCTCGAACGACAGTGCCAATGCAGACATCAAAATAGTTTCTCCCGCGCGCGAATGGGTGCAAGCTTTGCAGCAGGAATCGGCGATCGTGAAAGCAGAACCTGCTGCTTTGGAAAAGTTGGCAAGCAAGCTAAATGCTTGGACTGCACCGCTGCAAAACCAACTGTTCCAGAACGATCGATTTCGCGCTTGTTTTCAACTTCTGCCGCCTTCCCCCGGTAAAGTTAACTGGAGTTTAAATTACTGCTTGCAAGCAGCAGATGAAGAGGAATTTTTAGTCGATGCTAAAACTGTTTGGCACAATCCAGTCGAGCGTTTATCTTATGCGGGGCGGACGATCGAATTGCCTCAAGAAACTTTGCTCGGCGGCTTGGGTTTGGCTTCCAAAATTTATCCGTTAATCGAACCGAGTTTGCAAGAACAACGCCCGCAATCTTGCAGTTTAAATCCTTTAGATGCTTACAATTTTCTCAAGTCGGTTGCTTGGCGGTTTGCTGATAGCGGATTGGGTGTAGTTTTGCCGCCGAGTTTAACAAAATCGGGTGGTTGGGCGAGTCGTTTGGGGTTGAGCATTCAAGCGGAAACGATCCCCCCCAATCGGGGCGGGCACGGGGGCACCGCCCCTACAAGGGGGGGCAAAGAAAGATTGGGATTGCAAAGTTTGTTAAATTTTAAATGGGAACTGACGATCGGCGGACAGCGAATTTCTAAGGCAGAATTCGATCGATTGGTAGCGCTAAATTCGCCTTTGGTGGAAATTAACGGCGAGTGGGTGGAATTGCGCGCGCCGGATGTGAAAGCGGCTCAAACTTTTTTTGCCAGCCGCAAAGAGCAAATGACTCTTTCTTTAGAGGATGCTTTGCGTTTGGCTTCGGGGGATACTCAGACAATTGAAAAATTGCCTGTGGTGAATTTTGAAGCGACGGGTCAACTTCAGGAATTGCTGATTGCTTTGAGCGACAATCAAGCGGTAAGCGCGATCGAAACTCCGACTAATTTTAGAGGGCAATTGCGACCTTATCAAGCGCTAGGGGCTGGCTGGTTGGCTTTCTTAGAAGGTTGGGGATTGGGTGCCTGTCTCGCGGACGATATGGGGCTCGGAAAATCGATCGAACTAATTGCCTTCCTCCTGCATTTACAAGAAAAATCAGCATTGGAAGGACCGACATTACTGGTTTGTCCGACATCAGTATTGGGCAATTGGGAGCGCGAAGCAAAGAAATTTGGTCCGACGCTGAAAGTGTTAGTTCATCATGGAGACAAACGCGCTAAAGGCAAAGCATTTGCTGCCGCAATTAAGGGCAAGGATTTAATTGTTACAAGTTACTCGCTGGTGTTTCGCGATGCTAAGGAATTTCAAAGCATCAAGTGGCGGGGAGTGGTTTTAGATGAAGCGCAAAATATTAAGAATTCCGAGGCAAAACAGTCGCAAGCTGTGCGGCAAATCGAAGCTGATTTTAGAATTGCGCTGACAGGAACTCCGGTAGAAAATAGACTGCAAGAATTGTGGTCGATTTTGGAGTTTTTGAATCCGGGATATTTGGGGGCGCGCAATTTCTTTCAGCGCAGATTTGCAATTCCGATCGAGAAATACGGCGATCGAGAATCATTGCAGAGCTTGCGATCGCTCGTGCGTCCTTTCATCCTCCGCCGCCTGAAAACTGACAAGTCAATTATCCAAGATTTGCCAGAAAAACAGGAAATGACTGTATTTTGCGGCATGACAGTTCAGCAGGCGGATTTGTATCAGAAAATCGTCGAAGAGTCAATGGTACAATTAGAATCAGCCGAAGGCATTCAGCGCCGGGGAATGATTCTAGCTTTGCTGGTAAAATTGAAGCAGCTTTGCAACCATCCGGCTCTTTTAAATGCAGAATCCAAGTCGAAAGGATGGGAAATCAAGAGTCAAGAATCGGGAAAATTGCAGCGGTTGTTGGAAATGTTAGAGGAGGTTTTGGCAGAGGGCGATCGAGCTTTGATTTTCACTCAATTTGCGGAATGGGGAAAACTTTTGCAACCGCATTTAGCAAAGTATTTAGGTCGGGAAATTCTGTTTTTGTACGGCGGAATTAAGCAACAACAACGGGAAGAAATGCTCGATCGATTCCAGCACGACCCTCAAGGTCCGCCGATTATGATATTATCTTTAAAAGCGGGAGGAACGGGTTTAAATTTAACTAGAGCGACTCATGTTTTTCACTACGACAGGTGGTGGAATCCGGCAGTGGAAAATCAGGCAACCGATCGCGTATTTCGCATCGGTCAAACTCGGAACGTGCAAGTACACAAGTTTGTATCTACGGGTACGTTAGAGGAGAAAATTCACGATATGATAGAAAGTAAGAAAGCTTTAGCCGAACAAGTAGTTAGCGCTGGCGAAAACTGGCTGACGGAATTGGATACAGATCGACTGCGCAATTTATTAATTCTCGATCGCTCTGCTATTATCGAAAATGAAGAGGAATAGTAACGATTTTAGATTTTAGATTTTGGATTTTCGATTAGAGGATTGAAGATTTTCAATTGAAGATTGTCAACTGTCAACTATTAACTATGAATTCTTATGCCAAAGGTTTTAGATCCAAACGAGTCCTACACATTTAGCAAGTATTTCGATCTGGCTTATTCGCCTGAAGATATTTTAGCAGATTTGGGCTGCACGATCGAGCGCACCGATCGCGAAGATTTACCTTACACGCAATGCGAACTAGATTGGTTGCCGGAACTTGCAGAAAGTATGCGCCGCAGGCTGAAAATGGTGAATACAAACACCGAACAAGCCCGCCGGGAAGCATTGATTTTTCCGTTAATCGATCGAATTTGCGATATCTTAGACTGTGCAATTAATATAGAGTATACTGTTAGTGTCAGCAATTGGCTAAAAGGCTCTCTAGCTTACTATATTCCCAGTCCGAGAAATCTTCTGGTTATTGAAGCAAAACAAGCAGATTTAACTAAAGGCTTTACTCAGCTTGCTGTTGAACTAATTGCACTAGACAGATGGGTAGAAAGCGAAAATCAAATTTTATACGGTGCGGTTTCGACCGGGGAAATTTGGCGGTTTGGTTTGTACGATCGAGCCGCACGTCACGTGGTAGAATATTTACCACTCCATCGAGTACCGCAAGATTTGGAGTTTGTAACGCGAACAATTATTGGGATTTTGCAGGGATAGTCGATCGAATAAAATGTTAGTGCTTCCTTGCAGGATAAAGTCTTCACTACAAACAGGTGCGATCGAACTGCTATCATCGAAAATGAAGAGGAATAACCATAACGACTAATGCCCGATGCCCGATGCCCAATGCCCAATTCCCGATGCCCAATTCCCAATTCCCAAATAAATGATAGACAGAGAATGGTGGACGCAACAATGGCTGGATTTAATCAATACCTACCGCTTTAAAAAACGTTTAGAACGCGGTTGGCAATACGCCCGCGAGGGCAAAGTTCTCAGCATTGAATTCCCGGACAAAGAAGTAATTGCCCGAGTTCAAGGAACAGATCCCAAACCCTATCAAGTTTCTTTAGGACTCGATACCTTAAGCGACGAAGATTGGGATTACGTGATTGAAAATATGTCGCAAAGAGCCGTATTTTCTGCTAAGCTACTAGCAGGAGAAATGCCGCACAATATAGAAGATGTATTTGCAGCAGCCGGCAAAACATTATTTCCGTTAAGCTTGTCAGATGTGCGATCGCGCTGCACCTGTCCCGACCCCAAAAATCCCTGCAAACATATCAGTGCAGTATACTATTTATTGGGCGATCGCTTCGGCGAAGACCCCTTCGTACTTTTTCAATTGCGGGGCAGAACAAAAGAGCAAATTTTAGCTGCCCTCCGACAAAGACGCGGCGCTGCAGGAGAGGATAATTCGCAACCAAACTCAGGCGAAAATTCCCAAACTCCCAACTATAATTTGCCCAAGGTCGATCGATTTTGGGAATACAACCAAGAGTTAGAATCATCTTTAGTTGCGATCGTACCACCACCAAGTAGCGAAACAGTTTTAGATATTTTAGGGCCGATTCCCCTCGCTACTGAAGGTAAAGGAATCACTAGCAAATCTTCCCCTGCTGCTGAAGCCCTCAAACAGCATTTTGCCAAGATATACCAAGCTGTCAGCCAGCAAGCAGTTTTAACGGCATTTAAACGAGGTGAAAGTGATTGACAGATTTTACCGATATGGCGATCGCAAATGATTTGTAAATCTCTTGCTCCCTCCCCTTAATAAGGGTTGGGGTGGGGTAAAAAAATTTACAAATGATTTAGGACTGCTATAGTTAGGGTTTGCTGAATAAAACTCTCAGCCCCCGAGAGCAAGGGTTTTGAGCCTTTTGCGATCGATTTAGTGCGGGACGAGAGAAAAACTATGCCCAATGCCCAATGCCCAATCCCTCCGCTTCGCTTCGCCCAATGCCCTATTCCCCCCTCACCAAAAGACTTATTCAGCAAGCCCTAGTTATATATTTTCCTAACTGCATCCCAAACTTTCTCGCGTAGAAACTCCCGTAACTGGATTCACGCCGTCTGCTTTCTGGCACAGGAGAGTGATTTGATAGGGATCGATAATTGCATCGGTAAAATCAGCGCCAGAAATAATAGCGTCAAAAAATCGAGTTCGAGTTAAAATAGCCTCGCTAAAATTGGCATTAGCTAAATTAGCACCATCAAATGTAACTCGATCGACCAAAGCACCAGTGAGATTTGCACCTGATAAATTGGCATTCAGCAAAACTCCTTTGGTAAAAATTGCATTAGTTAAATTAGCACCTTGAAAATTTGTCTCCCGCATTTCCGCCGCGACAAAGGTTCCACCGGCTAAATCGGCGTTAGAAAAATCGCGACCTGACAAGTTAATGTTGGTGTAATTAACATTGGTTTTTGGCAGTGCTAATGCGGGAGATGCGCTCAGCAGCACCCACCCGCAAGCCAAAATTAAGCTGACAATTAAACTTAATAAAATTCGGAAATATTTTCTCATGTTCTTCATATTATTCGGCTTCGCGATCGGGGACGATCGCACTAATGACATCGCAATTACCGTCAACTATCAACTATCGACTGACTACTTAAATCGTTTTACCCAATCTTCGCCGACGCGAATTGTTAAATCAGAATCGATTTCACCGATCGAAGCTGCTTCAATCTTACCACCTTCCAAAACTTTTTGCAGGCTGTTTGCTCCATCTAAATCGCCTTGCTGCACGATTATTTGACTTTGAAGCTGCTTGTCCGGCCAATCCTTAACTACCGATACTTTAGAAAACCCATTTTTCGTGAGGAATTCAGCCACATTTTTCGCTATTTTTGGGTTGCTAGAAGCATTTTGAACGGCAATCTTGAGTCTGGTAGGAATGGCATCGCTGGTATTGCGCGATCGCTCTGCTACGAAATCCGGCAAACCTTGCTTGAAATATTGTACCAAAATTCGATCGCGCCCAGCATCATCTACAATCCAATAACTCCTCAAATCTCCTTCTTCCAAGCTCGATCGACCCGGCAGCATTACCATTCTCAAATTATCTCGCTCCAATTGCAAACCATAATTTACCAGCGTTAGCATCTCCTCAAAATTCAGATTTGTATCGACATATTTTTGCATCAAACGAACAATTTGCGGCATTTGGAGCAATACAGAAGGACTTGCAAGGCGGCTGCGAATCGCTTGAATTAAAGATTGCTGGCGGACAATCCTCCCCGGATCTCCCAAACCGTCATTGCGAAATCGCGCAAATTGTTCTGCTTGTTCTCCATCGAGAATTTGCCATCCCTGGGCTAAGTTAATGTTTAAGTTTTGTGCCCGATCTGTATAGGACATTTTGCGAGGCACAAATACCTCAACTCCACCCAACAAATCGACTAATTCTCGAAACGCCCCAGTGCTAACTCGCACGTATCGATCGATTGTTATATTGTTGAGGATATTGCTTATCAACCGCGCCGTTAAAACTGGCCCTCCCCTAGCATTTGCTTCGGCAATTTTGCTGAAAGCAACTCCGGGAATTTCCACTTTAGTATCTCGCGGCACCGACATCAAACTTACAGATTTATCTCTAGGATCGAAGCGCACTAACAATATTGTATCGCTGCGACCTTCAAAAACTTTTCGGGAATTAGCTGCTGCTTCCGGTACGCGATCGACTCCCACGATCAAAATATTAACTGGCCGCGATATGCGATATCCAGAAGAGGTGGTCGATTGATAATTCAGCCCGGTAGCATCGAGCACTCTGCTAATAATTTGCGGTTCTACGGGAGCTAGCAGCGCGGTAATTGCCCCGATCGCTGCCGAGATAGCTGCTGTCAGAAACAGCAAGAATATCCCTACCAAATATAGGGCAATTTTGGGGCTTTTTCTAGTAGCGCGATCGCGCGGTTTAACAATTTTTCTTTTAAAAATTGACAGGTTTTTCATGATATTTATTTTTAGTGTTAAATTGGTTCTGCTTTGCAGTAAAATTTCTGCGGTGCTGCGGCAAAATATTTGAACATGGCGGGACACAGCCAGCCTTCCATATTTTTCGATTCCCACCGATACCAGTTGCCGCCGTATTCTTCTTTCAACCACACCATTTCTGCTTGATATCCGGGAAAAGGAGTTGCGGAAAATAACAACCGAAAACCTGTTGCAGCATCGGGAATATCTGCGACAAGTGCGTCGATCGTGGCGGGGACTCCTTGAACGAACGGCTCCCGCACCAATCCCGTTTTTTCATCGTCAAAAACCCAGGTGTACTGTTCCCGATAGGGGAAGATTACCATGATGGCATTGGACATAGAATTTAGTTTTCTGAAACTTCTGGAGATATCTATTATATTATCCGGGCAGGAAGTTGCAGCAAGGTTGCCTGAATCGCTGAATTTAAGGGCGATCGACTATAATTGTAAAATCCTTACCCTCCCGAAATTGTATGACTGCAAGCAAAAGCTACACCTACGTCTCTCCCGAAGATTATTTAGCAGGCGAGAAAGTTAGCCCGTTCAAGCACGAGTACAGGTACGGTGAGATTTATGCAATGGCAGGAGCAAGCCAAGCTCATGTGACTATTACTCTCAATTTAGCAACTTTGCTCAGAAATCATCTTCGAGGTACTGGCTGCAAGCCTTACATGACAGACATGAAAGTTATGCTAAATAGATCGAATATTTATTATTATCCCGATATTGCGGTAACGTGCGACGAACGCGATCGAAATCCTGCGGCAGATTTGATTCGCTATCCCCGTTTAATAGTGGAAGTTTTATCGCCGGGAACAGCAGCTTTGGACAGGGGCGAAAAATTTGCCGATTACCGCACTTGTGAAACGCTAGAAGAATACGTACTGATTAATCAACAAAGAGTTAGTGTAGAGTGTTTTCGCCGGAATTCTGAGGGTTTGTGGGTGCTTTATCCCTACAGTCAAGAGCAAGAAGTGCAGCTAGCTAGCGTTAATTTTAGCTGCGCGATCGAGGATATATATGAAGATGCCCTACCAGATGCCACTAGCAATCCATCTTAATTGTTCGTAGTAGAAGTGAAGAGGGGGAGAGGGGGTGAGTGGGAGACGGGGAGAGGAGGAGAGTGGGAAAGTGGGAGAGAAAGAATTGACTAATGACAACTGTCCTTTCGTCAACGATCGACGATCGACTATCAGTTGAGGCAGAGAAAAAAATACTGCCCCGACTCATCGTACCGCAGGCGGTAAAGAGTCGGGGCAGGTTGGAAACAGCATCGCAATTTTTGCTCCTAATTGCTCCAGCTATTTGATACAATTTCAGGCAATAACTGATTCTTGAGGGCGGGCAAAAATCATTCTGCCTGCGGTAGTTTGCAAAGCGCTGGTCACGACAACTCTAGCTTCGCCGCCGACATAGCTGCTGCCAGCTTCTACTACAACCATCGTGCCGTCATCTAAATAACCAATTCCTTGAGAAGGTTCCTTGCCTTCCTTGCGGATTTTAAGTTCGATCGTGTCTCCCGGTAAATAAGTCGGACGCACTGCATGAGTCAAATCGTTAATATTTAAAACAGGCAGTTTTTGGACAGAAGCTACTTTCGATAAATTGTAATCGTTAGTTAGTAGAATGCCGTCAATATCCAAAGCAAAACGGATTAATTTGGCATCCACAGTCGGGATATCTTCGTAATCGGCAGAATGAATTTGCACCCGTTCGGGATAAGTTTCTTTGATGCGGTTGAGAATGTCTAATCCGCGGCGTCCCCGCACCCGCTTTTGATCGTTAGCCGAATCAGCTATTAACTGCAATTCTTGGAGTACGAACTGCGGTACTAAAATTTGACCTTCTAAGAAACCAGTTTCTAGCAGGTTTTCAATCCGACCGTCAATAATGCAGCTTGTATCGACAACTTTGGCGGAGGCGGGTTTAAATGTTCCTTCGGCTACGAGTACCGTGTCCAAGCTGTTGGGATTGATCAAGCGCAGGAAGGCCCGCCCGTGAGTTTCAGTCAGGCTGACACCTGTAAAGCCAAACATGACGCTGCCCAAAACCGCTACTAGAGGTTTGATAAAGCCGAATTCCTTGGGAATTGGCAGCAAAAACAGCGGGGCCAGCATCAGGTTGGCTACCAAGAGTCCGATAATTAGACCAATGGCTCGCGTTAGCAGCATTTCTACCGGCATGTCGCGCACTTGCTTTTCTACCCGCCGGTAGGTGGTTTGAGCGACTAATCCGAACACGAAGCCGATTAGCGCGCCAAAAGCCCCGAGTACCGAACTCAAACCTTCTATATTTGTGACTTGTTCCAGCACGTTGCTGGGCAGGAGTTCGACGCCGTAGTAGCCGATGCCTGCGCCTGCGATTATGAATGAAATAATTATGATTGCATCTAGCATGGTTTTGGACACATGAATTTGACTACATTATATCTTTCCCGTGTTGGCACTTTTTTTTAATTGGCGATCGGATATCTCTGTCTCCAGTTAGGGATGTGTGTAAATTTCTCTTGTGCGGTTGTACTTGACAGGGTTGGACGATCTCGGGCATTCCCGCATTGCTGCCGCCTCAAAATACTTGCTGGTTTGGCGCGCAGCGTCTCTAGGGGGGTCTATTCGGGAATTGCGACTGCTCGAAACTTCTTAGCTTACGGCTGAAATAGCCTCGAGATCGCGATCGCAATGTTGCTAAAAGTACATGAAAAAATTCATAATAATTAATGAGGATTTAATTAAAATTAAAGGTTTGAAGTTGCTATTTTGAAACGGGATGTCATGAGAGTTACCAAAAATGATTTGATATTTGAATTCAATAACCGCGCCCAAGTGACAAACTTTGACATTCCAAGTTCGGCTTACCTCCACGTACCTTTTTGTCGGCGTCGCTGCTACTATTGCGATTTTCCGGTGTTTGTAGTGGGCGATCGCAAACATGGCGAAAACTCCGGGACAATTGTGCAATATATTGCCGTACTCTGCGACGAAATTGAGGCAACTCCCAATTTAGGCTTATCTTTGAAGACGGTATTTTTTGGTGGCGGTACTCCTTCGCTACTATCTGTAAGTCAGTTGAGCCAGGTTTTAGATGCTCTCGACAAGAAATTTGGCATTGCTACTGGGGCGGAAATTTCGATCGAAATCGATCCGGGTACTTTTACTTTGGCACAGTTGCAGGGTTACGCGCAGGCTGGAGTTAATCGATTTAGTTTGGGCGTGCAAGCTTTTCAGGATGAATTGCTGCAAGGAAGCGGTCGATCGCACTCGGTTGCTGATATTTTTGAAGCTGTGGAAATTATTCGATCGGCCGGGATTGTCAATTTCAGTTTAGACCTAATTTCGGGACTGCCGCACCAAACTTTAGCGCAGTGGGAAACTTCCCTAAGATCTGCGGTGCAACTAGAGCCGGCTCACCTATCTTGTTACGATTTAATTGTCGAGCCCGTCACTCCTTTCGGGCGCTACTTTCAAGCAGGCGTCCAGCCGCTTCCCGCCGATGAAACTGCTGCTCAAATGTATCGCGTGGCACGGGAAATTCTGGTAGCTTCTGGATACGAACATTACGAAATTTCTAATTACGCTCGCCACGGCTATCAGTGCCGCCACAACCGCGTTTATTGGGAAAACCGCGCTTATTACGGCATGGGAATGGGAGCCGCAAGTTACGTAGGGGGAAAGCGGTTTACCAGACCGCGAAAAACCCAAGAATACTATCGATGGGTGCGCTCGCTCCCTCACTTCACTAACTCGATAATTGAGGGGAAAAACCCTCAAGATGCTGCACCCCCGATCGACCGCAGTTGGCAAATTTCCGAAAGTAAAGTTTTGTTAGAAAATAGCAAGCAAAATTTCCAAATTTCACAAAATGATGTGTTGTTAGATACACTAATGCTGGGTTTTCGCTTGGCAGAAGGACTGAGCGTGTCAATTTTAATCAATCAATTCGGTCAGCAAACGGTCGATCGAATTTGGCGTTGCTTGCAGCCTTACTGGCGGCGGGGATGGGTAGAAATTGCGCGATCGGACGGGTCGATCGCTCCTTTACAAGATGGTGAAACGCTTGCTATCTCAGGAAATCTGAGGTTCAGCGACCCCGAAGGCTTTTTATTTTCCAATCAAATTTTGGCTCATCTATTTAGCGAGTTAGAAATCGATTCCTAAAAGTTTTAGATACAAATTGATATAATTTTTCACGATCCCTAACTATACGTCTCAAAGAAGTAAGCCTGGAGATAGACGCGCTCGCCAAGAACAGACTGTCATACTAAAAAGCACAGATAAAAAGTGATTTAAGTATGAACACTGAAATTTTGGAACGCCAAAGCACTTACAGCAAAAATATTAGCGCGATCGGTATCAGGAGCAACATATCTACTTCAAAATGTACTTTTTGCCAGCATTACAAACTTCAGAGGGGATCGGTAGGTCACTGTCAATTACTGAACGCACCGGTGCGGGGCGGATGGAAAGCTTGTTCGCAGGCGATCGGACCATTTGCACCATCGTGGGAGCATATTGAAGGCGGGCTCGATTTGCCCGCACGCTTGAATAATTAAGCAAAAAACTCAGGTGTTGGCACCGAGACTGCTCCTCTGTTATACTGAGCAGAGCAAGACTGAAAAAAAACACGCAATTTCACAAACAAGTTAAAAATATGAATTCAACGATCGCTACACAAAATTATGAAACTTCAGAGCGAATTCTTTGCTGGTATATGAATGCAACTAACAAAATGCAAATAGCTCGCATTACAAACATCCCTAATGGGTATTTTGAGCGGATGGTATTTCCGGGCGAACGTTTATTGTTTGAAGCGCTACAGTCGGCGGAATTGGAAGTTTGCAGAACCACAGAGACGGGTGAAGTTACGTGCGATCGAATTTCGTGCGATCGGTTGCAGGTTGAAGAAGCAGGCAGGGCTGATTGAAGATAATTCCCAAAAGTGGGGGAATTGCTTAGAGAGAGGTGTGAAATTTTTGTTAAAGTAGGACATGGCAATGCCATGTCCCTAACTTTAGGTAACGATTTTAAGTGTGGTTAATGCGGTAACTTGCTCAGGGCGTGCAAAGAGAACTCGCCCACCTAGCTGGACTCAAAGAGACATTTTAAATGGTATCTTCTACCAACTCAAGAATGGTTGCAATTGGGCAGACCTACCAAAAGATTTACCCACAGATTCTCACTAAAATTAAGTTTGAACTCTCGGAAAAACCCTCAAAAAAACAAAAAGAAGAAAGAGGGCAATATCGGATGATGCAACATGAGCGTTGTCTTACTCTTCCTCGCTCGTCCGTTTAGAGTCTCCCAATGCCCTATGGCGACTATGTATCGTTTTGGAGCAAGTAAAAATACTTGTTTGCATCCAGGGTTGGACTTTCCATTGCCCCTTAGCTTCCCCTATTTCTGATTGCAACTGGAGACAGGACTTTCAACCTTGTTATTTATTTTGGAGTATCTAAAATCCGGGCGGGTCATTGACCAAATACACTATAGAACCCATTTGAGATCTTTAGGCGATCGCTAGTCGTTTGAGCATCAGCCGAATAAAACAAAGCTGGAGCTTGGCATTGGAACGAGCCAGTGTAC